>CAZSTW010000022.1:30109-53200 GCA_964609845.1 uncultured Planctomycetaceae bacterium | reverse complement strand
CACAGTCTATTTCTTTTTGAATCCAATCATCTGACAGTATTCATCATACGCCTGCTCCAATGTCGCTTCGTCGAGATGATACCGCCAGCGGACTGATTTGAGCCGCACACCACAACAGGGACAGTCCAGCAGCTTTCGAAGACCATCGACGATTTCCAGCCCTCTGTTCGTACACGACCCCTCGGCTTTGGCAAACAGTGCCAATGCAGATTCGGTCGGGGCAAACAGCGAACTTTTTCGGATCGTAATCAGGCGTCCCGACAGAAGTCGATTGAGAGCCCCATGCATTTCTGCGAGTGTTGGAATCGCATGATTGATGAAGTCAGCGGCTGCCATGATGTCCTGCAGCCGACAATCATCCAATTCACTGGTAAAAAGTACCGATGCAAAGATCCAGGCATCGGACCATTGCCATTCCGCCTTCAATGCCTCCCCTTTGGCTCGCTTGCAGCCTGCGGGAGTGAGAAACCACGCCTCTTCCACCTGAACGACCAGGCCACGCTCCTCAAATGACTTCAGCGACCTCAGATCATCTTTTGCGGTACGCTTCGGATCTTCACGAAACCTGAGGAAGGTCCGAATGTCACTGTTTGTTGCGCCCACATTGCGGCGATAAGCAAGTGCGGCAAATACGCGGTCATCATGATCCATGGCTTAACCCTCACTGCCGCAAAACTACGGGAACCAGCATTCTACTGGACCGCCTCTTCGGCTGACGGTTTCGCGGGGTCCGTTCACGGCGTGGCTCACGTCTGAGATTCGGACAACCCGTCCCCACTCTCGGATTCACAGCCACGTTTCGCATCCTTCCACGCGCGTATCAGTGGAACAGCGATCGCACCGAGTGGAATCAAGTACAACGGGCACAGCGAATAGGCGTGAGGGATAACCTTGAACGCCATCAGAGACATTGCCAGTGCCCCTCCACACAATAGACCATACAGAGCACCCACCAGTGCGTCCGCAAGCACGGCGAGCGGACGGAAGCCAAACAGCGAGTAAATCCCCAGTACCACAAACGCGACACAAAAACCGGACGCTGCTGCGGTCGCCGCACAGACCCACAGAAGGCGCCCAATCGGCTCGGCGATTCCAACCAGTTGGGTACCAGCGAGGAGACCAATCATTGCAGCCGGGATGACGGCAAATGTGGCGATCTTCCGAGCCGCCAGATCTTCAGTCGGCCGACCCTCGCGTGCTTCCAGCAACTCCCTCAAATCCATCGGATGTGTCATTTGCGTATCCTCCACCATCGAACGAACAAGGTAACCCGACGGGGAACCGACGCCAACTTCCATCACGCGAGTTCAGGCGGTCACTCACCTTTGAACGTCGCTATGCCCGCAGCACTAACGGTCGCGGCAAATACCGACTTGCCAGCTCGTACGGTGAGTTGGCCGCTGTTCCATCCCTGCTCGATGACCGCCACCTCGTCTCCGACCGAGCGGTACAGGTGCTTGCCGTGTTCGGCCCAGTCGTGCGGGGTTCCGTCCCGCCGTACTGTCGTGTCGAGCGGCCTCATCCCGAACTGGATCTGTACCTGTTTCCCGCCCGCTCCTGTGAACTCGACCTCCCCCATGGTGAGGTTCTCTGCAGCCACCTTCGCATTTGCCAGCGATGCCTTCTTGAACGCTGTGAAGTCAGCATATGCCGGAGCCTCCCCCACCTCGATCGCCAGTCCACAGAACCTTCCGCCGAGGCCCCTCGTTGACAGCACCTGGTGCCCGGCCCACTGCGCGTTGCCCTGACCTTCAATCAGCGATGTCGTCAGTCCTTCGTCAACCTTCGGAGCATCGGCGTTGATGGGGTGGAGAGCAATCCATGTTTTGTCGCATTTCAAAAACGTCACCCTGCCATCAGTCTCGACGCCGATGCTCTCTGGAAGCACCCAGACCCAGGGCGACTGGCCCCCTTCAACCAGCCACACGGCCATGTTCCCATTCTGGCCGACTCGATTCTCACCGCTGACCTTGCCCTCGGTGTACTTGGCCGAGCCGACGAATTTCGGATCAGGTCCGGGAACTGCCTGGATCGCGACTGCACCGCGCTTGTTGTCGGTCGCCACGATTTTGAAACCGTTCACCGCTGTCTTGCCAGCCGTGGTTCCGCCGACCAGTGACCCCATCTGGAACGTGCGGCCAAAAAACTGCGTCTCGAAGTACTCGGGGGGCAACTTCAGATCGTTCCCGGTGGTGGCCGAGTAACCCGGCTTACTGGCAAACAGCTCGAACGGGCGGTCGAAGTTCTTTCGCGCCAGGTGAACGACGGCGGCTGGTGGTCGGTAACCGCTGCTGAACACGTGAGCCTCATCGGATTCATAGGAGGTATTGTCTCGAGGCGTATCCCCAAAGTAGAGCCACAGGACGCAGGGGGCGCTCCCTCCAAACGGCTGGGCATGGGAGTAATCGCGGTTCGTCGGGCCGTTGAACGCACCGTGGTAATACTTCACCGCTCCGATCGCGCACATGTAGTCGAGGCACGCCTTGGCAGCTCCCTTCACGTCCTTGTCTTTCGCGAAGTCGAACAGATTGAGCAGCGGAGCGATCGAGTGACCATGGTAGTTTTCCGAGTCCCATTCCCCCATACCCACGCGGTACAGGGCCGCCGCATATTTGAGGATCGTCTCCTGATACAACTTCCGGGTGGCCTCGTTGCCGGTCTCTTCAGCCATCAGATAGACGCTCGTGACCCGCATAAGGAACAGGTTCTCAGTAGAACGTACATCAACCCACGAGTTCTTGACATCAGGCCCCCATCCGTCACCAGGCTTGACGAACGCCGGGTGAGGGCGGCGGAGCGGATCCTTTTCGGTCCACGCTCTGGCACCATCGAACATCCGTTTCTTGTACTCGGGGGCAAGCCGTTCGCCAAACAGGAAGTACTTTCGCACCTGGTGCTTGAGGGTAAAGCACGCGTAGTAGTCGATTCCCGCGGTGTGAGCATGCCACTGCCCGGCCTGAGCATCCTCCTTCTGAATCTCCTTGAGCGCGACTTCCTTATCGCCGGCCAAAAGGTGGGCCATCAGAAACCCATACGCCCGCTTCTCGTTCTCGAAGTACGTCCGTCCGCCCAGCCCAGCCGCCTTTTCCTTGGCGCACATCCCCTTGAGCACCCGCTCTGCACGCTCCTGAAACTCGCGTTCCCACTCGGCGGGCCAGGGGTTCTGGAATTCCTTCGGCACAGAGACCGAATCTCCGGCTCCGGCCCAGGCCGTGACTGTGATGGCGAGCAGCACGAAGAGACTTAAGAGCAAATGGTTTGCAGATCTGAGAGTTGGTTTGAGCATAGCACCCGTCCGTTCCGCCTTCGTGCATTATCCACATCAAGAAGCACCATCGTTGGCTTAGCTGCAATGATCAATCGTTATCAATGGCCGAGTTTCTGTCGAAATCGAATATAGTCTGCAGCAAATCACGAGTTGGATCCAAGATTATCGCGAGTTCGCCAACTCGATTCCGAGCGTAATCGAAGAAACGCCAATCCTCTGGAAGAGGGCCTGAACAATCTCCGAGACGCGATGATCACGCGCGAACAGCAGGCATCGACGATTCAGCTGAGTCAAAAAGTGAACTCATTCGCCAGCGTCTCTTATATCGAATGTACGAAACCGATATCACCCTGACGATTCTCATTACCACAGCTTCCAAACGCCAGGCTTAACAAAAAAAGTGGCGCTTCTGGAAAAGGCTGCATTGTTCTCAATTGGATCAAGCCAGACCTCACCGTTAGGTCGAACGCGAATCACTCGCTCGGGGTGCGTCGACGCTTTGAAACTTACCCCAGCCTTCGGATCGACAAGGCCGGGCACTTTGATCCATGTGGCATGCCGCTTCCAGTCCGCGTTATCCTGGAAATCTGAAATCTGGACTCGAAAGCCTGAATGAGCGACGAAGTGAGTAGGAAAATTGACGCTATGAATGGCGACGAACTCGGAATTCTCAAATCCAGGTCGCAATTCAAATGTCGCGTTCGCCCTGAGGGGTTCTGAATCTGCTTTGCCTGCCCGCAGAAGCATTCCCCAATGATTGAGATATTGATTCGCCTGTTGAGTTTGAAGAGAGATCAGTTTTCCGGGAAGTCGGTGACTTTCAAGTTCAGACGTTAAAGAATTAAGTCGCTCAAAGTCTTGTTGCGAGGCGGCAGCTGTCATTTCTTTCCGATAAGCGTCCTGAAGGTCATCTCCAGCTTTCTTGATGGACTTGCCATACTCCTTGATGGTGACGGGAAATGAGTTACCTTGATCTGGAAAGTAGATGATGCCGCTGCTTGCGAATCGCTCGCTGAATTGAGTCAGTCGATTGGCACCGGCTGCATCTCCAGATTTATTCGCCGCCAATATCAACTCACTGTACGCCACCAACACCGGGCGTTTGGCATTTTCGACTGCTGTCGAGTGCTTTTCGACTGCATCCTGTATCGGGTCAGCAAAGACACGCGACGCTGAGACGACCATGAATACCGTTGCAAGAACTATCAATCGAACCACACTGAGGCCCCCCGAAATTCAAGCTTTTCCGTATCGTCATTTGCCGAAAAGTCGTTCGCAAACGGGTTGAGTGTCCAGATTTTGGGCGTATGAGCGAAGCATGTCAACAAAGGTGTCGCGAAAACTCGCGAGATACGGAGCAGCAGAAACCGTTGGAATCAGGGTGGGGATGAAACTGCGACTCACTCCCTGTTACAACCCCTAAAAGCATTTACACTTCGCGCCAAAGTGCGACTTCGGGTCATTACTTTCCGGTCAAATCGCTTTGTCCTGGCTACCCCTCCGCCGATGTCGATTTACGCGATTCCTTCGAAGCATCCCGCATCGGATTCCCGATTCGCTCGCTCATTTCGCGCAAAGATTGAGCGGATGATTCATCAAGATCGTCAATCGACTTTATTGGCAAATGTCCTTCGAAATACAAACCATCAAGAATTCCAACCGGGACAATTCGGAAGTCAAAACGATCAACAACCTGACGTGCCTGAAAAAAGTTGAATTGGGGCAACCTGACGTCATTTGACTTGAGAGTCGATTCTCGCATTAAATGGCAGCATAGCACTGCGCGTATCTTGTCACATTGAGACATACGCGGGCCAAAGATCAACCCACAAATGTTGGCGGCCCCCACTCTCATTATCCGCATGTCCGGCGGAATCTCGTTGTAAACGGGTAAAAACGCCCTAATTTCCTGCTCGTATCGCCAATCTGAAAACTTGACTAACCCGATTTGACTCTCTTCCTTTGCCTTGGCGTCGCCCTCCAGCATCAAGGGAACGTCATAGTGATCCTCCTCTTCGGAGTACGAGAATTTTGGTATCAAACGATGGAACGCATTTACTTTCGGCGGTTTCCTACCGTATTGGACGACTTTGAGTTTCAAGTCGTCCTGTTTATAGATTCCGATCTCAAAATCGGCGAATTCATGATCAGGCAACGGTCGCGTCCCATGAAGCATTTTGATCGGAGACTCGATACGAATGGAACCATTGTCTGTCGTGTAAATGACAACGAACCCTCGTTCGGCGTCTGCATAATGCCCCCACATCGTCGGGTTCTTCGCGTTCCGGGAAAACGACGCAATGTAGGAGTGCTCTTCGACTACCTTTGGAATGTAGTGGCGGATAACATCGCGAGTGGATTCAAGAATGAGGCGTGGATGTGTCGGAACGGTGCTGTTTGCAAGCTCTTTTTCGAGCAATTCCCGGAATAGCAAATCGAGTTTTTCAAGACCGACATCTCGATGACGCACTCGTTGTTTCAGTTGAGATCCGAGTGACTTGCCTAGGCTTAACAACTCTCGAAACTCTTCGCGACCAATCCGATCATATACTTCGGAACGCAAACACGCCTCTTGTAGGATGTAGGTGGCCAACCGAGTCCAAAGTTCTTTTGTTCCGTTGAGCACAAACCAAGGACGACATTCGTTAGCGTCGTTCAACTCCGCCACTGTCGCGAAGAAGACCTCCCCGCGTCTCAGCATGTTGAATTCGAGATTTCTGGGCTTCTGGAACTTGAAAAAGTACATCACGCAAAACATTCGTGTGTGAATCTGCGCTGCAAAGCAACAACGCTAAGCCAGTCGTTCCGAGTGAGCGTCAATTTCAAAAAGCGGTGATCGACAGCCAAGTCTGCAGCAACAGAATGCCTCGACAACTCTGCAAGTACGTGGCTAATCTGTGGAATGTCAAAACATTGCACAGAACTCGATAGCGCAGGCAGTTGCATTTGAGTCTGTGCCCATTAATCTTGGGCACGCAACCACGCTGAGTCAACATCTGTAAGCAACAAAAGGCAAGACCTTCAGAATTTCGACGCATGCTGCTCAACGTTTGTCCGAAAGCACTGGGGCCGCATACACGCACACCCGCATAGCCGGAATCATCAAACATTAGACATGCCGTTCGTTACGAGTCAGGCCTCCTGCCCGAGACCATCTGCCATCGTAGGGTGGAACCAGCGGCGCTTCGAACGCCGGTCAACAAACATTGTCGGTGTGAATGCGTTTATTGCCATGGAATTGGTGGGCCGGCGCTGCGAAGCGCCGCTGGCCCCATCCTACTGGATTGCAATCATAGCGGCGTGACCGTTCTTCCACGTTCGATTCACCAGCCGAGGAGAAATTCCGAAATTCGCAGATTTGCCAATTGACAACTCACCCCGACGGGTCTACCGTACTAGCGCGATAGTACAGGAGTTCTGCCATGTTTTTTCAGATCGATCCCGATAGCGGCGTGGCCATCTATGATCAGATTGCCAGGCAGGTCAAATACGCGATCGCCAAGAATACGCTCCGGGCGGGTGAACTCGTTCCCTCCGTGCGCGAACTGGCTGTCAAACTGGCTGTCAATCCGAATACCGTGGCCCGGGCCTATCGTGATCTGCAGAACGACAAAGTGCTCGAAGCACTGCGTGGAGAAGGACTGCGAGTTTCTCAAGAGGCCGCAGCACACTGTCGCCGGGCCCGCCAGGAAAATATGGAAGCCCGAGTCCAGCGAGTCGTGATCGAAGCGCTGCAAAGTGGATTTGTCAAAAGCGAGTTCATTGGACTCGTTGAATCAGCCTGGCAAAGCCTGGCTCGTTCCAAGACCATCGAAAAACAAAGCATTCCGGAGACGCCATGAGTTCGATTTTCGAGATGCACAGGGTTACCAAACTCTTCGGAAGCCACGCCGCCTTGCAGGGCCTGACACTCCGTGGCCATCCGGGTCAGGTCATCGCACTGCTGGGAGAAAACGGTGCTGGCAAGACCACCACCATCAAGATCCTGCTGGGACTGATGCCGCTCGAAGCAGGCTCTTCTCGCGTGCTTGGTATGGACAGTCAGGAACATGGGGGCGAGATACGGCGGCGCGTGGGTTACATGCCTGACCGGCCCGCGCTGTACGAGTGGATGACCGTCGAAGAGATCGGCTGGTTTGCGGCCGGGTTCCATCCGATCGGCTATCGCCAGCGATTTAATGAACTTGTCCGGCGATTCCGTCTCCCCTCAGATCGGCCGATCAAGGCACTCTCCAAAGGGATGCAGGGAAAGGTCTCATTGTCGCTGGCAATGGCCCATGAACCGGAACTTCTGGTACTGGACGAACCGACATCGGGACTCGATCCCATGGTACGACGCGAGTTTCTGGAAAGCATGGTCGATGTTGCAGCCCATGGACGGACGGTGCTGCTGTCGAGCCATCAGATCTCGGAGGTGGAACGAGTCGCCGATACGATAGCGATCATTCGCGAAGGACGCCTGGTCCTGTGCGAACCACTGGAAACACTCAAGGATCGTGTCCATGAAGTGATCGTCTCCATGAACGGCATCGAGACGGCGCCACCGGTCTTTTCCGAACCGACTCTGCTGATCGGCTCGCAGCGAGAAGATCGGATCTGGCGTTTACTTGTCCGGGACCTCGATGACTCGGCGCTGCAGGTCCTCAATGATGATCCGAATCACTGTGATGTCACAATGCGACGACCGTCGCTGGAGGAAATCTATGTGGCCTGCATGACGTCTGAGTTTGCGAGCCTGGACCCGTTAACCGTCAAATCGCCAGTCGATGAATTGTGCCGTCCGAAGGCGTATCACTTCTTTTAGTGCGTGTCGCACTTCCGCGTCGCGTCGAAACATGGGTTAGACGCTGTCGTTTGATGCCCGCGGGACGCCACACTGAAATGTGACGCGTTCTAGAGGATCGGGACAGCTTTCAAAGTCTGTCATTGCCTTGCACGTCTGCGGTGTTGAAAGCGAGTCCTGTGTCGGACTCACATGTCGTTGAAGGTGGTTATCATGTTCACCTCTGCCATCGGGCGTTTACTGTGGAAGGAATACCGCGTCCAACGGGCGTTGTGGTTCCTTCTGCTGGGGCTGTTGCTGGTCCTGCAGATCCTGTTGCGACTGGCATTTTTCAGCACCACAGAATCGACCTCAAGCCACATCTCGTCCCTGGACGAGCAGTGGGCGACCTGGGCCATGTGGTTCCTGGTCTTCGCGGTTCAAGTGATTTTCATTGTCGCCTCGGCCGCGATCAGTTTTGCCGGGGAACGTGAAGAGCGGACTTGTGATCTGCTGGTCCATCACGCCCCGTCGCCGTGGGCTATCCTGCTGGCCAAGGGGGGGATCTGCCTGGCAGGGAGCGCCGCGCTTTATGTCTGTGGTGCTTTTGTCGCATTGCTGCTGGGACGATCCAATCCTTCCGACAACTACGTCACGTATCAGATCTTCTTTGCTCAACACTCCATCGGAAGTGATGTCGCATTGCGATTGACGATCCTGCTGGTGCTGCTCGCCTGGTGCGTGTTCGGATCACTCTTGAGCCAACGAGTCATCACATCGATTCCGACAATGGCTGTCGGCTGGGTTCTGACGGGTTGGTTGCCCATGATCACTGTTCTGGCTCTGATGAATCTGATGCCAGGAGACTTCGGTGCAAACATGGATCGTTTCATCGTGATGGCCACATTTGCTCTGGGAGCCTTCGCAATGCTGGCACTCGATACCTGGCTGGGGTACCGCTGGGCTGAAGGAAAGTACCTCGATTTCCGGTTTCTCGCGGACTACGGTGACTTCTGGTCGATCCGGCGAAGTGGAATCTTCGTTCGAACGTCGCGTGCCAGCCGCATTCCTGCTGGCGTCGAACCTGACGAAAGTGAGTCTCGCGCCTGGCAGCGTCTGGTGTGGCAGGAACGGCAACGCAATTTCATTCCACGCTGGTTGATGATTTCGATTTGTGCATTGCTGCTGAGTGGGAACCAGATCGACTACGTTATTCCACAGGACTACGGGATACCGTCCCTTCCTGATGTTGTCGTCTGTCTGCTGGCACTGGTCATGGGAATTTTATCGTTTCGCAGCGAAGGGGAAGGGCAACCGATACGATTCCTGGCCAATCAAGGTTCGTCTCCGAGAATGATCTGGAATGCCAGGCAAGCAGTGTGGCTGGTTCGTGCATTCGTCATTCCCGCAGTGCTTCTCGCGCTGGTCGCGATCCGTGATCGCAGTTTCTGGATTTATCCCACCAGTCTGATTGAGCGTCATTTCTGGCTGATTCTGTTGAGTTACGGGAGTGGTCAACTGGCCGCGATGCTGCTGCACCGTGCGATCCTGGCCGCGATTACGGGGGCGATGGCAACGGCCGTCCTGTTTCTCTGGTTTGAGTTCATGCGCAGCCTGCACATTCCTCAATGGTGGTCCGCCGGCATTCCGGCCATCGCACCACTGATTGCTACGCGAATGCATGCCCGCTGCTGGCTGCTGGACGATTCAACACGGGCTCAGAAGCTTCGCCTTACCGCAGTACTGGTCGGGCTTCCCCTTTTGGTATGTGCGATGGTGGCGGCCTATCGTGTTTACGAAGTTGTCTGTTTTGACCCTGCCCAGCTTTCACGGCCGGTATTCGAGTCGGCGAACCACTTTCAGTACGAATACGAGGTAGGCAATCTTTCAACTGTCGCGTCAGACGGATCAACTGTTCGACAGCGTCTGCTCGACATCGCGGCACTGCCGATCAAGCCAGTCGTTGAGCCTGGTTCTGTCA
The DNA here is from genome assembly GCA_964609845.1 of uncultured Planctomycetaceae bacterium. GTDB lineage: Bacteria > Planctomycetota > Planctomycetia > Planctomycetales > Planctomycetaceae > Schlesneria. The sequence continues at coordinate 43,189 of CAZSTW010000022.1, read as the reverse complement.
TCTTGAGGCGGAGCGACGACGACGAACGAGCGATCGCAGATGAAATTGCCCGAGCGTTTGCATCAATTGCGACGATTCATTTCCGATTTGAGCCATCGAACCAATCGTCATCCGTTCAACTTTTCCCTGTTTCAAGCTTTAATCGGCTGAGCGACCGGATGCTCGCACGTGCCCGGGATTACCTGCAGTTGAACGAACCGACGGCAGCTCTGAAGATCTGTCGAGCCCAGTTGAACGCATGCCAGACGATGGCCCGCGGTCCGTTCAATTCGTGCTGGCAAGCCGGAGCTGTTGAGGAACGCCGTGGCCTTGAAATGCTGGTCGAGTGGGCAAATCGCAGTGAGGTCCCTTTCGCCGAAATTCATGGAGTGATCAAGGAGCTTGAAGAACGACTGAACCACTTTCCATCACCGGGTTCGGCAATTATTGATGAACACATGCAGGCAAAGCGGAACTCGATCGTGGAGGAATATGTCGCCCGTCACGGGGCGATTCCCGGCTGGCAACGGATCTGGATGCAGCTTCCCTGGGAATCGGCTCGGCGCAATCGTCTCTGGGAAATCGAGTCGATGCTGCATCGAGCCCATCTCAGCAGCCTTTTCGCTCGGTTGAATTCTGATCCACGATCAGGTTCTGAAGAACGTGTGTCTCACGTTGGAGAAAACTATCTGCAGCCAATGACCGAACTACAGTCGACGACCTGGGGGGCTGAGGTAGCTCTGACCGGTGATCGTTCCGACTCGGTTCGTGATCGATTTACTGCGACACGAGCGGCACTGATACGAATGGGGATCATTGCCTACCGTAAGCAACATCAGAAGATGCCCGCCGACCTTGATTCGCTGTTCGGAATTGTCCTGCAGCGGAATTTTCAGGATCCCTGGTCAAACGGGCGATTCGACTATCGATTGAACTCCCTTGTGTCGCAAGGTAACAGCCCCAATCCCGTAGAAGTGAATTCGAAGGAATCCGTTCCGGCGATTTCTGTCAGCCCCTCACGATTCGTCTTTCCAATTCCAGTCGCAGAATTACCAGAACGTTAGGTTGAAGGTATTTCGGATGTTTCAAGCAGTTCCAAGGCCTCTCCGAAAGCCCCTGTCCAGCGTCCAAATGAAGACAAAGCCTGTATGTGGCCGTCAGTGTCATGCAAATTTCTAAATTAATTGAAATTCAACGAGAATTCGCGTGCGTTTTGGTTCGTTGAACGTCTTTCAACGGGAAGTTTTGAACGTTACTCATGAGATTTGGGATTCCGTCAACAGATGAGGGGCGTCCACCTCGGAACCGGACGCTGGACCGTTCCAGCTGATTGGCTGAATTCAAAAACCACTTCTAAAAGGACATCGGATTGTGACAGGCGTCGGAATTCAAGTGAGACCATCAGCCGCTGGGCGCTAGCCCACGGTTCAAAACGGGAATCCACCCGTGCTGGCTCATGAGTTGGACTCGAAAACCACATCGTAAAACAATACTTGGCACATCGCCAGAATTCGATCGAATAAATCCCATGACTGAAGTATTCCAAACCACGATTGACGAGATTCCTCTCCAGCGTCGAAGCGACGTTGCGGGAGTGGACCGTCAACCGGCTGCCGGTGCCAAGAAAGTCTTCATGTCTGCCGCAACTCTTGCTGAACAATATCAACAGACCCTGCCAAAACTGGATTCCAAGCATCCGGAATATATTGTCGGGGTCGTCGAGCATCTGCTGCGGTTCGCTCAAGCCAGTGGTGCCAGTGACATTCATTTCACGCCTGCAGATGGTGGGCTGGAAATCGATTGCCGGATTGATGGTGTGCTCGTCCCGATGGCCGTGTATCCGCGACAATTCGCCCCCAATGTCGTAGCCCGGTTAAAAGTTCTGGCAGAACTGCTCACGTACAAAACGGACATCCCGCAGGAAGGACGGATCCAGACTACGAAGCCTGCAGTGCCATCGCCAAATGCGGATGGCTTAACGCTTCAGGCAGATGTCTGGGAAATGCGAGTCAGCACATTTCCCACTTTATTTGGCGAGAAAGCCGTCGTCCGGATTTTTGCGGGATCAAGTCGATTCCTGTTTCCTGCAGATCTCGGTTTGCCTGACGATATTGGCCACAGCTTGTCACTGGCTCTGCAGGAAACGACGGGTGCTCTGTTGATCACTGGTCCTGCCGGGAGTGGCAAGACAACGACGGCTTATGCCTGCCTGCGTGAGATTCAGCGTCAGAATGGACGTGGCAAGAGCCTTGTTACGCTGGAAGACCCGATCGAAACCGTGTTGCCCGCCGTGGCGCAATCGCAGGTCAAGCGAAACGTCGGGTTCGACTATGCCGTTGGATTGAGATCACTGATGCGCCAGGATCCAGATGTGATTCTTGTCGGAGAAATTCGTGATCGGGAAACAGCAGAGACCGTCTTTCAGGCGTGCCTTACCGGCCATCTGGTGATCTCGACATTCCATGCGGGGAGTGCGTGCGAGGCGATCAGTCGGCTGAACGACATGGGTATCGAACCCTATTTGCTGCGAACAGGTTTGCGCAGCGTGCTGAGCCAGCGGTTGATCCGTCAGTTGTGCGATTGTGCCGCCTGGTCTGACGAACCTGCGGACCTGCTGGGATTTGACCTGTCGCGAGTTCGGATACCGGTTGGTTGTGCTCACTGTGCCGGAACGGGCTACCATCGACGATCACTGGTCGCAGAATTCCTGCGTCCCGATCAAAAGGAGATCGGGCGTGCGATTCTGTCTCAAGTCAGTGCCGACGATCTTCAGCGAACGGCGATGGCCACCGGTTTCTGCACACTCGGACAACGGGCTCGATCACTCGTCGAATCGGGGATGACCAGTCCCGCAGAAATTCGCCGGGTACTCGGCTTTCGTCACGACTGCGACGTTTCGTCGACGATTGCTGATCAAGGGAGAGGACAATGAGTTCGCGAAGCTCGCCTAAGATGAACGACCTGATCGAAATCAACCACGAAATTGCCGCGTTGATCCGTGCGGGGGTTCCGCTGGAGCTGGGATTGCGCAGCATTGCCGGAGGTGCGCAAACAAGCTTCGACCAGCTGGCTGAGCGGTTGGCCGATCATCTCTCTGGTGGTCGAAGCCTGGCCGAAGCATTCGCACAGGAGACGCACTCGATTTCGCCAGTCTATGCGGCCGTCGTAGAAGCAGGGACGCAGTCCGGCCGATTGCCCGAGGCGCTCGATTCCGTCGCGAATTCGGCGACAGTCGTACAAGAGATCAGACGCCGAGTAGGCCTGGCGATGATCTATCCGCTGGCCTGCCTGATTGTGGCCGTTCCCCTCGCGGCAGGTGTCGTTTCCATTCTGGTGCCAACCATCAAATCTACTCTCGAAGACATTCGGCTTCCGGCCGACTGGGCGATTGAAACATTGTTCGCTCTGCACCAGACACAGTCGATCTGGAGCCTGCAGATCCCGATCGGACTGCTGGGAGTCGTTGCCGCCTTGTATCTGTTCAGTTCTGGGCCGACTCGCCCCGTTTGGTCTGCAATCACGGGACTCAACTGGTTACCCGGATTTGGCCAAGTTCAATACTCGCTGCGGCGGACTCAGTTCCTGGAACTGCTCGCTTTGCAGATGAAGTTCGGCATTCCGCTGGAACAGGCGCTGCCGCGAGCGGCCAGTGTCACTGAGAACAAGAAATTGCAGTCCGATGCTGATCGCATCGCAACCGCGTTGAAATCGGGGCGGTCACTGCGTGAGGCACTGGCGGAAGCGACAGCAATCCCTGCATCGTGGAAGTGGGTTGTCGTGACCAGCCAGGAGGCTGGTTTGCTGCCCGTCGCCATCAGACAGCTCGCCGAGTCAAGCCGTCTTCAAGCAGAGCAGCGGACCGCGTGGTTCAATCTCACCGTCCCAGGTGCATTCGCCCTGTCGTGCAGCGCGATCCTCGTAACGATTTACGTATTAACGGTCCTGCTCCCTGTTATCTCTGTCTGGAAAGGCCTGGACCAGCCATGAACGAATCACTGACACCGGACGAGAGCGAAGCGGTCCTGATCGCGTTGTCGCATCGCATGGCAGCGAACCTGCCGCTGAACACCGCGCTGACAGCCCTGGCCGACGAGTCGACTTCGCCACAGGCTCAGCGCGTGCTGCGTGACCTGGACCGCCAATTGCAGGCGGGCGAATCGCCCAGTTCTGTCATCGGCAGATTGCAGGAACGACTCCCCGCAATGGTCGGCAAACTTCTGCAGGGGGGAATGGAAATCGGTCGGCTTGATCTCGTGATGCAGGTCATGCTCAATCAGAAACAATGGGATCGAGATTTTCGTCATCGGCTGATGATTGGATTCGCGTATCCCACGGCCATATTCGTTTTTTTTGGAGTCTGGGTGTCGGCGGTACTGTGGGTGCTTGTGCCACAGTTCAAAGGGATTTTCGAAAACTTTGGGATCGAGGTGCCCGGGATCACAAAGCTGTTGATCGCGATGTCAGACGTGGTCTGCAATTATGGGTTATTGCTGGCCCCGGTATTGCTGGCAGCCGTCACGGGTGGATGGTACTGGTTGTTGTTCGGCAGTTTTTCCCGGATGTCCAGTCGCCCCGGTCAATCGATTCCGATCATTGGACCGATGCTGAGTCTGCGACAGTTCAGTGAATTCTGTGAAGTACTGGCGATCCTCGTTGAGGGGCAACTGCCATTACCCAAAGCTTTGCAGTTCGCTTCGGCGGGATTGTCCGATCCGACACTGCAAGCGACTTGTCACAACCTTGTCACGCTCTTAGAGCACGGCGAATCGATCGAGTCTGCGGCTAATCGCCTGGAACTGCCGCACGCGTTTTCACTGGTTCTGCGACAGCCTCCCGAAGAGATGGCCAGCAATCTGCGAGCTCTGTCCAATGTCTATTCGACAAAGGGACAGTTCTCGATCCGATCACTCATCATCTCGATGGACGTCATGGTGATGATGGTTGTTTCGGTATTGATTGTGACAACAGTCGGTGGACTCTTCCTGCCACTGATCAGACTCCTCAACGCTTTATCCTGAGCTCACTCGTAGAGTTTATTATGTTCATTGAAGAATCAATGCTGCTCGTACTCGCAGTTGTCATCGTCTTGATTATCCTGACGATTCTCGGACTGGGGTTGAACCTGCAGGCAGAACTGTTGCTGAATCCACGTGCTGCTCGAAGTATCCGCAGCCTCAGCGGGGTCTGTTTCCTTGTTGTCGGCCTGATGGGTTTGGGATTGGGAAACGTCATGGGATTCGTCCTGGGAATGTTCATCCTGGGACGCTGGTTTCACTTTCAGATGACGCAAAGGTGGGCTGGCCAAAAAGCCGCCGAATTGGAACTCATCTGGTTATTGGCTCTTTCTGCCAAATCCGAAAAAACACTGGTGGATGAGATCCAGATGTACTCTGGCAGTGCCACCGGAATTCGAAAGCGACGATTACTCGCATTTGTGACAGACCTTCAACATGGCATTCCGCTGCAGAAGTGCCTGCCGTATGAACTGTTCTCGCGACCGACCGCATTGCAATTGCAATCCGCGTTAAATAGTGACACGTTCGCAGAATCGCTGACACGTCTGGCAATTGCACAAGGGAAAGCACTCAGCCACCGGCAACAGGATCTTGACTATTCGATACTCGCGTATCCGTTAATGCTGCTAGTTGTGCTGATCGGAATCTGCGGTTTTCAGATGTACTACATCATCCCGAAGTTCAAAAAGATCTTCGACGATTTTGGCACAGAACTACCTGAAGTCACGAGGATTACGATTCAGATTTCGGATTGCTTTGTGAACTACTGGTATTTGATTGTCCCCCCGATCATCGCTGCCTCACTATGGCTCAGGAAATATCTTGTCAGTGGCCGTTATGAGAGTGAGGCGTCGGCGGTGATGGGACTTCTTGGGCGGTTCTTTGTTCGGATGCATGCACCCGAAATCCTGCGAGCACTGGCCATGACGACTTCCTCGGGCCAATCAGTCGCTGAGGGGGTCAAAGTCTTTGCCCAGCAACCAGATTCCCCATTAATCCAGTCGACAATCAATGCGCTGATCAGGCAAGTTCAACAGGGGCATTCCGTTTGGGACGAACTGCGAATTCATGGCGTACTGCGAAGCAGTGAATGGAATCTGATTGAAGCTGCTGGTCGGGCAGGAAATCTCCCCTGGGTTCTGGAGACACTTGCGGAGAATCTGGAACGCCGATGGAGATTCCGATTCAGCGTGATTGGTGGCATTGTTCATCCGCTCTTGATTCTCCTCGTCAGCTTGCCAATCGGTTTCTTTGTGATTGCGATGTTTATGCCACTGATCAAATTGCTCAATGACCTTTCGTGATTCCACAGGCGTGAATGTCTGTGGGGATGCTCCGATACTTAAATTCGCCTTTTGAGGCTTTCCGATGTGCCGTAATCAACTTCTAAGATTTCGTTCTCGGGCGACGCAGACTCGCAGACGTGTGCCTTCACGCAGCGGGTTCACGTTGACCGAAATGATTGCCACGTTTGTGTTGCTGGGGGCCGCGATTACGATGACGGCGCCGTTTCTTGTCGGCGTCTCACGACAGCGACTGGCAATCGAGCAACGTCAATTCGCGATCCAACACGCCGGAAACGTGCTCGAACGGTACTCGGCACTCCCCTGGGACAAGTTGTCACCGGGGAAACAAACGCTGGCAGATGCACCTGCCGACCTGCAGACGTTATTGCCAGATCTCAAGCAGTCGCTCGAGATTACAGAACATCTCGAAAAACCGGTCTCGCGTCAGCTAAGCGTCTCGATCACGTGGCGAGGCCAATCAGACGAGGTGGTCAAACCGGTGCAGTTGTCGGCATGGATTTTTCAAGCGGAGGAAAAATGAGGTCTGCGACACACTACCTCCGCTCCACACAGGATGCCCGGATTCATGCCGGACGCCGACAGTCGTCGCGTCGCGGCTTCAGCCTGATTCACATGGTGACCGTGATCGGAATGATGTCGATTCTGATGACGATGTCTGGCGTCCTCATTCAATCCTTGTTGCGTTCCGACCAATCGGTATCGCGGCAGGCGGTATTGGAGATGACGTTGCTCAAGCTGTCACGACAATTTCGAGATGATGTCCATGCGGCGAATCCGAAGGACCTGAAGGAAGCCAATCCAACGCCGACGGACTCATTGGAATTGAAGTTTCCTCGATTAACCCGCGTCACGTATCACTTCAAGGACGAGACAGTGATTCGAGAGTCATTTACCGGCGACCAGGCGACAGGACGAGAAGTCTACCGCGTGCCAGATTGTGAAGTTCAGTTTCGCAGCGAAGCGAACGAAGGGGACCAGGCTCGGTTCCTCGCCTTGGACATTGATCGATCAGGCCTGACGATGTCCCCACAACAGAAATCAGCCATGGGCAAACGCAAACTGACCGTTGTCGCTGAACCAGGTCGAAATCTGAAGATTGCCGGCAATCCGACAAACATCGCGTCCAAAGCTGCTGATGGTGAAAGAGGCAATTCAATCTCGGCGTCCAATTCGGCACGTGATGTGGAGACACAACCATGAACAGAATTTATTCCCGGGACAGCCGATCCGGCAGGACAACATTCGGCGAGCGGCAGTTTCGCCGCGGAACAATCATCGTCGTTGCCATGGTCATCCTGCTCGTTTTCATGGCGATCGGCTCGACGCTTGTTGGCTCGGTCCTTCAAACGCGGACTCAGTTGATTCGGGAGGAGCAGTTCCTGCAGACGTCATTGCTGGTCGAGGCGGGCCTGCGACGTGGCTTTGCACAACTTCGGAACGATGCCGCATACAAGGGGGAAACATGGCAGATTGCTGCAGACCTGGCGGCAAGTCTTGATCCAGCGAAAGTGGTCATCGTCATTGCTGAGTCGGCTGACACCAAAGGGGAGCGGGTCGTCTCGGCAACGGCTGAATACCCGGCAGGAACACCCAATCCCATCCGTATTACACGCGAGCTATCAGTTTCACAGAGAGAGTCTCCCTGACGAACCCTTTCCTTTCACAATGGCCATCAATGCGGGTTTAGCCCCCGGCTCAAACGAAACGCCAGCGCGTACTGGCTGATAAATCCAACTCGAAAACAGTCTTTCACATTGTCCAAACGATCAAAAGGAATTCTTCCATGCCTCACAAGCACGCCTCAACACTCCATCATCCGCGTCGCGGATTCACTCTGATTGAACTTCTGGTCGTGATCGCAATCATCGCGGTCTTGATCGCCTTGTTGCTGCCCGCCGTTCAGCAGGCGCGCGAGGCTGCCCGCCGGACTCAATGCAAGAACAATCTTTCTCAAATCGGCCTGGCCTTGCATAACTACATGATGACGCACCAGACGTTGCCCCCGGGCACTCAAAATCCGACGGGACCGATCACATCGGTTGAAGGTGGCGGACATCACATGGGGTGGATCACTCAGATCCTGCCGTTCCTGGATCAAACGGCAGCCGCCAGCAAGATTGACTTCAATCAATCAGTCTACGCCGAAGCGAATCGCCGGGTGCGAATCCATTTCATTCCGTCATTGGTGTGTCCTTCCGACTGGGGACCATCGCGCGGAGACAAGGAAGTGGCGAAAGCAAACTACTGTGGAATTCACAATGACTATGAAACTCAAATTGACGTCAAGCAGAACGGAGTTCTCTTCCTGAACAGCTCTGTAAGGACGATGCAGATTCCCGATGGGCTCTCGAACACACTGTTCGTTGCCGAAACGCGGTTTGGGACACAGTCCAAATCGGATCTCGGATGGATGTCGGGGACTTCGGCGACGTTACGAAACCCCGTGATCTGGACGAATCAATCAACGCCCGACGCGGCTGCGATCTATCAGATCCATGTGGCCCCTGAAAGAGTCGTGCCCGGAATGCCAAATGGGCAGAATGCTACTGAACCTCCAGAATTCGTCGGGGGATTCAGCAGCTGGCATGTCGGCGGATATCATGTGATGGTTGGCGACGGCTCGGTTCGATTCATCTCGACCAATATCAATGCGGACGTGTTACGCAACCTTTCCCATAAGTCCGATGGCGAACTGATTGAAGAGTTCTGACTGGCGGTGCCATCAGTAGTCGCTCGCGATACGGATCATCGCGGTCTGACCAGGATTATAGTTGCCGACTCCCGAGACATATTCGACCGCACGCCCAAAGATCCAGCCGAATTCCAGTCGGCTGGTGTGGCGTTTTTCGCCCCGGCTTTCGAATCCCACGAAGACTCGATAGTCTCGCAACGTAACAATGTCTTGAACGGCCCCGGTACGCTGGATTGTGAACGAGTTTCCTCCGAGTTCCGCTGACACAAATCCCCAGTGACGGCCCTGGTCAGCGTGGCTCAGACGCCAGGCGGCCTTGGGACGCGGAAAGACGAGATTGTAGTCGGCGCTGCCATCGACAGGCCGATAGATCACGCCAGCGACAGGAAGCAGATGTATGTCTTCTCGGTCCAGATCTGTTACCCCAGCAACCAGTTTCCATTCATCGTCCAGTCGAAAGGTATTGACGGCCTGCCAGGGGAGTCGAAACAACTGATAGCTCTTGTTGGCAAAGTCTGTATTCCAACTCGGAGAGATCATGACATCGAATGTCCAGTCATTTCCGACTTTGATACCTGAACTGACATCGACAAACAGGCTGAACAGATAGGGTGGCAAGTCTGTAGAATCGGGGCCTGTCAGCCAGCGGAATTCGTGACCGCCGTTGATCCGAAATGACGCTCGATCGGCCGCTGAATAGTCGACGATGGACAGATCGCGCCCCATCCATTCGAGCATTCCCAGCTGGTTTCCCGTCCCGGCGATCCAGCCAAAACTCGATCGACTGTCTGCAGGTTTGATTTCTGCCGGAGTGGAATTGTTTTCCGCTTCCCTGGCAGCACCGTCGAGCGGAACCGCGTTTCCTGTTGGAGCTTTAATCGAAATCTCTTCATTGCCAACAGCAGCTGGATCGGGCGGAATGATCAGATCTTCACCATTCATTTCCGGTTCGGTATGCGTCCCCTGGCCGATGTAAGCAAACCCGGAATCGTCATTCACCAGTCGTACGCGCAGTTCGAAGTGTTTCGCAGTCCGCGACCTCATCTGCAAAGGCATCCGACGAGGCTGGAACCATGGTGATGTCTGCACTCCCATGTTCGGTTGAACGTGTTTGCCACGAGACAACCGCTGATCACGCGAGGGGAAATATTCCTCGCCCCACGTCATGAGACTGAGTGAAATCAATACGACAATGCCAGACAGAACTCGCATCGAGGACTAGCTTATGAATCGTCAGACCTGGTGAAGTTTTGAATGGGAAGAGCAGGGCTCTGATATCATCTCAGACAAAACCGGTCAATTGCGGGCTGCAGCTAACTTCCTGGACTTTTGTTTCAGTCGCCGTCTGCAAACAGTTCTCTGGCGAGACGTTGGATCTGAGGACGAGGCGGCCCCTTTTTCGGCCAGAATCTTGAGGTTCGAAGCAGGACGTTGACGGTTTCGGCGAAAATCGCCGAACAAGCAAATGACCAACGAACTCCAGCATTGGTTCTGACCATTCGCACCGTGAACACCTTTTTCGGAACGTGGATCCTCGTCAGCTTCGTCACGGTAAGTTATGATCCCAGCCGCAGCAAGACATCGTGTCGTAGTGGATCAGCAGATTCGTTTGCGATCTTGATCGCTCGCACGTGCAACGCCCCGTTTGAACTGATTAGAAACTTTCCTCGAACAAGACTCCAGACAATGCTCACACGTTCACAGATCGCCTTCCTGGCAGCATTTTTCCTGGCGATTCCAGCAGTCGCTGACGCTCAATTGAGAACGGACAAACGTCTTCAGGAGAAGGTATCCATTGACGTCAAAGATAAGCCGACGGAGGAATTCCTGCGTGAACTGGGTGAGAAATACAAGCTCCCAATCGATCTTGATCCGGAGATCCGGGATGTTGGCCCCGGTGAAATTACGTTGACGGCCGATGGCATCACTCTTGGTTCTGTGATCCATCTGGCCTGCGAATCACAGGGTCTCATTGCAACGATGGAGAAGGGCCGGTTGTCGATCATGTCGCGCGATAAGGACGAACAGAACTTAATCGTCCGTGATTATCCGCTGGCACCACTTGGTCCGGGCATTGACCCGCAAACCTTATCCGTTGGTCTGACCGAGTTGACTTCAGGGTTCTGGAAGGATGTGGATGGCGAAGGAGGAGAAATTGCTGCGATCAACCCGCAGACGTTTCGAATTCGTCAGACGCGTTTTGTTCACGCCGAATTGCAAAGTGTCTTTGATCTGATCACTGCAGCAAACGGACGTCCTCGCCCGCCGACGGTTCAGGACCGCAGTGAACAGGCACTCCTCAAGAAACTCAATACCCCGTCGCAGTTTTCCGCCGAAGAAACGCCCCTGCTCGAGTTACTCGATCAGCTCCTTCGTAAGAACGGAATTTCCTACTGGGTCGATACGACGGGGCTTTCAGATGAGGGGATAAATCCGTTGATACTGAACTTCAAGTTTGCGGCGTCGAAGAAACTGTCAACGGCGGCACGATTGGACGCCATCGCAGCAGAGCATCAACTTTCCTGGACCGTTGCCGATGAACTTGTTCAGATCACATCAGCCGCCAAAGCGGACGAAACGATGATCAACCGGCTGTATGATGTCCGGCGGGCGAATGTCCCTGCGGCAGCACTCGCCGAGCAAATGGTACGAAACAAAGAACTTGGAAAGTGGATGATCGTCGACGAGGAAGGAGGAAGCATCCTGCCGCTGGGAACAAGTTTGCTCATCCGCCAGAATGGCAAAGGCCATGCAAAGATTGCCAGGTTGCTCAATTAAGGCCTTGCGCTCCCTCAGCTAAAGATCCGTCTGTTTTCTCGCCACGGAAAAGAAGCTACTGTAGTCATGCCATATGCGTGGCTGGCACCCGTTGTTAGAGCTGAAACAGGACAATCGCCCATGAGAGTTGCGAAACGGGTGACATAACTCTGACACCCATCTTGCAGAATAGGCCGGGGAGGTGAGGTGAACGCAACCTGGAAATATATCGTCCCTGCGCTCACAGGCTTCTGCATCGCTCTGTTTATACTGGGAATGCGAAATGACCGTGCGAGCCCAACTACCATCTCATGTTGTGATTGTGCCCAGTCAGCGCCAATCACGCTTTCGCCAAAAGCTGCGAGAGCGATTCGACGTTACTGGAATGGCATCGGACGCCCATCGTCCAGCCCAGTGCGCGGAGTGCCGATCGCCGTAATCACGATCGGCAATACCAGTCTCATGTGGATGGATGACGAAATCGCTCAAACCGACTATCCGCGGACGGGTATGAACACAACATGGAGTTTCCCGATTTACCAGAGGTTGCGATCTGATTGCAGTACGGCAGACAGAGTTACCAACCTGATTGCCGCATTGGAAACAGAAGCCCCTTGATTCCTGAGCTAGCGGACTTTCCGAACTCATCATCGACGCCCGGAAGGAAGGCCTGCTCGCTCGGGTCGCGTTCCGAGAGAAGATGTTGAACCACCTCGAAAGTGACCGACGTCCGAACGTTTGTTGACACATTCCCAGTTCTTTTGTGGAGCCCTCTACGAACAGATGAGCGAAGACTTGTCACTGGGAGGAATGTCCGAACGGACTCACGAGGGGTATCTGAGGACCGTCAGGAAGTTGGCCGACTTCTGCGAGCAATCGCCCGAACAGATCACAGAAAGTTAGTTGCAAAAGTACTTCCTGCACCTGAAGAACGACCGGAAGTTTGCCTGTGAAACGGGGCCAACCAGCGGGAAAGTCGCTGCTACCACCCGGTCAAGCCGGGTGGAGAGCCAGGCGCGATGCTTCGCTGGCTGGGTAGCTGTTCAGTTGTGATCCCGCCGGGGCAAGCCCGTCGGAAATCTCTTCGGTCGAGCCTCGCGGCACGATTAGGCTCGCCTGAACATGCCATTCGGTTTAATGGCCTGAGATGAACTCATTTGTCACGCTGGTTCCGCTGGGCTTATCCGGCTTGTCCCAGCGGGACCACAACTAACCAGCTACCAGAACCGTCATTGACACCTGAAAGCAGCACTCCACCCGGCTTGACCGGGTGGTAGCAACGACTTCCCGCTACCACACACGAGGAGCTAGACGTCGAAAGAGGGGTGGC
>CAZSTW010000022.1:0-30009 GCA_964609845.1 uncultured Planctomycetaceae bacterium | reverse complement strand
CCAGACGCTGCTTCAGCGTCTGGGTTCACAAGAGGGTTTTGGGGCAGGCTTACTGAAGTTGTGCCTCTCGTAAACCCAGACGTCCAAAGCGACGTCTGGGCCACCCCGCCGTATCAGTATCTATCCCATCCAAGGTACTGAGCGCTTGAAGGACAGTGGACAATGATGGGTCGTCGAGGTACTCGGCCCCTCCTTTGGTGAGACGAAACAACTGAGAAACCAAACAGGGCTCGGTATTCAACGTGTTCCCTCGCCGCTGGCCGAACTAATCATTATTCGTGATTGATCGTGGATATTCCGTCCAGGCCGACAAAATCCACTATAAGCACCCGGGAATATGCGCGGGGTCGCCTCGGTTGGCTGCTTTGAGCCTACCGAGTTGACGAAGTCGCAGGAAGTCTTGAAATATTGAATCAGAATAAACTTCTCGTCGCGTTGCGACCCAGGTAGGCCGGGTACGGCCAACCTGGGCCACCCAGCGACCACTCAGCGAGACAGTCGCTGCTACCGCACACGAGGAGCTAGACGTCGAAAGAGGGGTGGCCCAGACGCTGCTTCAGCGTCTGGGTTCACAAGAGGGTTTTGGGGCAGGCTTACTGCAGTTGTGCCTCTCGTAAACCCAGACGTCCAAAGCGACGTCTGGGCCACCCCGCCTTATGGGTTATCTGTCATTCCCACTCGCGATTTCTCGACGCGCGAGGAAGAATGTCGCAGGATCCGAATCAAGGTCGATGTATCCAATCGCCGCCTTGGGCAATAGCCGCCGCTTCGATCGGTCATCAAGTTCGATCAACAGATAGTCAGTGCCAATGGCAGCTATCCGGCCAATCGAAATATTTTGCAAGCCGGCAATCCTAATTTGCAGTTTTTGAGCGGCAGGTTCCTTTTTCAATTCGTCGAGTTGCTTACGAACGGCGGGATGGCTCGTGGCGAATTCATCTGCATCAACTCCCTTTCGGTCCACCCCCTGAAGGCTGCGGGCAACGACCAAGTTGCCGTCCTGTCCGTCGCTGTACACGTTGACGGCAACCGTTGCAGTTCCGTCGAGTCGTTGCAATCCAACGTACATTCCCGGTTTCAGATAGCCGAACATCTCGTGCGGGATCGGCTCTTGAGATCTTGCAGCGGCAACGAACGACGTCACAACGAGCATGAGAGACAGGGAAAGGCGAATTAAGATCATAGCGCAAACTCCATTTGGGTTAGAAAGCCTGCTTGCCAAAACGCATGGAGAGACTGTTTGGCACTACGAGGTCGTGGGTAGTGATGTACTGGTCCACATATCGATTCCAACGTTTCTTTGGGACGAGCCTGAATCCGGAAACGTCTTCTGAACTCTTGATCGAGAAGTCATCTTGCATCAAATAGATCGTCTGCGGTTTCAAAGCCATCTTCAAGTTGCGTGAACCTTGGCTGATTGTGACTTCATTCTTCACGAATGCCAACGTGATTCCACTCTGTAGCTCAATCGTAGTGGTCGGCTCTGGTACCATCGTGGACGATATCGAAGCGAGAGTGTCTCGAGGAAACACGATCCCCCAAACGAATTTGTTCTCATAATCTCCGTAAATCATGACGTGCTTGGCGTTGTCACCGAAGTTGTGGCTGCCTCGCACTGTCTCGGCGATGGGCGGAAGGTCTCCGCCAGCAGCATAGGATGCAAGTAGCAATGCACTCAAAATGCTGGTGACCATATTTTGACTTCTAACGACCCAAGCTCAGCGACCCGGCCCGCAGGACGCCACGATTGCAACCGTGACGCGCTGGCCGGGTTCGCTGCAGCGCATGGTTAGGCGCGTCGATACCACTTACGCAAACCGTCCCAATAAACCTGCTGCTTCGGCGGAAGTGTGAGTGCTCGCTCATAAAGGCGCTCCCATTCGGCTGCAAGCTGTGCCGGCAACTCAGTGGTATCGGATGCGCGCGCGAGGCCGCAAAGCAATGAGAAGGCTGTATCGAGCAGGTCTGGGTCGGTCTGGCTGAGCACGATGGGAACAGCATTCGGAATAAGCTCGAACGCCTGGCGTGCGCCAAGTCTTCGCAACAAATCGTCAAATACGCCAAAGGTAAGCATTCGGCGTGAATATGCGCGAAGCGGTAACGCTGTGTCCGAGCCGCAAACAACTCCGGAAGAAGCGCGCCCGAATCCTCGTCGCACAGCTTGTCCAACAACTCTGACTCTGGTGCAAAGAATTCATCGGCTTGACTCATGACGCAAGCGCCTAACGACCCAAGCTCAGCGACCCGGCCCGCGGGACGCGATGATTGCAACCGCGACGCGATGGCCGGGTTCGCTGCAGCGCATGGTTAGCCAGCGTGCTGTGCTTTTGCTCTCTCAACATGTGCTGACAATAATAGAAACTCACTCGGTGTCCGCAACCTTCCGAGATTGCGCTCTGTCTGCTCGTTCCGTCGCCCCTTCTCGAATCCACGCCACGCGTCGTATCGGATATTGAGATACCAGGAAGCGAAATGGACGGCAGCCACAATATCACGGGGCAAGGAATCCTGTCCCTCGCACTTCTGGACTGCTTCCTTCAAGAGCCGCAGATAAGTCTCCGTCCACTCATCGCTGAGCACACCGGAACTGAGCAAAGCCGGATGCGGCGAACCATCGCCAAGAACGTGCTCATACAAACGCGACTCGATGGAATCTGGTGAGGGCATGGAAGCTGGCTAACTAATAATTATTCGTGATTGATCGTGGATATTCGGTCTAGGTCTGTAATATCCACGATAGCACTCGGGAATATTCGCGATGGTGCCATCGCGGATATCACAATTATCCCGCGATGGCCGACTGCCGGGTGACCATTGTGAAGTGTACGATACCGCCGCGGCGCACTTTGGCAAGTATGATTTGGCTCGGGAGGGTGAAATATGTCGGTCGAGGCGTTTTCCGGTTTGCTCGGTCGGTGTGATGTCAGCCCGACCGGCAAGCGTTGGTTTCCCGTGCGACGTGGTGCATTGCGTCGCGAGACCGCCCCTGAACGACATTGCGCAGTCATTGCGGGAGTCGAAGCTCACCAGTGCATGACGAAGCCACCATCCACGTTGATCGTCTGTCCTGTCACTTGTGCGGCTCGGGCGGACGATAAGAATGTCACCATGTCAGCAATGTCATCCGCGGATTGCCAGCGGCCCAGTGGGATCACGTTGCGAACTTTGTCTCCAGCCCATTCATCGTAGGTTCGGCGTTTTTCAACCGGCTGCTGCTCGTTCCAGGCGGCCCAGACCTGTTTGTTGAGTGGCGTCTGGACCATCCCCGGATTGACCGTATTCACCCTGACCCCGTGTGAGGCCAGATCCTTCGCAAGGCACTGTGCGAAGTTGATGTTCGCCGCCTTGCTGGCACTGTACGGGGGATCGGTTTGTGAGCCGATCTGGCCGGCGACAGAAGCGACGAACACCATTGTTCCCGCTCGACGACTGATCATTCCGGGAGCGATCAACTGGGCCACGTGGACCATCCCCATCACATTCACGTCCAGAACCCGCTGCCACGACGTTGTCGCTACGTTCGTAAACGGAAAGCCGAACTGCCCGGATGTCACTGCGGCGCTGTGCACCAGATGCGTGATCGGCCCCAGTTCATTCTCGGTCTGTTCCAGAGCGGCTTTCACCGATTCCAGCTTACTGACATCCACAGAAATCCCGAGCGCACGGCGACCGAATTCCTTTGCCAGGTCTGTAGCGACACCGCTGACATCGCGAGCGACATCCCAGAGCGCGACGTCGCACCCTTCGCGAGCCAGGCGCTGAGCACACGCCAGCCCAATGCCACTCGCCCCACCCGTTACGACAGCAATATGCCCGTGAAGTTCCAGTTCCATCCGTCGAATCTCCCCAGGTGCTCCAGTCGCTTCATCAATCGACACAGATAGCAATCGTCGCCGCTCAGCAACGACGACTCGCAATTCATTAACTGCCCCCGGCGAATCAGCGTGATCCCCGCACCGATTCGCTGCTGTCCGCTAAGCACGGTCCAGCGCCATCTGCTTTATACCGCGCAGATCGAGCTTGCCGGTTCCCAGCAATGGAATTTCTTCCACTTCAATAAAGCTATCGTTGGAAGGGATCCAGAGATTCGGCAGATCTTCCTTGGAGAGTTCATCGATGACTTGTGACACCGTCTTGTTCATCTTCTTGTGAAGGACGATCAACCGCTCCCCCTTCTTTTCATCGGGGATCGATGTGACTGCGACCTGAATTCCCGCATCGCTGTTTGCAGGATCTTCGATGATCCGGGAGAGGCATTCTTCAATACGCAGATGCGGGACCATTTCACCGCCGATCTTGGAGAAACGGCTGATTCGTCCGGTAATGTGGACAAACCCTTCGTCGTCAACCAGGCCCATATCTCCCGTGTCGTACCAGCCATCCTTGATGACTGCAGCGGTCTTTTCGGGGCGATTCCAGTAGCCGAGCATCACGTTCGGCCCCTTGATCAGCAGCAGGCCTTCCTGATTCACTCCGAGTGGTTCTCGCGTCGTCGGATCAACGGCTCGGATGACGACTCCTGGCAATGGGCGCCCGACGGAACCAAGTTTGGTTCCCTTCTGCTGAATCATGTCACTGCGATGATCCATGATATTGACGGCAGCGGGGCCCGATGTTTCCGTTGCTCCGTAACCTTCAGACGGAAGGACTCCGAACTTGTTACGGAACTGTTCGGCCAGTTCCAGAGGAAGCTTTTCGGCACCGACAACGACCAGATCCAGCTTGTGGAACTGCTCTTTCTCACACCGTTTCAGGTAGCCTCGCAGGAATGTCGGGGTCCCGAACAGAATGGAAACTCCGTGTTCCTGTGACAGCCGGCCAACTTCCTTGGCATCGAGCGGATTGACGTGGAACACGACCTTGGGATTCAGGCACATTGGCAGCCAGAGAGCTCCGACATATCCCAGCGAATGGAAAATCGGTACGACCCCCAGGACGACGTCCGCCTCTTCCACCTGGAAGACCTGATTCGCGGCATCGACCGTCGCAGCGATGTTGTGTTGCGACAGCAGGACTCCCTTGGGTTCGCCTGTGGAGCCTGAAGTATAAATCGCGGTGATCGGATCGTCGGGTTGGACACGATTGAGACCCAGAGTCCACTCCAGCAATGATGCGGGAAGAACAAACGCCCCCAGTCCGGCCAGCAGGCGATCGATCCCTCGAATCTGTTCTTTCATGTCTTCCAGATAGACGAACGGAACGTCGAGGTTGAAGGGCTTCTTCTCGATGAATTTCTTGCTGGTGATCACGTGCTTTACGCCCGCATCACGGATGCAGTAATTGATGTCTTTCTCGGACATCGTGTAGTTCAGGTTGACGGAAACGCGACGTGCCAGCGTGACCGCGAGATTCGCCAGTCCGCAAGCAACTGTGGGAGGAAGCAGGATTCCGACATGCCGTTCATCGGCCGCCAGAATGTCCCGGATCAACACGCGCCGCAGTGCCAGCACCGAGACGAGCAATCGACCGCCGGTCAGTTCCAGGCCGGATGAGTCTGCCATGCGCGGCCGCTTCATCGACTTTTTGCACGAGCGGATGAAGAGTCTTGCTGGGGGTAATTCTCGGATTTTCGACACCTCCATCGCCTTCGCTCCCAGTTCTTGAACAGCAAATCGAACAGTATGAACATCTTTTGGTTCGGGGATTGGTTTACCAAACAGGATCGTTACCGGATAGGGCCATTGACGCGGCCACTTCCAGAAGAATTTTCCGCCGCGGAAGCTGAAGATGCTGCCCCACAGACCGTGCAGATACACCGGAATCACCGGCGCTCCCGTACCCTGAAGGATTTTGAGCATCCCTGAGGCAAACGGCTGGATCTGGCCTGTTCTGGTCAACTGGCCTTCCGGGAAGATGCAGACCAGGCTTCCCTGGTTCAAGGCTTCCCGGGCAATCTTCAGCGATTGAATCAGCGACTTGGGACCACCGTCAGACTTGATGGGAATGACCTCGTACATTCGTGCAAGCCAGTTGAGCCTCGGGCTGTTCACATAGTCGGCATAGACAATGAACCGTGCTGGCCGCGGCAGGTTGATCATCATCAGAATCCCGTCGACAAACGTGACGTGGTTCGGAGTGATCAGGGCTGGACCTGTCTTGGGGATGTTTTCGAGTCCCTGGACACGCAGTCGATAAATCGTGTGACTGGCGAGCCAGATGATGAATCGTACGGTTGCCCCCGGCAGCAGCAGAATGATGTAGATGGCAACCGGGATTGTTCCCAGGCCTGCCAGCAGGAAAACAAAACTCGGAGAAAAGTGCTGTATGTCGATCATCCAGTAATACGCCACAGAAACGCCGAGGATTCCAGTAAATGCCAGAAAATTGGTGGCCGCCAGTACCTGTCCCAATTGTCTCGGCTCGCTCCGATGTTGCAAGTACGCCTCCAGCGGAACATCAAACAGTCCAGCACTCCCACCGAGAAGGCAGAGCGAAATACATGATGCCACAAACGCTTCGTTCGGTGCGGTGTGACCCCACCAGCCAGACAGACAAAGGAGAATCGACCAGAGCGCCATTCCGAGCGCCCCCATCGGCACGATCCCCAGTTCCACATGTCCACCTGACCAGCGACCGGCGAGAACACTTCCTGCACCGACCCCCAGGACCAGCATCATTCCCAGCATCCCGATCCTGTCGGGGGGCATCTGTAGTTCACGCTCCCCCAACTGGTCAACGTTAAGCTGAGCCAGGGATGCCAGCATCCAGAAAAAGGCAATGCCCAGGGCCGCTCGCAGCAGGGGGCGGTCCGCCGCCAGAATTTTCAGCGAGTTCACAGTCTCGGCAAACGGATTCCACGGGAATCGTCGGGTTGAATCCGCAGCAGGGGCAAACTGCAGACCAAGACTGATGATCCACCCCAGAACAGCGATCCCCAGGATCGTCGCCGCTGCAGGGGTGAGGGAACTGAGCGTCACCACAGCGTCTGCGGTCGGTTTTGCCATCGCGGCCAGTTGGCCTCCAAGCAGGAATCCAAACGCGGCAGGAACAACCGTCATCAGGCCCATCAGGCCATTCGCCTGCGACAATTGCGATTCATCGACCTGTTCGGGGATGCTTCCCGATTTGGAAGGGGAAAAGAGAGCCGCCATCGAGCCTGTCAGAATCACGATGCCAAACAGGAAGTACATTTCTCCGGAAAGGATCGCGACCATCCCGGCGAGCATGATGAGGATCTCGGCGATTTTGCAGATCCGGATCACTCGTGTCTTGGAGAATCGATCTGCCAGATATCCGGCGGGAGTGGCGAGAAGAATAAACGGCAGCGTAAACCCAGCCAGTCCCAGTGACAGTGCTGCAGCCGGGCCGAGAATCGGTTTTGCCAGCGGAACGACCAGCCAGCGAAAGGTTCCGTCGTTCAGGACGGTCAGGAACTGCACCGCCAGCAGGCAAAGAAAAGATCGCGAAAACAAGGGTCGCGCCGGCGCAATGATACGAGGCGGAAGGTCATTCGATTCCTTCCAATCGTCTAATTCATCGGTCGCATCCTGATTCGCCATCTATGATCATCCTGAGAGTACTGCAAGTTGCGCTGGTCGGGATCGACCAAAGAAGTGCCGTGTGCAACCGGCGTACTATCCCCGATGACGCGAAGTTTGGCAATCTAACGAACGAAAGGGGTTCTTCGTTCTTGGTTCTTCGTTCTTGAAGGAGTTCTTGGTGCCTGGTTCTTGGTTCTTGGCTGCTTCGCAGTAAATGAGCTTTCCCTTGGCCAAAACGAAGAGCCAGGAACGAAGAACGAGGAACAAGGAACCACCAACCACGAACCAAGAACTTCATTCCCGCCATTCTCTCAGAAGGCGTTGGTAATCGTCGGGCGTATCGAGGTCCGTGATGGCTGCGGTTGATTCGACCGGAAGTTCGGTGACTTCATTGGAGAACTCCCGGAGCAGCCAGTTCAGCCCACGGTCGGCAGGGATTCTTGCTACTTCGCGAGCCAGACTCCATCGAAACAGCGTCGGATGGCCGCGACGTTGGCCACAGCGAGGAACAAGGATTCGGGAGGGATTCACTTTCCAGCAGTCAAGAACGGTCTCGATCAGTTGCCGGTCGAGAACCGGATGATCCGCCGGAACGAGCAGCCATCCGTCGCTATCGTCCGGTGCATATTGTTTTTCAATCGATTCAATCGCAGCTGCGACGCTCGCTCGCATATCGGGGGGATCGACTGCAGGAATCACCAGCGAGCCCTTCAGGCGGGTGACCTCGGCCTGGAGTGGTCGGTCGCTGCTGCGAACAACGACGCTTCGAGATGTGATCTGCGGATGATCCAGTGCGTTCAAGAGACGCTCAATCACGGTCTTTCCCGCCAGATTCAGCAGCAACTTGGGCTCGCCCATGCGTCGGCTGAGACCCGCGGCGGGAATGACTGCAAACAATCGGGCAGAGTGACTCATATCAAGGCCAATGCTTTTCAGTGGCTGGGAGAAATGTCGGGTGGGACAAGTGGCGTTCCGCCACGCCAGCCCACCATGAACTCTTGACGATTCCTTATGGTGGGCCGGCGCTCGAAGCGAGCTGGTCCCACCCTGTTTTTCTGATGCGCTCACTTCGCGGCATGTGGCCACCACGCCAGGCGCACTCAGTGTCCCTGAAAGCAGCGCGGAAGGATCGGCGTGGAACCGAGATTTCCAACTTAAGAAACGGGTGCCACGGTCTTGGAGTCCGCGACAAGGCCGTGTCTTCTGTGGATCGTGAGTCTCTTTGGCATGTGAAGAGACAGGTTTTGAAGTGAGCTCGAAACGAGATTACACACGACCTTGTCGAAGACTCCAAGATCGTGGCACCCCTGCGTGCAGTCGACTCCGAGGGTAAGCGATTTGGAAAACGTTCACTCGACCCTGCTTTGAAAAGTGCGACGACTCTGGGACTCATGACGACATTCCTTGACACTCGACAGCCAGCGTTTGAGAATCCGTGGGCTGACAGTTCGATGGCACTTTACGGGATGGAACAATGGTAGCGAGGGACTTACGTCGATTGGCCTGGTCATGCGGGTTCATCGTGGCACTTGCCTCTGGAATCGCTTCCTGGACTGTTCTGGCCGCTCCACCAACAAAAATGACGCCAGCGGTTGCGACACCTGAAGACATGACCGCAGAGATTCGTACTTTGTTAACTTCGATCGAAGAAGGATTGTCGTCGGCCGAATCGTACCGAGATCGCCAGCAGCAATTGAAGCGGCAGGCGGTCCAGATTGCGATATTTTCTCAAGCTCTGGCAGACTACGACACCGACACGGCGTTCAAGAAGACTGCTCCGGATCTCCGCGATGCCGCGCTGGCCCTTGCCAAAGCCGCCTCGCAGTCCGAATCTGCTGCACAGGTCGCCATCATCAAGCAGGGGCTGGAAGGAAAATCGACCGGCACAGCGGTGCGCGAGATCGACTGGAGTCGTCTGGCAAATGCCGGCGCGATGATGGGGGCGATGAAGGAACGGAGCGAAGCGATCCGGCGAGGGTTGCGGCGTCCGAAAGACCCAGAAGCCGAGAGTCGTCAGGCACTCGCGATCGCATTGATGGCTCTGGTCATACACGGGGATACTCACGCGGTCAAAGATTCTGCCGACAAACCGGCCTGGCAGGAAGCGTGCCTGGAATTGCAGGGACATATGTCCAGGGCTGCGGCTGCCATCAAATCTCGCGATGGATCAGCGGTAGATCATTTCCGCATGGGGATGGAAGCGTGCGATAAGTGTCATCAGAAGTTCAAGCCGTGATCGATTGCCGTCACAACAAGGATGAGATCTGTGGGTAACCGTTCTGACAGTGATCCGAAGGCACTTTCTGTTTCCCGGAATTCAGGCTGCGGTGGATGCTTCGGCTGGAGCTTCGCGCTCGTGTTCCTGACGGCCGGACTGGCCATGACGTATTTCATGACGTTTCGGCCCCTGTGGGGAATCTACGAGGCACAAAACTGGGTTGCTACTCCCTGTGAAATCGTTTCCAGCGGCCTGAAGCACGATGGAGAAGGAAGCGTTAAGCTGGAGGTTACCTACACCTACAACTTCGAAGGAAAGCCGTTTCGCTCTGAACAGTATTGTTTCGTGTCGATGTCGACCAACACATCAACCGCGTGGAAGAATCAGGTCGTCACAAATCTACCCGCTGGAAAGGCAACGACCTGTTTTGTAGACCCGAAAAACCCATCGGTGGCTGTCATCGATCGGGGTTGGGTTCCAGACATGTGGTGGAGCCTGTTTCCAATTCCCTTCGTGCTCGTCGGAGGCCTGATTTTCCTGGCCATGATCGGTGTCATTCGAACAGCACAGTCCAACCCGGCTGGTACCTGGCGGCCACAGGGGTCTGCAGCAAACGAGTCAAACGACGACGAAGAGGACGATGACGACGACTACCAATCTCCGTATCGCCCCAATTCCGACAAGAATGACGGCCCCGTCACTCTGCAGCCAGAAACGACACCGCTGCAGATGATGATCGGCTCGTTGGTTCTGGCCTTGTTCGTGAACGGGTTTCTGCTGTTTTTCGTGTGGGATCCAATTCAGCAGTTCCGTGCCGGTGGGTTAGGTGCTCTGGACTGGTTCACTACGCTGTTCATGATCCCGTTCGTTGCCGCCGGTTTTGGACTGATTCTCTTCGTGCTCTACAGCTTTCTGAGCCTCTTCAATCCCGTTCCGAAACTGGTCGTCAGTTCCTCAGCGATCCCCCTGGGGGAAGAACTTCGCGTGAACTGGACTCTCAGCGGACGGGTCCATTCGATACGCGAATTTCGGATCACACTGAAGGGAGTCGAGAAGGCAACCTACCGACGTGGAACAAATACGGTGACTGATAAATCCGTGTTTGCCCTGATTCCGCTCTTTGAAACGACACAATCGTTTGACATGGAAGAAGGCTCGGCAAAAGTCACAATCCCGGCAGACTCAATGCATTCGTTCAGTTCGGCCAATAACAAAATTGAATGGACAATAGAGGTCCGTGGTGAAATCACGTTATGGCCAGACGTCGCTGCGGCATTCCCGATCACGGTGCTCCCCCAGTCCAGGAAATCAGCCTGACGAAACTGTTTGTGGGCCGAAATGGGGGCCGAACGACGATTCAAGGTGAGCCAACTGCCGAAGCATCGGCGGTCCAGTCTTCGAATTTCAGTCCGGGCACGCGGGCAAAGTCTACCGTGTTGCGGGTTAGCAACGTCATTCCGCGCGACATCGCGATTGCGGCGATACGAAGGTCGAATGTGCCCACTCGCAACCGGCCGGGTTTCAAAATTGCGAACTGATTGCTGGCCGGTTCATCGAACGGCAGGACGTTCATGGCTGCGTATTGTCCCAGCATTCTCTGGAGCATTCGGTAGCCGTGGTGGATCTCCTCCAACCGCGACGCTGACGCGAGATAAGAATTCCACCCGTTAGCCTGCTCGTGAAAGCTGATAATGGTGACGAAGAGTTGAGTTTCAGCGATTTGAAGCACTCGACGCTCAAGCTTCTCAAAATCCGGTCCCGACGGTTGCTGAAGGATCGACAGGTGGTCGGTGTCGAGGATGTACATCACAGATCCTCATCACCCGGCGCGCGATAGTTCTGACGGAATTCACGCCCCAACCGGATGACCTCAGAGAATTGAGGAAAGTCGCTCATTGAGCCAATGACTTGCCGCAACCAGCCCATCCTGGCGGGCGACTCGCCACCAAGTACAGCCGCCAACTGGCGTTTGACCTCAATAAGTTCGGTCCCGACGACGGAAAGCTCTCGCTCTACAATCACTATACGATCTTCAAGTGTGGCAGCGGGCATGGCAATATTCCTCTCTGTGGGATTGGTGACATAAGTATCCCAACGACGATCACGACCATGATTTTAGACGAGACTGGCGGGCATTGCACTCCGCCACACATTTTTCCTGCGAGCCGTCGTCCGATGGCTTCGGAGAAATTGCGTTCTTTAAACCACCTTGCCCGTTTCAGCAAGATTCTCTCAACTCAAGGGCTCGGAACGCTCCCAAGATCAAGGGTACGCCCGAGCCATCGATCACAAAGTTTTCCACCTCAAACCTTCGACAGACGTGTTCGACGTTCATCGAGGTTTTTACGAAGATAGGCATCTCTTCAGGACAGCGATATCATTTGATGCCAGTTACGAGCGACTGAACGAGACTCTGAGGGGTACCTGACGACATGCCTGAAACTCGCGACGAATTTCCGTTCTGGTCAATGCCATTGGATCAATTGCTGGCTCGCCTGGATTCGACGGAGACGGGGCTCAGTCAGGCTGCCGCTGCCGAGCGGAGTCTGGAAGGCCGCCAGTTGCGGTCTCGCAAACGATCACCATGGACGTTGCTGTTTGAGCAATTCAAAAACCCCATCATTCTGCTGCTGTTCTGCTCCGCAATTCTGTCTTTCACGCTCCCTGATGAACGAACGAATGCCTGGATTATCATTTTCATTCTGCTGGCCAGCGGGTTGCTGGGTTTCTGGCAGGAGCTGAGTGCGGCGGATGCGATCGCCAAACTGATGGGGATGATCGAGACCAAGGCAACAGTCTTGCGCGATGGTGTTGAAGTCGACGTTCCGGTCGATTCGATTGTTGTCGGGGACGTGGTTCGATTGCAGGCGGGAGATCTGATCCCCGCAGACTGCCGACTGCTGTCCGCTCGCGACCTGTTTCTGAACGAAGCCGTGTTGACGGGCGAGAGTTTTCCGGCTGAAAAATCGACGGCAGACCTTCCCGCTCAGACTCCGCTCAGTCAGCGGTCGAATTTCCTTTACCTGGGGACGCACGTCATCAGCGGGTTCGCGAATGCTGTGGTCGTGGGGAGTGGTCGAGATACCGAGTTTGGACGAATCTCGGAACGGCTGGAACTGAAACCACCCGAAACCGGATTTGAACGGGGGTTGCGGCAGTTCGGACAATTGCTGATCAAGATTGTGCTCGTCATCACTGTTGTGGTGTTTGCTATCAAGGTGGGCTGGCAGCAGCGACCAATCGCAGAATCTCTCCTCGTGACGCTTGCGCTGGCAGTCGGCATGACTCCGCAATTGCTTCCCGCCATCACCAGTGTCGTGCTGGCGGCAGGTGCCAAGGCGATGGCCAGGCATCAGGTCATCGTCAAACAACTTCTGTCCATCGAAAACCTCGGCAGCATGACCGTGCTTTGTTCCGACAAGACGGGGACATTGACCGAAGGAGTGATTCATGTTCATGGGATGCTGGACATCACTGGCGGAGCGAGTGAGCGAGTGGCGAGACTCGCCTTTTTAAACGCCTCTTTCCAAAGTGGATTTTCCAACCCGATCGACGGGGCCATCGTTGCACATTGCCAATTCGATGTCACAGGCATCAAAAAGCTTGATGAAATCCCCTACGACTTCGTCCGCAAACGTCTCAGCGTTCGCGTGGAAGAGCATGGCGTACGCCAATTGATCACCAAGGGGGCTCTGGCAAACATTCTCGAGGTCTGTACGACAGCCGAAACCTCAAGCGGTGATCTGGTGAAACTCGAATCATTACGAGATTCGATCCACTCCCGGTTCATCGAACTGAGTAACACTGGATTGCGGGTGCTCGGCCTGGCGATTCGAACCGTTGACGGGAAAGGGGTTGAGAAAGCTGATGAATGCCAGATGACATTTGTCGGATTCCTGGTCTTTTCAGATCCTCCAAAATCCGATGCCCGGCAGACACTGGAAGAACTGCGGCAACTGGGGGTCGGGCTGAAGATGATCACGGGAGATAACCGGGCGGTCGCTGCGACGATCAGCCGGGGAGTCGGCATCGTGTCGCCTGTGATCGTCACGGGGACGGACCTGCGAACATTAAGCGGCGAGATGCTGCAGCAGCGAGTCCGTGAAGCCGACGTGTTTGCAGAAATCGAGCCAAATCAGAAAGAGCAGATCATCCGTGCTCTGCAGAAGACTGGGGCGGTCGTCGGATACCTCGGGGACGGTATCAACGATGCTTCCGCGTTACACGCCGCTGACGTCGGCATCTCGGTCGCGTCGGCTGTCGATGTTGCTCGCGAGGCGGCTCAGGTCGTCCTGTTAAAGCAGGACCTGAGTGTTCTCGTGCAAGGGGTTCGCGAGGGACGCCGTACGTTCTCTAACACGTTGAAATATGTCTTTTTTGCGATTGCGGCAAACTTCGGATACATGTTCAGTCTGGCCGTTGTGTCGGTCATTCTTCCGTTTGAAGCACTGCTGGCTTCGCAGATTTTGCTGGTGAATCTGCTGTCCGATTTCCCAGCGATGGCACTGGCCACCGACAATGTCGACCCGGAACAGATTCAACGTCCGCGTCGATGGGACGTGAAGTTTATTCTGCGGTTCATGATGTCGTTCGGATTTGCCAGTTCACTGTTTGACTTCCTGACATTTGGAGCGATTCTGCTGGTGTTTGGATGGCAGGATCATGAGCTGTTCCGGACGGGCTGGTTTGTCGAATCGACGTTGACTGGATTGATGATCCTGCTGGTTGTTCGGACGCAACGTCCCTTTTTGTTAAGTCGACCGGGACTGCTGTTCCTGATCGCCGAATCGCTGGTGGCAGCGCTGGCCCTGTCGTTGCCGTTTTCCCCGCTGGGGCCAACGTTCGGGTTTGTGGTTCCTCCTCTCGGCCTGATCGGAATTGTGCTGGGGATCACACTTCTTTACGGGTCAGGGATGGAAGTCATCAAACGACTGTTCTATCGTTACGCCGGGAACGACTGACCGTTTACGAAGGTCAGGTGCACAAGATCCAGATCGGTTGTTCAGGGAGCATTTCATGCTGGAGGAGAGCCTGTCGTTTGTACGCGGCATTCTCGCTTTGTTTTTTCGATCACTGCGAATCGAGGCACGATCGTTCCGAATGCATCTGCTCTGGTTCCTGCTGATGCTCGTAATTTACATGTCCCTGTGGATGGCGCAACTGTGGTCACAGGCCTTTGGCGCCCCGGGGCTACGGTTCTTTCAGTACGTCGCATACCTTGATGCGGCGTTTATCACGCTGCTGGGATTGAGTTTCTTTTCGACGGCAATTTCTGAAGAGAAGGAGGAAGATACACTCGGCCTGATGACGATGGCAGGGATCGGTTCACTGGGAATCCTGCTGGGGAAATCGACCAGTCGACTGTTTCAGGTCTTCCTGCTGCTGGCCATCCAGTTCCCGTTTACGCTGCTGGCCGTGACCATGGGGGGACTGCTCCCGGTTCAGATCTTCTCGGCTTACATTTCTCTGCTCGCTTATACAATCCTGCTGGCAAATGTCGCTCTACTTTCGTCGGTTGCCTGCCGGACGAATCGGAATGCCTCGGCACTGACGACATTCTGGCTGTTGGGATATCTCTTTGCCCCGTTGATGGCGCTGGCAATGAAGGGAGAACTGACGTATCGAGGTTGGACCGCAGACGGTAGCCTGCGTGGTTTTGTCTTTGTCGTCCTGGACTGGATTGCCCGCTCGACGATCTTTTCTGATCTGTACGCAGTAACTGTGACGAGCTTTGAATTCCACTTCACACCGCAGATTATCTCGAACGCTCTGGGTGGGGTAATCTCGTTTTGTCTGGCATGGCTGCTGTTCGGGTTTGTGTCTAAGGAACCTGCAACCGATTCGACATCGCGTGGAATGGTCGCGAAATCCACCAGCAGGCAACTTCGTTTCTTCAGTGCAGGGCGCGTCTGGGATCTACCCCTGGCCTGGAAGGACTTCTTCTTCGTTGCTGGAGGATGGGGCGGAATCATCATACGCTGCCTTCTGTATGCCGGCCTTTACGGACTTTGCATTTCGGCGAGTCTCTCGGATGGCAACAACATGGAATTCAAGCACGTGACTTACATTTTCCAGATATTTGCCTACCCGTTGGTGGGAATCGATATTGCCTTGACCGCATCGCGCGTCTTCCACGAAGAAATCAAAGGACAGACGCTGTCTTCGTTGTTGATGTTGCCTCGATCAATTCCTGAACTCGTATACACCAAGGTCCTGGGGTGTGCATTGGCACTGCTGCCGGGAGTGCTGTCGCTGATGCTGTCGTTGGTCATGCCTGGCGGCTGCGATTTCTTAAAGCCACTGACGGACGAACCATACACGTTCTGGTGGCTGATGAATCTGATTCTGATGATTCATCTCACGGCGCTGTTTTCGACGTTCTTGCGATCCGGAGCATTCGCTCTCGCCTTCGGAACGACGATCGGTACGATGATCCTGACCGGGATGATTCTGGGGTCCGTGGCAATCGGTGGTGGACGTGACGTGGTTCAGGGAATCTTTGTACTGGCAGCGATCTTACAGGTCGGCGCCTGTGCAGGTTGCCACATCGTCATCCTGCAACGGATTCCGAAGCTGGGAGAAAAATAACGCGGCTGGATATCAATCCAGCCGCGTTCAGAAATCGTCAGCAAGCTTCGCCGCAAGCGATCAGTTGTCGATGACAGCCTCGCGGAACGGGAAGAAAGCGACAGGTTCCAGCGGTGCGACGGGCAGAGGTGTCTTGGAGTTGCGTACAGCAAAGCTGTATGCAATGACCTTGCCGGAGGTCATTTCACCGACATAGACAACACCCGTAGCCATGGTGGCGCCACCAGCACTGGTCAGGTAAGCGTTCCCAGGAATAATGCAATACTTGGCTTTCGCAGCGGCGCTGGCTTTCAACTGGAAGTCGGCAGCGACGTTGCGGAACCAGAAGTTAGTGAATGCAAACGATTGTTGATTGAGCAACGCTCCTGTCAGACGACCTGTCAGGAAGTCGAGAACAAAAACAGCCTCGGGCTGTCCAAAGCTGGCCTGGGTTTCGACGGTGCAAACCGCGAACTTGTCGTCGCGATCCGTTGCCGTAGCCTGAACCGTTTCGTGCGGCCAGAAATAAGCCAGGCATAAGCCTGCCACAAGTCCCAATCCCATCCAAACCAGTCGCCGTTCGTTTGAGCGCGCTTGCATGATCATTCCTTACTTCTGCGGAATCCCCGTGTGTCGACGGTCACGGAACACGATCGTAACGACGTCGAAAGCTTTGACTACTGTACCGCCGCTTCGGAATCCCAGCTAGTGAGGGATTTTCTGGACGCCACAATTTGCTTACACAATTCCCGCCCCGAAGTTATCCTCGTCTGATCCTGCCCCAGCGCCGCGCCATGCCATTCTTGCCGAAACTTCGCCATCTCCCTTGCCTGCGGAAAGATGATGAGGGGCCTGCTGGCCGACTCCTGAATCGCGACGACGAATCGTGTCGCCAACCGAAAGCATCAGTGGAACAGCACCCATCTCATCGACATCGTCACCCAGACGTGCGTAATTGTCTTCACCGTAATCATCGTAGGTGCAGACGTAACCCGGCAACCGCGATCGCTCCAGTTCTTCACCGTAGGCTATGATAACTCGCTGTTGAATCATTTCACGGCAATCGGAATTGATCGGATGGGCAATGTCGGCGTAAAGGCGAGCTCGCCCGTCGTCACCTTTTTCTGCCCGATCCTCGTGCAACCGCGTGCCGCATTCATTGCAGAATCGCGAGCGGAGATGGTTTTTTGCGGAACAACGGGGACAGCGATCAGTCAGCTTACGGCTGGGCATCGCGACGAATGAACCACGCGTTCCCTGAATGATCTTCAGGTCACGGATGACGAAGGAATGATCGAACGTAATGGAACAGAAGGCCTGTAAGCGATCATTCGGGTCGCTCATCAGCTTGATGCGAATCTCGGTGATTTCCACGGTCTGACTCCTTTGCAACCGGTGTCAAGTCGACGACTCCCTGTCTCAAACCCGCCACACTCGACGCAACTCGTGACTGTTATGGAATCTTCGCAGCCTGATGACTGCTTGCGGATCAAGGACTACTCCGAACAATCCGCACCCATGGGATACCGGCCGACTTTAATCGACTGGCAATCCCCATCGCATGGCGACGGGACCGACACACACCAAAGTATGACGAACCGCTGCCACTCATCTGGTGACCGACGACTGACTCTTGCTCAAACAGCGACCGAAGTCGTCGCACATCGCTGCTGAGCGTCTCTGCGGGAGCCTGCAATCCGTTATGCAACCTCCGCGCCATCTCGCAAATCCTGCCGCTCTGAATCGTCTTCAAGAACAATTCGGCGCACTGATTTGTGCGATCCGGTTCACAAATCCGGTACACGGCTGGCGTCGACAATCCGCTGGATGGCTTGGCGATCACAAAATGTAGAGCCGTGGAAACCCGAAATGGTTCGATCAATTCGCCGCGGCCTGTACAGAGTGCGAGTGGCGATTTCCCCAGAAAGAAAGGGACATCGCTTCCCAGACGACCGGCGAGTTGCATTAACTCGGCATCAGGAACCCGCAGGTTCCACAGTTTGTTCAAAGCCCCCAGAGCGGCTGCACAGTCACTTGACCCACCTCCCAAGCCTGCGGACGAGGGAATTCTCTTGATCAGCGAAATTCGTGCGCCCAGGCGACAGCCCGCATATTCCTTGAGCAGATTCGCCGCGCGAACAACCAGATTGGTCGGTCCGGCCGGAGCTTCGGACTTCAGTTCACCCGTATTGGAACGAGGTGATGCATCAATAACCGCAAGTTCGATTTCTGTCGGGAGAGGCTCAAACAGCAGTGAGTCGTAAAGATTGACCGACGCCATGACAGATTCGATGTCGTGAAAACCGTCCGCTCGTTTCCCGACTATGCGCAGAAAGAGATTGAGCTTGGCGGGAGCCAGCACACTGATGCCACGAGTTGTTGACTGGCAGAGCATTTTGGCCACATCCTGTGAACCAGCTCGCTTGCGAGTGCGGCCGCTGAAGTACGAAGCATAACTAACGAACGATGCACCCGAAGAAATGGCGATGGGAGCAGGACTGGAACGGTTCCTCAGGGAACACCAGTCCATTACGACACCCGGGATGCTACGACTGCTCGGCCGATCGGTCAATACCGGTTTTGGCCCGGATTTGCCCGTTCGCTGGCTTCGACGTGTTGATTGTGTTATTTCTGTTGGTCGCGCCTGCCAATTTGGCGAGCGGAATTCCCTTCAAACAGATCTGACTGGTTTTCACGGATTGTTCGCCGAGCGTGACGGATCACACAAATTCTCGAGAGGCGGTCGCTGTCTCGAGCGGTGATGAAATGGAAAGACTCAAACCATGATGGAATTGCTGACAAATTTACTGGTTCTACTGATCGCAGCCTGGAATGTCATTGTGACATTACTGGGGCTGATTATTCCCTGGACGCCCCTGATCGCGTGGGTGGCTTTCTGGCTGCTGGCGGTGAACTGGGTCAAGCTGTCACAGGTGCTGGCTTCGGGGGGATGGATCGGAGTCCTCCTGATTGGCCTCATGATGATTCTGGTCTGGAGTGTTGTGGCTCCCCCCGATTCCGGGCAGCATCACTTGTTCGGGCTGCATGTCGGAAACGTCGTCGGCAAGACGGTCTACGTGGTTTCCCTGCTGACAATCATGATGCTTTGCGGTTCTGTCCAGCTGTCTGGGGCTTGCGGTTCACTGGCAACATTTCAAGATCCAGAGCCTGTCGAGGATCATGGGCACGATCATCATGGTGATCATGGGCACAGCAATCATAGCCACGGCCATGATTCGCATGGTGACTCACACGGTCACGCTAGCCACGACGCTCACGGCACTAGTCACTAATCACTAATGCATTTCCGAATGGGTCGCCAGTACCGCACGCCTGACGTTGCCTGTGGCCAGCCTTTTGTGGCGGACACGCTATACAGCGTGAGTGGCAGATTTCAAACCGAGTTTTCTCCCTCATCGTCAAGTTCAGTGATGGGACAGCAGGAAGGTTGACCGAGGGATGTTTGCAAAACACGGCGATTTGATGATCCGTGTCTGGCCCGGGGTTCTCGTGGCGTGGATCGGTATCGTCATTCTGACGTCGGTGATGGCACCGCCGCTGGACCGCGTTGCGCAGACGGAAGAGTTCAAATTTCTTCCCTCAGACAGCCCCAGCCATATCGCCGAAGAACTGTTCCGCGAAGCGTTCCCCAAGAAGCTCGTTCCCAGCCGGATTGTGATCGTCGTCCGACGCCCTGACCAGCCCGAAGGTCTTCAGGAACGCGATCTGGAATGGATCGACGATGGCGTGCAGGAAGGTGACAAGGATCGCGAGTTCGAACTGCTCGAACGCCTGCTGCAAATCGCGGAAAAAGATGGTGGACTGGCAAAATCACCCGATAACGAAGACCCCGCACCTGATGGGGAAATCGGCGTCCCTCGCTCAACGATTTCCGATGTCCGCACGTTTCGTGATCCAACGATGGGAAAACTGCTGAAGAGCAAAGACGGAAAAGCGACTCTGGTCCTCGTCGAACTGACCACCGACTTCCTCGATTCGCATAACCAGCCCACTGTCAAAGCGATTGAAGACCTCCTTTTCGCGGATGCGGATTTTCGCAAGCATATCCCTCCAGGTCTGGAATTGGCGCTCAGCGGTGAAGCAACCGTTGGCCGGGATATGCAGGTTGCTGCCAAGAACAGCGCGAAAGCCACAGAGCACCTGACGATCGTGCTGGTGGTGATTCTGCTGGTCGGAATCTATCGCGCACCGTTGCTCGCTTTGATCCCGCTGACGACGGTCTTTGTCGCTGTAAAGCTCTCAATGTCGCTTCTGATTCTGATGGCAGAGCGAAATTGGATTACGTTGTTCACCGGCGTTGAATCGTATGTCACGGTGCTGCTCTACGGGGCCGGGGTCGATTACTGCCTTTTCCTGATCGCTCGATACAAGGAAGAACTCGATAGCGGCGTGAGCTTTGATGAAGGGGTGACGAACTCCGTCGCCAAAGTCGGTGCTGCCATCGCCGCCAGTGCCGGAACCGTCATCTGCGGAATCGGCATGATGATGTTTGCCGAGTTCGGCAAGTTCCGCGACGCCGGGTTTGCAATTTCCTTCGGGCTGGTGATCGTGCTGATTGCTTCGCTGACATTCACCCCCGCATTGCTGCGAGCCGCAGGAAAATGGGCCTTTTATCCTCAGATGCGCACAGAACGCGTGCGGACTTCCGGAGGTTGGCTCCCCACTGCGACACTGGCGTCGAAGCTGGGGGATATTCGCTGGTTGCAGAACGCCTGGGAATCCGTTGGACGAGGTCTGATGACCCGCCCCATGACACTCTGGCTCGTCAGTATCGGCCTGATGATTCCGTTTGCGACGATTGGCGTCATGTTCTACACCCACCTCAGCTATGGTCTGCTGTCAGATTTGCCTGCCGACTCGCGCAGCGTCGCGGGGACTCGAGCAGTACAGGAGCACTTTGCCGCCGGCGCGAGTGGTCCGATCACGATTCTGCTCCAGAACGAAAACATCGACTTCACCCAGGAGGGTGACGAAGCGTCACCCGGTGGCATCGATATCGTCCGCAATCTGACAGAGTCACTTTACCGTCGGCGGAAAGACCTGGAAGTCGAAGATATCCGCAGCGTGTCGCACCCGTATGGCGGGGAGGAGTCACTGACACAGATCCTGGCAGAGATCCGTAACCCGGTTCGACGTAAACTGACTCGTGACAGAACCATCGATCATTATGTCAGTCGCCAGGGAAAAGTTGCTGACCATGTCACCCGCATGGAAGTGACCGCCACGCTCGATCCGTTCTCGCGGCATAGCATGGAACACATGTCTCAGCTTCAGCAGGACATTAAATCCCAGCTGGAAAAGTATCCGGGAACCAGGATTCTGGTGACTGGTTCCACTGCAAGCATCCGCGATCTGAAAACAGTGACTGATCGTGACCAGGTCCGGATTGATATCCTGGTGGTGACAAGTGTCTTTCTGATTCTGGTGGTCCTGCTGCGGCGACCGGCGATCTGCCTGTACCTCATTGTTACAGTGCTGTTCAGCTATCTTGTTGCTCTTGGCGCAACTTACGTCGCGTACTGGGCCTACGACCCAGCGAACTTTGCAGGCCTTGACTGGAAAGTACCGATGTTCCTCTTCACGATCCTGATTGCCGTCGGTGAGGACTACAACATCTTCCTGATGACTCGCATCGAAGAAGAACAGAAACTTTACGGACCGGTCGATGGCGTGATCCATGCGCTGCAGAAGACCGGACGAATCATCTCGAGTTGTGGAATCATCATGGCCGGGACATTCTGCTCGCTGGCAGCAGGCTCGTTGCGAGGGATGTGCCAACTCGGCTTTGCACTCGCATTCGGCGTCTTACTCGACACTTTTGTCGTTCGACCGATTCTGGTCCCTGCGTATCTCGTTCTTTTGAACAGTGGTCGGTTTGGACGACTGGGACCATGGCTGGGGGCTCTACCACATGTGAACCAGCCGCCAACTGCAGGTGAGTCGCTGGATCAACCTGTCAAATAAGTCCCCCCGGACCGGGATCGCCTCGCCAAATTTCACTCGCTTTTGATGGATTGCCGATGTCGACTGATCGCCACGCCACTCGTCGTTCCAAATTGTTGAGCTTGATTCGACGGAACGCAGCCAGTCCCCTGCTGATCACAAATCCTCGTAACGTGACGTACCTGACCGGTTTTACAGGTGAAGACACGTACCTGCTGATTGGTCCCCAGCAATTGCAACTCTTTAGTGACAGCAGGTTTGAGACTCAGCTTCGAGATGAATGTCCCGACATTCCTGCCGAGATTCGAACGGCTCGCACGTTGATGCCAGACTTTCTGGCTAATCTGTTGCCAAAGTTCAACCTGAAATCGGTCGGGATCGAAAGTACATCGATGGTTGCGAGTGTGCGCGACCTGCTGGCCGAAAGATTGAAACCCGTCGAAATCGTCTCGCAACCTGGCTTGGTTGAAGAACTTCGGATGATCAAGGATGCGGATGAAATCCTTGAGTTGCGAGCTGCAATTCACCAGGCAGAGCGTGGTTTCGAGCTGATGCGATCCCTGTTGATCACCGATCAGACGGAACGCCAGGCGTCTCACGATCTAGAACACGGAATGCGCCGATTCGGTGCGCTTCGGGCGGCGTTTGAGCCGATTATTGCGGTGGGTGATCGCGCTGCATTGCCTCACTACCGCGCCGGCTTGCGGACATTTCAGGAAGCTGGATTTGCATTGGTGGACTGGGGTGCAGTCAGCGGCAAGGGGTATCACAGTGACTTGACGAGGATTCTGGTCACTAGTAAGCTCCCGCCCAAACTTCACCAGATATACGGAGTTGTGTTAAAAGCCCAGCTTGCAGGGATCGCAGCAATTCGACCGGGAGCCCGGTGTCAGGACGTGGATGCCGCAGCTCGCAAAGTCATCGAAGAGGCTGGATACGCGAAGTATTTCGGCCATGGATTGGGACATGGGATTGGCCTGGATATCCACGAGTGGCCAAGGTTCAGTCCGATCTCAAACGATGAGTTGAAGCCCGGTATGACGGTCACTGTAGAACCTGGAATTTACCTGCCGGGGATCGGTGGAGTTCGTATCGAAGACGACATTCTGGTTACTCGCGAAGTTCTGTCGGTGCTCGCGATGGTCATGAGGTGCTTTCGTCCTTGCCGAAGGAAGCCCCCTTTACCGCCGGGTGATCTGACCGGAAACATGATCAGGTTTTGTGAATGTTCCTGCGACACGGTAAGATGTCGCCGGAACACTACCTTTAGACAACAGTCCTCGTGAAAAAAGCTTCCGCCCTCGGGCGCAGACCAGAAGCGATAAGGGATTCGCATGGCAGATAAAGATACCCCGGGCGACGCCCCGTTCGATCTCGACAAGCTCAAGCAACTGGTCGAGATGATGGAGTCGCATGACCTGACGGACGTCCATCTGAAGCGTGGTGACGAGCAGTGGCGATTGCGACGTGGGCCGCGGCAGGTCGTGCATGCTGTTCCTCAGCAGTACGCTCCGGCACCACAGCAGTTCGCCCCTGCCCCCAGTGCTCCAGCACCAGTTGCTGCGGCAGCGGCCCCGGCAGCACCTGCAGCCGATTCGGGCTTGATTGATATCAAGAGTCCCACCGTCGGGACGTTTTATGCGGCACCTTCGCCGGGCGAACCAGCGTTCGTCTCGGTCGGCTCCGTTGTGACATCAGAAACGATTGTCTGTCTGATTGAGGCGATGAAAGTCTTCAACCAGATCCCCGCCGAAGTGAACGGTACGATCGCCGCAATTCTGGTGAAAAGCGGAGACGCGGTTGAATTTGGTCAGCCGCTATTCCGCGTGAAGCCGTGATTTCCAGTTCCTCTACGAAATGGCCGGCTCGCACAATCGCGAGCCGCTGATTCGCTCCCCATACACGGGTTCCAGTACGCCATGTTCCAACGCATCCTGGTCGCCAATCGAGGCGAAATCGCTCTTCGAATCCTGCGCGCCTGTCGCGAGATGGGCATTGAAACGGTGGCCGTATGCAGCGAGGCAGATCGCGGTGCGGACTACCTGAAACTCGCCAGCGAAGCGATCTGCGTCGGTCCCGCTCAAGCAGCGGGAAGCTATCTGCTGATCAAAAACATCATCAGTGCGGCTGAAATCGGTAATGTCCAGGCGATTCACCCCGGCTATGGTTTTCTCTCCGAGAACGAGCATTTCGCGGAAGTCTGCCGTAGCTGTAACATCGACTTTATCGGACCAACCTCAGAAGCGATGGGAAAGCTGGGCGACAAGGTAACCGCCAAAGAAATCGCACGGGCCGCAAAAGTGAATCTGGTCCCGGGCAGCGATGGCCTGATCGAAAGTGAAGAAGCTGCACTCGCGATCGCAGCCAAGATCGGCTACCCGGTCCTGATCAAAGCGACCGCCGGGGGCGGTGGCAAGGGGATGCGAGTTGCCCGAAACGACATTTCGCTGAAGGCGGGGCTGAAGCAGGCCGCGGTCGAAGCAGAAAAAGCTTTCAACAATGCTGGCGTGTACCTCGAAAAATACATCGAAAACCCACGGCACGTCGAAGTCCAGATTATCGCGGACCTGCATGGTGAAGTTGTCCACCTCTGGGAACGTGACTGCTCAACGCAACGTCGCCATCAGAAGCTGATTGAAGAATCGCCTGCTCCCAATTTGCCTCAAGCAGTGCGTGAAGACATCTGCAAGGCGGCCGTGCGACTGATCAAGTCAGCCAACTACACCAATGCCGGAACGGTCGAGTTCATCGTCGACAAAGACAACCAGTTCTACTTCATTGAAGTCAACGCTCGAATTCAGGTGGAACATCCTGTGACCGAGATGGTCACTGGAGTTGACCTCATCCAGCAGCAGATTCGCGTTGCTGCGGGTGAGCCATTGCCATGGAAACAGAAAGCGGTTCCGTGCAACGGTCACGCCATCGAAGTTCGCATCAATGCCGAAGATCCCGATAACGACTTCCGAGGTTCGCCGGGGCGAATCACGAAGCTGCGAGTCCCCGGTGGAAACGGTGTTCGCTGGGATTCCCATGTCCACGAGGGATATGTCGTCGGTCCGTACTACGATTCCATGATCGGTAAATTGATCGTCCACAAGCCGACTCGCGTTGAAGCGATTGCCTGCATGAAGCGCTGCCTGGATGAATTTGTCGTGGAAGGAATCAAAACCACGATTCCACTTCTCAAGCGAATTCTCAACAATTCGGCCTTTGTGGAAGGCCGGATGGATACAACTTTTATCGAACAAAAGCTGCTGGTAAAGTAAATCATGACTCAAACACATACGTCGGTTCCGAAGCGTCAGTTCAAGAAGGTTGCGATTCTGTTTTCCGGGGGCCCAGCCCCTGCCGCCAATGCGGTGATCTCAACGGCAGCCGCCAGCTTTCTACGCCGCGGAACCGAGGTCGTTGGAATCCGCCACGGATATTCGAAGCTCGAAAAGTTCGATCCTTCCCGCCCGCTGGTGGAAGACGAAGACTACATGGTTCTGGACGAGCAGGCGCTGAAGCGAACTCGTAATACGGGCGGGATCCTGATGGGGACCGCTCGCGCGAATCCGGGTAAGTCCGTGTCGCATCCCTCACATCTTTCGGACCCGGAACGAACCAGCCGCCTGCGTGCATCCTACGACGCGCTGCGTTCAATCGGTGTCGAAGCACTGATTTCAATCGGTGGTGATGACACGCTGAAAACCGCCAACAAATTCCAGCTGTTTCAGAATTTTCTGCCCGCCGATCTGCCGCGAATCCCCGTCGTTCATCTCCCCAAGACGATCGACAACGATTACTTCGGAATCGATTTCACGTTCGGCTACTTCACCGCTGTGGACGTGATGGCCAACGAGATTCGCAACCTGCTGGCCGATGCTGAAGCCAATGCCGCGTACTTCATCGTCGAAGCGATGGGACGTAGCGCCGGCTGGCTCGCTTACGGGGCCGCCATTGCGGGAGAAGCAAGTCTGGTGCTGAGCGTTGAAGACATCCCGCCTGAAGAACGATCGATCGAAAAGACCGTCGTTGACGAAGCAGGAGCCTTCATGGGCTATGACGAGATCCGCAAGCCGGGCGAGCGGATTGTTGAGCACGAAATCATGGACCATGAACTGTTCGTCAATCGACTGGTGAACACAGTTCGTGTCCGCGAAAACCATGGCCGCAAGTTCGGTGTGATCGTCATGGCAGAAGGGCTCGCCGAGTTGCTTCCTGCGAAGTACCTCGTCGGAATCAAGCGGGACGATCATGGACACATCAAGGTCTC
The DNA here is from genome assembly GCA_964609845.1 of uncultured Planctomycetaceae bacterium. GTDB lineage: Bacteria > Planctomycetota > Planctomycetia > Planctomycetales > Planctomycetaceae > Schlesneria. The sequence goes on along the minus strand of CAZSTW010000022.1, from coordinate 3,521 downwards.
GGAAGTGGACCTGTACCGCAAGGTCGCCAAGTGGGTCAGTGGTCGCTACAAGGAACTGTCGGGCAAAGAAAAGAAGTTCACGCCGCTGCAGTTGGGTTACGAAACCCGCTGTGCCCGGCCGCTGGCGATTGACGTGATTCTCGGCAGCCAACTCGGTGTCGGTGCGTATCGAGCCCTCGCCGAAGAAGGCCTCAGCGGCGTGATGGTGTCTGTCGAAGGCCAGATGCAGCTGAAGTACGTCCCATTTGAGCAGCTGGTTCGCCAGTCCGATCTCGTCACAGAAGTTCGGCATATCATCCCGGGCTGCGACTTCCATCTGCTGGCCCGCTTCCTGGAACACTATCCAGGTCACAAGTAGGCCGGACGGAGCTACGAAATCCGCACCAGGCCTTTTCGTAATTGAGACTGGTTCGTTGTCGTTCAAACGCACCGAGGTCATTTGACCTCGGTGCGTTTCTGCATTGCGGGCCAGTCACAGCGGACGTTCACATTTGGACCGAAGCGAATCTGTGGATCGCGACGGGGCCGTGTCTTTGCGAACACGCTTTCCGTGAAAGGCCTTGTTCGCATTCCGTCCAGACTGCGAAAGTTCTGTTGAGCTTTCGCAACATCACGGCGCAGGTCCATGGCGCGCTGCGCAACGTGTTTCTGGGAAAAAGTTTTCGGCGCCTCACTGACTCATGAAGTCGTCTGCGTGTGGCGTCCCGGCATCATTTCTTGAAATGGCTCGCCAGCTCTCACTCCATTATTTGCGTGTTGCTGTAAAGGGTTAAGCAGATTCGTGTTGCTGCGATTCATTGTGGTCTCGTGTTGCGAAATCTGAGCAGAAAATCGAATTGGCATTCAATCTGCTTTACAGCATGTTCATCCTGCGAATCACACAACAAACAACACGAGACGGTCAGCAGGGCTGCTCGAACAAGATTCTGAATCCAGTCCCGGAAAGGACCACCAAAATGTCAAACGTTTTCGCCACGCTGATCAAGGACGAAGCCGGTTTCATCATCTCTGCTGAATTGGTTCTGGTTTCAACGATCGCCGTACTCGGAATGATCGTCGGCCTGTCGGAAGTCGCCCTGAACGTCAACAACGAACTGGAAGACGTCGGTTCCGCGATCGGTGCGATGAATCAGACCTACTGCGTCAAGGGAATCCTTGGCTGCCAGGGTTATTCCAGCGGCACGGAATTCCGCGACAATATCGATCACTGCGACAACACCTGCGATGTGCAGGGCTTCGAAGGCCGTGGCGAATACTCGGAATGATTCTCAGTTCTCTTGCACGACTGACCACAAACCAGATCCACCGTCCGTAACTCTCTCGTCACCCTCTCTGCACCCAAAGTGACCAAAAGACCGCAGGTCTCTCGCACCACCCGAGACCTGCGGTCTTCACTTTTGATCTCAAACGACAAACAGTGTTGACGTTGCAGCGTTTGCATAGCAGAATTTCGATGTTTGCGTGAAGTTGCCGGCAACCCTCTGCCGACAACCCGAATAGCCTTCCTCGCCCACCCCGCCCGTTTTTGCCGGAGTCGCGTGATGTTATCCCTGACTGGCATGCCGTTTCGATGCTGCGATGGCATTCCCCGGCGATCTTTTCTCCAGATTGGCTCCCTGGCTGTCGGTGGCCTGTCGATGCCACAGATCCTGCAGGCGGAAGCGAATCGGGGAAGTTCCTCGAACAAGTCCGTCATCATGGTCTACCTCAGTGGTGGACTGGCTCACCAGGACACATTCGATCTGAAGCTGGATGCCCCGAAGGAAATTCGCGGCGAGTTCAATGGCATCGATACCAGTCTGCCGGGCTACCAGGTCGGAGAACTGCTTCCTCTGACATCACAATGTGTGCACCGCATGTCGGTTGTACGTTCCATCGTGGGACTGCGTGATGAACACAGCAGCTTTCAAAACGTCACGGGCTACCCGATGGACCAGAGCAATCGGGAAGGAAAGCCGAATTTCGGTTCGATCCTGTCGCACAAACTCGGGCAATCTGATCCGGCAGTCCCCGCCTTCGTCGATCTCTTTCCGACCATGCAGCACAAGCCGTATAACAGCCCGAAGTCGGGCGTTCTGGGGCCGGCTCATCGCTCCGTTCAGGCTGATGGTGAAGATCTGGCGAGTATGAAGCTGCGGTTTGTGGAACCAGGGCAATTGGACAACCGCCGCAAGTTGCTCGATTCCATGGATCGTTTCCGGCGCGAGGCTGATGCCAGTCCGGTCCGCAATATGGATGCGACATACGGCAAAGCCTTTGACGTGCTGACCAGCAGTCGACTGGTGAATGCACTCGACGTGACCAAGGAAGACCCGCGCATTCGCGAACGTTATGGAATAGGATCGTCCAAGCATCTTGGCGATGGTGCCCCGATGTGGAATGACCAGTTGCTCGCCGCACGTCGACTGGTGGAATCGGGAGTCCGTTGTGTCACGGTCGCCTATGGGTTCTGGGATACCCACGGTAACAACTTCAAGTATCTGAAAGATCACCTGCCGCTGTTTGACAAAGGGATCTCGGCGCTGGTCAATGACATCTATGATCGCGGCCTTGATCAGGATGTGACGGTGTGCGTCTGGGGCGAATTTGGTCGCACTCCCAAAATCAACAAGGATGCAGGCCGAGACCACTGGCCACGTGTCGGACACGCGTTGCTATGCGGCGGCGGCCTGAAGGTCGGCCAGATCCTGGGGGCCACGGACAAACTGGGGAGCGATGTGCTCGACCGTCCACTGCATTATCAGCAGGTACTGGCCACGCTGTATCATACCGTGGGACTCGGTGAAGATCCGTCGATCAATGATATCTCTGGACGTCGCTTGCCCGTCCTCGATCCCGGGATCCGACCGATCAGCGAACTGATCTGAGATTTTCGCTTCGGGTGACACTCAACGCCTTGCATAGCACTGGCGGCAGCCGTGGGGCACCGGCTTGGAGTTTATCTGGTAGCGAAATGGTGCCCAGCATACTTCGCAAGTCGGGCCGAGGAAAAGACGTACTGCCATTTGAATTCGCGACTGGCATTCGGAAACTTTTCGTCAGGGCATACGGCAACCAGACATACCCCGCCCCCTGATCGAGATCCAGTTCGTGCTGGATTCGCAGTATGCCTGCCCCAAGCGGGAAGTCGTTGCTACCACCCGGTCAAGCCGGGTGGAGTGCTGCGTTCAGGTGTCAATGACGGTTCTGGTAGCTGGTCAGTTGTGGTCCCGCTGGGACAAGCCCAGCGGAAACCAGCGTGACAAATGAGTTCATCTCAGGCCATTAAACCGAATGGAATGTCCAGGCGAGCCTGATCCAGCCACACGGTTGGACCGAAGAGATTTCCGACGGGCTTGTCCCCGGCGGGATCACAACTGACCAGCTACCCAGCCAGCGAAGCATCGCGTCTGGCTCTCCACCCGGCTTGACCGGGTGGCAGCAGCGACTTTCTCGCTGGTTGGCCCCGTATCACTGGCAAACTGTCGGTCGTTCTTCAGGTGCAGGAAGTACTTTCGCAACTGACTTTCTGTGATCTGATC
>CAZSTW010000021.1:65680-73572 GCA_964609845.1 uncultured Planctomycetaceae bacterium | reverse complement strand
TCGTAATCACGCGGAGCTTAATCATGCCGCAGTCGCTCTCAAACATTCTCGTTCACATCGTTTTTTCGACAAAAGATCGGGTGCCGTTTTTAAGTGACGCAATACTCCGGTCAGAGATGCATGCCGTCATTGGTGGAACATCCAAATCATTGAAGTGGCCTTCCATTGTTGTTGGTGGAGTCGAAGATCACATTCACCTTCTGGCACAGCAGGCACGAACAATTGCATTATCCGATTGGGTGAAGGAACTAAAACGCGTGACCGCAATGTGGGCCAAGAATCGATCTTCCGAATTCAGGGAATTTGCCTGGCAGGCCGGGTACGGAGCATTTTCGGTGAGCCGCTCTCAAGCACCGAGCGTATCCAAATACATTCAGAATCAGGAATCGCATCATCAAGCGAAGGATTTCAAAACCGAGTTTCGCGAATTTCTGGAACGCCACAATGTTGAATACGATGAAAGATACGTCTGGGATTGACTCTTCAACAAGATCTGCAAAGCCAGTGATGTTGGCCAGCGATGCAGAAACCTTTCTGAGTCGCTGTGCCGCCCAAGTTGGCCGTCCTCGGCCTATCTAGGTTGCAACGCGACGATAAGTTTACCCCGTTTCAATCTTTCGCAACTTCTCGTGACTTCGTCACCCCGGTGCACTCAATAATCCGAGTTTTTCAATGCTTTGCGGGACGGCGTGGATTTGGTGGGTCTCGACAGGCGAAGGTCGGTGCTATGTCAGTGCACGACGAACTCGTCGTTTAACGAATGATTGAAATGACGCAACCCCATTCGGGGTAGAAGACCTTCGTATGCCATGCACCCAGGGTAGCGAGCTTTGCTCGCAACCCTGGGCTATGGGACGTAACTCCGTTGGAGTAGAAGATTGCTCGAATCGAGTTCATGACATTCGCGTCGAAGGTCCCTCACTTGCCAATCTGTCGCTGCTGATTCAGAATGATGCAGTGCGTTCGATCGCGGTTCGAACATTTCGGCTGCCAGGATGGCTTAAAACACTCCAGCAGAAGCGCGATTGATTGTGCTTGCGCGACTGACAACCTATTCATTGTTGGGAATCGATGCTGTTCCGGTTGATGTCGAAGTCGACATTTCTCCCGGGGCGATGCCGAAAACGATTCTCGTCGGCCTGGCCGAAGCGGCGGTTCGTGAGAGTACGCATCGGATCGAAAGGGCACTCGTCAACAGCGGGTACGTCCGGCCGATTGACCGGATCGTAATCAATCTCTCTCCCGCGGATCTCCCCAAGGATGCCGCGTCGGTCGATCTTTCAATCGCACTGGGATTACTCGTTGCCAGCGGTCAGTTGTCTTCAGACTTGTTGCGTCGCTACTCGGCCGTTGGGGAGTTAGCTCTGGATGGCTCGATCCGTCCCGCCAAGGGGACGCTTTCGATGGCCTTGAAAGCGAAGGAGCTCGGCCTGACTGGGCTGGTCGTCCCGCATTCGAACGCTCGTGAAGCTTCGGTTGTCGAGGGGATCGACGTGATCCCGGTTGCTTCCTTAACCGAGGCGGTCGGTTTCTTCAGCGGACAGTTAGAGATCCCGCCACATCCATTCAGTTGGGCAGATGCGGTCGCCGAGTTCGGGCGCTATGCCGTTGACTACGGTGACGTGAAGGGTCAGGAATCCGCCAAGCGCGCCGTCACCGTGGCCGCCGCAGGGGCTCATCATCTGCTGATGATCGGCTCACCCGGGACTGGTAAGACATTACTCGCATCACGGATGGGAACCATCCTGCCCGAGCTGGCCCCTGAAGAGAGTCTGCAGACGACCCGCATCTGGAGTGCCGTCGGACGTCTCGACCCCGGTCAGCCACTGTTGATTCAGCGTCCTTTTCGATCCCCGCATCATACGATCAGTGAAGCGGGGCTTGTAGGAGGCGGCAGCATTCCGGCTCCCGGTGAAATCAGCCTGGCACATAATGGGGTTCTTTTCCTGGACGAATTGCCGGAATTCAATCGTCGCACGCTGGAGGTTCTGCGTCAGCCGCTGGAAGACGGTGTGGTTACGATCAGCCGCGCGATGGGAAGTCTGACATTTCCTGCCAATCTGATGCTGGTGGCGGCGATGAACCCTTGTCCTTGCGGTTATCGAGGTGATCCGAAGCGACAGTGCAAGTGCAATCCGTTGCAGGTTGAGCGTTATACGGCACGGATCAGTGGTCCGTTGCTTGATCGGCTGGACATTCACATTGAAGTGCCGCCTGTCCCGTTCCGGCAATTGTCGGATCAGACAACAGGAACAACGAGCGACCAGATGAAAGCTGCCGTTATGTCGGCCCGTGAAGTTCAATATCAGCGGTTTGGCAAGAGTTCACTGCGGTTGAACGGTCGCATGACCCCTTCACAGATCCGCAAGCATTGCAAGCTGGAGGCCGATGCGGAATCTCTGCTGAAGACGGCGATGGAGGAAATGGGGTTGTCGGCACGAGCTCACGACAAGATCCTGCGGATCGGCCGCACGATTGCCGACCTGGAGCACAGCGACAAAATTCAGGCGAACCATCTCAGTGAGGCGATCAACTACCGGGCACTCGACCGGTCGTACTGGAAATGATCTCTGGCGATCTGATCCTCGGTTGATGGTCCTCCTCGCGGTAATCCGCCGACCATCTTACTCCGGCTGTCAATCATTCTACTTTCACGCCTGCCCGACGCAGAGCGTCTGGCAGTGATTTCAGCAAATCTTTTGAGTCTGATTCGGACGGTTGAGTCCGAATATGAATATCCTGCTGTGGGAAGGGGATTTCGATTCCAGCGGCTCGGAAGCGTTCATGAATCGTGGTATTCAGATCGTGCATCGTCTTCTGGCGATCTTTGAGTGTTGGCAGAAATGCACGCAAGTGGAAGTTGAGGGCATTTTCCCCCAGTTCTTCCAGCACGGCCGTTGGTGCAGGATCTTTCAGCAGGACCGGGTGTTCAGACGCGATCTGCAGCAAGAGTTCCCGGACCTTGTCTGCATCGGAACCATAGGCAACGCCAACCTTGATCGCCACACGATTGATACTGTCGCTGAGGGTCCAGTTGAGCAGATTGCCGGTGATGAAGGACTTGTTGGGAACGATCAGTTCCTTGCGATCTCCGTCGACAATCGTTGTCGCACGGAATCGAATTCGCGAAACCGTTCCCGTCGTCGACTCGATCGTGATCACATCCCCCACCCGCATCGGACGCTCAAACAACAGGATGATCCCCGAAACAAAGTTTGCGAAGATCTCCTGCAGTCCAAACCCGAGTCCCACTGATGCCGCAGCCACCAGCCATTGAACGCTGTTCCAGCCGATGCCGATCTGGTTGAACGCAAAGATGACACCCGCCGTAAAGATCACGTACCTCACCAGGCAAGTTGTGGCAAAGCGAATCCCGGCGTCGACTTGCAGGTGTTCCAGCAGGATCACTTCAATCAAACCGGGAATGTTGCGACCAGCGATCATGGCAATCGAAATAATCAGGACTGCGATTCCAAGATTCGCTGCTGTAATCGGGACTGGGCGGCGAAGCACTTGTACGACCGGCTTGTCATCCGCCCCCTTGGTTTCGACCACTTCATCAACGGTCGACTTCCACAGAGTGACGCGATCAAGGATGTTCAAGGCCGGGGTGACATCGGCCCACACGAACCACAATCCAATGGCAGCAATCGTCAGCAGGCCTGTGTCGAGCAGACTGCGAACCTGAGTCACGATCTGTGACAGGTTCATCCGGAAGTCAGGCCATGTCCAGCGAGGGAAAAGGAATGGTGAATGCGATTCGGAATCAGGGTGCTTTTCAGCCCCGACAATCGCTTCCATTTCTTCTGCCTGCAGGACAGCCATCCGACGGCGTTCCAGTGTGATCCAGCGGCGGACGGCACCGCGTAACAGAACCAGGCTCATCAACAGCCCGCAACTCGATTGCAACCGCCACGTCAGTTGCAATGCGGTGTAGAAGTAACCGCTCCAGCAGAGAACCAGCAGTCCCAGGGGAAGGACAACAGCCAGAAAGGCCCCCAGTCGTGCCAGGCGATTCATCCAGACATCGTCTTCTGAAGGGGCTTCGCGCCGAGGATCATTGGGAAGTTCGGCCGGTGCTGTTGTCGTTCGTGAAGTGCGTGGAAACGCTCGCTGACAGAAGAACGCCAGTAATCCGCCGAAAACCAGATAATTCATGCGTCCCAGCGAATCGAGACGCTGGTCATCCGCTGTGGCCTCAACCATCCCGATGATTGCCACCAGCACGATTCCGAGGGGAATGAACCAGGACAGATGACGACGCAATCGGGTAATCGATTCCTGCGACCAGTCAAAGTGCTTTTGAGTCAGCCCGCCGCGAACCACCATCAGCCGCAGCAGTTCCAGTGGCCACGCGAAAATCGCTGCCCGGCGCAGGCCCAGCGAAACCGCATGAACGAAGCGGGATGTGGATGCACAGTGATCCAGTCGCCAACTGATGAACGCCAACACAGCAGGAACAAAACCTGCCAACAGCACTGACAGACCGATGGCCTGCAACGTCGGCAACAGTTCCCGGCAGGTCGGATCATCGGCGCCAAGTCCTGCTGCCTGCAGTCGACGTCGCAGCGACCAGCGAGTCCCGATCCAGATCAAAAAGCCGATCGCCGCAACGATGTAAGGTAACGGCTCTCGATTCACATTGGTTTGAATGGCGTCAACCACCTTCCACCAGTTTGCGTCGTCCAGCAACCAGGCCGTGTTGCTGACGGCGCGGGTCGCCTGCACACTGCCGAAGACGCCTCCCGTCCGAATCCAGAGGACTCGTTCGTCGACGTAGTCGGCATAGTGTTCTGTCGCCTCAAGCAGCTTGCGTTCCTGGTTATCGAGTGACACGAGTGTTTCGAAATGCTTGTTACTGTCTGACTCCAGGGATTCAAGCAGTTCGCGTCGTTGCTCCAGCAACGGGCGGATTTCTGAAGCCAGCTTTTTGACGGCAGGTGTCTCAAGGCTCGCAGCCGTTGCCGGAAGTGAGGATTCTTCGTTCAGCAGTTCATTCGCTGTTTTCCGGGAAGCGGTATCCAGATCCTGCAGCGCCGCCAGTTCGTTCTCAAGCTGGAAGATTTTCATTCGTGTCTGGCGAACCGTTTCACCGCGCAAGGCGAGGCGTGAATGAAGACCGCGAGTATCGCTGAGTTTCGCGCGTTGCTGCCGCAACAACAGACCGATGGATTCCGTCAAACCGACCGCTTCCACCATCTTCTTCGACTGATCGAACTCAGCGGTCAACGTGTTAAATCGCTCGCGCGTTGATTCCACACGATCGTTGGTGTCGCGCAAGGCGATTGCGAGATTTCGACTCTCTTCCGCGAACTTCAGGTTCTGCTCGGCGATCGGCTTCACCTGCGGTGCGGCGTTTTGAACGGCCAGTGCGAATGCGCGAACTCGTTGATCCGCTTCGCTTCCTCGGCGCTTGTCGACTTCGTCTTGAAGCATGCTGACTTCTGCTTCTGCCAGCATCAGTTGTTTTGCCGCCAGATCTCGATTGAGCTTCAGGAGTTGGTCCACGTTGTCGGATTCACACCAGGATTGTTCGGCTCGCAACGCCGTCCGCTCCTCGTTGGCACGCATCCGTCGAACGAGTAGCAATGTCTGCTTGGCAATCGTCAGTTCACGCGGTTCGTGGTCCGGTGGAGTCTCTTCCATCGATTCCTGAATGGAAGTCAATCGCTCTTCAATCTCGCTCAGATCGCTGGCAATGAGTTCCAGTCGCGACTTTCGCGAGGCGAGCTGTTTCTTTGCCAGATCGGCGAGTGCACGCAGGCCCGTATCAGGTTCTTCGATCTGTTTCCGCCGTTCGTTGAGGTCGGCTTCAATCGCATCGATATTGGCATCTTCAGGAACCGTCAGCGTCGGTTTTTCTGGAACCTCAGCCAGCTTTTGGCGGGCTTCCGCCAGATCTGTGGTGACGGAGTTGATCCGCTGCAGGAATGATTTTGCGATCGAGGTTGATTCGGTGGCAATCTCGAATCGTTCGATCGCCGCCTGATAGGTCTCGACAACCTGCTGTTTGAACTTCGGTTCCAGGTCCGTCTCTGACTGCGCGTGCTTCAGTCGCATCTGCAAATCAGCCAGCGTCGGCCCTGTCGCTGGAGTGCTGCTCTGTGCCAGCGCAACCCCAAGCCCGGCAAGGAGTATCAGACAAACAACTCCTGCCGCACCAGTACAAATCTTCTTAATTGCCATCAGCACATCCCTGCCAGAAAAACCGCCCACCGAAGGAGCGAGATATGGCAGAATCTGCCGAAACGGTCAATTCGATTCGCGGCCAGCACGTACCGACGAACGTTCAATTCCTCGTGTGTTCTGCTTTCGAAACAGGTGATAGCGAAACACACCGTGCTCAGACTCGTTCGAATTGGCCTCGTATCATACAAGACCGATCTCTCTGACTTGTGCCTGGTACCTGTCTTGAAAACTCATCCATTTCTATAAGGGGAGCATGTGAACCGATTCATCCGATATGCTCTGTTGACAGTCCTCGTCTTTCCACAATCTGGAGTCGCTCAAACTCGTAAGCCAGCAGTAACCCGACCACCTGCTGGAAAGCAGGCCGCGTTTGTCGAACCTGCCCGATATCCCCTGGAACTGGTGTTACCGCGAGAGGCAGACACGTCTCCGTCATCCGACGATGACTCGCCGTCGATCAGTGCCAACCATCGGATCTTTCGGGCGTATCCGAAGATTGAATACAACATTCGTGCTGTGGTCATCGGTGGTGCTTATCCGTTCAGATTTGAGTTAGCGGATGCTCCTGCGGGGATGACGATCGATAAGAGTACCGGAGAAATCCGCTGGCCATCGCCGACAGGGACTCGCGTTAAACCAACGATCACTGTGACCGATGCTGAGGGAACCATACGTTCGTCAGCCTGGGAGATTCGGATCACACCGGATGAATTTCGATTTGTCGATGCCGAGCGTGGCAATGACGCGAACAGCGGTACGATGAGCGAGCCGTGGAAGACACTCGCCAAGGTCAAATCCAGTGAGGTGCAAAACACGACTCTCTATTTCCGGACCGGTCTCTACAAAACGGCTGATCTGCAGCCGACGGGTGATGATGAGGGTGGCTGGAAGCGGGCCGAGTTCAATGGACGCATCCATCCCGTTCAGTGGTTGGCATATCCTGGAGAAAAGCCTGTCATCGACAGTGGCTACAGGGGAGACAATCAACACGGCTGGTTTATTCGCCTGCAGGGGGCTGGCTCGAATCCTGTTTATCTCGACGGACTGGAATTTACGCGAGCCTGGCATATCGGCCTGCAATTCGTATCAGGTGTCGGCGACTTCGCGGTATTTCGTCGCCTTTCGATCCATGACATTGCCGAGACGATTCGCGGTGCGAATTCTGCCGGAATCATGACGATGACAAATCCAGCCAGGCCATCCTGGTACAGTGCATTTCAAGACATCGACTTTCATCACAATTCCTGCGGCGGGATCAAGCAGTATTCGCAACGAAAACTGCTGTGGGAGGATTGTAAGTTCCGCGATTCGGGCATCGGTCCCGATCTGAAGTCTGATATTTCCCGGTTTGAAGTCCGAACGTGCCTGTTTGCCAACAACCGAAACGAAGCGGCCGGATTGTTTGGCAATCTTCATCCCGCTCGCGGACGAGATATCACAGGAGAAATCCGCTTCAACCGGATGCTCTGCCCCGATCCGAGACAGCAGGCGATGGATGTCAATCAGGACGGGCTGGCAAACGAAATTCACCTTTATCGAAATACGTTTGTGGGCGTTGTGCGGGTCCGCAATACGGATAGCGAAGACGGCCCATTTCACTTTGTCCGCAATGTGATCGTCAACGCGTCAACGTCACCTGACCATATTCAACTGGAAGCGGTGAGTGCTCCGAACCGAATCGTGTTACAGGACAACCTGTCTGG
>CAZSTW010000021.1:0-65670 GCA_964609845.1 uncultured Planctomycetaceae bacterium | reverse complement strand
GCACCTTCCAGTCAAATCGTTGATGCCGAGGGAAATCTGACAGGAAGATTTCGCTCGTGGATTGGTACACGCGGTCACCAGATTGTCAGGCCCTGAGGCGTTGGGAATTGGATTGGATTTACCACAGAGGGCACAGAGGAGCACAGAGAGATTCAGAGATGGAAACGTCTCAGGGCGCAAAAAAATCAGCCCGGTGTGAACCGGGCTGATTTCAATACCTGTTAAGGGCTTGTTGAACTGAACTGAACTGCCAGGACTGAAGAATCGTCAGTCCCGGCAATCAATTCGATTTTCAAATCAGTGACCAGGGGCCTGCATCACGAATCCCGGGTAGGCTTCGTTGCCGTGTTCGCCGTGATCCAGACCTTCGATTTCTTCTTCGCGGCTGACACGCAGACCGAGCGTGTACTTCAGGATCATCCAGACGACGAAGGAGACTGGCAGGACGTAGGCAGCCGTGGCACCGACACCAATCAACTGAATGATCAGCTGATCTGGACCACCACCCGCAAACAAACCTGGCTTCATGGTGATTGCATTCAGTTCGATCAGCTTCGGATCGGCAAACAGTCCGATACAGATCGTCGCGAAGACACCGTTGACCAGGTGGACTGATGTCGCACCGACCGGATCATCAATCTTCAGGCGATCGAAGGTGATCACTGCGAACACCACGATCACCCCGGCGATGCTGCCGATGATCACAGAACTCAGAATCGTGACATAAGCACAGCCTGCAGTGATTGCGACCAGACCGGCAAGACATCCGTTGAGGGTCATGCCGAGGTCAGGCTTGCCCAACAGCAACCATGCGGTGATTGTTGCGGTAATCGTCGCGAAAGCCGCCGCAGTGTTGGTCGTTACCGCCACGTGCGAGATCAATGCGGGAGCAACACCCATCGTGCTGCCGGGATTGAAACCGAACCAGCCGAACCACAGAACGAAGCAGCCAATGGTTGCCAGGGACATGTTGTGTCCCGGAATCGCCAGAACCTTGCCATCTGGACTGTACTTGCCGATACGGGGACCGAGCACGAGCACGCCTGTCAGCGCTGCCCATCCACCGATCGAGTGCACCTGAGTGGAACCTGCAAAGTCGAAGAAGCCCATCGATGCCAGCCATCCACCACCCCAGATCCAGTGACCAACGACGGGGTAAATCAGCGTTCCCATGATGAAGCTGAAGACGATGAAGGTGTGGTACTTGATGCGTTCAGCGACAGCACCCGAGACGATCGTCGCGGCAGTACCGGTGAAGACGAGCTGGAAGAAGAACTTGGCCGAGAATGGAACACCAGTCCAGGCGATCGACGTGTAGTCCCCCTTGTAATCCGCTCCGGTTGCGGGGCTGTTGTCAGCACCTGCAGCGAACCAGAGGCCATCTGTTCCGAAGTACGGATTCCCGTTTCCGAACATGATCCCCCAGCCGATGACCCAGAATGCGACCGATGAGACCGCGAACACGATGAAGTTCTTCGACAGAATGTTCACGCAGTTCTTGGCTCGACACATCCCTGATTCGACAGCGGCAAATCCCAGGTTCATGAAGAACACCAGGAACGCGGCAACCAGAACCCAGACAGTATCCAGCATCACCTTGATTTCGGCATTGGTTGGTGGAGGAGCAGGTGCTGCAGCTGGCGGAGCTTCAGCCGGTTTGGCGTCCCCTGGTGCAGCAGTTTCCGCCGCCTTTGCCGGTTCATCGGCCGCGAAGACCAGAGAAGGTCCTCCCGCTAATAAAAACATTCCCATCAGCGAAGCGAGCGCCCAGATACGCCACATGTCCATCGTTCCTTTCAATTGAATTCTCTTCCCGCCAAATTGGCGCAACCTTCCCTGACGACTACTGAGGAAAGCGCACCGACCACGTCACCGGAACATCCACCCGGTTCGCTTGTTTGCGGGCGCACATCGTGCCATCCACCACCTTGGTTCACCGCTTGCGCGATTGCTATTTCCCGAAACGCAACTCGCGTGCCTCGAATTTCGGCGATGTTGCATTCATGCCACCGAAAGTCTGTTTTTTATGGGTTTTTTGATGAATTTTGATCCCGGAAACAGCCTGTCTGCACGACCGATTGCCCAATCAAGATGCATCGATGCCCTTGGAACGCGCCGAGTTTTTCGACCGACTCGCCAGCGAGGCCAGTCGCTTGTTAGACTAGGCTGCCGACGTTTTTGAGCCGGGATTCGCCGTGTCTGGAAACATGGTTTAACGGTTTGACGGCACTGACATTGCTGATTTGCCGTACGTCTCGGCGTCCGGTTTTTCGATAGATTTCTCAAAGAGGCCCGGCGCGAACGCGTTCTGGCAGGTTGGGTGAAAGGGCTTCATGCGCAAGTTCGTAATCATGGGTGCTCAAGGATGTGGCAAAGGAACCCAGGCCAAGCGCCTGAAGCAGGAACTGGATCTGATCCATATCTGCGTTGGGGATATTTTCCGCTGGCACATCCAGTCACACACGAAACTCGGTGCCAGGATCAAACGCCTGATTGCCGCTGGACAGATGGTCGACGACGAAACCGTCGAAGAAATCATTCGCGGGCGACTGGCGCAGCATGACTGGAACTTTGGATTCATCCTGGACGGCTTTCCTCGAACCCGGACTCAGGCCGAGTTCTTTCTGGAAAGCTACGACATCGACGCCGTGATCCATATCGACGTTCCCGACGAAGTCGTTTTTGAAAGGGTCCTCGCTCGCCGGCTCTGCAGCCAGTGCGGTCTGGACTACAATCTGATTTATCACCGTCCCGCCCAGATGGACACCTGCGATGTCTGCGGCGGACGACTCGTTATGCGCAGCGACGATAATGAAGAAGGGATTCGTCAGCGTCTGCAGGATTACCGGACGAAGACCGAACCGATTCTGGAACTGTTTGGTCGCAAAGAACTGGTCATCCAGACGGATGGCCGGAAGTCGGCGGATCAAATCCAGGCGGATATCCGATTAAAGCTGGGGTTGAGCGGCGTGTCAACGAACCGTGACGCTACGAACTGATTCCAGGAATTCCGCCAAACTGACGAACGGCTTCATATACAACCGCGCAGACAGTGTTTGCCAGATTCAGGCTGCGTACTTCCGGTCGCATCGGGAACTGAATCGTGGACGATCGCAGTTCCTCGACCATGGCTGGAGGCAAGCCGGTCGTTTCACGCCCGAACAACAGGATGTCTCCCGGCGCAAAATCAGCCTCCCAGACAGTTCGTGCCGCCGGGTTTTCCACGCACCAGACTCGTCGGCCAGGGAGCTTCTGCAGGACTTCGTGCCAGCTGTCGACGATCTCGTAATCGAGGTGTGGCCAATAGTCGAGCCCCGCACGTCGTAACTGGCTTTCGTCGAGGCTGAAGCCAAGTGGTCGAATCAACCACAGCTTCGCTCCAACCGCTACACAGGTGCGACCGATGTTGCCCGTGTTGGGCGGAATTTCAGGCTGATACAGAACAATGTGCAGGAGTGGCATAAGATCCGAATCTTCAACGTCGCGATGCGAAAAGGTAGTAAATGATACCCGAAAGGATCAGTGCCACGACACCTGCGGTCTGTTGCAGTTGCTCCACAAGCTGGCTGGTAAATGCACCTGCATAGGCAATCAGCAGCAAAGCTGGTGTCACGGGATAACCCCATGTCTTGTACGGTCGTGCCAGGTCAGGACGTTTGAACCGCAGCACGTAAACCGCCCCGACGGCCAGGCTGTAAAAAATCAATCCGGCCGAGATTACCGAATCCGTCAACCCGTCGAAGGCGTCTTTGGGTTTGTCTTTCCAGCAGTAGAAGAAGACAACCAGAATCGTTGTCCAGACCGCTTGCAGTATGATGGAGTTCGCAGGCGTTTTGCGCGTGGGATGAATTTCCTGCACCCAGCGTGGGATCAGCCCGTCCCGAGCAATCGCGAAATAGATCCGGGGCCCGGTAATCATATTGGAATTCGTCGCACCAAACGTCGAACACATCACTCCCAATGCTGCAATCTTCGCACCTGTCGACCCAAATAGCCTCTGAAAGACATCGGCTGCAACCGTTGCGCTCTCGGCCAGGTGACTGGTGGTCAGCGTCAGGTGATAACTGAGAATCGCACCGCAATAGACAACAATCACGATTCCCAATCCCAGTGCCAGAGCACGTGGGACGTTTCGCTGAGGTTCTTTGATCTCTTCCGCAACAGGTCCCAGGTTGATCCAGCCATCGTACGGCCACAGGACGGCGATCATCGCAACTCCAATCGCCTTCCAGAAGCTGAGGCTGCTGGCACCGCCAGTATCCCCATTCCACATCGGCTGCAGATTCGCTGGCTCGATCTGAGACATCGCATAGGGCAGAACAATCAGACCACCCAGAAAAACGACCTTGGTGACGGTCGCAATGTTCTGAACGGTTGCCCCCCAGCGCGTGCTGAACATGTTGATCGCCGACAGACCGAGGACGATGCCAACTGCCAGACTCGCCTGTCCCCAGACAGGCAACGGCACCAGTTCGTTGAAATAGATTACTGTTGCGCATGCCAGGGCTCCAACGCTCCCTGTGCGGACAACCCAGAACTCCGTCCAGCCCCACAGGAACGCTGGCAGTCGCCCATAGGCTTCCCGCAGGTAGAGATAGGGGCCGCCCGCATGCGGATACATCGCTCCGAGTTCCGCCAGGGCGAGTGAACCGCACAGCGTCACAACTCCGACGCCGACCCAGACTCCGAGAATCGGCACAAATCCATAGGCCTGAAGTGCCTTATCAACGTTACCAACTTTTAGAAAGATGCCCGATCCGATGATCGAGCCGACCACAATCATCGTGGCATCGAACAGTCCCAGGATGCGCGGGAGCGCAGCATGAGCAGTTGCTTTCGCAGCGGGTTCGTCTGACATACTCTCGATTCCAGTGGCATTTGGCGGAAACGACGGAAACGGCGAGAGCAATGTAACGAGTCGGCACAAATTCGGCGCGTCTACCGGATTCTCTGTCTTTGACCTCCGTCCCCTGCAGTAAACCGTATCGAAGAAAAGAGGGGTTACCACTGGGGGCACGGAGGAACCACAGAGAAACACAGAGGGAAAAAAAGAGTAGAAACGCTGAGATCGCAGAGAGAATCAGGAGAAGGCAATCACTTGCCTGTTTCTCTGAGTCCACCGGGATCTCTGCGCTTCAAATGAAACGATCCCGGCATTATGTCAGGATGTCGGGATCTGCATTATGTTCGACGATGCCAGTCGGCAATCAGTATTGAAGCAGCACTCCGCCGCTGCCGGTGTGAGCCTGATATCGAGTCGCCCACTGGAAATCGTAGTTGGCAAACAGTGAAACGCCACGAATCAACTCAACGGTGACACCCGGTCCCACCATTCCCACACTGCGACCGGATTGAACACCTGTTACGACCCATGATGCGCCTGGAGCGCCGCTTAATGAAGCGAAGGTCGAATTCTGCTGGCCGAGCATGTCATAGACCCAGCGACCACTCACGTAAGGGGTCCATTTCAGGCCTCGGCGCGTGGTCATTTCCGGGACGACCAGTCGAGATCCCAGGTGAGATTGCAGAGTGTTTATGTTGGCCGCAGCCACATTCAAGGCTGCACCACCCCCACCACTTTCCGTGAACCGTCCATTGGAAAGGTAGACGTACTGCAGTCCGACAAACGGCTGAAGTCGCAGGGCGGGAGCGTCGAGGTTCATACCTGCTTCGCCATAACTGCCGAATTGATGACCGGTAAAGCTGCCGCTTGTCACCGCATTGACGGTGCCAATCTGGATGTTGCGATTGACGTCATTGCGGTTGTGTCCGTAGTTGGCGACTGCAAAACCGTAAAAACTTTCGATTCGCTTCATGCCGTACAGACCCACTTGAAACGACGAAACGTGTCCGCGATCTGTCAGGTCGTTGCCCCAAGTCGTGAAAGTGTTTCCCCCTGCGATGCCTAAGACGCCTGTTTCATCACGGGCAAGATCGATGCCATAGCTCAGACCTCCGAGATTGTAGCTGGATGCCGACGCGTTGCCGTCCGATGAAAATCCACCCGTGCTGCCATATCCTTGAACCCATCCGCGTGCTTCGAGCATCGCGGGTTGACCTCGCAGGATCATTCCCGGGGCAGTCGAACGTTGCGCAATAATCGCGCTGTCGCCGCCGATCAGAAACTGACTGTTGTTAACCAGCCGATTGGTAATCGACTGCAAAGTCTGATTGGCAATCTGCAGTCCGATGGACTGCGAAGTTCCATAAGCTTCGCCCGAGAGCGAGTTCAGCGCGCTTTGCTGGGCGCTGGATGTTGGTAACGCATGGAGTTGCTGAAACAGATCTGCGACAGCAACCGGGACCTGCTGAATAGAATCGACGCCGGTCGCTACCCCTAACTGATTGGGCGTTCCAGCGGCCGAGACTAGCGGAGGGGGACCTCCTCCGGTCGCATAATAGATGACGTTCGGATCTTCTGGAGGCGGAATATCGTCGGTTGTTCCCTCTTCTTCGCCGGAGAACAGATTATATCGAATCACCATCGGATCGACCGGTACGTCGGTTGAGGATTCATCCGTGGGGGGATTCCCCGATTCGTCAGGATTTTCGACGGGTGGATCAACAACGAGAACCGGATCATTTCCCGAGTCTGTCGGAGTGGGGTCGACCGGAGTCTCCTGTCCCCAACTTGCAGACGACATCAGAAGCACGGAACTGACCGGAACCGACCACGCGAACATGAGAATGGACTTACGCCATTTTCTTAATCCAGACATGCAATTATTGCCGGTGATCACTGCCTGATCCTCTTAGCGAGATTGTGACGCATCTTGCTATATCAATGTGACGAAAAATTCATCACTCAACGTTGCTTGAGGAAATCGGCAGTCTGCAATTCAGAAATTGAAATTTTCCCGGAAACCAGTCCGGGAAATCCGAAAGTATCGGTTACTCCGATAAGGAAAGTTCGGGAGACAAGTTCCGGGTAACGGGCCGACCACTGCCTTTTTGAAGCTGGGGAGGATGCAGGGTGGCCGGTTACAACATTGAAGTGAGATTGAGTTGCGATCACATCGAACTAAAGCATCTCGGCCCAGGCCTGCGAATCCGAGGCAACATCGGCGTGCTCTGGGGTAACGATGGAGGCCTCGCAACCGAACGCCGATCATACCTCTTTAACCATAGCCCCATCGCAAACATCGTCGCCGATACACCCAGCGAAGCGGAATTGCAGCCAGCGGAGTGGGGGACGTGGATCATTGAATAACGGGTTGCGTAACTCTTATCATTGTTCAAGAACTTTCGCTCTTCCCTTGCAACAGTCGAACGGGCAAACTGGCTGAACGCCCGGTTCAGATCGGAATCCGTTTTTGATAATTGTCTGCTTGAGTTCGCTGGAGGGAGCGGACTACTTCAACAATCTTCGCTGCAACGAAAGGCATCTTATGATCCATGCCTGCGTACCGAGCAGAATTCAGCAACATTGCGATATCGCGTTGCGAATGATTCTTCTAGCCTGGTGCATCGTCGCCGTGCGGCCATGCACGGCTGCGGAAGATAGTGCAGCGATCGTGACAATGAGACTAATCAAGTCGCATTGTGTGAAATGTCATGGTCCCGACAAGCAGGAAGGAGACGTGCGGCTTGACGATCTGGTGGACGATGTCAGTCGGGACTTTCCTCGGTGGACCCGCGTCCTCGACCAGCTTCGCGAAGGACTGATGCCGCCCGAGAAAGAACCAGCAATCAAACGTGACGACCTGAACGTCGTTGTCGAATGGCTTACCGAGCGAACCAGCAGCCAGAGATTTCGATTGCCAAACCAGGGAAACCTGATCCCGCATTACCTTCTGTTCGGTAAACCGGCGACTGCGAGTGGTTCGTCTCCAGCCCGCATCTGGCGACTCAGCCCTGATGGGTATAACGGATTTGTGCGCGATGTGCATCGGGGCCGAACTGACGGTGTCGTGCAGCCGTTTTCGGTCATTCCCGAACGGGGAGTCAAGGATTTCGCCGAGCTTTACACGATCGACGAACCGAGCACCGAGATCCTGCTGAGAAACGCTCAGGCGATTGTTGAAGGGCAATCGGCACATGAATTCAAAGACGGCAAGGTTCGCTCCAGAAATGACACGGTCGGTGAGTTTGTCGCTCTTATGGATCCGGCGATCGAGCCGACTCGGAAGCAATTGGAATCTGCCGTACAGACTCAGTTTCGCATGGCGATCGGACGCAAAGCGGAAGCGAACGAAGTTGATCGTTTCATTTCTCTCTATGAGAAATGCGCGACCGACGGTGACCGTCCTGCTGCTGTGAAGACGATGTTACAGGCTGTTCTGCTACGCGCTGATGCGATGTACCGTTCCGAATGGGGCTCAGACAAGGCCGACGGGACCGGGCCGCAGATGCTGGCTCCTCTGGAAATCGCTCGAGCGGTCAGCCTGGCTGTTGGTGATCGCCGGGAAAGTGGCATCATCGAGGCTGCCACGAAAGGCGAATTGACCACGAAAGACCAGGTCGCTGCACATGTTCAACGGATCCTGGACAATCCCAAAATTCCCAAGCCCGGCCTGTTACGTTTCTTTCGTGAATACTTTGAATATCATCGCGCACCGGATGTGTTCAAGGACAAACCGACCAACAGAATCAAGCACGTTCCACAGGTCCTGGTCAGCGATACGGACCGGCTGATCCTGCATCTTCTGGCGACCGACAAGGATGTGCTTCGGGAGTTGTTAACCACACCACTTTCGTTTGTGAACTACAACACAAAGGTCGACAAGACCAAACCCGATCGTCCACTGGTGGGTGTGCCATTTGATGTCGTTCCGCCCCCTGACAAGAATCCCAGGAACAAGCCGGAATATGTAGGGGGTGTCGATGCTGTTTATGGGTTTCAGGAATGGCCCCGAGAGCAACCTGTCCAGCTTCCTGGCGACCAGCGGTTGGGAATCCTGATGCAACCAAGCTGGCTCGTCGCCTGGAGCACGAATTTTGACAACGATGTTGTTCGCCGTGGCCGCTGGGTTCGCGAACGACTGCTCGGTGGTACTGTCCCCGATTTGCCGATCGGCGTCGTCGCCCAGGTTCCTGATGAAAAGCATCTCACGTTTCGTGATCGACTGCAGGTGACGCGTGAGGCGAAGTGCTGGAAATGTCATCAGCAAATGGACGACCTGGGCCTGCCATTTGAAAACTTCGATCATTACGGCCGGTTTCGTACGACCGAGACTGTGCTTGATCTGACAGCCACGGAGAAGAATCTCGATCCAAAAGGGAAGTCGCTGGGGCCGGTGATGCAGGATGTAGAACTCAAGACTTCGGGCCTGATTGCTCATTCCGGCGATGACAGGCTCGACGGGGCTGTCGCAGATCCTCGTGAAATGGTTCGCAGGCTGGCCGATTCAGAGCGCGTCCGCCAAGTCTTTATCCGCCATGCGTTCCGCTACTTTCTGGGTCGGAACGAGACTCTTACCGATGCTCACACACTCCAGGAAGCAGATCGTGCTTACGTGGAAAGCGGGGGCAGTTTCAAGGCTCTGATCGTTTCGCTGCTGACATCCGATTCATTCCTGCTTCGTTCTTATCCGGCACAGGCAAACTCACCAGCGTCAGGTTCAGGAGATTAACCATGAACACCGAATTGACCCGCCGCAGCCTGATGAAAGGTATTTCTCTGGGGGCTGGGGCGACCCTTCTGTCACCAATCCTCGGACAAATTGCTGCTCAAGCCGCTGGCGATGAGAAAAATGTCCTCCGCAAACGCGTCATCTTCGTCGTTCAAAGTAACGGTCTTAATCCCAGCCATCTTGTCCCTGCTGGAGTGAAACGTCGTCCTGATGGACGCAACGAGCGACCAGTTAATGACCAACTGGAAGAGATCAGCCTGAAGGATAAGCAATTGCATCCGGCCATGGAGCCGCTGAAGGCATTCAAAGATCGCATGGCGTTTGTTCAGGGGCTCTCTGGCCGAATCGCGATCAGCGACCATTCTTCCAATCACGGTGCACTGGGTGCCTATGGTGCCAGCCGGGGAGCAATGATGCAGACGATCGACTCGGCCGTCGGCGATGCGCTCCCCGGTACGTTTTCGCACGTCGCGCTCGGCCTGAACGGCGGGGAAGGACCGATGAACTACCGTATTTCAGCGGCAGGGGCAGGCAAAGAGGTGCCAATCATCTGCTCTCCCGACCTTGCTTTTCAGTCGCTGTTTGGCAGCGTTGCTGAAGGGACAGGAAAATCGGCGTTCGACCGGCGGACGAATCTGCTGGACTTCATGACCGACGATGTACGTCGCGCGCGATCAGAACTGGTTGGCGACGAGCGACAGAAGCTGGATCGCTATCTGGAAGCCTTTGAAACGCTTCACAAGCGTCAACAGGCACTTGTTGCCAAGTCTGAAGAACTCAAGAAAAATGCCCCCAGACTTGGTGAGAAAGCCACGACGAGCGTCTCTAGCCTGATTCTCGAAGCCCAGTTTGAAACGGCAGCCGCCGCACTCGTGGCGGGACTGACCAACGTTGTCACGCTGGCAAGCGGTGGTGGCGGTCAGCAGTTTGGAAAATTTCCCGAGTTCGGCATCCCTGATCTGCATGGAATCGGACATGGCGACGCTTACGGCAGGACATCCTCTGAGGACTGCTTTGTCGAACTGCGTCGATTCCACACAAAACTGATTGCTGGACTGGCCGCAAAGCTTCAAAGTGTTCCGGAAGGGACCGGAACGATGCTCGACAATACGCTAATTGTTTATCTGAGTGATTCTGGCGAGGCACATCATCCGAGTTTATATGAATGGCCAATCGTCTTGATCGGTAACCTCGGTGGCAGACTCAGGACCGATGCACGGTATCTGCAATTCCCCAGCTACGGCACCCGCAGACACCGCACGACTGCCAGTTTCTTCTGCACATTATTGCATGCCGTTGGCAAACCACGCGACAGGTTCGGCGTAGCCGACCCGGGCCTGAGAGACATTGACCAATCCGGTGTGGTGGCTGAATTACTTTCGTGAGGCACCAGATAGTCGTGGTTCGCTCCGCGAGCCAACGTTTCTATGTTCGGAAAGCGGTTCTTCATCCCGACGGGGTGGCAGGTCAACGTGTTTGATGGCTTCCTGCCTCCGATCAGCACCGAGCTTGAGCATCAGGCCCGCGCCGCTTGTTGGAGGTCACCCGCTACTAGACGCCACACTTAACTGAGATGCGCTCTAAGACTCGCGTGGAAGAAGAGGGGCTCTCGCAAAGACGCAAAGATAGGAAGAGGTTGCGAAGGGGTGATTATGGAATGTTTGAAAACTTCGCGTCTTGAGCGAAGCGGGCGTGGCATTCCCGGCGTGTCCACCGCTTTGTAAAAGTTGGCTTTCCCCAGGCTTAACGATTCAAGTCGAGGAGATCGCGTATACGACGTACGAGCTCCTGTGCGGAAAACGGTTTTGCCAGGAAAGTTTCGTACCGTTGCAAAGACGCTTTGCGGACGCCGTCATCGTTGTGGTAACCGCTGACGTACATGACCAGCAACCGGGGATATTGGACGCGGAGCGCATTTGCCAACTGATGCCCATTGATTCCCGGCATGACGACATCTGTGAGCAGCAGGTTGATCTTTCCATTGAGGCCGTTGGCAATCTGCAACGCCTCATGGCCGTTACAGGCTTCCACGACATGGAACCCATGCAGTTCCAATGTCGTGCGGGTCAACTTCCGGACACTGGCCTCATCCTCAACCAGCAGGATCGTCTCCGTTCCACCGCGAACGAGATCGTGCCTGGTAGACTTTTGTAGTTCAGGTGCATTGTCGACCAGGGGAAAGTACATCGTAAACGTCGTTCCCGCTCCGCGCTGACTTGCAACATGAATCCTGCCACCATGCTGTTGCACGATGCCATGCACGACAGCCAATCCCAACCCCGACCCTTTGCCGACATCCTTGGTCGTAAAGAACGGCTCAAAAATATGGGAGAGATCCGATTCTTCGATTCCAATACCTGTGTCTATCACTTGCAACCGGGCATATGGTTTTCTGGACCCATCGTCCGAACCAGAAGTCTTTTCCTCCGTCAATGAGACTAACTTCGTCGTGATCGTCAGGTGGCCTCCGCCTGGCATCGCATCCCGGGCATTGACCGCCAGGTTCATCAATACCTGTTCGAGTTGATTGACGTCGGCATGAATCACTCCCAGATCCGAATCGAGTTCCACCGTCAAGACGACATGTTCCCCAATCAATCGCCGCAACAGTTTTTGCGACGTGTCGACCGCATCATTCAAGGAGATACGTCTGGGTTGTGAAAGTGACCGCCGACTGAACGTCAGGAGCTGTTGCGTCAGTTCCGCAGCGCGGCGACCAGAATCGTAAATCTCCTGCACGGCTGTTGCCCATGGGTTTTGCACCGACTTGTCCATCAGGAGCAGGTCGCAATAGCCGTTGATGACCGTCAACAAATTGTTGAAGTCGTGCGCAATACCGCCAGCCAGTTGCCCAACCGCTTCCATTTTCTGGGACTGGCGAAGTTGATCACCAAGGAGTTTGCGATCAGTCACATCGAGATGGCAGCCGAAGATCCGAGTTGCTTTTCCGGAGGCATCTCGCTGCGCCATCCCTTGAGTGTATATCCAACGATATTCACCGTTGCGGTGACGCAGCCGGAATTCAACCTTGTAGTCAAGCCGCTTGCCCGACAGAAAATCGTTCAGGGCGCCTAATACCTGCTGTCGATCTTCTGGATGCAGACGACTCTCCCATACTTCGTACCGGTTGGAGAGTTCATGATCTTCGTAGCCAATCTGATTCTTCCATTCGGCAGAAAAACTGACCGTACCGGTGAGAAGTTCCCAGTCCCAGGGGCCAAGATTTGTCGCCTGTACGGCCAACCGCAACCGCTCCTGATTCTCGTGCAAATCAGCCTCGGCTTGTTTGCGTTCGGTGATGTCGATGGACATCGCCAGGGAATAGGCATTCCCTTGCATCCGGACGATTTCAACGGACATCAACAACGTCAATAGATCGCCCGATTTTGCACGAAACAATAGTTCCATGTCACGTGCCGAACCTGTATCGCGCAAGCGTTCCACCATGTCCGCTCGCATATGGGGTTCAACCCAGATGTTGAGGTCTCCCGTCGTTTTGCCGAGCACTTCCTGTCGCTCAAAACCAAACAGCGACAGGAAGGCATTGTTGGCTTCGATGATTTTCCCGTCGGGATAAGTCGCGAGAATGATTGAAAACGGGCTGGCGTAAAACAGCTTTGAAAAACGCTCTTCCGAAGTGAGCCGTTCCTGTATTGCCAGTTGTCGTTCCTGTTCTGCTCGCTTTCGTTCGCTGATATCGCGAAAAATCCCCTGCAGCACAGCTTGACCATTAATGACGGTCACTGACGGAGAAACAGAAACTTCGACTCTGCTGCCGTCTTTGCGTACTACTTCCAGTTCAAATTGGGATTTCGATTGGAGACTGGCGTGAGCCTCGAACATCTCTCGGTAACGTACCGCATCCTCAGTCGGATGCAGGAACGACTGGTGCTGGCCGATGATCTCATTTCGTTCCCAGCCCAACAGCACTTCGGCAGCGCGATTGCAGTTGATCAGAATGCCGGACTCGGCATCCGCCCAGAAGATGGCGTCGGCAGCTCCATCGAACAACAATCGAAATCTCGCTTCGCTTTCTCGATGAACCTCGTCCGCCGCTTTTCGCTCCGTGATGTCCTGGCTGATTCCGACGAAACGAACGGGGCGTTTCTCTTTGTCGTAGGTCGCACTGCCGCGTGTCTGCACCCAGCGAATCTGGCCCTCAGAACTGACATAACGAAATTCGTGATCGAATTGTCTACGGTCGGCAATCGCTTCTGACAGTCCCTTACGAACGGCGTCTCTGTCGTCTGCATGAATGCCGGTCATGAAGACGTCCAGAGACGAATGATTTTCTGCTGGCGAAAGGCCCAACAGTCGACAACATTCTGTCGATAAGCAGACCTCGTTCGTCACCAGGTCGAGAACCCAACTTCCCAGATGCCCGATTTGCTGTGCTTCCGTGAGAGCGGATTCACTCTGACGGAGCAATTCTTCGGCACGTTTCTGACGAGTGATATCGGTGAGGGTTCCCAAGACCTGCTTGACTGTTCCGTCAGGACGTCTGGTAAAAACGATTTCTCGACCGGCAAAAGAATGCACACTGCCGTCCGCATGTCGAAGGCGATATTCGTCGTCGCGAATTTGACCGTCCGCCAGGCAGGGCCACTCAACAAACAATCGGGCAAAGTGAGGCAATTCCTCGGGCGGCATATAGGACGCAAAACCTTCAACAGACCGTTCGTTCTGGTCAACGTTGCGGGGATAACCCAGATCGCGAAGTATTGAGCGATTTGTGTACGTTACGCCCATTTGGTCGAGATCAAAAACATAAATCCAGTGTGGTGTCGTCTCGGTAATAAGTCGAAGGTATTGCCGTTTCTCAGGAAATTCGTGTTCTGCACTCAGCGGAACAGTCAGTTCGCGTGAGATGCCAATGATGCCCTGAATGATTCCCTGAGCATCGCGATACGGAGATTTCGTGATCTGAAACACGCGCGTCTCGGCGGCAATCGACAGGATTTGATCTTCAGATTCCGGGGTTCCAGTCGCAAGGATTCGGCGATCCTGTGCCTGAACGGTCTCGACCGCTTCGCTGCCGAACAGAGTCGCGTCATCTTTTCCGAGGATTTCAGCAGGGGCGCGCCCCATCAAGCTGGCGCCCGCGTCGTTACAATATCGATAGCATCCAGTCCGGTCTTTGACGTAGACCCCAACTTGAGTCTTGTCTGTTACGGTTCGCAGCAGTTCGAGTTCCTCGCAGGAACGGATCTCCAAAATTTCATTAGCAGCCGCTTCATGCGACATCCGTTTGCTCGCTTCTCGTCAATTCCCAAATGATCTGAGCGTTGGAAACTCTGCCAGGTTCCCAGAATCTCAATTCGGATTGGAACGGTAAGTTTGTTTTGGAATGTGTACGCGCCTCATCATCGAGAGGCACAACGTGAAATGATGTTGAATTTGCTACCACCGCAGCCAGACTGCGGAAGCAAAGTCTAGTAAAAACGGATTTCATCTGACAGTGTGGCGCGTCTGGCCTGGGGCGGAATCGATTGCAAATCCTATTGACAGAAAATCGTTGATTTGGAAATCGCTTTTCCCTGCCAATGCGCAGTTGTTTGGAACTATGCGGCCTTGCAACGAGCATGGAAGCAAGTGAATAGCACCCACGCACTAGACACAGGCGTAAAGGTAAAAAAAGGTGGACTTCAAGGAATCCGAACCAGCAACGGTCGATCAACCTGGGTGAGGGCGCTGTTTTCGGGTCAATATGGTCTGTTTCGGGCGGAAATCCTTCCTGCGGTTTGCAATTCGAAACATCCGAAATGTATTGCCCCCCGTGGAAAACCACGGGAACGTCAACTCCGCATATCCGACGCTCGATGTTCATTCTAAACTTGGCCGTACCATTCATGGAGCGACTGAGGGAATAAGAAGCCTTGGAGGGCGGGAGCAGGATTGTTGCGATCAGAAATACATCAACCTGGGGGGCAGGTCCCACCAGATCTTTTGCAAGTTCTGCTGGATCAATCCAGCGATGCGATGTTCGCAAAGGATCTTTCGGGTCGGTATGTCTACTGCAATGCGGCGGGAGTTCGTTTTATCGGCAAACCGCTGGAACAGATACTTGGTCATGAAGATCGAGATTTGTTCGATGCCGCGGGGGCACAGGCGATTATGGCCCAGGACCGCCGAGTCATTTCATCGGGTGTGAGCGAAGTAGAAGAGCGTCACATCGAAGCTGGCGGTGTTGTCCGGTACTACCGTGTGACAAAATCTGTCTATCGTGATCCGCACGGAGTGCTGAATGGAGTTCTCGGGATTGCCTGTGACATCACGGAACGCTCGCTTGCCGAGGAGAAACTGGCTCGCGATTTCGCCGAGCGTAAGGCTGCTGAGCAGGCGCTTCAGCATACTGTGCGCCAATTGCGATCGATCTACGAAACGGTCAATGATGTGATTTACCTGCTGGCTGTTGAGCCAGATGGTTATCGATTCCAGTCGGTGAATTCCGCATTTGCAAGAATCACAGGAATGCCGACGGAATCCGTGATCGGCAAGCGCGTTGATGAAGTGATACCCGAACCTTCGTTGAGTCTGGTGCTTCAGAAATATCAGCAAGCGATCAGCACGCAGCGGCATGTTTCATGGGAAGAGACCACGACTTACCCCAATGGAGAACTGGTTGGTTCTGTCAACGTTCTGCCGATTTACGATGATTCTGGGGCATGCACCCACCTTGTGGGTACCGTGCATGACATCACAAACCGCAAGGCGATGGAAACCCAATTGCGGGAAAGTGAACAGCGGTATCGACAACTTGGCAATTCGATCCCGCAAATCATTTTTACAGCAGGACCTGATGGCGGTTTGACGTTTCTGAATGCGTGGGCTTCGGAATATGCAGGCATTCCGACGTCAGAGCTGATGGACTGGTCCTGGGAGTCTGCGACGCATGCGGACGATTTTCCACGTGTCCGGGAGGAATGGCTTACCATCCTCAAATCAGGAATTCCGAAGGAAATAGAGCTGCGACTGCGGCGCTGGGATGGAGAATACCGCTGGCACATCGCCCGCCAGGTTCCCTGTCGTGATGATCAAGGAAGAATTGCGGCGTGGTATGGAACCTGTACGGACGTTGAAGACTTGAGACGGACAAAGCAGTCTCTTTTTGATGAACGAACGCGATTACGCACACTGATCGATACCATTCCGGATGCCATCTTTGTGAAAGATGCCCGTGAAGAATTCGTGATGTGCAATCGCCCGATGCTGAACTGGTTAGGGGTCACGTCTGAACAGGAGGTCTTTGGAAAAACTGCGTCGGATTTTCAGCCTGCAGAAGTTGCAGCGGTTTACCATGAGGAAGATCTGCGTGTCCTTCAGTCGGGTGCAACCGTCCGCAATCGTGAAGAACGGGTTCCGGATTGCATGGGACAACGGCAATGGCGAATGGTCTTTAAAACGCCCGTGCGGAATGATTTCGGAAAGATCACCGGGATCGTTGGCATCAGTCGAGACATTGAAGCATGGAAACGGCAGGAACGAGCGTTTCACGAACGCGAAGAGTTGCTGCGCATTGCGACGGGAACAGCAGGTGTCGGACTTGCTGTTGTCGATGACCACTATGATTTCTGCTTCGCGAACGAAGCATATGTCGATATCCATCACTTGAATACGACACAGATTGTTGGACACTCTTTTTCGGAGATCATGAAACATCTCTTTTTGCAGACAAAGAGATTTCTGGCACAGGCATTCGAGGGCGAATCCGTTAATTTTGAAGTACAAGTTCCAGACCCTCAATCGCCAAATCAGCTGCGTTGGCTGCGGAAATCGTACGAGCCGTGTATAGACGATTCAGGACGCAAGGCAGTCACGATTGTCGTCGTAGACATTACTGATGCCAAGCAGGCAGAATCTGCTGCAAGAATGCGCGAAGAGCAGTATCGTGTCGCCCTTTCGGCAGGTGTTGCAGCCGCGTTCTGGTGGGAGTCTGACACAAACCGCATCGTTCGCTACTACAGTACGGAACCCGCACTCCCGGTGGCCACCGACACATTTTACGAACTCATCGAAAGGATACATCCTGCAGATCGCGAAGCTTTTGCGGCGGGCTTTCAGCGATGTCTTGTAGAAGGCGCAGAATACAGAAATCAGATGCGAGTGATTCGGCCCGACGGTTCCATCCGATGGATCGAAGGACGCGGATTCATCCATCGCGATACCAATGGCCGACCCATCCGAATGACGGGAGTGGTCATCGATGTCACGGAACGTCAGCGAGCCCAATTCTACCTGGCGGCACAGCACCGGGTGATGGAAGCCATCGCAGCGCGAGTTCCGTTGATTGAGATCCTGAATTCGATCGTCAGTCTCGTTGCGAATGAACTGATCGGATCGGCCTGTTCGATTCTACTTTGTGACCACAAAGAGTCTGTCTTGCGATTCGGTGCGGCTCAACGGCTACCGGAAGCTTACAACCAGGCCGTTGATCGCGTTCCCATTCGTGAGGGATGTGGTTCTTGCGGTACTTCGGCGGCACGCGGCGAGTCGGTCATTGTGCAGGATATCGCCAATGACCCTCTTTGGATTGATTATCGCGAAATCGCACTACGCCACAGCTTGCGATCATGCTGGTCTGTGCCGATCATCACCGTTAATTCCCACGATCAAGACAACAGCAGGGTCCTGGGAACATTTGCTGTTTACCGGAACGAAGTTGCCACGCCGACTGCTGCCGAGATTGAGGTGATTGATCACGCCGTCAATCTGTCTCGAATTGCCATCGAACAATTCAATGCTCAGCAGGCGCTGAAAGCGAGTGAAGAACTTTTTCGTACCGTCGTGGAACAGGCCGCCGACGCCTTCTTCCTGCACGATACTGACGGAACGTTTGTCGACGTTAACCGAAAAGCCTGTGACTCACTCGGATATCTCCGTGATGAACTCCTTTCCATCAACGTCGCGGAGATCATCGGCCCATCAGACGTCAGCATTTATCGCCAGTTATTGAAGAAAGTCGAGTTCGGGAGGGATTACACCCTCGAATCCGAATTTGTGAGGAAAAACGGCAGGAAGTTTAACGTAGAAATCCGATTGGGATGCGTCGAATCGCAGGGACGCAAATTAATCCTGGCGCTCGTCCGTGATATCTCGAAACGAAAGGAAATGGATCGACAATTACGGCTGATGCAGTTCAGTATTGATAAAGCGGTCGACCCCGTCTTTTGGATTTCACCCACGGCAGAAATTCTTTATGTCAATGATGCGGCCTGTCAGACATTGGGCTTTGAACGCGACAAACTGATCGGACAGACCATTCCTGATATCGATCTCAATTTCTCGGCAGAACTGTGGGGACCGCACTGGGAAGATTTAAAAAATCACGGCTCACTCACCTTTGAATCAGATCATGTGACGGTAGATGGCCGTACGCTCAAAACTGAAGTCACTGCGAACTACCTGCGGTATGAAGGTCGCGAATACAATTGTGCGGTGATGCGTGACATCACGGAAAAGAAGCGACTGCAGTCACAGTTCTTTCAGGCCCAGAAGATGGAGGCCGTCGGTCAACTGGCAGGAGGTATCGCGCACGATTTCAACAACCTGCTGACGGTGATCAACGGATATTCGGATCTGTTGTTGATGGATGCTTCATTGCGAGAGACGCAGCGGATCACTCTGCAGGCCATCCTCGATGCCGGCGAACGAGCCGCACGCCTGACGCATCAATTACTGGCATTCAGCCGAAAAGCTGTTGTCGAACCCAAGATCGTGGATCTGAACGAGGTTGTGGAGCGATCCGTCAAGCTGCTTCGCAGAATCATCGGTGAACAGATCGTTCTGTCGGTCAATCTTTCTCCAGACTTACCAGCGATCCAGGCAGATCCCGGACAAGTCGAACAGGTGATTATGAATCTGGTCTTGAATGCTCGCGATGCGATGCCAGACGGTGGGAAACTTACGATCGAGACTCATGATCGCCTGGTCGTGGAACAGGACCCTGCGGCTACCACCGCGGTGGAATGCGGACAATACGCGGAACTGATTGTCGCCGATACCGGATGTGGAATGACGGACGAAGTCAAAAGCCACCTCTTCGAACCATTCTTTACGACCAAAGGAATTGGAAAGGGGACAGGATTGGGGCTCGCTGTCGTTCATGGAGTTGTTCAGCAGAGTCACGGAAGTGTCTCTGTGGAGAGCGAATTGGCAAAAGGAACGTCGTTTCGGCTGATGTTTCCCGCAATTTCGATTTCTAAACTCGATTACGCCACATTCTCGGGAAATGATACCACGCTCAATTCCGAGACCGTCTTACTGGTCGAAGATGAGAAGGTCGTTCGCAAATTCACCCGAACTCTTCTGGAACGACACGGATTCCAGGTCATTGAGGCAGCCGATGGTAAGGCGGCTCTGCAGATTGCCCGTGAACATGATGGTCCTCTCGAACTGCTCGTCACAGATATCGAAATGCCTGAAATGGGGGGACGGCAACTTGCAGACCTGCTTACGGTGTTGCGACCGGAAATGAAAGTCCTTTACATGAGTGGTTATACGGACAATGAATCCCTGCAATCACAATTGAATGCCCACCGCGAATGCTTTATTTCCAAGCCATTCGCGGCGGCATCACTGATCCAGAAAATCCGGGGAATACTCGGAACAAAGTAGTTCCTCAGACCGCGACCCGGACGAGGTCACCCAGATCAACGACCCGGGTTACGCGACCACAGATAATCTGTGCATCAACACGGTTCTGGCAGCCCACGGAGCTATCCAAAGCGTGTTCCACGATATCGACGATCTCGCCCACGATGACGCCGACCTGAAGATCACCACATTGGTAGACGACGACTGGTATCTGATTTCCTTGTTCGGAATCCACCGGGTGACTGCCATACATCCCTGACGAATGAACAAGCCGCATGAGTGGCATGATCTGGCCGCGATACTGTATGACGTCCGTGGAGTCGAATCGCTCGATATCCTGGATTTGAAACTCCTCCAACCTGGCAATTGTTCCCAGCGCGATTGCTGCCCGCGTTCCGTCGCCCGGATCGACAATCAGCCACGAATTTGGTTCCGTTGCCTGACGATCTGCCGATGTCTCGCTTTCCGACTTCAGGAGATCGCGCTGTTCATCCAGAACCTGCGCCAGTCTGGCAACGCCAGCAACGTCCAGAATCAGCGACACTCGCCCATCGCCCATGATGGTTGCGCCGGCATAAGCCAGGATTCCCTTCAGATGCAATCCCAGCGGCTTTACAACGATTTCCTGCATGTCCGTGATGGAATCGACGACGAGACCGAACGGCTTTCCTTCTGCCTGCAGGACAACGATATTGACTTCGCTTTCCGCACGACGTTCATCGTCCGTCCGGTGGGCACGCAGTCCAAGTTGTTCATCCAGGTAAAGCAATGGCAGCAGATTGCCCCGCAGTCGGTAGACAGGAACGTTGTGGATCTGTTCGATTTCCCTTTCAACCTGATCCCCTTCCAGGCGAACCAGTTCCAGAAGACTGGCCTGCGGAATGCAGTAGCAATCACCATCACAGGTCACAGTGAGCCCCGGAACAATAGCGAGCGTCAGGGGAATTTTGATCCGCATCGTTGTCCCCGACCCCTGAACGCTGTGTATCTCCAACGTTCCACCAATCTTCTCAACATTCGTTTTGACGACATCCATTCCAACGCCCCGTCCCGAAACATTGGTAACCTGAGCCGCCGTTGAAAATCCAGGAAGCAGAATCAGTCGAGTGAGATCACGGTCAGACATCGCTGCTGCCTGTTCTGCCGTAATCAGTCCCTGGTTAATTGCCTTTTCCTTCACGCGAACCAGATTGATCCCCGCGCCATCGTCGCCGATTTCGATGATGACCTGTCCACCTTCATGGTACGCTCGCAGTAACAGGGTACCTTCTCCCTGTTTGCCAGCGGCCTCACGAACGGCCGGAGTTTCAATCCCATGGTCGACCGAGTTGCGTACGATGTGAGTCAGCGGATCCTTGATTGCTTCCAGGATCGTTTTGTCGAGTTCCGTGTCGGCCCCATCCATCTTGATCTGGACTTTCTTGCCGAGTGATGCGGACAAGTCACGCACAACGCGCGGCAATCGACTCCAGGCATTTTGAATCGGCTGCATCCGCGTCTTCATGATTCCTTCCTGAAGTTCCGCAGTAATCAGATTCAGACGCTGTGATGCCGCAATGATGACGGCGTCGTCGCTGTGTCGGCTGTATTGCAGGATCTGGTTGCGGGCCAGCACCAGTTCACCGACCAGATTCATCAGTCGATCCAGCAGTGCCACATCCAGACGAACTGTCGTCTCGCTCAATGCATGGCTCTTGTCGCCGGAGTCGACCGACATCGAACTCTCGCTGAGTCCAGGATTGCTGTTGGAAATCAGATAGTCACTCTTCCCGCTCGAGTCACCACTGCCATTTCCCGAGTCACTTTCCTGGCGATCAGCACGCTCTGCAGGACCTTCTGACTTGCACAATGGTGTCCCAACCTTGTAGAGCGCTGCATCTGAATCACCGATTGAACTGTCAGCCCCACTATTTCGCTTGCGTCGCTTTTTCGTCGTGCCGGAACTTTGCCCTGACAGATCCGCCACAACGGCAGCAACGTTCGAGACTTCGCCTGTTGCTTCTGGCATCGAGTTTCCGCTGACCGTATCAGTGGCTCGCTTCCTGCGTCGTGATCGTGTCTTCCGTTCTGCCGACGTCTCGGCTCCGAAAACTTGTTTGTCCAAAATTTTTTGCCAACCAGGGTCGCTTGTATCCTCGATTGGAACGGCTACAGCTTCACCGGCCTTCAATCGATCCAGGGTCGCGACGAGTTCCGCATAGTTATTGTCACCTTCTGTCCCGGAGACCTCGATCATGGCAAGGATTGTCCGAACGGCATCGACCATCGCCAGCAAGCCATTCGTGATGTTGGAAGTCAATTTCAATTCGCCATCCCGCAATCGTACCAGCAAACTCTCGCCAACGTGCGTCACGTGTTCCAACATGGGAAATCCCAGGAAACCGCAGGTCCCCTTGATGGTGTGGATGGTGCGAAAAATACTCGACAAACGACCTCGATCATCTGGTGCATCTTCGAGTGCCACGAGGTCACGATCGAGTTGATCCAGATTGTCGTAGCTTTCCACCAGAAACTCTTTGACGATCTCGTCCATTGTTTCCATTTCACAGGCTCCCGTGTCACAGTGTCATTGAGGCATGCTGAGTGACCTCCGTGAATACGGTGGTCGTTGTAGACGGACTCTTGCCATTACACTCAACGAAGGTGCCACAGATTACTTGCCCGGAAAAGTTTCTCTAAACAACGCAATGAGTGATCAACATATCAATATAGCGAATAGTCCGGTCGCGCAGCGCACGAGGATTGAAGGTGCTGGAATGCAGAAATCTACGCTCGCGCAGGTGAGCACGAGTACCTGATCTGCCGGGACAGGCATTCCAGAGAAGAGCTCGCGTACTGAATAGTGGCGAGATGTACTAAGGCGTATGTATGGAGTCACGCAACACGATGTTAAGAGCGTGTGCGGAACAGTCGCCACATCAATGAATGGGCGTAAGGCCCCGGATTCCTTACTGGAGTCGTACGATTACTTGACCGCACAAGAATCCGGGGCCTGCGACACCCTTGAGCCCAGACTTCACACGACATCACACACGACAGTGTCGATGTGCGTGCGCGGAGTCGATGATTGAAACACCAGGGTCAACGGACAGTCAGCAAACTCAATTGTCGTTTGTGTAGTACCTGTTGCGAGATGCGCATCCGGTGACGTCAGCGTTCGGACAACTGGCAGCGTCAGTTCGGCTTCCTCACCGATTATTCCTTTCAGATTGCCGCCGATCTGATTGGCAATTTCTCCGAGCGCGTCGAATATGTCCGACTGATTTGGTGTTTCACCGGTTGGAGTTGCAAAAATCGTACTGGCAATCACGGAAGCCAGTTGCTCGCCAGCAATCACCTCTAGATGGCTGCGGTGCTGGCCTTGAATGGCGACCGAAGCCGAGATCCAGCGAGTCGGTTTCGCAGATGTATCGGCAGGTTGTCGCGGAAATTCGACCATCGTGGCGCAAACGTCTCGTCCAAGCTGTTGCAGTATCTCTTCTGTAATTTGCATGATGGCTGTTTCTCAATTGGTAGTATTCGAATAAGTCCGACCCAGCTTGTCTCGGTGTTACGGCCAGTGCAGTACGATTGGGTTGGTGCAGGGATCAGAGCGTATTGCAAGGATCGCAATTGACCGAGACAAGCTCGGCCAGGTTGGATGTTCAAACGGGACGGTAGAAGACGCTTTTGTCGACCTCATGTCTGACGAACGGGACATTGAGGCCAAGGAGCGTTTCGCTGCCTCCAAGCAGCATGTAACCATCGGGGCGGATGTGTGTGCGGATGTGCTCGAAGATCGATCGCTTTGACGCGTTGTCAAAGTAAATCAGGACATTACGGATCGACACGAAATCGAAGTCGGGAAGTGTCGGCCAAGGCATCGTCAGATTGAGCTTACGGAATTCGATCATCTTCCGGAGAGGTTCTCTGACCTGCCAGTCCGTCCCTTTCCGATCGAAGTACTTCACGAGGAGCCTGACAGGAAGGCCGCGGTTCACTTCGAACTGGGTATATATCCCTTCGCGCGAACGTACCAGCATTTCATCGGACAGATCGGTCGCCAGAATCTTCACGTTCCAGTCGGCGAGTTCAGGAAAATGTTCCGCGAGAATGATCGCTATCGAGTAAGGTTCCTGACCGCTGGAGCTGGCGGCGCACCAGAACGACAGCTTTCGTTCGGACTTTCGCGCGGCGGCAATCGCGGGGATGATAGCGCTGCGCAGGGCATCGAACGGGTGAATATCGCGAAAAAAGCTGGTTTCGTTGATTGTCATCGCTTCGGCAACGCGTTCACGAAGCCGCGATGATGCTCCCCGACGCAGGTCTGTCATGAGCTCTTCAATCGAGTGCAGTCCCGTCGTCTGGACGACCGCATTCAGTTTCGATTCGACGAGGTAGCCCTGGGTTGAGGACAGGACGATTCCGGCGCGTTCAGCAACCATGCGGCGAACAAAGTCGAATTCAGCAGGTGCGAGTGGCATGATTGATTCCATGGCTGGGAGGAGCAGCGTTTGCGGGCGGGTATTTCTTGAAAGACGTCACAAAGGGGGCTGGCCTAAGTGGTAACGAGCTTACTTCTTTCACGGATGTTCTGGACGGTAACAATGCTTGTGATGGCATGTGCCATTTCAGCCAGTGGTACGATTCGTTCTGCGAGTTCAGATTTGATAACCGCCCGAGGCATTCCCCAGGCAACGCTTGTTTCCTCATCTTGCATCAGGATGCGACCTCCGTGCCATTTGATCTCCTGGCAGCCGTCAAGTCCGTCCTTTCCCATACCCGTCATGACAACTGCGAGGCAACGGTTGTGGTATGTTTTTGCGATCGACCGAAACATCACGTCGACACTTGGTCGGCACGAGTTTTCAGGAGGATCGTTTGTCAAATGAAGTGTGACATTGGAACGATTCCGCGTGGTCACCATGTGCTGGTCACCTGGAGCAACCCACGCCTGGCCCGGCCCCAGCACAGCTCCTTCGGTCCCTTCGCGAACCTGTAAAGCACAGATCTTGTCAAGGCGTTCCGCGAGAAACCGCGTGCAGTGAACCGGCATATGTTGCGTGATCAGGATCGGGACATCGAAGTTAGCAGGAAACTCTTTCAGAACCTGGGCCAGTGCACTGGGACCTCCGGTCGAAACTCCAATTCCGACAACTTCGATAGGTTCGTAGCTGCGCGATGGTGCGAGATGCGGCGTCAATGAGAGATCGCGCATCATCTGGGCGGGCATCAGTCGCTTCTGACGCAACCCCTGAAACCAGCGACCCCACCGTTTCAATTTTGGAATCACCGTCGATTTCAGATAGGTGACGGCATCGTTGATGTGCCCGCTGACAGTTGGCTTCGGAACGTAATCGTTGGCTCCGCGCGTCAGCGCATCGACAGTAGCTTCGGTGTCCACTGTCAGCGTGCAGAACATGATGATGGGAATATCCGGGTCGAGCTGTCGAATCGCCCCGACCGTATCGTTCTCACTCGACAACGGCTCGACATCCAGGAGGATGACGTCGGGAAGCGTTGTCGAAAACTGGCTGACAGCATCAACGCCGCTTCGCACTGAACCACAGACATGCAGTTCCAGATCGACCGACATCACGAACCGAAGCATCCGGCAGATCGTTTCGGAATAGTCGACGAAGAAGATGCGCACTGGCGGTGGCATCACATTAGTATCGTCAGCATGATTCACGATCAGCTTTCCTTTCCTTTTTTTCGAATGGTCACCACCCGCATCACTGCAGTCATCTCAGTCGATCTGCCGGGCCGTGACACCGATTAACTGAAGCTTTTCTACGAGAATCTCTGACGTAAATGGCTTCATGACGAATTCGTCAACACCTGCCATCAGCGCGCGGGCCATGCGGGTTGGCTCTGTCTCGGTCGTCACCATGACAAGTTTCAGATCGTCATAGTTGGGGTTTGAACGAATGATTTCGATGAATTCCAATCCATTCATTTCGGGCATATTCCAGTCGACGAGAACCAGTTCCGTCTCTGGAAACTGACGAAGCTGATTCAGTCCCTCACGGCCGTTTTCCGCTTCGATGGTTTCGAAGCCGAGTTGTGTCACGATCATTTTCAAGATGCGCCTCATGGCGCGAGAATCGTCGATAATCAGGGCTTGCATGAAACGGTTCCCGAATGTTGTGGCTGACTGCCCCGTTGCGAGGCTTCGCATGGATATGAGGATCGACGCCAGGCCTCGTGCCATCGTGGACTCAACCGACCCGACACACGGCAGGGAAAAGCCCTTGCCGGGCATACGTCAGTGACAGACAGTCTGTACCCGCCATCCTGAGACAGGTGCTCTGAAGTGCACAGACCTGATCACCACCGAGGCTGGCTCGGTGGTGATGGAGGACGTTGGTCTAACGAGGGTCGACTGGCTGACCTTCGGGAGATTGCAGACGATACTTGCCTGGTCTGGATGAACTCGAAGCAGAGTTCGATTCCGAACCTGGCAGATTCTGCATCTCGTTGGATGGCTGCTTGCGGAACTGTTTGACGAGCGACTGCAATTCGGCAGCCATTCCAGCGAGCTCATCGCTCGCCTTCTGCATATTCGAAGCACCTTCCATGGTGCTTTGGGCCGTCTGTGCAACGCTCGTGATGTTCTGAGCAATTTCTGAACTCCCTTTGGCCGCATCGGAAACATTTCGGCCGATTTCGATTGTCGTTGCCGTCTGCTCTTCTACGGCGCTGGCGATGCTGTTGGAGATATCATTCACCTGGTTGATGATCGTCGAGATTTGCGCAATCGCCTCGACAGCCCCCTTGGTATCGCGCTGAATGGCATCAATCTTCTGGCCGATGTCTTCGGTCGCCTTGGCCGTCTCCTTGGCGAGTTCCTTGACTTCATTAGCGACGACGGCGAATCCCTTGCCCGCTTCACCGGCACGAGCGGCTTCAATCGTGGCATTTAATGCCAGCAGGTTTGTCTGCTGGGCGATGGAAGTGATGACCTTGATGACCTTGCCGATTTCGGCACTGCTTTCACCCAGCTTGTTGATTGTGGTGTTAGTCTCATCCGCTACGTTGACAGCGGTTGCCGCAACTTTGGCAGCTTCAGTGGCACTCTTGGAGATCTCGCGAACTGTGGCACTCATCTCTTCGATACTCGACGCGACCACCTGAATATTGGTACTGACCTGTTCAGAGGCTGCGGAGACAATCATTGCCTGTGATGATGTCTGCTTTGCGTTCGAGGTCATTTGAATGCTGACGTTGGAAAGCTCCACCGATGCACCGGCCAGCGATGTCGCATTCTGGGCAATCCCGTCCACCTTCACTTTCAGCTCTTCAGTTTCTCGCCGCTCCCGCTCGGTCGCCTCCTGGATGGTCCGTTCATTAGCCAGTTTTTCAGTAATACATGACCAGGAAACCAATGTCCCCAGGAAGTTTCGCTGGTCATCGTACGCCGCATTCACGACGAGTTCGAAAGTCTCTGCTCCTATCGTAATCTGACCGCGAATCGGGAACTTGGAGGGATCGGCCAGGATGCGCCGCTGGTGCATCGGATTCTTGTGAAAGATATCCATGTTCTGGCCGACGATATTCTCGACCTTGACCGGCAGATGCTGTTCGACCTTACGCAGCAACTGGATTGCGGATGCGTTTGCATAGGTGATTTTGAAGTCCTTGTCGGCAAACGTGACACTTGCCGCCTGGCAATTGATCATGGCTGTGAATTGGGTATTGATCGCTTCTTTTTCCACGCGTTCAATCGCCCCCGAGACCAGTGTTCCGACGTTTCTGAGCGCATCCAGTCGCTCTTGTGAAGGGGTGAGAGTTTCAAGCGCGAAGAAGTCCATTGTCCCGATAACGTTTCCACGCAGGATGATCGGAAAGCAGACTCCTGAACGAACACCCGCACGTTGTGCGACGGGGGCTCGGCAACAGTCAGTCATTTGCGAGATATCCGCAGTAAAGAACAGTTCGCGCTGTCGCCAGGCACGTCCGGAGAGACCTTCTCCTTCGCGGAAGCGGGCCTCACGGGTCACACGTCGGAACTCTTCGTTGACTGAGCCGGATTCGGCGGTGAATCGCAGGGCTTTTTCCTTGGGGTCGATGGTCCAGTAAGACGCGTACTCCCAGCCGAATGCTGATTTGACGGTATCGAGTGCAATCTGAATTGCATCAGCAACACTCGTTGCCCGATAGATTGCTTCAACGACACGCAATACTGCCCGAGTGTTTTCGTTGGCTTCTTTCAACAGATTCGCCGCGTCTGAAGAAGCTGCTGCGGCCTTTGCAGGACGACGACGTTTTTCGGCAACTGCGACGCCATTCTGGCTGAGATTACTGGTCATCGGGGATGTCTTTCTAGAGAAGTACGTTCGTGATGATGATGGACGTTTGATCGTAGATGTGCTGGAGGACTGTTCGAACGGACACACAACGCCCGAAGCGGCAGAAGCAGGCAGGGGAGTTATGGGCCGCGATGATGCAGAACCGACTCAGTCGGGGCGGACGACGTTATCGATATGGAGAATCAGGAGGAATCCATTCTTAAGCTTGAAGGCTCCGTTAATCATTTCGCTCGCCACCCCCTTGAGAGTTCGTGGACGAGGCTCAAAGGTCGATTCGTCAACCTCAACGACATCGCCAATGTCGTCGACCAGCAGACTCATGGGCCCCGTTTCTGTCCTGATCACAACGTTCATCGGAAGCTGGTCAGCAGGTCGGTCGGCAAGATTCAATCGACGACGCAAATCGATCGCAGTCAGAATCTGTCCGCGAAGATTGATCAACCCTCGTACGGTCCTCAGCGCGAGTGGCACGCGTGTCATCTGCAGCGAGTGAATAACCTCCTGAACCTGCAGGACGTCGACGCCAAGATAAAGCTGATCGACGCGAAACGTGCAATAAGTATCCGACAATCGCATAGCTGGCTCCGCATAGGTGCGCCCCATCGCCAGAACCCGTCGATGAACTGCCGAGTTCCGTTGAGACCGCCATGCCGCAAGCCCAAAGAGTCGAAGTGTGACACTTCATCTCTTGAAGATTATGGCCCATGATCTCACAACAGTTACTTCGGCA
This sequence comes from uncultured Planctomycetaceae bacterium, assembly GCA_964609845.1. Classification (GTDB taxonomy): domain Bacteria; phylum Planctomycetota; class Planctomycetia; order Planctomycetales; family Planctomycetaceae; genus Schlesneria. The sequence goes on along the minus strand of CAZSTW010000021.1, from coordinate 36,484 downwards.
GAAATCGCGAGTTGTGGTGAAGGCGCTTTCCACGGGTCAACCGTGGTTACCCACGGTCAGACAGAGAAGCTTGGCCATGACAGTGCGTCTCAGAGCACGAGGCGCGATTCAGTGGATCGCAGCGCCATAATGCTGTCGCGTTACGAACGCCGTTGATTCCACAGCAGATCTGCTGCTGTGGATTGTTCGAATTCTTCGACGCGGATCGAAAACCGGATCAAATCTGCAACCGACTCGGCACCGACTTTCGTCATCAGCCGACGTTTGCGATCTTCGAGAGTTCTCAGCGGGATCCCGATCTCGAAGGCGATTTCCTTATTGAGCTTACCGACCGCTACAAGCTTCAGGATCTGGCGTTCATCGTCGCCTAATGACCCGCTGATCTGCAGCACGCGATCGCGTTCTGCCTTCTGTTCCAGCAGACTCTCACTCAGACTCAGGGCCTTGGTAATTGCTTCGCAAATCTTGTGAGGCGGCGAGGTTTTTTCCAGAAAAGTGACTGCTCCCGTCAGCATGGCATCGACAGCAACAGCCGTTTCCGCATAGCCGGTCACAATGATGGTCGGGATGACCTTTCCGGATGCTTTCAGCGTCCGCAGCAGATCGAGACCACTCATCCCTCGCATACGCATATCCGTCACAAGACAAGACGGTGTCAGCTCATCGAAGCAATTCAGGAATTCGGCGGCATCGGCACAAGCCACCGTCTTGTGAAACATTGATTCCGCAAGCGCCACAAGCACGTGACGGGCATCCGGGTCGTCGTCAACGACGTAAACCACAGATTGCGAAACCATGAACAGCCCTTTTTGCGGTAGTTGAAAGTATGTTTTTAATGGTAACACCGCGCAATATTGATCGGCAATACCGCTGGTCGGAAATCAGTCCGCGCGACGGTTGCGAGTCGAAATGTCATGGATCGAATGCAGCGTGGATTCACCATTCCGTCAGAAACGACATCGGACGTCTGCTTTTCAGCGGCTGACTCGGAACGAATTGCGCGGTTTCTGTGATAAGCAAGAACTCTGTTGACGACATGCCTCAATCAGTCAGCCACATGACATTTAGGTGAGTGTCTGAAACTGCCCTTCCAGTGCCGCTCGAACCTTTTGCAGAAGCTCGGACGATTTGAACGGTTTCCACAGAAACGTGCTGTTCGAATAGCGCGATCCGACGTCCTGGTCGTTGAGAGAGTTCCCGCTGATGAACAGGGCGGGAAGTTCAGGGCGTTGTTGTCGTAAGGCATCGACGACTGCGAATCCATCCATTTCCGGCAGTCGCACATCGGTAATCACAAGATGAATCAGCCCCTGATAACGAAGTGCGGTCGCGATTGCCCCAGGACCGTGACCAGCTTCAAGAATTGTGTACCCCTGTGATTCCAGGCAAGTCTTCATGAATCGCTGGATAACGACTTCGTCTTCAACGAGCAGAATCGTTTTTTCTGCAGGTGAAGGCGGTCGAGTTTCGCCGGAAACAGGAGAGGAAGTGCGATGGGGCAGGAGTTGACGTGTCAGTTCTGCCATCCGGCCATTGGCCTTGATGATCGCTTCAACGAATGGTCGGTGGGGATCACCATCGGGTAATCGTGTCATCAACTCTTCACAGTTGAAAGACATGATGAGGATCTGATTGTTGAGATCATGTGCGATCTCACGAACCGTCACGCTGCCTGTTTCCAGCCGCTGATTGCCGTCTGTGGACGCCATTTCGGTCCGCAATCCATTTTGGGCACCAGTCGGCAGTTCAGGGGGCAAGATTTACTCCAGATGACAGGCGAGGTGAAACTCGCGTCATTATGAGCGGGAGAACGACAACACCGGTCAGTGACGGATATTGAACACCGAGGTTCAAAGAAAAGGAAGCAACACACTGATTGCCTTGAGTTATCGCAATCAGTCTGGGTGGCCGGGACTGGACTGAGGCTTTGCGAAGGAAGGCCCGGTCTTCGTGTGGAGCGCACATTCCGGGACTTCGCGAAGACGCTCCCGTCCGCTCCAGTCCCGGCCGCCCCTTTGAGTTATCGCAATCAGTCTGGAAAGGCATTTCGCTGGCATGTTCACCGTCAGGTAACAGCAGCTCATTCAATTCCGCTATTTACATTCCATCACAAGATCCGCCCACGTGAAGAATTCTCGTTCTTGATCCAATGGTTCGGGCCTGGCCGCAGATTTCCACACATCTCCTTCTGGCGGGGAAATGTCGCCCCAGATCACAGACAACACGATCTTTTCCGGCATTTGAGGAAGCGTCATTCGCAAACTCTCCTGGCGAGCCACTGACATGGCGAAGTCATGCCACGCCGAGCGGTTGGCTTCGTCGGAGATCTTCTCGATGAACTCAGTCTTGCGGTGGCCAATAAAGCGTTGCCAGGTTGAGTGCGATCTCCATTCAGGTGAATTCCAGACGTGATGAGTTCCATTCGGGTAGTACAGATCTGCTCGCAAGCGATGGTTTCTGGAATCGGGGATCGGTGCAAACAGATTCCAGGTTCCCTGCCATAATCCTGTGGAATCGATCAGTGGCTCCATCAGGTTTCGAACTGCGCCTGGCGTACAAGGAAGCGTGTCGAGAGCAAATACAGCGACAATCAAACCCGCAAACGCATCGATGATTTTTCGACGATAATTCTGCGGGCTTGAGGATGGCATACCAGAAACCTCGTAAATACTCATTCCCGGAATCGACAGAATCTGCGGTGTGTCAGACCTGCGGGGTCAACTCGTCTCCAGACACGGGTAACGAATCCGGATCTGTCAGTTTCATGAACGCAGAGTCGCAAGCACACCTTTGCGTCTGGGCGTTCACTTCCTTCAATACAGCCACGCTGGCGTTATGTCGTTGCCAGTACCGGTGACGGTGCGTTGGGGCGGGATGAACCTTTGTCAGAGGCAGTGAGTGCGATGACCGCTTCGACTAGCATCGCCAGCGCGAGGATCACCAGCAACGAGGAAATTCCCAGCAGGATATAGGTGATCGGCTGAACGTTTGGTGCTGAAATCTGCTTGATGTTGACGTTGATCATCCGAATCAGCGCCCAGGTACTCATCGTGTACATCCAGACGGTGGGAATCCCTGTCACGAACAGTACCCAGACCTGGCGTCGTGTGCGCCAAAGCCAGACGGTGACCCCCAACAGCGTCAAGGCCGCCAGCAATTGATTGCTTGCGCCGAACAGTGCCCAGAAGACTCGCCACAGCGGTTGGGGCTTGCCGTCGGCACCGTGAATTGTCTGGATCACGAAGAAGGCGGGAACCCCGCCCGTCAGCAATGTTCCCAGCCAGCGTCCCTTCGCATCATGCCAGCCCGTCAATTCCTGAATAATGTACCGGCCCAGTCGCGTGCAGACATCCAAGGTGTCGTACACAAACGTCGTGAAGGCCATCAGAGCGAACGATACCGTCAACTGGGCCGACAGGTTGAATCCTGTCCAGCCAGTCCCACGGACTGCCGCGGCAAACTTTTCGAGCAGTGAGCCGATCCCCTGAGCGTAGACCAGATTCGGCTGCGGATTCTTCAGCAGTGCCGCATCCTTTGCCAGGATCATTACGCAACTCAACGAGACGATCGCCACCATTGCTTCCAGCAGCATCGCGCCGTAACCAATCAACTTCGCATCGGTTTCCACTCGCAGTTGTTTCGACGTCGTTCCTGAAGCAATCAACGAATGAAATCCTGAGCAGGCACCACAGGCGATCGTGATGAACAACACGGGGAAGAGTGATTCTCCCTTGGGGGTTACCCATCCGTTAAATGCCGGGTATTCAATGGTCGCACCACCGAACACCAGTCCCACAGCACCTGCCGCAAGAGCCACATACAGGAAATACCCACCGAGGTGTCCACGAGGTTGAAGCAAAAGCCACATCGGAACCACTGACGCGACGCAGCAGTAAATCAGCAGCAGCACGTCCCATGTCATGTGTGCCATCTTGTCATCTGCCGTTGGAATGAATGTTTTCAAGATCGCCGTCATATCCAGTGGGACGTATTGTCCTGCCCAGATCGAGACTCCGACGAGCGGCAGAAAGACCAACGTGGCGACTCCCACCGACATCTTTCCGAAACGCATCGCCAGCCCCATGATGATCGGCAAGGCCAGGTACATCAGCGAAGAAGAGGCAATCCCGGCACCGGTCACGGTTTCGCCATTTTCCAGAGTTTGAATCCCCGTGAATGACGCTGCGGTGATGTCTGTGAAAGCGACGATGATGTAGACCAGAGCAAGCCAGACGAATGTCAGGAACAGGACGAACGCTCGGCGACTCATGTGATCTCGGACAACTTCGGCGATCGAACGTGCCTTATGGCGAATCGAAGCCACCAGTGCTGTGAAATCGTGAACTCCACCAATCAGGATCGAGCCGACGAGGATCCAGATCAGCGCGGGTAGCCAGCCAAACATCACCCCAGCCAGGATCGGACCAACGATCGGCCCCGCGGCGGCGATGGCGGAAAAGTGCTGGCTGAGCAGTTCGTTCGGAGCCAGCGGCGCATAATCCACATCATCCTGCAATTCGAACGCAGGGGTTCGTGCTGAGGGATCAAGCTTCAGCAAACGAACCAGCAATGGACCATAAGTCCAATAAGCCGTGGTCAAAATCGCAGCCGAAATCAAGACAATGGCGAGCATACTCATATTGAATCGTGTCCCAGCTCAAACGGGAGAAACCCTGTACAGTCAGCGGCCTGCGATTATAGCGGAGCCCTCCCGTTCGTGAAACGTGTCATGAATTCCCACGAATTCTGTGACAATTATCGTGACTCGCGTTGAACGGTATGATTCCACTCGTCGTGGCTGACAGCCCACGAAATCAGCGCCATTCGGATTGCCTCTTGAGCAATGACGTGCGATGACCAGTGAGCTGCTGCATCAATAGCCCGTACGGGCCAGACCGTTGTCCGGGCACACCACGATGCATTCGACGGTGCTGGTTCAGTTTCGCCGCAATCACTTCGAGCAGCCAGATCTCCTGTCGCTGTCTCCAGGCCAAACCAGGGGGCCCCTAGGTGATACCACACCTGCCGAGCCTCGGCCGAATCCGGAGACTTCTCGTATTGACGATAGGCAGCTTTACATTTCAGCAGTACTTCGTTCGCCTGACGTCGACTCGCAGGCGAAGGTGCGTCGATCAAAACCTGAAGTGCCCGTGCCGTTTCGGTACGCAGCGGCAGGATCTGCGGTGAGCACGATCCATGGCGTTCGCATTGAAGCTGCGAACACGCATTGACGGCGCGCATCAACGGTTCGGCTCCCCATGTGGAAACACATCGCATCAGAAACGTGCTGTCGAGTTCTTCTGCGGCCAGTTTCAATTTGTGAGGATTTGGATCGTAGGTCCGATCAGCCTGGAAGTCGGACTTCGTGGGAAAGAGAATGGAACGCTGCCTGGCATGAATCATGCTGGGTTCATGTCCGAGAAAGGCCGCGAGTGTCAAATCGGGCCAGGCAAGAATCGACTCACCAAAATCATCCCAAATCTCAGTCTTTGCCATTTAGTATTCGCCCCCGCTTCCCGTACATTCAGTTCACCAAGAATGAGCGAATGGGCCTTCTTTGAATCTGCGTTCAGTTTCAGTCACCCAATAATCTTTCCAGCCACTGCAGCTTTTGTTTCTGCAATGACGGCAGCGGATGCCGATATTTGTTCGTGCTCCCTTCCTCGAGAATCCCTTTTGTCACACGATTGCCTGCAATCCTGCACAGGCATCGTTCGATCAATGGGTCTAACTGCTCGCTCAACCCCCAGGCATAGACCAGTGGCATCTGCCTGCTGCGCGGAATCTTCGCGGCGAGTTCCCGGGTTCGCATCTCAGAAAAAATGGAATGTGCGTCAAACTGTGATTCCGATTCCAGTTTCTGGTACTGCCGGAAGAACTCGCCACTCTTCGAGCAGCGAAGATCAGATAGATTCAGCACCCTGACATGGTGCCATTGGCTGTAGTGCATGACCCGCATCACCTGATACTGCGTGGTATCGGGCTTTGTTGGGACCAGCGTAATCGACATTTCACCGATGTCACTGGCAACAATACGGTTGTTTACTTCGACTAAAGGACGAGAAGACCCCGGATTCATCATGATGAAGACCGCATTGGGCCGGCGCTTCGATAAATCGTCGGGATTCCGGGGGGCTCGAGACTTGTCAGCGATTTCCAGCACGCTTCGACATTCAACGGTTTCACCGGATGCCAACTCGACTGAATAGAAATGGCCGAAGACGTCGTACGTTTGCTTCAATTCCTCTGCGGGAATAAATCGTCTCATAGAGTTGAGCCCTCTCTTTAAATCTCGTCAGCGAACACCATGCGTCAATGGAAACGTTGCCCGGGCGAGCCATCGCGATCAGGCAGCGGTGCGGTTGAGACATCCCTGATCCTCATCTGAATCCCGCGTTGACGAGATCGTTTGGGCCAGGTGAGGTTTGCATGTGATTCATACAGGAGATTGGATTTCAAACGAGTATTCGCCAAAGCATTCGGCCGGATCCCCGTCAATTCTCCGGCTTGGAATCAAATTGGCGATGCAGTGCCGAACCGATTTGACGGATTGCAGTCATCGCGGAATCAAACTGGTCGACGCGTTTGATGAACGCGTGAATCAGACCGTCGTAACGCACTACTTCGGTCGCCACACCCGCCTTTCGCAAGGCTTCTCCGTAGGCTTCTCCTTCATCGCGCAGAGGATCAAATTCGGCCGTCAGGATTAAGGCGGGCGGCAGCCCTGCCAGCGTCGAGGCCCGAAGAGGTGATGCGTAAGGTTCACTCATCTGGTCTGGTGAACTGACATAGTGCTGCCAGAACCAGCGCATCTGTGCCGTTGTCAGAAAGTATCCTTCCGCATTTTCTTGATAGGAGGGGCGATTGAAGTCACAGTCTGTAATCGGATAGATCAAGACCTGGTAGGCAACAGCCAGCCCGCTTCGGTCTCGCGACATCAGGCAAAGGGCGGCGGCAATGTTTCCACCGGCACTGTCGCCACTAACCGCGATTTTGCTCGCATCAACCTCAAGTTCGTCGGCACGGGCGACGACCCACTGAAGGGCTGTGTAAGCATCTTCAACAGCAGCGGGATATCGGTGTTCGGGGGCCAGGCGGTAGTCGACCGACACAACAACACATCCCGATGCTTCGGCGAGACGTCGGGCAACATCGTCGTGCGTGTCGATATTGTTCAGGACCCAGCCTCCCCCATGAAAGTACAGGCAGACTGCAAATGGACCAGAACCGTGAGGCCAGTACACCCGAACTCGCAATTCATCGTTGCCTGGTTCTCCGGTCGACTCCTGTGAGAGCGAGGCAGCAAAGGCATATTGAGCGCGTGAGATCATCCGTGTTTCAACTCGAGCCAGATCTGCGGGCGCCATTTTGACCGTGCTCGCCGCTATCAACGCTTTACGAGTGACCTCGATCGGAACAGATTCCATCGGCGGACTGTTCAGTTGGCTCAATTGCTGCAGAAACGTCGCGGCTTGAGGATGCAATGGCATGGCAGCAGGTTTTTCCTGACAAGGTACGATTGGGCGGGAATGCTGGTTATGATACGCAGCAATGAATCTGGAACCAGTCTGAAAGGAATTGTGATGTCGATCGAAGGCAAACGGCTGCTGATTTTTGTCGGGGATGACTATGAAGATCTGGAACTGTGGTATCCCAGGCTGCGGCTGATTGAAGCGGGAGTCCATGTTACAGTCGCCGGGCAACTGGAAGACAAAGTGTACCATGGGAAGCATGGCTACCCCTGTAAGTCCGAGGCCCTGATTGACGACATGGATTCGGCCGACTTCGACGGATTGCTGTGTCCCGGGGGCTGGATGCCCGACAAGCTGCGCCGTGACCCCAAGGTTCTGTCCCTGACACGCGAATTCGCGGCCGCAGGGAAACTCGTCGCGGCGATCTGTCACGGGGGCTGGATCCCGATTTCTGCGAATGTCTATCGCGGTGTGAAGGTAACGGGATCACCGGGGATTAAAGACGATCTGGTGAATGCTGGTGCGTTGTTTGAGGATGCTGCCGTGATTGTTGATCGACACTTCGTCAGCAGCCGCAAGCCAGACGATCTGCCGCAATTCTGCCAGGGAATGTTGAGTGTTCTTGGCCGTTCGTCGTAGAAAATGACTTCATCGGACTTCATCTGGTCCATCGGAATTCGAAAGATTGCCTGTCCTGCTCGGACTTTTCTTGGAATGACGACACCATGCCAACACAGTTTACCCGACGCGACATCATCAAAACGGCAGCCGGTGCGTTCGTCGCTGGTGCGGCCGTAGGTTCACGTACATCGTCGTTAGCTGCAGAACCGCGTGTCGAACCTGATTACAAGATTCGTCACGGAAAAATCCGGCAATCAGTGATGGGTTGGTGCTTCAATCCGATGCCTGCGGTTGAGCTGGCAAAACATTGTCGTGACATCGGCCTGGTAGCGATCGAAGGGATTGGTGCAGAGCATTATCCGGCCGTCCGAAAACTGGGCCTGAAGATTTCGCTGGTCAGCAGCCACGGTTTCGCCAAGGGGCCCTTTAATCGCGATCACCATGAATTCTGCGTCAGTAAGCTGAAGTCGAGTATTGATCTGGCTGTCGAGAATGAATGTGAAAACGTCATTACTTTCACGGGGATGCGCGAGAAAGGGATTTCGGACGACCAGGGAGCCAGGAACTGCGTCGACTGCTGGAAGCAGGTGATCGCCTATGCCGAAGAGAAAAAGATCAACCTGTGCCTGGAACATCTGAATTCACGCGATGGCAGCCATCCAATGAAGGGGCATCCGGGGTACTTCGGCGACGATGTGGACTTCTGTGTCGACTTGATCCGCAAGGTCGATTCACCACGGATGAAGCTGCTGTTTGACATTTATCACGTGCAGATCATGAACGGCGACGTGATTCGCCGTCTGCGTCAATACAAGGACGTGATCGCCCACTATCACACGGCAGGCAATCCCGGACGCTGCGAACTCGACGAAAACCAGGAGATCAACTATCCGGCAATCATGCGCGCGATTCTTGAGACTGGCTACCAGGGATTCGTGGCGCAGGAGTTCATTCCAACCTGGCCCGATAAGGTCGAAGCCCTGCGCCACGCAGCAAAAGTCTGCGATGTCTGAACTGCCTCTGGTTTGATGAACCAAACATACCAGGACGTGAAGCCAGCGGGTGTCCGACAGATACTTTAGCGGACGGTTCTGATCATCGCGTTTCGGGCGGCAATCGCCAGACGCTCAGCTTCGTCGACGGTTGAAGCGAGAGCGGTCAGGTGACCCATTTTTCGGCCGATACGAGCCGCTCGCTTGCCGTACAAATGAAGCTTGACAGAGGGAGATCCAAGAAGCGCGGCCCAGTCAGGTTCGCCCGGTTCCCAAAGGTCGCCCAGCAGATTTGCCATCGCACAGGGGGTCCGTTGTTCGCTCGATCCCAACGGAAGACCGCAGATTGCGCGAACCTGTTGTTCGAACTGGCAAGAGACGTGACCGTCGATCGTTAAATGGCCGGAATTGTGCGGACGCGGAGCGGTTTCGTTGATCAGCAGTTGACCATCCCGCGTCAGGAAGAACTCTACGCAAAGGACCCCGACGACATCCATCCGTTCCAGCACTGCGCGGGAGATCTCAATCGCTTCCTTCGCAATGTCAGCAGGAACACGTGCCGGACAAACCGAGATATCGAGAATATGCCGTGAATGAGAATTGCCGATCGGTCCGTAACTGACGAACTCACCCGAAAGACCTCGGGCTGCAACAACCGAGAGTTCGCTGGCGAAATCGATGAACGCTTCCAGAATCGCAGCCGGGACAGCCAGTTTTTCCCACGCAGCTTCTGCTTCCTCAAGTGAGCGAATGACCACCTGGCCTTTACCGTCGTAGCCCCAATCGGCCGTTTTCAGGACAGCGGGGATGCCAAGTTGAAGCAGAGCCACCTTCAATTCAGCAACGTTTTCCACGGCGACGAACGGTGTGACCGGCAGGCCCGCATCGCGTAAATAGGTCTTTTCGCGACGACGATTCTGGGATGTGTACAGGACCGATCCCGCGGGCCTGACGGGGGCAAACTGTTCGCAGATCCGTGTGGTTTCTGCCGGGACGTTTTCGAATTCAAAAGTGACGACAGAGACCCCTTGTGCGAACCGGGCGACCTGATCGAGATCCAGGTAGTCGGCGCGAACTTCCAGATCTGCAACCTGGCCCGTGGGAGTGTCGTCATCAGGGGAAAGGACATGAACGCGGTAGCCCAGGCGTCGTGCGGCGATGGCAAACATTCGGCCAAGCTGGCCACTTCCCAGCACGCCCAGTGTTGCCCCAGGCAGAATTGGACCAGTCATGGAAGCGAATCCCCCAGTACGCGAGCTTCTTGTCGGGCCTGAAAATCATGCAGTCGAGCCCGCAGTTCGGGGTGAGCTGCCGCCAGAATCCGGACGGCCAGCAATCCCGCATTTTTCGCCCCCGCTTCGCCAATCGCCAGCGTGCCGACCGGAATCCCCCCCGGCATCTGGACGATGGATAAGAGAGAGTCCATGCCGTTCAAGGCACGGCTTTGAACCGGTACACCAAGTACGGGCAAAACGGTTTGTGACGCGACCATGCCAGGCAGGTGAGCCGCTCCCCCGGCGCCAGCGATGATAACCTGTAACCCGCGACTCTCAGCCGACTTGGCGTAATCGTTCATCAGTGCCGGGGTACGATGGGCCGAGACGATCCGGCACTCGTGAGGAACTCCGAATTCCACCAGGATGTCGGCAGCCGACTTCATGGTTTCCCAGTCGGATTTACTCCCCATGATGACTCCCACCAGGGGAGAAGGGGGGACGGATTCAGGCATATTCGATCGCAGTTCCGCAGCGAGTGAGGTAAGAATTCGACTCTGTGGCGGCATGTTCCCACAGCCCGAACTCCCAATCAAGGGAAGGACGTGATTGCGAACAGCATCAGAATTCAATCTAATGTTGCCGATTGGCGGTCTGGTGACCGCTTCCCCTTCTCGCTCGAAGGAGTCGATTGTGACCCGGTTCGCTCGTTTGTCAGTATTTGCAGCCTCTGCCGTTGCCGTCGGTCTGCTGGTCTTGTCACCGGTCGGGGCTCAGACGGGTAAATCGAAGGCCAAGGTCAAGACGATCAGTCCGACAGAATTGAAGAAACTCGACGCGCGGATGGAAGAAGTCCAGCGGTCGTTTCTGAAAGATACCGATTCGATCATCAAAGGTTACGAAGAAAGCGGTCAGTTCGACCGTGCCAAAGTGCTGCTGGAAGTCCTGCAGAAGCTGGATCCCAAGAACGAAATTATCAAGAAAAAGCTGGAACAGCTGGACGACAGCATTCTGGATGCGACCGAGTTCGACTTGGAACTGGATCCGTCGAAGCCTTGGCAACCTGTCGGGCAGGTCGTCAAAGATCGTCTGTTCCGCGTGGAAGTTGAAGGGGATTACAAGTTCATTTCGACATCGACCGTGGGCCCGGAAGGCTTTCCGACCAAAGACCCTGCGAATGACATGGTGAATGCACCTCTTGGTTCCGTCGTGGCGATCATCGTCCCCCCGGGAGGAGCAAACGCTGGTGGCGGGGGTGGCGGAAATCGACAGCCGAACGCGTTCTTTATTGGTTCCAAGTTCGAACAATCGGCTCAGCGCGATGGGATGTTGCTGTTGAAGGTCAATGTCCCACCGGGTGCCAAGTGTACGGGAAAACTGAAAGTCAAAGTGGGTGGTGTTAACAAGGCGTGATGTCACTCACTTTGGTACGGCGTGATTTCAGCAATGTCGTCTTCTGTCCCTCCGTACGGTGTCGCAGTTATCGGTTCAGGCCCCGACGCCAGCTACGCCTTTGAACGGTTTTCTTTGCACCACGATTTTGTGGTCATCGCCGAGATTGATCCTGAGAAATGTGCGATGTCATTTCCGTCCTTGCTGAAGAATGATCAGCTTCACGTGATCTACTTCGCAGGCCCGGATAACGGTGACATCCCCGTCCGCGATCTTATCAGGGAAAGCTTACAGGCTGGTAAGCACGTTGTGTTGCACTCGGGTGCTGTGAAAGAAATCGCCACGCTCAGTGAGCTTGCAGCACTGGCAACTGACGGAGCCATGGCTGTCATCGAAGAACCGCGCCGTTGGGATGAAGATTTTCTCAATGCCAGGTATTTGATCGATACGGGCAGGCTTGGGACTATGAAGCGAGTTCGACTGGCTACCCATGAATTGAGATTTCCTGGAGAATCGTTTCCCAACGGCGTGCTGCGAGACCTGGGAGTCCACTGGATGGACCAACTGCTGGCTCTTGTGAACGAGGTTCCCTCGTGCAGTCACCTCCGTCGCAATTTCAGCGACCAGCAAACTGGTGAAGAGGGGGTCATAGCGCTGCTGGAGTTTGCAGGTGGTCTGTCGGCCATGATCGAGATTCAAACGACTTCGCTGTTGTCCTTCCGGTCGGGATGGTTCGTTGAAGGAACTGCAGGAGCCTATCGGAATGGTCGTCTCTATACGAAGACAACCGATGGCGAGATCGTTGACGAACCCGTCGAACGCCCTGCCGAGCCTTACACGTGTTTCATCGGGGCACTGGCATCAGCGATCAGTGGCGATCCCGCAGCGCGATCCTGCCTTGTAAGCCTGACGCATGCAGCCCGTGTTCAATCGCTGATGGATGCCCTCATCGCAAATGAGCGACTTTAGCGAGGAGGCGATTCGTCCCGTTATTCGTGTTCACTTCGAAAAGTGAACAGGTGTGGGTGCTGAATTTGGCTTCCAGCCCGACGTTTCCTTTTGGTGGGCCGGCGCTCGAAGCGAGCTTGTCCCACCCTACGTCTGCACAGACGTGACTGTGGATGTGTTCCGTTGTTTCCGAACCCGTTGAGATTCCAGCAGTAGTCAACTGGGTGAAACCGTCGAATAACCTGCGACCATCAGCCGGAACGCGCTAGCGTCCGGTTTCTGGAGATGCGTGTCTCCCGTCGTCCATCGGAACCGGACGCTAGCGCGTTCCAGCTGATGGATGTCTCGAAATTCACACCTGGCTGGCGGCAGTATCTGGCAAGCACAGAGACAAAGATGTGGGAAACTTTGACTCCACTCTACACGGCACGTATCAGAGATTTTAGCCGGACGTATGTTGCGAGTTCGGGCTGCTGAACTCAGTTGAAGAGGAAGTGACAGATGTCGCCATCCTGCATAACGTACGACTTCCCTTCAACTCGTAACTTGCCCGCCGACCTGATTTCTTTTTCGCTCTTGTATGTTTCCAGGTCAGCAAGGGAATAGATTTCGGCGCGGATAAAGCCCTTTTCGAAGTCGGTATGAATCACACCGGCCGCCTGGGGGGCGGTTGCACCGATTGGAATCGTCCAGGCGCGAACTTCCATTTCACCTGCTGTGAAGTAACTCTGCAGGCCAAGGACCCGGTACGCTTCTCGAGCCAGCGTCGCGAGTGCTGGTTCTGCCAGACCAGCACCTTCAAGCATCTCTTTGCGATCCGCTTCATCGAGTTCTGCGATCTCCGCTTCCAGTTTTGCGCAGACCGGAACCACCGACGCACCGACTTTCGCCGCGAATTCCCGAACTTGCTGAACGAGCGGATGCTTTCCTTCCAGATCGTTTTCGTCGACATTCGCCACGTAAAGAATCGGCTTGGCGGTCATCAGCCCATAGCTTCTGACAACCTTGGCGTCGTTCTCTTCGAATTCCAGCTTACGCAGTGGCTCTTCTGTGGCGAGATGGGCAAGGCACTTGCGAATCACTTCGACGCGGTGTTTGGCATCTTTGTCACCGCTCTTAGCCGTACGCTCTGCTTTGGAAAGTGCGTTTTCCAGCGTCTGGATATCCGCCAGCATCAATTCAATTTCGATCGTCTCGATGTCCGAAACGGGATTCACTTTTCCTGTAACGTGAATCACGTCAGGGTCTTCAAAACAGCGGACGACCTGCAGGATGGCATCAACTTCGCGAATGTGGGTGAGGAACTTGTTCCCCAGTCCTTGCCCTTCGCTGGCCCCTTTTACGATTCCCGCGATATCCACCAGTTTCAACGCCGCTGGAATGATTTTCTTCGGAACAATGTACTGTGTAATCCGTTGCAATCGACCGTCAGGAACGCTGACGATCCCTTCGTTCGGTTCGATGGTACAGAAAGGATAGTTGGCACTCTGTGCCGATTTTGACATAGTGAGTGCGTTGAACAGGGTGCTCTTACCCACGTTGGGGAGACCGACGATGCCAGCTTCCATAATTCCGCGAAGACCTTGCCGAGAGAATTTCGTTGACTCAGATTCCCCTGCGAGTTGGCACAGGAGTGAACGTCGATTCATACCAGACCTTGAGTCCAAAGTCGATGCTGTGTCCGTCGTTAACCCTCGCAATCGCCGGTTTCAATGTGAGGTACCGTCTCCAGAGGGGATCGGGGCGGACTGAGCGGGCAGGTCGACGGAATCGGCGTCCCTGGAGACTTGGCCGGAGTGGCACATCACTCGTTGAATTGAGAAAACATCGACCACTATGCCAGAGAATTTCGAGTTGTCACGTAAACTGTTGAGATTCATCATGAGCAGGTTGATAATCTGTCCGCGCTTCCTGTCGCTCATTATCGTGAGTCTGATGATGAGTTCCGCGGTCCACGCGCAGTCTGCCCCACCGAGGACTGGACCACTGGCAGATGCATTTTCACCTGCTGTCTGGCGGAAGGAACGGCGGATCATCGATCTGCATCAGCATATCGAGATACAGCCTGCCCGGTTCGAACGGGCTGTTCGCATCATGGATCAGGCTGGTGTCGGTACCGGTGTCATGCTGGGAGCAGGCAGCGTCACTCATAAAGAAGGAGAGCAGTCTGAATTCGAGCGGGCTCGTTTGATGGCCGAGAAGTTGTTTCCCGGACGATTCGTGCAGCACATGATTCTGGACTACAAAGGCTGGGACGAACCCGACTGGAGTCTTCGAGCCGCAAAGCAGATTGACGAAGGGTATCGGCTGGGAGCATCGGGCCTGAAAGAATTCAAACGACTGGGTCTGTATCTGAAGGATGGCAGCGGCAAACTGATCAAGATCGATGATCCAAAACTTGATGCTGTCTGGAAGCGATGCGGCGAACTCGGAATGCCGGTGTCGATCCATGTTGGTGACCCTCGTGCGTTCTGGCTCCCCTATGATGAAAAGAACGAACGTTGGGCGGAATTGAAAGACCACAAGAGTTGGTGGTTTGGTGACCCCACTCGCTATCCTCCACGGATGGAACTGCTGGAAGCACTTGATCGCGTCATTGAACGCCATCCCCGCACAACGTTTGTCTGCGTTCATTTCGCCAACAACCCGGAAGATCTGGAGTGGGTTGAACAGGCTCTCGATCGTCGTCCGAACATGCACGCGGACATCGCCGCACGAATTCCTGAGGTGGGTCGCCACGATCCCGAAAAGGTGCGTCGTCTGTTTCTCAAACATCAGGATCGCATCCTGTTTGCAACCGACTTTATGGTCTACAACAAGCTGATCCTGGGGTCTGGCGGTGATGCTGAGCAACCGACCGACGAAGATGGTGTTGAGTTCTATCGTAAGTGCTGGCGATGGTTCGAAACGGATGATCGCAACTGGGCTCACATGACCCCGATCCAGGGAGACTGGACGATCAGCAGCATTAATTTGCCGGCCGAAGCCTGTCGCAAGATCTACTTCGACAACGCGCGAAAACTGCTGGCCCGTTCGTTGCCGCTTCCCGTTGTGAAAGCCGTCCACATCGATCGCGATTTTGCGGTCAATGGTCTGCTGGACGAACCCGAATGGAACCAGGCAGCACCGACTCGTCTGGAATATCAATCGGCCGACAGTTCCGCCCGCCCGGAACTCAGCACGCCCGTCCGTTTGCTCTGGACCGACAAATACCTGTACCTGGGCTACGAGTGTCCCTTTACGAAGCTGAACGTCTTTGCACCCGTCCAGAAAGAAGAACGAATCGGGCTGTGGGATAATGATGTGGTCGAAGCCTTCATCGGTTCCGATCCACAAGCTCCAGGTCGCTATACCGAATTCGAATGGGCACCCAATGGTGAGACCCTGGATCTGAAGGTCGACTTGCCCGCCAAGGACTTTGCCTGGACCGCCAAGGGGGAATCGGCGGTCACAATCGACGAAGCTGCCAAAGTCTGGCGAGTCGAAGTTAGGATTCCGTTGATGGCATTGTGCGACAAGCTACCTCAGCAGGGGACTCGCTGGCGTCTCAACCTGTATCGGTACGACCGGGAACACAAAGCGGGACTGGCATTTTCACCGACCTTGAACCGGACCTTCCATACGCCCGAACGATTTGGCTGGCTTGAATTCTGAAGCATGTGCCTGAGGAACGCTACAGTCGATTCAGGAAAGCGACCAGTTCCTTGACCTGTTCTGCGGTCAGTGGAGTGTCGATCTGGTGGTGGTATTTGGAGAAGACTTCTTCGAGCGAAGTCGCTCGCCCATCGTGGAAGAAAGAATTCTGCTGGCTGAGCCCCCGAAGGGACGGTGGATTGTATTTTGAACCCCCGCGTTCGTCCGCAAGATCCACATCAACCACTCGGGCCGATGTGAATGTCGGCCCCTTGTGACACCGGGCACATTCCAGTTTCTCAAACAGCACCGCACCTCGTTCTGTCAATCCCTTCGTTTCAGCAGAGGTCGGTTCGGGTACAGGAGGCACTGTCGAAAGAGTGCGCAGAAAAGACTCCAAATCGCCGGCTTGTCCATCAGTCAGCGGTTCGCCCTGCATTGTCGAGCGGATCGAATGCTGGATCTGCTCTCGCAGCGTTTCGAAGCGACCATTCCACGCATAGGGAGCGGTGTCGGCAATCCCGCGCAGCGTCAGGACTCGCTTGGGTGTGTCAAAAGTGCCATCGGTGAAATTGTCATTGAGGTGTCCGTTGGTGTGCCCATCAATATGGCAACTGGCACAACTGAACCAGCCATCATGCGACAACCTCGCATTGTGAAACAACCGTTCACCCCGTTCTGCCGACGATGGATCAGGATGAGGCCCCAGCGATATCGTGCCGACGATGTCTCGCAGACCGGCCACCGTGATGGAGTCACTCAGGGTGTTGACGACATACGTACGAAAGTCGTCTGATCCAACGACCACAGATGTCGGACGCTCACCCGTTGGTAATCGAGTTCCGAACGAGCGGCTGCCGTCGTCCAGCAGCAGTTCGTTGGTCCCGCTGAGAGCAATGGCGATTCCCCCTTTGGGGCGAATGACAAAGCCAGCCGGATCACCTGCACCTCGTTCCGGACCACCAAGGAATTCCAGTTGGGTGCGATGTGAGATATTGGCTTTCGGATCGAGCAGATCGTCCAGCGCCAGCGAACGCAGGCAGTTGACCATCAGTCCCCCCCAATGGACATCATCCAGGCTTGAACGAGCACCACGGCTGAGGATCTGTTGGGTCATCACGATCCGTGGCAGGGAAGGATGGCGGATTAACTTTCGAATGCCGTGTCCCAGGATTTCCCTGACCGACTCCAGGCGACTTTGGTCGATCCTGTCCTTGGCCAGATTGACGACAGCCAGCTTCGAACCGAAAGCGTCCGCGACAATTAACTTGCGGGCTTCGTCGATCAGCAGCAATTCGCGTGGGGCAAATGGGAGCCGGACTGTGGCAACCACGCTGTTACTCGAATCCTTCGATTCCATCCATCGGGCGACATCAACAACACTGATCGCCCTCGACCAGAGTGACGCCACACAGGCGCGCGAGCCATCCGAAGTGATGCGAATTGTCACGGGATAGGGGCTGATTCTTAATCGCTTGGCGACAGTGAAATTGTCGTCATCGCGACGGACTGCCAGCAGTTCATGTGTTTCTTCGTCAATTGTCAGCAGCAGGTTCTTGTCAACGGGCGAGACCACCAGATCCGTCAGTCTCTTTCCGACAGTTGTTTCGCTTCGGACGTTCATCTTCTTTGCATCCAGCAGCGACAACGAACCCGACTGCTGGTTAGCGGTGATCAGTTGTCGGCCATCATCGCTAATGACGAGGGCCACAGGACGCCGCCAGTGCGGGACCGTCAGTTCATCTGCCGACGCTGTGGTTTGCGTCAAAGTCTGGATTACCAGCATCGTCAAGAGCCAACTCATTCGATTCATCTTCACTCCACCCGCAAGTCATCGTCCTTTGGAGGACAACTATTCCACATCGTCACGGCTTTGAAGATTCAGCAGCAGCCAAAGTGTTGGCGGTCTTCAGTGCCTGGTCTTCCACCAGATCCTGCCAGCGAATTCCTCCGCGAATGACATTCGCAGGAGAGAGTGCCGAGATTGGAGGACTATTGCCATTGATAATATTCAACCTGTGAACTGCCAACGTCCTTTGTTGAGCAGCCAATTCCGTCAACGAGACTGTTCGCACATCAGGGACAAGCGGCCAGTCGCGGTCTGAGCGAGTCCGTCGAATTCGAGCTGTTGTCATGTTCAAGATGGTATCCTCGTCAAGCACCACGCTGGTCGAGACCTCACCTCGATAGCGCGGTGATTCACCCACGATGGTTGCTCTGCCAGCATCCTGAAGCGAAGCCGCGATCGCGGCCTGGTCACCTCCGGTCCACTGGCTGACGATGATCACCAGCGGAATTCCCCGGAAGAGACAATCGCTGTCTGCTACTTCGAGTCGTGGTTGGGAACTGCGTTCCTGGTAGTTCCAGATCGGGGAACTATCGAGCAGACCATCCGCCACCAGCTTGGCCTGGTGGAAATCTCCGCCTCGACGAGTAATCGAAAAATCGAGGACGATGGCGCGAATTCCCCGCTGACGAACTATGCCGTCAACGACTCGCAATTCATGCAATGTACTGGCGGAAATCGCAGGAATTTTCAGCCATCCGATCGTCGGATGCGACGGATGCGATATTGCGAGACTAGTCGATTCGTGACGGTAGCCCAGGACAGAGTCGGTACGAATGACACCTCGCGTCAACGTCACTTCTTGTTCAGGCTGACCCTGTTGTGCGGCAATCTTCAGTGTCACCTCCGTGCCGATTGGGCCTCGCAACCAGTCAAGCACTGTTTCCGTTGGAACATTCTGCGTCGATCTTCCATCGACTTCCATGACGATCGTTCCGTCGCGAAGTCCTCCGCGATCAGCCGATCCTCCCGGCAAGATCCTCCCGAACTTTGCATATCCGCTGGGTTGATCGATCGCGTATTGGACGCCCAACCCGACATAACGGTTGTTGCGCAACTGCTCGTCGACGACGTAGTCTTTCGTACGCTGCAAGGAGAGTGAGCCAAGTTTCTTTTCTAGCGACTTCACAACGGCATCCATCAGACCAGGGAGGGAAACACCGTCGCCTGACTTCCCCTCTTTGAATCGCCTGGCCAGCAAATCACCGCACTCGTTCGCAGTACTGGATTCGACGAATTCTGCGATCAGTGAATCCGGTTCCGCGAGTTCCTGCCGTGTGCCGATCAATGGGATGATCGCTTGCCATAGGTCACGGGGATCGGGATTCGAAATGTGATGCTTGTGGATCGCATCGACGACCATCCAGAGCTTGCGCCCGATGGCCCGTTCCTCAGTTTCGATGCTGGCGGTACTGGTCGCAATCACCAGAGAAATCATGATTCCTGTCATTGTACCCGTCCATCACGTGATTCTGCTGAAAAGCCACAGTTTCAGGAATGGTGCCGATAATCGGGCCACCGCTCAATAGTATTTTGTCTTTTTCGGTCGGCATAGGGCGTGGGGAAGGAAAAGCCGTCAGCGATTGAGACGTCCTGATCCGGCCAGGCTCCCCTGCAGCATTCACGAGCGAGTGGCGCGTATCGGGCACCACAAGGGCCGACAGCCCCCGCTTTATCGATATCGTCGTGACTACGCATGCCTCGACCGCCCGGACGGGACGATTCACAAAAATCGTGAACTACAAAACTTGACATTCCTGTCCACCTTCGATAAACATTCAAAACCTGAACATGTTATTCGTCTTTTGGGGCGGCGTGATGCGACTGGCGTTACAGACGGACTATTCGCTGCGGACACTGATGTTTCTTGCCGCACGGCCTGAACGGCAGACGATTAAGGCGGTTTCCGATTTTTTTCAGATCTCTCAGACGCATGTCGGCAAAGTGGTCAATCAACTGGCCCGCCTGGGATATGTCCGCAGCATCCGCGGTATTGGCGGGGGCTTGGAACTGGCCAGGCCGGCCAGCGATATTTCGATTGGAGAAGTCGTTCAGGCCATTGAAGGAAACATGCATCTGCTGGAGTGCATCGGGATGGAGGATGTCTGTGTGATCCAGCGACATTGCAAGTTGCGAACGATTCTGGATCGGGCAGAGCAGATTCAGCTGGAATACCTGAATTCGATCAAGCTGTCCGACGTGTTGCCGTTTGGTCCTTCGAAAAGAGACCTGCCACGATCGATGGGAAGATCTCGCTCTGAAACGGAAAGTGCAGCTTCGAGGGCTGCCTCCGGACCCAGACGTGCTAATCGCAAAAGCTCCAGGCCCGGGAGTGAGTCGGCTGGAGACTGATAAATCGTGATTCACGATCGCTTACCTGGTGGGAGCGATCATCGGTTGATGAGTTTTGAGAAAGGCGAAAAATGACACGAAGCACTCGCAGATGGATATTTCTTGGCACGGCAGCCCTGATGATTGTGGGATTGGCTTGGGGGATGCGCAGTAACGCGCTGGGCGAAACCAAGGCTGAGGCTGATCCAGCCGTAGAGCGAGCTCGTCAACAGATCAAGATGCTGGACGACATTTACAAAACGGCCGTCGTCGCCATAACCGACAAGTACGTGAACAAAGAAACCGATCTTCCGGCTGCAACCGTCGCAATGGCACTGTTTGACGGCATGAAAAAGAAAGGCTGGCACGAGTGCCGCCTGATCGATGCCACGGGTAAGCCGTATGAAGATAAGAACGTCGCCAAGGATGACTTCGAAAAGGCCGCGGTGAAAGCACTGACCAGTGGCAAAGATTACTACGAACAACTGGTCACAATCGACGGGAAGTCTCGATTGCGAGCAGCCACGCCCGTACCCGTCGTCATGAAAAAGTGCACCATGTGCCACGAGAACTACAAGACTGTAAAAGAGGGTGCTGCAGTCGGCGTCATCACCTACAACGTTCCCGTTAAATAGGCATGTTCCCGTCAAACAGGTCGATTCCTGACAATCGTGCTGACAAAATCACGGTTGAATGCCTTCGAAAAACAGGTCGCCACCCTTTGAGGGTGGCGGCCTTTCGATTCTCGATTTTGATGTCGCCCAGCGTTATGGGGCTGGCTTCACTGCGATCTTCTGAGCGGCAGCCGTTTTCAATTTCGGCAGATTCACCACAAGAACGCCGTCCTTAAACGTTGCTTCCGCCAGTTTGCTGTCAACTTCAGCTGGCAGCGTCACCATCCGCTCGAATTTCCCGAACGAACGTTCAACCGCATGGAAATTATGCTCGTTGACCACGCGTTCATCCTTCTTCTCGCCACTGATCCGCAGCGTATCCGCATGAACTTCAATGTCGATTTCTTCCTGCTTCACGCCTGGTAACTCGGCAGAGACATGAACGGCGGAATCGGTTTCACTCACATCGAGTTTTGGCCATGCGACAGCGGGACGATTCGTCGCAACGGCGGGCCAGAAGCTGACCGCAGGGCCAAGGAACCCGTCAAACATCCGGCTCATTTCGTTCTGCAATCGGGCCAGTTCATCGCCGCTGGTGTGTCGTCGAGTCAGAAACATAGTTTGCTCCTGGTATCAGGGGTTTTGTTTGTCCCGAGCCAGACATGTCGGCCGGGATTTCGTTGACTCACCCAAATTGCAACATGCATGCCAATCTCAATTGTGCGGAATTTTAGATTCACAAAACATTGAAATAAAATAACTTGCGACAATAATGCCAAAACGGCACTGTCGCGGCGTTGGTTCCTGATTCGCGAAAAGATGCCAAAACGGCATTTTTGGGAGCGTCGCGATGGCTGCATGTTGCGGAGCTGCCAATATGGCGTCGAGGTGCTCAAGCAAGTTTAATTTAGTCAAACTGGGAGAGTGGGGTACCACTTCGCGATTCTCTTCATCTGCCGTGGCCGGATCTCCGATCAGATCCCCATCAGGGATGAATTCGATGACAACGAGTCTGCACAGGGAGAGTGCGGCCGGGGTCGTCTCATCCCTTCTATCACCGAAGCGCTCCCAAGATCGTTTACGAGCCATGTCGATTCAGTTTGCAGGCTCTAAATCCTCGGATGATCGCCGTCGGCGCAGACTGCTCGTCAATACTGACGATCAGACTGCCGACGAAGCGACAGGCGAGGAAGGTCTGTACGGAGCTGGCGTCACTTCCGAACTGGTTGCCTCGTCTGCGGCGGCCCCATGGGTGCCGGTCTATGAGTGGCGGATCTGGACCTACGCTGCGTTGATTCTGCTGGCGCTGTCGGGAGCCGCGTTTGCTCTTTCGATGCCGATGGCGTTTCGACCGGAACTGGCGCCGCTGACCAAACATCTGCTGCAGGGTGACCGGCCCATTCTCGCTGTCTTGATCCAGACCACATTCTGCTTTCTCGCCGCTCAACTCGCTGTCCTGATTGGCTGGTATCGCGCCCAATGCAAGCTTGATTTCCGGGGCTATTACCGTGTCTGGCCGTGGGTTGCAGTAGTACTGGGCGTGACAGCCCTGTGTTCGGCGACCGATATCCACGGCCAGTTCGGATTGATCATCGAACGATCCGGTCTGGTGGAATGGCGACCGCGAGTCATCTCGTGGCTGCTCCCCGCCAGCTTGATCGCACTGCCAATTGTGGTCCTTCTGGATCGCGACGTTCGCCGCAGCCGATCAAGCTTGTATATGCTTCGATTGACGTGGCTGCTGGCCATTGCCAGTGCCTGGCTGGAACTCGGCGCAAACGACCTGACAGGCTATCCCTGGATTGCTCCGACGCGAATTATTCTGCCAATGTTTACGATGGCGTCATTGTTTGTCGGACTCTGGTTCCATGCGAGAACCGTCGCATACGTCTGCCCAGACCCCCCGGAAGCTGAGGTCGCGACTGCAAAAACACAGATCCTTTCCGTCTGGAACTGGCTGGCGAGTTGGTTTACCCGCAAACCGATCGAAGTCCCTGTCGACGAGGCCGAGGCGAAGCCAAAACGCGGCCGCAAGAAGGCCGCAGAAGCCACCGAAGACGAGGAAGAAGCCCCCAAGAGGAAACGCCGGGCGCCTGCAAAACGAGCGGCAAAACCACGGACGCGTGCCAAGGCTGTAGAAACCGAAGAGGAAGAGGTTCAGGAGGAAGAACAGGAGACTGGTTACGACGAAGCCGCCGATGTGAATGAAGGCTACGAAACCGAGTCGGCAGCCGAGGAATCGGAATCGGAATCGAACAATTGGGAAGAGGAAGAGACCGAACCAGAACCCGCTCCCCCACCGGCACAGTCGAATCGGTACAATCGTGAATCGACTCCAGCCCCTCAATCAGCCGCAGCCAGAAAGCCGGCCAATTCCGGCTGGGAGGAAGCCGAACAGTCATCAGAAGGCTCGGATGAAGACGAGGATTCCGATGATGCCATTCTGCGTCGCGATTCCGGGATGACCGCTGAACAGATGCAGGGGCTGACCAAGCGTCAGAAGCGTGATTTGCGGAAACAGCAACGGTCTCAACGTCGTTGATGAGTGGGCCGCAAGGCATCTCGCTGTTTGACGTGCAACCGCAGGCTGCTACACTCGTCCGGTCGACCGATCATCCGATGATCCGGTTTCTGGAATGACCTTCATCGGCGGAGTTCGGTTTTCGTGTTGTATCATCTTGTACCGGTGCACCTTAAGCAGGTTTGCCGCGTCCTCTGGAGCCGTTCGCATGACTCACGCCTGGCACGATGTCACCCCTGGGGAACAACTTCCGTCGGAATTCACGACGGTCATCGAGATTCCCCGTGGTTCCAGCGTTAAGTATGAACTGGATAAGGAAACGGGGCTGCTGCGTCTCGATCGAATTCTGCATTCGGCTGTCTATTACCCTGCGAACTACGGGTTTATCCCTCAAACACTCGCAGAAGACGACGACCCGCTCGACGTGCTCGTCCTGTGCCAGGAAGCTGTCGATCCACTGACGCTTCTCGAAGCGCGAGCGATTGGCCTGATGACGATGGTGGATTGTGGCAAACGAGACCACAAGATCCTGGCCGTTGCGATCCACGATCCTGAATTCAATTCGTTCCATGAAGCCGATGAGCTGCCGCCTCACAAGCTGGCCATGATCCGTCGCTTCTTTCAGGACTACAAGACGCTGGAGGGGAAAGCGGTTGAAGTTGACGAACTGACGTCGGCGAAGACGGCATTCCCGATTATTCTGGAATC
This sequence comes from uncultured Planctomycetaceae bacterium, assembly GCA_964609845.1. Lineage (GTDB taxonomy): Bacteria > Planctomycetota > Planctomycetia > Planctomycetales > Planctomycetaceae > Schlesneria. The sequence continues at coordinate 12,192 of CAZSTW010000021.1, read as the reverse complement.
ACTCGAACGTTACAGCCTTTCGCGCCGCCGCGGGTTCCGTTAACACACAGTATCTTTGCGGATGACGTACAATCTCGGCTGGATCGCGCTTGCATCCGGCATTGGGGTCAATCGTGATCGTGTTAATGATCCCGAAATTCCCTCCGCGGCCTGATGTGATCGGGCATGCCAGAAATACGAAACCGCAACAACCGACAGACTACCTGAGGTGACTTCATGGGCTGGCCAGTCCAACTGCTGACAATCTACTGCATTCTGATCGCCCTCTCGGCATTGTTCGGTGGTATCCTTCCCTCAATGCTGAACCTGACGCATCGGAGAATGCAATATCTCGTCAGTCTGATCGGTGGCCTGATGCTGGGGGTGGGACTTTTTCATCAACTGCCGCATGCTGTAGGAGCAATGTCGGGACATGGCCACAGCGCAGCGTTTGCACTCGACTGGTGCATGGGCTGGTTGATCATTGGCCTGTTGACCACGTTCTTCATGCTGCGAATTTTCCACTTCCATCACCATGAAGCTGTCGTCTCGGACGAGGATAAAGACCATCTTTGTGGTCATGATCATGCCCACGAACATGACCATGATTGCGTCGGGAAGCACGATCATGATCACGATTCCGGTGGTCACCATCACAGTCATTTCCCGGCACAAGGAGCCAGCTGGATCGGGATTTTTGTCGGCCTGGCCATTCATTCGCTGATCGACGGCGGTGCCTTGGCCGCTCACCTGACGGCTGATGCCATGCACAGCAGTGATTCCGGCGAAAGCCTGATCTGGTTGTTGGGGCTGGGGACATTCCTGGGGATCGTCCTGCATAAGCCGCTCGATTCACTGTCGATTACCACCGTCATGACGGCGGGGGGCTGGTCCGCCCGATCCAAGCAGTTGGTGAACATCGGATATGCCATGATGTGCCCGCTGGGAGCTGCAGTCTTCTACATGGGAATCAAGAGTCTCCCCTATCAGGATATCCTGCTCGCTTCAGCCCTCGCGTTTTCATCCGGAGTGTTTCTCTGCATTTCGTTGAGTGACCTGCTGCCCGAAGTGCAGTTCCATTCACACGACCGCCTGCGATTGTCGCTGGCACTCGTCGCTGGAGTGATGATTGCCTGGCTGATCGGCTTCGCAGAGCATGGACACATGCACGGCCATCAGGGGGGGGCACCACATTCCCACGATGCGGCGGGCACTCACCATGGCCACAGGCACTGAGTTCTTAACACGCTCTCAGTCGCTGGTCATAGAAACTGCGAGATGATCAGCCAGACAGCACTGATGGTCGCCAGCCAGAGCACGATCGACTGAAAGACCTTTTGTGGAACGCGTTCCAGCAACCGCTTGCCTGACCACAGTCCCGCGAGCACGGCAGGAACCAGGCAGAGATTCAGCGACAGTGAACCGACGTTGATCAATCCAAGGTGAACGCTGAACGGGACCTTGAAGATGTTCACGAACAGGAACAGCCAGGCCATCGTATGTACGAACTGGTGTTTCGGGAGCGACAGGATAATCAGGTACGTTGACGCGATTGGCCCCGCAGCATTCGCAACCATCGTTGCTGTCCCCGTCAGCACCCCCGAAAACCAGGCAAAGATCTTCGAGTGCGGCAGCGCGGCATCAAATCCGGGAAACTTCTGCCGGACGATCTGAAGCGTCAGCATGACCAGTACCATTCCGCCAATGATCGGTCGAAAGGCGGCATCGGGGATCACCATCAGTAATCCCCAGCCTGCAAAAATTCCCAGGCAGATCGGCCAGGCCAGCCGGCGGATCTGTGCCCACTGAACATGCTCGCGAAATGAAAACGCGGCCATCAGGTCGGCAAAAATCAGCAACGGCAAAACGATCCCACTGCTCAGCTTTCCGGGAACAGCCGCCGCCATGAATGTCACTCCCAGCAGACCGACTCCTGCGAGTCCCGCTTTTGACACTCCGGCACAAAACGCTGCGGTAAAAGCAAGGGCCCACTGCAGCACGGTAAAGTCGGACATCTCTGGTTTTCGTATGGCCGGGCCACGCTGAATGACTTGGAAAGCGAATCACTGCAAATGCTTTTCAATCAACCTGTTCCAGATCTGATATCCTGCTTCATTCATGTGCAGTTGATCTTTAAGGAACAGATCTTCCCGAGGAAGCCCATCAGCATTCAGCATGGCGGGCCAGACATCGACGAACGACTGGTTCGGGCCTTGCATCGTTTCTTCGCGTAGCAGGCGGTTTGCTTCCAGAGCTTTTTCACGCAGCTTCCAACGACTCGGGCTGGGCTTGATGGAAATCAACACGAGCTTCGTCTCGGGTCGTTGCTTGTGCAGTTGATCACGAAATGATTTGTAGGCATCCCGGACTGCCTCGGGAGTCTTGCCGCTGGCGATGTCATTGTCGCCGGAATAAAGGACAACGACTTTCGGTTTGCAGGGGATCACGATCCGCTCGACGTACTTCGCGGCATCACCCATTTGCGATCCGCCAAATCCGCGATTGATGCAGACACGGTCGGGAAATCCTGGATTCAGTTTCCACATGCGGACACTGGAACTGCCAATGAACAGATTGGCACCGGCCGGGGGTGGCTGTTCCCGATCCGATTCTTCGAACTTTCGAATCGTCGCTTCCCACGGCTCGGCGGGGGGCTTCGGATCATCGGCGATCGAGTACCCTGACAGCGCAAGCAACAGAATGGATGCGATTGTCGTTCGGCAGATTTTCATCATGATTTGATTTCCTGGAGACCAAGTCAGTCGCCGAATCGACGGTTCGTAGTTCTAATGCGGGTAAGGCGAATCGCGATTCTAGGACGCGTCACCGGGCAATTCAATCGGTACTGATATTCGTTGAGTCTCTGTTCCCAAGCGTTGGATGCAGGCCAGGTTAATGAACGCACCTGAATCTCAATGTGAAGCAACCACCTCGGCCCGAACGCAGCCCTGTTCGAGCTGCCAAAGACAATTTCACTGTGAAATCGCACAGGGAAAAGATCATTGCTGGTGCATGAAACTGCCCGCCGTACTTCCTGTGCAAGCGCACGCGAGTTGCCTGTGTGAAGAGTGCTTGAAACGTGCAATCGCCGAACGGCAAGAGGCTGATGCCGACGCAATCACCGAGCCAGCTCCGTTTCGTGATTAGTTCTCAAGGGCTGCATCGAAGTTCGCCCCTACATCATCTATTTCGGCGGGAGTTGCTTCACGAATTCTACAGCACGATGCAGCCATTCGTTCAGGTCACGGTCTTCGATGATTCCTGCCGGCTCAACGACGATCCAGCCCTTCATCGGTTTGCCAGTAACGTCAAACTCACGAACGTGAGGTTCGTAGAGTGCTGCAGCCCCTTCGACAGGATCGAGCCGGACGATGAGAGCATCCTTCCAGATGCCAACACACATATTGCCATTCAACAGGAATCCGACTCCACCGAACATCTTCTTCTCGGTAATGCCAGTCGTCCGGGCAAACCCATCGCGAATCCGTCCCGCCAGTGATTCATCGAAAGCCATAACTTTTATCGGAACAATGGAATTCCAAGAACAAATCAACGTCGCTCGGCGCGGATTCCGCGTGCTCGGCGCGGGTCTCCCGACCCCGCCGAAACCGACGACCGAAGGTCTCCTCTTCTCCGTGCTTCTACTGTCTTTCACCAGGGCAGAAATCTCTATTCGCCGTGATGCTTCTTCACCAGGCGGCCATGAATCACCAGTGCCAGCAGCAACACGATTCCGAGCAGGAATGGACGCAGCAGATCGAATTGGGTGACCCAGCTTTGCTGCAGCCAGGCCTGGGGCAATGACGAGTTCTTGATGATCCGTTCGGGATTGACCGCATCCAGCCCGACTCGCAAGACCGTAAATGTCAGCACCCCCACCAGCGTTCGGCCAATCCCACCTTCCCCGCCGAAAAGGCTTGTCCCTCCCAGGACAACGCAGGCAACCGCATCCAGCAGCAGGTCGGCATTATGATCGAGACTGACACCTTCCAGGCGTCCAGCATTCAGCATTCCACCGCATGCGGCACACCAGGCACAGATCACCAGTGACGCCATGACGATCGATTCGGTCCTGACACCCGCCAGCTTGGCCGCCTGTCGATTGCCACCGGTCATATAAACATACCGTCCGAATCGTGTGTGCTGGAGAACCAGATGTGCGACTACCATCACGATCAATGCCAGTACCGCACTCTGTGGAATCCGCAGGCTGCCAAATTCTACCAGCGACGCATTACCCAATTGTTTCAGCAGCGGAGGAACGTTGAACTTCTGACTGAGTGTCAGAAACTTCGCGAGTCCCACGGCGATGTTCATCATCGCCAGAGTGATAATAAAACTGGGGAGCCCGGACGAAACCGTCAGCCACCCTGAGAGCAATCCTGACAGCAGTGCCACCAGCAGCGGGATCACAATCACGATGCAGACATCCAGAAAACTCGCCTCCCCCAGCCCCTTTGGACCCGCCGCAAAGGAAGATTCCCAGAGAACTCCACAGACGCACGCAGATAGGAGTGCAACTGTTCCGACCGACAAATCGATCTCTGCACACAGCAGAACAAATGTCAGCCCGGTGGCGACGATGGCGAGCACGGCACCACGCTTCAGAACCAGCGTCACGGTCCCCAGGCTGAGAAAATCTTCGGCCACCAGGGCAAACACCAGTGTGACGGCCGCTAATGTCAGCAGGGGCGCAAAATCTGCCAGCGAAAATCGGCGTGATCCCAATGAGGCATCAGTGGCTGGAGTTGGTAAATTCATCACGGTCCCACGTTTGTTGAAGCTGCGATTCCCGCATCCTCTGCGGCATGCATCAAGTCCTGTTTTGTCACCCGTTGCCCGGCAAACTCGCGAGTAATTCGACCGCGCGCAAACGTCAGGATCCGGTCGGAATGTGCCAGGATCAGTTCCGGTTCGGTAGAAGCCAGGATCACTGCGGCCCCCGCCCGTTTCTGCTCAGCAACCAATTCCATGACGTCCGCTTTGGCATGCACATCCATCCCGCGTGTCGGCTCTTCGAGCAACAGGACCCGGATTGGACCCAGCAGCCATTTTGCCAGGACAACCTTCTGCTGGTTCCCGCCGGAAAGGGCCCCCGCTCGCAATGCCGGATTGGGAGGACGGCATCCGACCCGTTCGAGCAGCGGCTGGCAGACGCGATGTTCGTTTCGCCGCACGATCCACGAACCAAGAACTCGCTTCAAATGTGCCAGCGTTGCGTTGTGAGCGATCGGTGCATTGCGAGCCAGCGTCTGCGCCCGATCGGCGGCCACAAATACCACTCCGTTTTGGACTGCGCTGGGGACATCACCCGGTCGCAAGGCCTTCGGGCCAAGATGAACCGTTCCGTGATCCGGCTTCAAGACTCCCGCGATGGCCTGGACCAGTTCTTGATGCCCTGCCCCGACGAACCCATACAGTCCCAGGCTTTCACCCGGTTTGACATTCAGGCCGATGTCATCGAAGTCAGTGCCAAGAGTCAGTCTTTCGACAACCAGACGCTCACTGCGAGCCGTCCCTTTGATCGGTTCCGGCAGGACGACTTCGGTCTTGTCATCTGCCGCCGAGGCTCGGTCCTCGCCCACCATGTGATGCAGAATTGTCGCTCGATCCAGTTCCGCCGCGCGACTGGTCTGCAGTTTTCGGCCATCCCGCAGAATGGTGACTCGATCGCAGATCGCGAGGACGTCTTCCAGAAAATGGCTGATAAACACCATCGCCACGCCGCGAGTCTTCAATCGAGCAATCAGTTCAAACAACCTGCGAGCCTCAGGCAGACTCAAGGCACTGGTTGGCTCATCAAGAATGAGGACTCGAGCCCCGCAGTGCAGCCCTCGAGCAATTTCAACCATCTGGCGAATCACCAGCGGATAGGTGTCCAGTCGGCGTGTCACATCGATCTGAATCTCAAGCTCAGCCAGCGACGCTTTGGCTTCACGATTCATCCGGGCCCAGTCGATCCGTCCAGCGCGAGTCGGCTGTCGTCCGAGAAACAGATTCTCGGCAACGGATAGCGAACCGATCCCGGAAAGCTCCTGGTAAACCATGGCAATCCGCTGAGCCAGCGCTTCGCGTGGAGAATGCAGTCGAACCAGTTGACCATCAATCCGGATCTCGCCGGTGTATTCCGGAACGACCCCCGCCAGAACCTTCATCAGAGTGCTCTTGCCGGCCCCATTACAGCCGACGAGTCCATGAACTTCGCCGGGGCGAATATCAAAGCTGACATCCTGCAGCGCAACGACACCCCCAAATCGCACGCCAATCATGCGGCAATCCAGCAGCGGCGATTCAGAGTCTGTCGTCATGAGAATGAGGTTGAGCGAATGTCATGGAGTCAATCTGGGATGTACCAGTGTATCGAACAAGATGCGCCAGTCCAACCCGCGTGGAAATGGTGTGAAACGATATCTCCCGTGGACCTATCCAGATTGACAAGTTCGGTTCGAATCCTGCGTCACCCTGATATCCAGAGCGATGCCGGAACCGCCTCGCCTTTATGAACGAGCGGCCCCGCTTCCACCAGCAGTGATCGATGTTGGACGCGCATAGTTTTCGTCGCAGGGTGGCACAACTTGCTTCTCTTTTGACCGGGCACAAGGGTAAAAGGTGTTCGGGGACATGGGTAACAGATTGAAAGGGACGAGAACTGGTTCCAAGACTGCTGTGGGTGGCCGGGACTGGACTGGACTGGACTGAGGCTTTGCGAAGGAAGTCCCGGTCTTCGTGTGGAGCGCACATTCCGGGACATCGCGAAGACGCTCCAGTCCCGGCCAACCTCCCTGCTCGCGCGTTCCGGCTGATGGGTCTTCCGCAATCAATGACTGGTAGTGCCGTGCGCTTGCTCAATGGCGAATTCAAATGCACTGCCAACGTCACTGCTCGGCGAACACTGCCTTCAGCAGGTTGTCCACCGGAGCATAGTCATCTGTCAGGATCTGGCCTTCGGCCAGCGACAGGATGGCCGACATCTGCCCTTTCAACCGTGGTTTTGACTCGCCCGGGATGGATTCGAGCGCGGCAAACCAGTCTCCGCGCCAGTCGGGATTTGTGTCATGTTTTGTTAGCTCCAGAGGGCGGCGTGAACAGACCATGACATACGTATCGCGTTCACCTTTCGGCTGAAAGGCCGATGTGCTGTAAAGGTAGACATATGGAAAAACCTCGGCTGCGGTGGCAACGTAGCGTCCCATGAACCGGCCACCTCCCGGGCGTCGTGATCGGTGCGAAGCGGTTGTCACGGCATCGATCCATGCACTGTTGTCCGGATCGGCTTCTTTCAACTGATTCTCCAGGTCTTGACTGATCCGCCCGCGAAAGCCCAGTAGAAACTGACCATTGGCCGTGCGGTAGACTTCAACACACTCCAGTGGGGCGGCCGCCGGAATCCAGGTCTCGACCGGACCATCCGACGCTTGAAGAACCTCTGGCAGTGTTCCCGAAAATGGCTTGGGCTGACGCGTCAGGACTGCCAGATGTTCAATGGCTGGCCACCATGTTTGTGGTTCTTCGGTCAGGAAGTCATCGCCCGCAGGTCCCCTGGCCTGTCTGGCCCAATCGATTCCCCCCAGGCGATTCTGGTCCGGAATCGTCAACTCCCGGGTTGCCCGCAAGCGAAAGCGATGCTTACCCAACGCTTTGATCTGAAGACCTGCGAAGCGTCCCGAGAATTTGTGGAACTCCGCTTCGCCGATGGATGCGCTCTCCAACACGGCGGGAAGTCGACCTTCATAGTCGATCTCGGCTTCACCCTGTGGGACCCCGGGAAACTCGATTCTAGGGAAGATGTCGATGATGTTTGCTTGAATGACTCCATCATTACTCAACAGATCGTGAACCTTCACCATGAACTCACGCGTGGTGAGATGTGCCGGAATGCTGAAGTCGTTGAAGGCATCGCAATAGATGAAATCGTAGTGAACGGGAGCTTCACCCTGGTTGACCAGTCGCTGATTCTCTCGCAACCGATCATCGGCAAAATTGCGTGCGTCTTCGATGAATGTCCTGATCCGCTGTTGCTCGGCGGCTGTCAGTCCCAGAGCCTTGATCGTGACCGCGTAGACCGCAGGATCGATCTCGGCCACCTCCACTCGCGGCGAGTCTGGAAACTGTTTCAAAAACCATCGCGGAAATATGAACCCACCACCCCCCAGAAAGAGTGCCGCAGGATCACCTGACGTCAGGCGATTGCTTTGCTTCAGTTGCGATGCGGTCAGTCGTGTCACTTCGGCGTAGACACGTTCATAGTCGTATTCCAGTCGCGTCGGATCGGCAGGGTCGTAATAGCTGTGGATCAGATTGTTCAGCCGCAACAGCTTGATCGGTCGCCCCTTTTCAATTGCATCCGATACGATAATTGTGGAGTAGTTGCTTTCGTCGTAGTAGGCTCCAACCTCATCTGATCGCAGCTTGAGATACAGCCCGCAACGATGGATGTTATTTCCGACGGTTTCTCCCAATTGATCCCATCGACGAAGTGTTTCCTGTGCTGCGTCATTAGATTGAAGAGCGACCAACATGGAGCCGACAACTCTGGTGGTGACTTTCACGGCACTCCCCGTGCACGTTGCCAGCACAACAATGATGCCGAGTAGCGGCAGCCAGGCGAGTGCAGTTCCCAGGCGCAACCGTCGGTTCCCCCCTGAAACAGTGAGTCCCATAACTCCCAGCGTTCCTGCCGTCACACCGATGATCATGGCCGTTCCCCACAGATCGATCAGGTAAAATCCAGTCAGGAATGTCCCGAGGATGGATCCAAGCGTTCCCCACGCGTAGACGTTCCCAACCGTTGTTCCGACGCGACGGCAGCGGGCGACCGCCATACTCGCGATGAGAGGCGAGATACTTCCCAAGGCCAGCGACGGAACCAGAAACACCCACGCCACCAGTGTCGCGATCCACAGCGGCCAATCGAGAAATGATGGCCGCGACAGGGATTTTATCACTTGATCGAGCCAGATTACGTTGGCACATGAAACACTTGCAAACAGATACAACCATGCCAGAGAACGTTCACGGTGATTTCGATCAGCCAGCCACCCCCCCAGAAAATTGCCCAGAGTCACACCCGCCAGGACAACCCCGATGACGGATGTCCACGCATAAAGAGACGAGCCAACCGTCATTGCGATCAGTCGTGAAGCTACAAGTTCCATCGCCATCACACACGCACTCGTGACAAACACTTGAGCGTTGTAACCACGAATTACCCAGGCATCGGTTGGCTGAGCCACGGAAATTTCAGAAGTCTGCATCAAGGAATTGTCTCATTGCCAGATCCATGTAACGGCCAGAGACGTGATTGCATGATGCTGACGGTTGAGTGTCAAGGGTCGGGTGGCTCGGCTTGCTTCAAAACACAGAGGACTGAAGCGTCTTAGCGAATTCCGGAATGTGCGCTCCATACGAAGACCGGGCCTTTCTTCGCAAAGCCTCAGTCCAGTCCCGGCCACCCGACGACTTTCACCACGGGCTGCTTGTGCCCGGTTGATACTCGACGCTGCTCACGTGGACCGGACCGGGCTCTAAAACAATGCGGTGATCGGCTGGCCGGTTTCCAGCAGGCGAGTTGGTCGGCCGGCAGGATTCGTGTATTGCAGATCCAGCGGGACTTCAAGAAACTGGAACAGCGTCGCCAGCAGATCGTTCGGCGAGATCGGTTGACTCTTTGGAACATCTCCGCGGGCGGTGGATTCCCCGATGATCTGGCCCATGTTCATTCCACCACCGACCAGAACCTGATTACCAAGTTGCGGCCAGTGCTCTCGCCCACCATCCTTGTTGATATGAGGTGAACGTCCAAATTCGCCGACGATGGCCAACAGTACCTTGTCCTGCAGACCTCGGTCATACAGGTCTTCGATAAAGACCGACACTGCGTGGTCGAATTCCGGGGCCAGCTTGTGCATCTCCTGTTCAATGGTCCCGTGATTCACCGCAGGGTTCGTTCCATGTGAATCCCAGCCGCCGTACCAGACTGTGACCAAACCTGTGTTGGCTTCTGCCAGCCTTCTTGCCAGCAACAGGTTCTCGCCCAGTTTCTTTTCTCCTTTGCCATACTTTTCACGCAAACGTGGATCTTCCTTCGAAAGATCGAAGGCTTCTCGCGAATTGCCGCGAACGAGTTCCACGGCGCGGCCTTCAAATTCATCCAGAGCGGCCATCATGCCGCTCTGATCAATCTTCCTTTCCAGGCGATCCAGCGTCTGACGCAACGACTGACGATCCTGCAACCGGTCGAGGGCAATCCGTGGGACCATGTTTCCCTGAGCATTCCCGCGCGCATCGAACGGAGTGTACGCCGTTCCGAGCCACGCGGGACCTTCGGCATACAGATGATCCAGGCCGATATAGGTCGGCATCCCCGTCACGGGATGATTAGGACCCCGATACCGCGAAAGCATCGATCCGATACTCGGACTGATCGGTGCCGCTCCGTTCCCTGCGGGAGCGTGGTCGTGGCCGGTCGACAACCAGTGTGTCGCCGCAGCATGATCCGCCGCCGTATGGGCAAACGATCGAATGATCGAATACTTGTCTGCCAGCTTCGCCAGACGTGGAAACAGTCCGCCGATCTGAGTTCCAGCCACATTGGTCTGCAGGGTTCCAACTGTACTGCGAAACGGCAGCGGATTATCTGGCTTGGGATCGAACGTCTCGTAATGAGTCGGGCCCCCCGACAGGAACAGCCAGATCACCGTCTTGTCAGGAGCCTTCGATCCCGAATTTCCGAGTGCCGCTTGTGACCGCAACAGATCCGGCAGCGCCAGGCCCGTCATCCCCAAGGCACCCACCTTCAGAAAATTCCGACGACTGGAACCGTTACAGCAATACGACGGATGTGAACCATAGATGTCGAGCATTCGCAATCGATTCCTGGTCGCGGGACAGGGCAATCGCCTTTTTCAATGTAGGGTGAAACCTGCTCGCTTCGAGCGCAGGCCCACCAAAACCAAATGTCGAGAAATGATGGTGGGCCGGCGCGGCGAAGCGCCACGTGTTCCACCCTGCATCCGTCCCAGCTTCAAAAAGGGATCAGAGTTCCGACACATCAACGTATACCAGTTCGAGATCGACGTTTCCAGACGGGAACTTCACTGGTTTGCCATGGTCTGACGGCTGCATTTATCTCCAGCAGCGTCGCCAGAGTGCCCCTGCCAGCAGCCCGATGGCATCCCATTTCGTAACTTTGGGCCGTTTTTCCCAGACGCGGTATCCAATCTGTTCGATCCTCTGCAGGATTCGCAGCCCCCCCTGTGCGAACAGGTCGATGTCGATCTGAAGGGGCCCCGGCAGGTTGGGGATCAGCGGCAGTCCGTCCACCAGAAACTGCCTGGCCCGATCGACTTCGAACTTCATGAGCGCCAGAAATGCGGGATTGAATCGGCGGGCATCGAAGTCGTCGCGACGGTAGCCAAATCGCTCGTAGTCCTCTCGTGGCAGGTAGATCCGACCGATGTCGAAGTCGCGCGAGACATCCTGCCAGAAATTAGCGAGTTGCAAGCCGGTGCAAATCGAATCGGACCAACCGACATTCTGCGCGTTGGACTGACGACACAGAAAAAGGACCAGGCGGCCGACAGGGTCGGCACTCCTGCGACAATAATCACGCAACTGGTCAAAAGAATCGTATTCCCGAACGTGCTGATCCTGTTCAAACGCCGAAATCAGGTCGTCGAACGGCTCTTGGGGGATCGAAAATTCGTCAATAGTGGGTTTCAGAGCAATAAATACAGGGTGTCGCGATTCCTGGGCGTAGCAGGCAGCCAGCTGCTGTCGCCACCATGCCAGCAATTCCAGTGATCTGGCAGAATCACCCACCTCGTCACCCAGGTCATCCGCCCAGCGACAATAGGCGTAAACGTTGTAGAAATGCTGGTGTAAGCCCCTGGGAAGCAGCCAGGAAACCAGCGGGAAATTCTCGTAATGCGATGTCGCCAGACGACGACAATACGCCTCGGCGTCCGATCGGCTGGGGACCGGTAATGACGACTGGGGGCCCCAAAGTTCGAGGTCTCTCGAAAACAATCTGCTGCTCCTGACTGAAAGAATCGACGATTTTCGCTATGATATCGCCCCCGCCCTCCGGTTGCGCGGCAGCATCCGGTGATTGGCAGGGCCAATGCCCTTTTTGAAAATAGGCGGGCTGCAGGGTGGGACCAGCTCGCTTCGAGCGCCGGCCCACCATAACGAAGCGCCGAAAACCGATGGTGG
>CAZSTW010000020.1:0-74714 GCA_964609845.1 uncultured Planctomycetaceae bacterium | reverse complement strand
TTTGCGAAGGAAGGCCCGGTCTTCGTGTGGAGCGCACATTCCGGGACTTCGCGAAAACGCTCCAGTCCGCTCCAGTCTAGCTAGGGTCCGTTCAGCACGGGTCACTGAAAGCAAAAAGCCCACCGCGTCGGTATGGCGCGGCGGGCTTATGAGGTCAGACAATTCTCAAGATCACACGACCTTGGTCAGACCTGGAACGGCGATGGGATAGGAACCATCTTCCCGTGGCATGACCGGGGGATCGGCGTCGAACGAGAAATTCTTCGGCATCAGGCTGATGTTCGAATTGATTGCGGTGTCCCAGGTAATTTCCTTACCGGAGTAGGTACACATCCGACCGAGGATCGAAGTCATCGAACTGTAGGCACCGTTGTCCGCTTCGTTGTATTCCAGACCCTGTCGGATCGCAGCGGCCAGGTCGTCATGCTCAACCTGATACGGATCCTTCGACGGGCCTGAGAAGCGGTATGCTTCTGCACCCGTTGGGAAGACTTGCCCGCCGGGATTGGCACTCCCCTTCGTACCATGGACGAACTCGCTGACGCTGTTCCATGTATTTGGGATGTGACGGCACTGGCTGTACATCCGGCTGCCATCCTTGTATTCGAATTCGACGTAGTGATGGTCGTAGATTTCGCCATACTTCTTGTCGATACGAACCTGGCGACCACCCATTCCGTTGGCCTTCACCGGGTAATCATTCTTGACCCAGTTGCCGACGTCCAGGTTGTGGATGTGCTGTTCGCAGATGTGATCTCCACACAGCCAATTGTAGTAGTACCAGTTACGCATCTGGTATTCCATTTCGCTCTTGGCCTGTGCTCGCGTGATTCGTGGGTCCCACACGCCGCCGCCGTTCCAGTAGACTCGCATGGCGATAATATCACCGATGGCACCATCGTGGATCCGCTTGATGGCTTCCAGATAAGGAGCCTGGTGATGACGCTGCAGACCGACACCGACTTTCAGCTTCTTCTGCTTGGCGATCTTGTTGGCTTCCAGAACCTGACGGACCCCTGGGGCATCCACGGCAACTGGCTTTTCCATGAAGATGTTCTTGCCAGCCTTCACTGCGTATTCGAAGTGAATCGGGCGAAAGCCGGGTGGGGTGGCGAGCAGAACCAGATCGACGCCGCTGTCGATCACTTTCTGATAAGCGTCAAATCCGGTGAAAATCTTGTCGGGCGAAACCTGAACCCGATCGGCCTTGTCCTTCAAACCACCTTTGATGCCGTTTATGACGTTGCGGGCATTATTTTCGAAAGCATCGCCGACGGCAGTCAGCTTGACATTGCCGTTTGTCGACAGCGCCTGCATCGCCGCGCCAGTACCACGACCGCCGCATCCGACCAGACCAACCTTGATCGTGTCGTCGCCGCTGGCATAGACCGAGCTGTTCAGCCCAAAGTTCGCGATTGCAGCCGTGCCAAGCGCCGCGACACTGGATGTCTTCAGAAAATCGCGTCGGCTGGATTCTGTGGAATGATCCATTGAGTTTCTCCAAGGGTGCAGGTTCAGGTAGGAAAACAGACAATACAGGCCCGGCACTAATCTTCCAAGGTGACGCGTTCTTTGACGTCCTTTGGAACAACAGCATCCAGACGAAGGTTCTTACGTTCGTCGTCCGTAGGAACTCGGAGCGGACGGACGATGCGGAAACCAACAAACAAGGCATCCGTCATATACCACGCACTCTTGGGAAGTTGCGGGTCTTGTTCTTTCCATTCAGGATCTGAACCGAGTCGGGTGGCACTGCGAGCCTTGTCTGGTTCAAACATCCACGAACCGCCACGTGCGACGCGAGGATATTCTTCATCCGCCAGGCAAAGCGGGAACACGGTTGTCTTGTCCGCAGGGAACTTTGCATAGAACTCTGGCTCGTATCTATCCTGAACCCATTCTGCGACGTTGCCATGCATGTCATGCAGGCCCCACGGATTCGGCTTCTTTTTGCCAACCGGGTGATACTTCTTCTCGCCATCCACCGCGCTGTTGCCAGCATGCCAGGCATAGTCATCGATCTTCGAGACATCACCGAATGAGTATGGTGTCGTTGTTCCGGCGCGGCAGGCGTATTCCCATTCCGCTTCGGTCGGCAGTCGATAGTAGATCCCTGTCTTCGCAGTGAGCCATTCGCAGTACTTCTTGGCAGCGTGCTGGGTCATGCAGATCGCCGGATATCCACCATCCTTACCCATCCCGAATGACATATCGGTGTAGGGTGGGGTTGGTTTTGTCACGGCATCCGCTCGTTTATCGAGAGGGGTCGGAGCGATTTCCTGGAACTTGCGCAGCTTGGAATCCATCAACAGGGACCACAGTTCAAACTCTTCCCAGGTAACTTCGTGCTTACCCATCCAGAAGGGTTCGATCTTCACCTTGTGCTGTGGACCTTCATCGTCAGCACGCCCAGCTTCGTTCTTGGGGCTTCCCATCAGGAATTCGCCGCCGGGAATGGGAACCATATCGAAGGTCACTTCGGTATGATCAATCTTCTGGGTGTAGGGCTTCATTTCCTTGTCGGACTTGGGCGGGGCGTCCGCAGCAACGACCAGGCCAGCGGAACCGAGAACGCCAGCAAACATCAGGCCTTGAAGAAACAGTTGTCGCATACGTAGTCTCATGGATGGAAACGCCACCGTTCCACAAATTGGATTGCCTGGAAACATGGTCACACGTTCTCGGAAAGAAAATCTTCGAATCAGACTGCCGCTGCAACTCACACGGATCATTGCGATCATCGCAATCGGTGTCGGGTTGCTGGGAAACACCGTGATCGTCTGTGGAGAGGAACGGTTTGAGTTCCGCGAGCCCCATCTGGGGACGATCGTCACCCTGACACTATACGCGCCGAATGAAACAGCCGCAAATGAATCTTCCCGGGCTGCGTTCGCTCGAATCGAAGAATTGAACCGAATTCTCAGTGATTACAATCCTGACAGTGAAGTCATGAAATTGTGTCGAACCGCTGGGACCGGTCAGGCTGTCCCTGTCAGTCAGGAACTCTTTGACGTTCTGGCAAGATCGGTTGAGATTTCTGTCGCGACCGATGGGGCGTTTGATGTCTCAATCTCTCCTGTCGTCAAGCTTTGGCGAGGTGCCCGGCGACTTCGTAAATTGCCTGACGAAAAGCAACTGGCCGAAGCCAAAGCCCTTGTCGGGTATCAGAACATCATTCTGGATGCAAAACAGCGGACTGTCGAATTACGCAAGAAGGGGATGCTGCTGGACTTCGGTGGAATCGCCAAAGGTTATATCGCCGAACAGACACGAGCCCTGCTGGCATCTCGCGGCCTGCACAGAACTCTCACGGCAATCGCGGGAGACATTGCTGCAGGAGACGCTCCGCCGGGACAGGACGGCTGGAGGATTGGCGTCGCACCGCTGGAGAAACCTGATGGCGAACCTAGCCGATATCTGCGACTGGTCAACAATTCCATTTCAACATCGGGTGATGCGTTCCAGTTTGTCGAGATTGGCGGAATCCGATATTCGCACATCGTCGATCCGAAGACGGCACTCGGCCTGACTCGACGGAGCAGCGTGACGATTGTTGCGCCCCAGGGAAGTTCGGCCGATGGTCTGGCAACCGCAGTCAGCGTTCTCGGACCCGAACGGGGCTTGAAGCTGATTGCAGAGATGAAAGGAATGGCCGCGCTCATCGTCCTGGCCGACGAGAACGGCGTCACCGTCCGGGAATCACCCGAATTTGCGAAATTTGTGATTCCGTGAGGGGGGAGAATCCGGTCAATTTCCATCCAGATGGTTGCGGATTGACCAGTGAAACTTCGTGCTTCGGCCTGGCGTCCTGTTTTACAGTGAACTGGCTGTCGTCAGGTCTGAAAACCGCCTTGCGACGATTTTCTATGAATTTCTGGGCAAATTCAGGGGCACGAGGGCGCAGAGATCGCCAGATTTGTCCATTTCGGGTTCGCCATTCCACCGTTCCAGTCAGAGGTGGTGTCCTCAAAATGACGGATTGAACCGCGCTGGCCCGTGATTCATTCGGAATTCTTAGGCGTGGCACATCGACTGCGTAATGACCTGTCATTGTCGTCAAGGAAATGGCTTTTCTAAGTACGGTGGGACCAGCTCGCTTCGAGCGCCGGCCCACCCAATGGAAAAGTTCAACATTCATGGTGGGCCTGCGCGGCGAAGCGCCACTGGTCCCACCCTACGGTGAGGTTCATCATGACTGTTACGATGCAGCGAATCCTGTCTGTGACGGATTTCAGTGCTCCTGCCAGGAATGCACAGCGCTATGCGGTGAATCTGGCAGAAACTTTTGGCGCACAGCTCTACGTATTTCATGCAGTCTCAGAAGAAGTCTTCGTCCCGGCACCGGATGTCGCCGCAGTCTGGTTGCACGCGGAAATGGATCGCGCCAAAAAATCGCTGGCAGCTGAAGTGGAGAAGATACAGACGACCAGGCCTGTGATTCAGGAAGTTCGCCAGGGAAATGCGGCTCAGGAGATTATCCGCTACGCGACGGAACAGAATATTGATTTGATTGTCCTGGGGACTCACGGACGGACAGGCCTGTCGCGATTCCTGCTGGGGAGCGTGGCAGAGAAAGTCGTCCGGCTGGCAACCTGCCCGGTACTGACCGTTCACCCCACTGGCCATCAATTCGTCATGGAAAAATGATCGAGAACGAAAACACACGTAGGGGGCACCGGCCTCATCAGGAGTCAAAAAATGGCAGATCCTCACAATCTGATCTGTGTCTACAACGCTAACAATCCGGCAAAGGCTGAGTTGGTCCGTAACCTGCTCGAAGCGGATGGCATTCGCGCCGTGACAGCGGATACTCACAACCCCTTCCCAGGTCTGTCTATCATGCCATCGGAAGTGTTTGTCGAACTGTCGAACAAATCCCTGGCTCTGGAAGTCATCGCGGATGCTGAACGAAACCACGTGGATGAATTCGAGGACGACGAAGACGAAATAGAGGCCTAGAACTGCTGGCTTTGCAGGTCACAAATCTCTTGGCTTTGCAAGGCGATTCAGCCGCGTCGATGTCGACCACCGTTCCTTTCACGCCGGTTTGTGCGAACCCCAAGGATCTTTCACATGCTCAAGATTCTGTTTCCCACCGACTACTCAGACTGCAGCATTGAAGCGATCCGCTATGCCGTGACTCTGGCCGGAAGTGCCGGGGGCTCGCTGCTGGTGCTGCATGTCGTCGAGCCAATTTCGCCATATCTCGTTCCAGAGTCCCCCGCCGCCGAAAACCGACACCGGGAAGAGTTTATGGCGGTGCTGCAGAAGCTGCTGTCGGAACAGCCATCGGTGACTTGCGACGAAGAAACGATCATCATGGGAGACCCGGTTGCGACGATCGTCCGGGTTGCCGAAGAGGAAAACGTGGACCTGATCGTCATGGGGACAATCGGTCGCACTGGCGTCAAGCGAATGCTGCTGGGCAGTGTCGCAGAAGAGGTCGTTCGACGCGCTCCCTGTCCCGTGCTGACATTGAAGTCACCCTCCGCAGAAACGGAATCCCGCAGGGCTCGAGCCGAGGCCGTGCGAAGCTGGCCTGCCGTCGAACCTCGATCAAGCGATGGTGATACCTCACGCGATGTTCCGGAAGATGCGGACAACCCCGCTCTTTCACTTCTGACGCGTGCCATTAACGCGCGTGCGTCAGATATTCACCTCGATCCGCAAGGCGACGAACTTCTCGTTCGATTTCGAGTTGATGGGAGGATGCGGGACTACTGCAAAATGAGTCGGGCGATTGGGCACAGCGTCGCCACGCAACTGAAGCTCATGGCCAACCTCGATATTGCGGATCCGTTCCATCCCAAAGAAGGTAGACTCACCCTGCCCGAAGCGTTTCAGGGGGTTGATGTCCGAATCACTGCGGTCCCTGTGGCGGTTGGCGAAGCGATATCCCTGCGACTTCTCAGTCGTGACCGCCTCGTCCGACCCCTTCAGCACCTCGGTCTGACCTCAGACGCTCTGGGGCTGGTGCAGCGCATGCTGGGACATGGCGAAGGGATCGTCCTGGTGACCGGTCCGACCGGCTCGGGCAAGACCACGACGATGTATTCAATGCTGCGAGCCCTCGACGACGGCTCTCGCAACATCGTTTCCATCGAAGATCCTGTCGAGTTTGTGACACCCAGCTTCCGGCAACTGGCGGTCGATCTGCGGCATGGTATCACTATGACGAGTGGCTTGAAAACGTTGCTGCGTCTGGACCCCGATGTGGTTTTTGTCAGTGAAATTCGCGATGTCGAAGCCGCCGACACCGCCATGCGGGCGGCCAGTTCGGGCAAATACGTTTTCACGAGTCTTCACACGCGTGATGTCGCATCAACAATCACAGCGTTGCGTGACCTGCATATCGACAACCGGTCTCTGGGTGGCAACCTCACCGGGATTATTTCGCAGCGATTGATTCGACGGTTGTGTGGTGAATGCTGCCGGACCGAAAACCCGACCGCTGCGGAAGCAGACGTGTTTGCACGGCATGGAATTGTCATCCCGCAGGAGATTGGCCGACCTGTCGGCTGCCCACGATGTCAGAACACCGGATACTACGATCGCGTCGGTGTTTTCGAAGTCGTCATTCCCGAGAAAGACATTCTGCATGCGATCGAAAATGGCGGCTCTGAAGACGAACTCCGAAATGTGATTCGCTCACACGGAGCAGGCAGCCTGGAAAAGGATGCTCTTGAGAAAGTCGCTGAAGGAATCACGAGCATGGAAGAATTCTATGCGATGACATCGATCAAGATGCAGGAGTGATGGCGGAAAGCGCCAGGACAAGTTCCTTCAGTGACGTGACTTTGAAGTGACAGCAGACGGATAAACATCATGGAAATGATTCGCCGAATCTTGTGCCCAACGGACTTTTCGACCACGGCCAGCAATGCCATGCGCTATGCCGAGCGGCTGGCTATGCAGGTCGGTGCAGACCTGTATCTGGTGCACGCATTCGACACCCCTGTCGAAATGACCCTGGCAGGACAGTCGCAGCCGCTCGATGCCCATCATCAGACCCAGCTGAATCAGTTGCTGGTCGACTCGCCCCTGGCGAATCGGGTGATCCGGATTCTGCATGCAGGTCCTGCAGGTGAAGTCGCCTGCTGGCTGGCCCAGGAACACAAATGCGACCTCATCGTGATGGGAACTCACGGACGTAGCGGGTTAACGCATCTGTTTTTTGGTAGTATTGCAGAGTACGTTTTGCGAAACGCGCGATGTCCCGTACTGACCATCCGCGACCGGCCCGAATTGGAAGCACCACTTCAGCAACCCCTGGTGGTCCCGATCAAGGCTCCCAGGTTTATGTAGCAGGGTCTGAGTTTTCCAGGAAATGAAATGAGTTCACTCAACTTGATTGCCGGCAGCGAATTCCTGCGGGCGATCCCGGCCGAACTTCACTCGCATCTGGAACAACTCGTTCAGCAGCGCAACTATTCGCCGGGGACAACCATCTTTACCGAAGGGACGCACCACGACGAATTTCACATCATCGCCTCGGGTCATGCCCGACTCGACATGCACGTCCCACGTCGCGGTCGAATCCCGATCCTGACGATCGGTCCCGGTGAAGTTCTGGCATGGTCGGCCCTGCTTGGTCACGGCGTCATGACATCGTCGGCCGTGGCCCTCGATCCGATTCAGACCGTCGCCTTTCCAGGTGAACGATTGCGCAAGCTGTGTGAATCTCAGCACGAGATCGGCTACCACATCATGCGTCAACTGGCGACATCTTTATCGCGTCGCCTGGTCGCCACGCGACTGCAACTGCTGGACCTGTTTGCAGATCATGTTCCCGTTGATCTGACATCGGCCACCGGACGTCCAGGAGATCCAGAATGTTGATTCACGACGCGTTCGACGCGAGTCTCCCGGCCCCGCCGCGCCATCCGCGCGATCGGCGCGGGTCTCCCGACCCCGCCGAAACGATCGACCGAAGGTCTCCTCTTTTGTTCAGACAACCAACATCCGGCACAAATCTCTGTTCCGCCAAGTCGGCGTGCTCGGCGCGGGTCTCCCGACCCCGCCGAAACGATCGACCGAAGGTCTCCTCTTCTATTTCTCTGCGACTGAGACAACCAACATCCGGCGCAGCTCACCCGCCCCCGCCGAAGCAGCTGGCCGAAGGTCACCGCTTCTCCCCCGCCAAGTCAATGCCCCCCGGCGACTCACAGGTTCGTGCGTGACATGACGAATTCCGCCGCTTCATCACCGCTGCTCATCGCCAAGCCGCAACTCCAGCAGTTGATCGACGAATTGCGGAAACGGGGCTATTGCGTCGCAGGTCCGACCATCGACCAGGAAGCGATCATCTACGACGATATCACGTCGATCCAGCAGCTTCCGCGTGGCTGGACGGATGAGCAGGTACCAGGCATGTATCGCCTGAAACAGATTGGCGATGACTCCTGGTTCGGATTTGTTGTCGGACCCCATTCGTGGAAAAAGTACCTCTTTCCACCGCGAGAAGTACTTTTAAACGCCGAGAAGACACCGACCGGCTGGAGTTTCGTACCGCGTGCCAGCGATCCGACAAAACGGGCGTTACTGGGGGTGCGAGCGTGTGAACTGGCGGCAATCCAGGTTCAGGACCGTGTGTTCCTCGATGGACCGTTTCAGGATCCCGTCTACCGTCAACGGCGCGAGCAATTGTTCGTCATCGCGGTGAATTGCACACAAGCGGCCAGCACCTGTTTCTGCACGTCGATGAAGACTGGTCCCGAATGTCGACAGGGATTTGATCTGGCACTAACAGAGATTGACGACGCGTTTCTGATCGACGTTGGTACAGATCTCGGACGTGACCTGCTGCAGGCATGCGACTTCTCAGTGGCGACTCCAGATCAATGTGAGGCCGGTGTACGAGCCCGCCAGCAGGCGGTTGATCAGATCGAACGTCACATGTCGACCGACGGACTTCCCCAGTTGCTGCTCAGTAATCTGTCGCACCCTCACTGGAAAGAAGTCGGTGACCGCTGCCTGTCATGTACGAATTGTACGATGGTCTGCCCGACCTGTTTTTGTTCCTCGGTGACAGAAGTCCGCGACTTGAATATGGACCGAGTCCAGCGGGAACGTGTCTGGGATTCGTGCTTCAATCCCGACTTCAGTTATCTGGGCGGTACACCCGTTCGCGACGACACCCCCTCACGCTACCGGCAATGGCTGACGCATAAACTCGGCTCATGGCATCAGCAATTCGGAACATCGGGCTGCGTTGGCTGTGGCCGGTGCATCACCTGGTGTCCGGTCGGGATTGATATCACCGAAGAAGTCGCCACGTTTCAGCAGGAGGGAACCTGATGAGTCATTGGCCGTCTCCTTCATCGATCCAGCGTGCCAATCCCTGGCATACCGAGACTGTCCGAATCGATGAGATTGTGCAGGAAGTAGAGGGAATTGCGACGTACCGGCTCAGCATTGCAAGCCCAGTAAAGGATTCAGACTACCGCTTCATCCCTGGCCAGTTCAACATGCTGTATCTGCCGGGCGTGGGTGAGTCGGCGATTTCCATGAGTGGTGATCCCGAACAAAGCTCAAGCTGGATTCACACAGTACGCGTCGCCGGAAATGTGACTCGCACGCTGGCAGGGTTGACGGTCGGTGAGACGCTGGGACTGCGAGGCCCCTTTGGAACGGGCTGGCCGGTCGATGAACTGACTGGACAGGATGTCGTTGTCGTGGCTGGCGGGCTTGGGCTGGCACCGCTGCGACCGTTGCTTTACTACTTCCTGAATCATCGCGATCAATTCGGCTCGATCCACGTGATTTGTGGAGCACGAACGCCCGACGGATTACTGTTCCAGAGTGAATACTCAGACTGGCGAAAAGGGGGACTCGACCTTCAACTGACAGTTGATCGCTCGACACCCGAATGGACGGGACAGATCGGCGTCGTGACACTGCTGATTGATCGTCTGAACCTGGCTCGTCCCGAAGCGACATCGCTGCTGACATGCGGCCCTGAAGTCATGATGAAGTACGCTGCGATCAGCGGCATGAAGCGGGGCATCCCGGCTGAAAAGATCTGGGTGTCGCTTGAACGAAACATGCAGTGTGCAGTGGGACTGTGCGGCCATTGCCAACTGGGGCCAGAGTTCATCTGCAAGGATGGGCCCGTGTTGCGGTATGATCGAGTCGGACGATTCCTGTTCGTGGAGCGACTCTGATGGCCAAATCGCGAAAACCACGGCTGGCAGTCTTCAAATTCGCCTCATGCGATGGTTGCCAGTTATCACTACTCGATGCCGAAGATGAACTGCTGGCTGTCTGCGATCTCGTGGAACTGGCGAACTTTGCAGAAGCCAGCAGTGATCTGGGTGCAGGTCCGTACGATGTGGCACTCGTCGAAGGTTCGATTACCACTGCGGAAGATGCCGAACGGATTCAGCGAGTTCGAGTCGATTCCAGGTACCTGATCACGATCGGAGCCTGCGCGACGGCTGGTGGAGTTCAGGCACTGCGGAACTGGGGGCAGATCGATGAGATGGTGCAGGCCGTCTATCCAACGCCTGCGTTCATCAAGACTCTCGCAACGTCAACACCGATTGCCGATCACGTTCATGTCGACTTCGAATTGCATGGATGTCCGATCAACCAGCACCAGTTGATCGAAGTCCTGGTCGCAGTTGTCGAAGGGCGTCAGCCCCGTATCCCCACGCATAGTGTCTGTCTGGACTGCAAGCGACGCGGCAATGTCTGTCACGTCGTAGCGAGTTCCATTCCCTGCCTCGGTCCAATCACTCAATCGGGATGCGGAGCGATCTGTCCGACGTACAACCGCGGGTGCTACGGCTGCTACGGACCATCGCAACAGGCGAACCCTTCGGCCCTGCTGCGACAGTTCCGGCAACAAGGTCAATCGTGTGAGCAACTGGTGCCGCTGCTGCGGAACTTCAATGTCGCGTCGTCAGTATTTCGGGATGCGTCGAATGAGCTGGTAAAGGCGGCTGATCCTTCAAAGTCTTTTGAATGATTCTGGAGTCCAACGAACGCTCGGCAATCTTCACGCGGAGCGATGAAGGCTACTTTATGACCGATGTCACTGCAGAGACGATCACCGTACCGATTCTGACTCGCGTGGAAGGCGAGGGGGGAGTCACGATTCGTACGCGACAGGGAGCGATTGAAGAAGTTCAATTGAACATCTTCGAGCCACCCCGCCTGTTCGAGGCCTTGCTGCGAGGTCGCCCGCTGGAGGATGTTCCGGATATCACAGCTCGAATCTGCGGGATCTGTCCTGTCGCTTATCAGATGAGTTCCGTGCATGCCCTCGAATCCGCGCTGGGATTCCATGTGACTCCCGAGATTCGCCGCTTGCGTCGGCTGCTCTATTGCGGGGAATGGATCGAAAGCCACGGCTTGCATGTTCACTTGCTGCACGCTCCCGACTTCTTTGGCGTTGCCAGTGGAATTGAACTCGCCCGGCAGTTTCCCAGGGAAGTTCAGCGTGGCTTGCAACTGAAGAAATTCGGCAATCGCCTGCTCGAGGCCCTGGGGGGACGTGCGATTCATCCCGTGAATGTCACGGTCGGTGGCTTTCATCGTTTGCCTCGACGCGAGGAATTAACTCGTCTGATCCCTGATTTTGAATGGGGACTTCAGGCAGCAATTGATGCCACGCGCTGGGTGGCCGGATTCACGTTCCCCGACTTTCAGCAACAGTACGACTTCGTGGCACTCAGTCATCCCGATGAGTATGCCATGAACGAGGGCGACATTGTCTCAAGTACCGGAATGATGATTTCCGTCGATCAGTATGATGCCCACTTCAAAGAACATCATGTGGCTCATTCGACGGCGTTGCATTCTGTCCGGCGCGACACGAACCTCCCTTATTTTCTGGGACCGCTCGCACGCGTGAATCTGAATCGAGATCAGTTGTCTCCGTCGGCGAAACGATTGGCAGACGAGCTGAAGTTTCCTGCGGATTGTCACAATCCGTTCCAGAATATCGTGGCTCGAGGCCTGGAACTTGTGCACGCCTACGAAGAATCGCTAAGCATTCTGAAGGACTATCAACCGACCGGCCCGGCTCGCGTTGACTACCAACCGACGAAGGGAGCAGGTTCTGCGGCAACAGAAGCTCCGCGCGGGCTGTTGTTTCACCACTACGCAATCGACGCCGATGGCAAAATTGTCAGTGCCCGAATCATTCCGCCAACGTCACAGAATCAGGGACAGATTGAACGCGATGTCACGGACTATTTGACGTTGCGACTGCAGACGGCACCGGGTCGCGAGCAACTCGCCACGGATGCGGAACGGCTGGTCCGGACCTACGATCCCTGCATCAGTTGCTCGACCCACTTCCTGAAGGTGCGGTGGGAGGAACTGTCGTGATTTGGGTCGTTTCCCGAAAAATTATCGCGTGACAACTCATGATGTCGGGGACAGCCAGGTGCAAGGCAATCCAGATCAACCCGGAAGCACAATCTCCACAGGGCCACGACCACTCGTCGTCGGACTTGGCAGCCATCATGGCGACGACCGCGCCGGATGGCTGGTGCTCGATCAATTGGAAGCATGCGGCTATCCCCGCGATTTCCTGTTACGGATCGCACATTCCGTCGACCTGCTCGATCGAGCCACGCCGGGCCAGCCGCTGATCATCTGCGATGCCTGCCAGGGATCGGGGATCGCGGGTCGTATCACCCGCTGGCTCTGGCCGTCCGATCAGCTGGCCACGTTGCGTCACTGCGGGACACACGACTTGTCATTGGGTGAAGTTCTGGAACTCGGCAGGACGCTGAACGGTTTGCCTGAGCACATCGAGATCTGGGGCATTGAAGGAACGAACTGGTCAGCCGCCAGCGAACCATCATCGGCTGTCAAACATGCTGCTATCGAACTCGCTCAACAACTTTGCGGAGCCGAGCGTCATGCATGAACGGTCGCTCGTTCGTTCACTCATTGAACAGGTGAACGAGGAACTTCGAACTCGCCGCCTGGGCCCCCTGCGTGGTCTTCGATTGGAACTGGGTGAGTTTTCCGGGGTCGAGCCGAGCCTGTTACAATTGGCGTTTGACGACATGGCTCGTGACGCCTGGGGCCACGATGTCAAACTGGATCTGGAGATCATCCCGTTGTCCGCCCAGTGCTTGACATGTGACAAGCTCTTTCATGTCGAGGGATTTCGATTTGTCTGCCCCGATTGCCATGGGACAGATGTTCAGATACGTAGCGGCGAACAGATGCAACTCGTCAGCCTGGACGTCGAGTCGGCAAACAATTCAGGAAGCAGTACAGCATGAGCATTCAATCCGTCCCTGTGCAAAAGGACCTGCAGTCCGCCCGCCGTGCTGCCGCAGATGCCTGGCGAAAGGAACTGGCCGAACGAGGCATCCTGTGCATCAATCTGATTTCCTCACCCGGCGCCGGCAAAACCAGCCTTTTACAAGCAACAGCCCGACACTGGGCAGGGTCGGTGCGTATGGCAGTTCTGGTCGGAGACATCGCCACGGACCGCGATGCACAGCGTCTGGCTCCGCTGGTTCCTGTCCGTCAATTGACGACGGGCGGCGCCTGTCATCTGGAGCTGCCATTGGTCCAGACAGGCTTCGGGCAATTGACACTTGAAGAAGGGAAAGGACTCGAATTCCTGTTCGTAGAAAACGTCGGAAATCTCGTCTGCCCCGCCTCCCACGACCTGGGAGAGCACATGCGAGTCGTTGTGCTGAGTGTCACCGAAGGGGACGACAAGCCTGGTAAATATCCCAAGGCATTCCGAACCAGCAACGCCTGCGTGATCAACAAGATCGACTTGTTACCCTACGTCCCATTTTCACTGGAAGCGGTCACCGCCGACGCACACCTCGTTCAAGGTGATCTACCCGTACTGCCGGTTTCTGCCTTCAAGGGCGACGGCATTGCCGCGTGGTGCGATTTTCTGCAGAAGTCGCGGCAGGAACTCCTTCGGGCTTAGCACGCTTCGCCCCGATTGGCCAATGGACATCGCTGTTGAGCGACGTATCGACATCCTTGATCCGCTGGATCATCGCACCGCTTGGAATAACGTAGCACGTAGGTCAGACTGTGCCTGACGTGATCGTTTATAGCGCCGTCATTGTCATCGCCAGCAAAGAGTCAGGCACAGCCTGACCTACGGGACGGAAGGGGACGACAATCCTGGTAAATATCCCAAGGCATTTCGAACGAGTGACGCCTGCGTGATCAACAAGATCGATCTATGACCCTACGTCCCATTTTCGCTGGAAGCCGTCTGTCACTCCGAAGTCTCACGACTTC
Source organism: uncultured Planctomycetaceae bacterium (assembly GCA_964609845.1). GTDB lineage: Bacteria > Planctomycetota > Planctomycetia > Planctomycetales > Planctomycetaceae > Schlesneria. The sequence goes on along the minus strand of CAZSTW010000020.1, from coordinate 60,473 downwards.
GGCTACGACATGCGGCACGTGCCCCGAACAGGCATCTGTTTTTCAATCTACGGTAGCTCTTGAACATAAATAATCTCCCCGCCTGGACCGAGGCATGCTCGCACTTCATTTTTTCACTGATTTCGATAGTGGGAATGTCGTCCTTCGGCAGATGATCAACAGTTCCCCTGTAGACAAGTCGACGAATCACCCGACCTTTGACAGGATCCACAACTTCGTACAAGCCCGTCCTTTGGGGGATGATGACTTTAGCGATCTCGCGACCAAATCCGATACCGACAAATCTGTCGAGCGCGATGGTATCGATCTGCCCGGCGCCGAATGCACGACCGACTCCGCGAACTTGAATTCGGGTTACGTCTGAATTTGCGATCCCGAAACTCGTCAGAAAGAATTCACCGTTCTCGGACACTCCGATCTGCCCGCTCTTCGGCTCGATAACGAAATTGGCATCTCGATCTCTCACTGTTGCTCCCACCGGAAGCCGATATTGATGCTCTTTCTGTTCCGCTCCAGTATCCGTCGCAAACAATCGAACACTCCCGTCATCACAGATGACCGCAATTCGGGAGCCACCTTGTACGAATCCAAACCAACTTGGCAATCGACCACCCTCAGGCTTACAGCAATGCGTTTGGGCTCCGCTGACTAAATTCAGTAAATGGACGCCGTGATCTGGATCGAGCGCGGCAAAAACCTTCGAATCTGGAGAGAATCCAATTTGGGCAAACTGAATGTTCGGTCTGGTGTTGATAGCCCACCACGGCAGCGCGACTCTCGCATACTGCCCCCAAGGCCTTACAAACTTCGCGCGCTGACCTGCCTCAGCAGTGCGACTATAACACCGCATTTCCCAGACGGGTTGAGCCGATGCAGACTCCCACACCGAATAACGCAACGTCCCGCACGTGATCGCTTTCAGACGATCGTTGACCTCATCCACATTCAGATTGGTCCTCGACTCGTTGTAGGACACCTTTACAGAATCCACATCTTCAGTAGTCCAACCGAATTTGCTTGCCATCGCCACAAACCTTCCATCGGGGCTCGTTGTGAGCACATCAGGACGCGGTTGATGATACGACGTTGCCTGCCAAGCACCAGTATCAGGATCAAGGAAGACAACCCGCTCGCCCGGATCTCCTCCCGCATTCACCATAACATTGTTCTTCCACAACACGCCCCAGCCAACGCTGAATATGACACGAGATTTGCCTTCGAGCGATGCAGAGTATGCAATCGCGGCGGGACGACTGGTTCGGGCCACTCTCGGGAAGTCAAAAACGTGGTCACCGACGTTGACCCGCACTCCGCGAGCCAGCGACGATGATCCGAAATCCTCCCGATCAACGCGCTCATCCGCGAATCCTCTCGCGGCGATCAGAAGCAGACCGGTGACGATAACTGGTACCCTACGCACGTTAACTCCTTTATCGTGGGAGTAAAAGGAAGGTTTTGGCCCGTCGTGGAACCTTGGTCGTTATGCCACAACAGGACGAAAAGACAAATGTCGAACCGGAATGAATTTCAGCTCAGCAGTGGCAGGGTGATTCGTCTCACTGCGATCGATCAATGGGGAACCTACTCGGGACTGCTGGAATGCCACTGTGCACCGACGATTTTTCCATGGTGGCCGTGGCCTGAGCAGTCTCGAAGTATGGTTCCTTCACCTTCATCGAAGCGGTAACACGCCAGCGTATCCCGGTCTGGTTTTAGATGAACCGGGGGAGTGAATTCACGGTCGTAACGAAGCGACCTGGAAACGCGGAGCGCGTCGATGTCGCCGGTATACCAGCGCTTGATCGTGACTCGATCTTCCGGGACGCCGCCAATGAAGAAACCTCCCTCGGTTGGTCCCAACCGCTGGTCTTGAACAGAACCTTCAATCCGGCGTCCGTTGAAGTACATTCGGACGACACCACCTTCCCAGACGCAGGCAACGTGGGCTCGGTAATTGAGTGAATGTTCAACGGATGTCCAGAAAACTTTCGACCGGTCCCCGTGAAATGTTCCCGCACCCCAGCCGCTGTCGCCGGCATAGATTCCACACCAGACAGGCCCCAGGCAGGCCACTGCAAATCCCAGCTTGTCGCTGCGCGGAGTGCCCCAGAGTTCGATCGTCAGCGGTTTCTCAACATCAATCTTCAAATCGGCGACTTCGACATAGTCTCGTTCACCGTGAAACGTCAGCCAGGTTTTACGCGCGACGGGAGTATTTCCAGCCACATCCGATGGGAGCTGTGGCTCCGTCTCAACTGGTGTCGAGGGGACGCGATTGAGGGGTCGCCAGTTCATGTAAACCAGCAGTGCGACCAGCAAGATCACGGCAGCCACCAGTATCTGACGACGACGTGGCTGCATGTCACGTCGATTCGTGCTACCTGTAGTCTCGTTGGCTGGTTGAAGCGACTCCCTCGAAACCGCTGCCGTGGCGTCGACTTTTTCTTCGGAACCAATCAGTGTCGGAGCGAGATGTTCCGGACGCACCGAATCAGTGGGCGCAGACTGAAGCCCGAACTCGGTGAAGGAACCGTCCGGAAGGTATTGAGGGGGCGACTTGACGGGCCGGTCGAATTCATGGAGTGCCGCGACGACATCCTTCATCGAAGCGAATCGCTCATCCGGGCGCTTCGCGACCATTCGATGAAAGATCCGCAATAACGAATCTGGAACATCGGGTCTGGAACTGCGAAGGTCGGGCACCGGCGCTTCACGATGAGCCAGCAATCGCTGCATCACGGTATCGGCGAGAAACATCGGCTTCGCAGTCAGCAGGCTATAGAGCGTACAGCCGAGACTGTAGATGTCCGAGCGGGCATCCGCCCGTCGAGTATCTTCGGCCTGTTCAGGAGACATATAGTCGATCGTCCCCATCACAGATCCTGTCGTCGTCAATCCGTCACGTGTTCCGCCAAAGACGTCGATGCGGGCCAGTCCCAGGTCGAGAATGCGAACGATTCCGTCATCCCCCAGCAACAGATTTCCAGGCTTGATGTCACGATGCACGATTCCGCAGTGATGTGCGTATTCAAGGCCTCGAGCCGCCTGACAGATGTAATTGACAGCTTCCGCGACGGGCAATCCCCCGCGTTGTCCCACGACCGCTGCCAGATCCCGTCCCGGGATATACTCCATGACGAGAAAATGGATGCCGCGATCTTCATCGGCATCGTACGCAGTCACGATATTGGGATGACGCAGTCGGGCGATCGCTTCAACTTCCCGCTCGAAGCGCTTCACCAGTTCCGGTTGCTTTGTCACGGCTTTGGAGAGGACTTTGACCGCAACCATCCGTTTCATCCGGATGTGCTCGGCCTTCAAGACCGCCCCCATTCCTCCCCGTCCCAATTCGTCGATGACGACATAATTTCCCAGGCGAAGTGTAGACCCTTTACCTGCGTAAATCTGCTCAACCTGGTATTTGGTCAAAACACGTTGACGGACTAGTTCGCGCGCCAGATGCTGAACAGCGTCGGTCCCAGTCAGGTTCTGGGAAATCGCTTCCTCGATGCGTGACAGATCCTCGGCCGAAATCAGGCCGGTTTCCAGGATCTGGTTTCGAAATGTCGCTATCGAACTGGTCATGCTCAGACGGCTGTCACGATTAATCTGGAATTCATCACAACTCGCCAGAATCCTAACCCGTCGAAGAAGCAATTCCCACTGGATCCAAAACGTGAACCACCTTTCAGTTTGCGGAAGTGTGTTCAAGCACAGCGACCGCACCATGACCGAAGCAGAGCACGGTAACTTTCCTCGCTTTCAGGTCAAGAATGCATATCTGCCGTGTGCCAAGCTGAAAAAGGACCTGCTCGCCGGGAAGCAGGATGGCATGTCGAACATTCCATTGGATAAATGGAACTTCGATCGCAAATCGAAACTGCTCGCCAGTCTTCGAGTTCTCACCGGACAGCCCTTGAGCGGCCCAGAAACCCGCCTTGATGGTCCACGGGCTGTCGTATGCAGAACCGAGTTTTGGCCCGATACCTCGATTGGGCGAAAGAAACCGGTCTGCCATCAAAGGGCGACCGTTTTCCATTAACGGGCAATTTTCATCGTGAACGGCAATGTCGAGATCAACCACTTTCGGTTCGTTTCGGTCACCAGATTCCAGCAGTGCGACGATCTTATGGAAGCCTGCTTCAGATTCTGAGACTTGGAATGAAAGGCAGTCTTCGACGTCACGCGACTTCAGTTCGTAGACTTGCTTTTGCTGGCCCGTGCCGAGTTCCCGCGAATAGACATTGCCATCCTCATCCGCAATGAAATAAATGCAGAGATCGCGGGGTAATGAAATCTGGTCGGGCGGAACAATGGTCAGATCCGTGCAGAGCGAGTTGACGCTGGCCAAACCATACCATCCGATCAGTAGAACATAGCTGACGGATTGGACCAGAAGGGTTGCGATGACACTACGGCGGAGGGGCTTTTCCGCTCTCCAAAAGCAACCCGCCACAAACGGCCACTCTAAGAAAAGTGTCGTGGCATACGCAGCAGCGACCATGCCCGCCAGGACGCTGGCGGCGTTGTCGAGACTGATGTCGTTTGGATCGACCAGAAGATGCAGATACGACCAGCCGACCCAGGCGGAAAAGTAGTTTGCGAGGATCATCAGCGAGATGGCGCGGCCAGCCGAAACACGATACAGAGACGCCAGAAGAGTTCCCTCCAGCACCCCGATGCAGGCGTTTCCCAAGGCCATGTGAAACATGGTCGCCCACATCAAGGGAGTGCCAACATTGGCCAGTATGACGGAAGGCACAGAACACCTCGCGGAAGGTAAAAAACTTTCGATTAAGTCACGCAACCGAAGGTGAGCATGGGGAATACTCCGTTTCTAGGAGTCACCGAAAAGTGGGCGCGAGGAGAGAGATTAGACAGCCTGCTCGAACATTATGGGAGACGATCCAAGGCGATCGTCAGTGACACCCAACGCGGGTAACGATTCTTGGAGGCGTCTGATTTGCAGTCGCCAGTGTTGGTTGCGACAGTACATAGAACTCTCTCCAGCAGCACTCGTGAATGGGAATCTGTGAAGTCAACGTTGCTCGCGTGGCCGCGAAGCAGACGCCTCGACCATCTCCTTGACGACGGGCAATCAAACCTACCGAAAAAGAAGCTGAGCTTGAAGCGATTGTCCTCAGGCGGCGACAGCTCGTCGACATCGGAACGGCGGAAATGAATCGACGAAAACAGACCTTTTCCAAAACCGAGCAGCAATCCATCGACAAACTCCTCCAAGCTCTTGCCAGGCAGATCGATGGTATTGAAGCAGACATTTCCAGGTTCATTTTCCGCGACAAATATCGTTGCCCGCGTTAGGTGCCATGGCTTCGAAGTCCCCGAAAAAGCAGGCTTCGCGACGTTCCTTGACCTTCGAGGAAAATCGCGCACCGTCATTCAGGCATTCAGCCCAGGTCAATGGGATGTCCCAGCATGACGCGATGAGGACGATTGAGATTGTCGAACAGTTCAGCATCGGCTGAGATTCCCAAGCGATGATAAATTGTGGCGGCGATGTCTTCGGGGGTGACCGGATCTCGGCTGGGGTACGCGGCCTGGCTGTCAGATGCACCGTAAATCAGCCCCGGCGTAACGCCCGCCCCGGCAAACATGACTGTGAAGCATGATGGCCAGTGATCGCGCCCGTCTGGAGCAGCACCTGCATTGGATGTCACATAGCCCAGTTTGGGCGTGCGTCCAAATTCAGACAGTACGACCAGCAAGGTTTCATCCAGCAAGTGACGTTGGATCAAGTCCTCCATTAATGCGGAGAAAGCACGATCAAATGGTGGCAGTAGCGACTTCTTGAGTAACGGAAAGTGGTCACGATGAGTATCCCAGGCCTGATCGATCCTTCGGCCTGTTACCAGCGTCACCAGTGGAACCCCCGCTTCGATCAATCGACGTGACAACAACATCGACTGTCCCAGATGAGGCAGTCCGCCAAATTTTCGTGCCTCAATTGCGCGATTGCTGCCGGGATCAACTCCGTAACGCAATCGTACGCGTTCGGGCTCAAGGTCGAGTCGAAAAGCATTTCGCACACGTGGGGAAGCAATCAGTGACAGTGCCTTTCGATGGAATTCCGATGTCCGTTCCACATTTCGCGAATCTGCGGCACTTCCCAGTTGTCGATCAATCGCCTGCAGCAGCGATTCCCGCTGCTGGATTCGATTCGAAGACAAGCCGGGCAGGGGGTCCAGACCGGGAGTACGGTACCCCGGCAGACTGGGGTCACCCGTAATCAACGGATCGTGAGCCGCACCCAGGAACCCTGCCAGTTCGCCTGGAATATCATGTCCGTTGTTGGACATGATCTCAGCCACGTGTACAAAATTCGGCAGTTCGGTGGTGGAAGGACGAAGTGCCGATAGAACAGAGCCATAGGCTGGAAAGTTCTGCGGTGACTCGGCAACTATCAGTCGCCCCTGATCAACCGGGTTGCGACCTGTCAGCGTGTAATAGCTGCCAGCATTATGATCTGTGATCGCATGGGTGACGGAACGGACCTGGGCAAGATGATGCCAGTAAGGCGCACTCATCGGCAGATGCTCACAGACGGTGATGCCCGGTGTCCGCGTTGCGATCGGTTGAAATTCACCGCGCACCTGAGTCGGAGCGTGTGGTTTCATGTCCCAAAGATCGATATGGGATGAACCCCCTTCCATGAAGATCAGCAGACACGACTTGGCTCGAGCAATCGCCGGTTTGCCTGGTGCGGCGGTTCCAACCCGTGACAACATCGTCGGCAGGCTCAGCCCCAGCGGAAGCAGCCCACCCAGGCGCAGCATCTCCCGGCGTGAATTGAGTTCACAACGTTGTTGACAGGATGAAAATGAAAACAATTGCTTCCGAGCTTTCAGGAATCTGTTAGTGAAGCGGCTGACATGATGGAATCACCGTATCCATGTTTCGTGATGCATAACAGCATAAGCAATCACTGAATTCAAGAAGAATCAAATCGGTAATCGTACCTTTCTTTTCATAATTGCCGTGTCTTCCATGTCTTCCGTGTCCATTCATCTTCTCGTGTCTGGACTTCTCGTGAATCGCCAATTGACCACAGCGGACCTTCGACGCATAATCGGACAGGCCGTAGATGACACTTCATTCATTTCCATCGGTACGCGAACATGGCAGGATGGTTGAGTCGAGCGACCGATGCATTTCGCAAGCCCGCACCTCCACCGCCGGAACCGTTTTCGGTCCGTTGCGACTGCGGAGGGACTGTCGAGGGAATTCGTGTTTCCGCGGCGCAAAAGCCCGGCTGTCCTGACTGCGGGACTCCTGTCTTTGTGCTGCCTGCCAATGTCTATCCGGTACCCGTAAAGCCCATAAAGCGTGAAACTCCGCCGCCGCTCCCCCAGCGCGAGTCATCACCCACGCCCCAGAATACAAACCCTTCGTCCAGATCGAGGACACCGTCGAAAGAAACACCGTCGACAAAACCGCCACCGCTGCCACAGATCGGACCTGAGGGGATTCTCGACGAAACTCCGACACGGATTGTGACACCGTTTCGCATGATCGTTGTGCTGATTGGAACCATCGCGTTTCTCACGGCATGGGGCCTCTGGCACCGGCAACGGATTGAAACGGCGAAGGCCAGTGTACAGGCTGCCACTGAAGCTGGAATGGCGGCATTGAAGGATGGCAACTTTGCCATGGCAGCACGCGAATTGAGCCGTGCTCGCGATGCCGTCGATCTGCTCGGTCGAACAGACGCAGAATCTCATGCGATCCGCCGTCATTGCCGTGAAGCCGTTGCCGGATACGAACTGTCGGGCAGCAGCGTGTTTGAATTAATCGCCACATTTGCCACTGACGTCAGCACCGGCAAATTGAAAGCGGCTCGTTCCCTGTCGCGGTCTCGGGATTCATGGCTCTTGATCGATGCGATCGTTGCGAATCCAGACGAAGCCAATCACCCGTGCAGGCTTGATGTCCCGTTGGCGTTCGATGGGTTGCGATTCCGGGTGGAAGTCGATTCCGCTCTGATTCGCAAATCGGCGAAGCGTGAACTGTCCAATGGTGCTGCTCGAGTGATCTTTGCCGCGCAAATGGTCGAGATCCGTCCTGGAACGGGTCATGATGCGGAGTCCATACTGGTCCTGAACGGAAAGACTGCGTTCCTGTGGACATCGTTTGAGACATATGCGGCGCTCGGCTATACAGAGGATCAAGCCGAAGAAATCGAAGCGACACGCAAACTCCTGGCAGGTCAGCTTGAACAGACGGATCCGCCTGAGCAGAAAGGGGGACCTCGATGAGGCATCGCACAACCCTCACCAGTGTCATCGTGCTCGTCCTGTGGTCGCTCGCAATGACCGCACACGCGGCTGATTCCTCCTGGTCGATTCCGTACTTCAATTCTCGCAAGGCCGAATGGGACCAGTTGGCAGGAGCATCGCTACGAATCGAGGGGCGTATTTCTCTGCTGGGAAGTGGACAGATGCGCCTGTCAAAGTGCGAAGTCCCGATTCACGCAGATGAGGCCTTGATCCGATCCTTGCAAGGAAAAAAGCACGTCGAAATTTCGGGCCAGCTCAAGAAGGAAAACGGCAAGTTTCAATTTCACGCGGATCGCATCAAGGTTCTGCCGACTGACGTCGAAGAATTTGAATCCCGATCCTCTCGACTTCGCAATTCAAAAGCATCGGAATGGTACGAACTGGGTGATTGGGCTGCCGAGCGCAGTCAGTACTATGACGATGTGGAACTCGGCAAGAAATCACACTCGGCGTATGACAAGGGCGTCGCGGCTGAATGGCGTGAATTGAAGGCAGACGATGCCGAGGGACGGTTTCTACTGGCACAGAAAATCACGACTTACAAGCTGGCTGAAACACGTCGGATGGAATTGATGCACGAGGGGAACAGGATCCTTTGCTCGGCATTCTTGCGAGCCAAACCTGATGCAGATGCGGCCACAAAGTTACTCGCCAAACTTGCGAAAGACCTGCCGGGTTCCGCCAAAGCTCTGAAGGAATATCCTGCCGATTTGAAGAAGCGATACGAGCAAGAACCGTTAGGGGTCTACCATGATTCGGCCGATGACATTCGGTCACAACTGCATCGTCTCCTGTACGCCTCCATCGTTATCAAATCGATCCTCGATGACGCGGCCAAGAGTGGAAGTAATGGAGATTTGATTGCTGATCGGTTGGAGAAAGACGTTCCTGAAGCCAAAGAATTGATTCAACAATACCGTGCACAAAAGCTGGCCTGGCGCGTCGATCAGTCTGAGTCTGCAACCCGTGCAGAGATCGAGCAATTGGCGACGGACCTGCGTGCTGTTCAGCAGGCGGATCAGGCGAGGATGGTCCTGACGCAGTGGCTGAAAGGCCGTGAAAGCCGACTTCGTGAAGATGGCCCACTGGGCTTGCTTCAGCTTGCCGATGAATATCTGGCACTTTTGCACGACGAGTCCAAAGCGGTCTCGTTTCTCGTCGAGGCGAATCGAATCGACCCGTTGTTCGACAACGTTTCCAATAAATTGACGTCACTGGGATACGAGAAGTCCGGCGGTATCTGGGTCAAATCGACAGGTCCGAAGCCAGTCGTGCCGATGCCTGATCTGCAACAATTCATCCCAACGGCGATTGCGATTGGAATGAATGCGACGACCGCCAGGCTGGCGATGGGTGGTCGACCGACTTCTGTCGCCCGATTTGTTGCCAAGGGGAAGACGTCAGAGGTCTGGAGCTATGGGCAACCGGGAACATCCCGCCTGGTCATTCGGCTGGAGACCGCGACTGTGCCGCCTGAATTGCGAGTCGTTGATATCAGCAGTGAACGCTGAGAACAGCCGTTACCACGGCTTTATGCGATACCAACCGACAGCCAGATCACCACAACCACAGTCCGCACCGAACAGCACTGTATCACATCAGTCTTCACTGCAGCTTAATTCACTATACACAAATCATTTTGCAAGCACTCAAGATCGCAAAACACCGACAACACAACAGTTTCAACCACAACTTGCGATCGCATCTTGTGCCTTTTTGTTGACACTATACACGAACACGATACCATTGTATGTCACTATGGATCGCCACGCAATCGGGTGGCCATCAAGGTCGTACACTCTACTCAGAGAGAATCTAAGGGAGATTGATCGTGGGATACTTCAAAGCCATGTCCGCAGTATTGGTCCTCTCAGCCGCAGGAACACATTTTTTCCCTCAGACTGGAAACGACCACGGAATGATCAGAGGGGCGGTTTGTGTTGCGGGGCCGTCTCCCTGCCGCGCGACAAACTCCGTTCAGTGCCTTGGTGCCGGTTGCACAGGAAACTGGGATGAATGCCTGATTGCTTACGAAGCGTCGCCGTTCAATTGCCTCAACAACGATCAGAAGAATGGAAATCCGACCCATTGCATTGTCCCCGGTTGTACCCTGACGTGCAGCGAGCTCTGTTGGGACGCAAATGGCAATGCGGCAGGCGACATCAATAACCAGTGATTGGATTCGAGATGGTTTCTGCCCTCGTGCTAACCGTTTTTCTGGGAATTCCTGCGGAGGAGATCCGTACCGCGCTGGAACTCAATGTTGGATCAACCCGATGGCAGGACAAATGTGAATTTGTCGTAGCGACCGAGTGGGAACGAAAAGGGTTGGGAGTATTTCGGCAGATCGCCAGGATTCGTCGCGATGGTTCGAAGATTGACTTCGCTGGCGACTTGAAAAAGACAGACGACGACAATTTTCCCGGCAATGCAACTTCTCGTTCGATAAATAATGGTGAGTGGTACTTGAATCGAACCACATCGACGGGAAGGAAGAAGCTGACAGGAGGTCGGTCGGCGAAGTTGGCCGAAGCATCAAACCGGGAGATCGAATCCAGTTCTTACGGGTTTACCCTGGACGGGTATTTTGCAGGCAACGACGGAAAGAAGCTTTCGCAAATCCTTCTGGAATCCGACGATTTGACGGCGGATACGGAACAGATTGAAGGTCGTTCGTGCCTGGCCATTTCCGGAACGACTCGCTATGGCAAAATCAAGATTTGCCTGGATGCTGAATTTGGCCATACCCTGCGGTACGCCCGAATTTCCAAGGGTTCCGGTGATCTCTATTCTGGTGTTCCGCTTGGGGAGCATCGCGATACAACCGGACTTCGGTCATGGACAGGTGAAGTCAACGGAGTTACGGTCGAAAAAGTGGGCGACTATTTTATTCCGGTCTCCGGAACGTTCATCATGGAGAATGTGGGAACAGCCAACGCTCAGTTTTCAGTGGGGTTCAAGCGTTCCGACTTCAATCTGTCGCCGGATTTTGAGGGGACTGACGCGTTTCAAATGGACTTCGATGAGGGGGCGCGGGTTTCAGATTTTGACAAGCCGGAATCTCAGATTGCCTATATCTGGCAGCGCGGAGACATGCATCCAGAAGGTGCTGCTGGTCTTCCCACGGTTGTGGATAGGGCAGGATTCCACACCGCCCCGGTGGCTCGCAATCGCGTATTCTGGCTTTTGGCAGCAAACATTGTGGTACTGATCGGTGCAGGGGTCTGGTTTCTAATGTCCAGAGCGAAAGCCTGATAGCAGCCCGTAGCAAAAGGGGTCTGACCATGAATCAGGGCTGGTCGGCGATTTCCGACAGAAATTTACGGACGTATCGACAATGGGCTTGTTTGCTGATGCTTCTTGCTTGCGGCACCAGTCGCATCCGTGCCGCGGAAAAAACTCAACCGCAGTCATTGGGAAATGAGCGGCGAATCATTCCTGGATATTGCGGACTGTACTGTTTGCATGCAGCCCTTCAGACACTCGGGCATCAGACGGAATTTGCCTCGCTCGTGACGCCGCGCTACCTCGGCTCGCATCGCGGCAGCAGCGCTGCCGAACTCTCGCTGGCTGCAACAGAACACGGAATGCAGACGCGGCTTCTTACCAATCTGACTTGCGGAATGCTTCCGCTGATTGATGTTCCAGCTCTGCTGCATGTCCGATCCAAACCTTCGGCCACGGAATATGATCACTGGATCCTCCTGTTAGGAGTGATCTCAGGAAATGCCAGGATCTATGATGGGGCTGGTCACAGAAAGCTGATTCCGATGCAGCGACTTGCTGCCGTATGGGACGGCGTCGGCCTGTTTGTCTCGGACCAGCCCATTGATTTGACGTCCCTCTATCTGTATGCCGCCGAGTGCCTGGTTGCATTGGCAAGCGTCATATTGATGATCAATCGGTTCTGGCGGCCGCACAACCGGGACAATCTCGCCCTTGGAGTTCCTCGCAATCTCGCCCAGCGAATCTTCGGAGAACTCTGTTCATTGGCGGTTCTGGTTATTGCGATCATTGGCGCGGTGTTTCTCGTCTCTCCCAGCGGATACTTGTCGGATCAGGAAGCGATTGCGGCGGTCCAGGAGCGGCATATTGCGGATTTGGTGCCGCATGTCTCTTATGAGGTATTGCAGGCCGAACTTTCCACCGGACAGATTCTGTTGATCGACGCACGGCATCATCGCGATTTCGAGGCGGGGCATCTTCCCAATGCGATTAACTTTCCGGCAGACAAGACGGCAACAGAAGCCCGATTGAGTGAGATGTTCGCCAGGTTTCCAAAATCGACCCCGGTGGTGATCTACTGTCAGAGCGAGGGATGTAACTTCGACGAGTATGTTGGCAGGCTGTTTCATTCCGCCGGGTTCTCAAATCTGAGGTTTTTTGTCGGAGGTTGGAGTGAATGGCAAGCGAAGCAAGCCGGTCCCCGGTAGCACAGGGCGTTCGGCGCAGGGACGTTTGGATGCGTCGGTTGATGAGTGTCATCTGCATTGTTATCGGCGGAGTCTTTGTTTATGCCGGCATCGCCAAGATTCGCCAGCCGTATGATTTTCTGTCGGGGGTTTATGCCTACCGGCTGTTCACCCGAGAGCAGGGGGTTCTGATTGCTTTACTGATCCCGCCGCTGGAGATCGTGACCGGGCTGGCACTGTTTTCCGGGTCACACCTACGGGCAGGGTTGCTGATCAGCACCGTATTGAGCGCGGCATTCATTTTTGTCCGTGGCTGGGTCGTCCAGACGGGAGTTCAGGCCGATTGCAATTGCTTTGGGGCGCAAGTCCTGTTCTCGTCGATGACAATCGATTGGCGAAGTGTCGTGCTCTCTTCAATTCTGTTTATCGCTTCCAGCGTGGCTCTTGTGATCAGCCTGACGGTTGTCGCTCGACCTGATGACCGGGTTCCTGAAACGCCCTAGTGCGTGTCGCACTTCCGTGTCGCGTCGAAACATGGGCTAGACGCTGTAGTTTGATGCCCGCGGGACGCCACACTTAAATGAGATGCGCCCTAGACGCGTGGCTCTGACTTGAAGGAGTTGATAGAGTTGCCGAAATCAGAGCCCATCAGCGTGAACGACCGTACTAGATGTCCCGTCTGGTGTATTTGAATGGACGCGACAAACGCCCGGATTCCCAAACGCTTGTGGATTCCTGGGGCACTGCTGCTGCTGTTTCATGGCGTCTGGCTGTGCTGGAGCGCTACCTGGCAATCCCCCACGCTCAACGAACCGGGACAACTGGCATCGGGAATTGCGAATTGGACATTCAACAGATTTGAGCCTGCATCCGTGAATCCGCCCACGGTTCGCATGATCGCCACGATTCCGATCATCCTTCAGGGGTGTCGCACCAATTGGGATGGACTTTCCACGCGCCCCGGCGACCGTTGCGAAGGTCAACTCGGTGTTGATTTCGCTCGAGCAAATGGCCAACAGATCCAGCACCTGACTGTCATGTCTCGCTGGATGCTGGTGCCGGTCAGTCTGCTGGGGGGATTTCTGGTCTGGAGGTGGTCCACGCAGTTGTTCGGATCGGCCTCCGGCTTCCTGGCATTGTGGTTGTGGTGCTTCGATCCGAACGTGATTGCGCACGGACAGCTTGTGACGAACGATCTTCCGGCGACTACGGCGGGTCTGGCTGCGGCCTGGGCATGCTGGAACTGGCTGCGCCATCCGCAATCCAAACGAGCGATCGTCGCGGGAGTTGCATTGGGATTTGCCTTGCTGGCAAAGTTCACCTGGGTGATCCTCGTTCCGTTGTGGTTGTTCAGCGGGATCGCGAGTCGATACTGGTCGTCACCAAAGTCCGGCAGGCCGTCGTTGCTCAGTCTCGTAATCGTTTTTGTCCTGCCAATTCTGGTTGTGAACTCTGGTTATGCATGGCAGAACGTTTTTCGACCACTGGGAAGTTTTCGATTCTCAAGCGCAGCCTTGCGCGGTGGGAACAACGAGGCGAAATGTACAGGCAATCGCTTTGCTGAGTCGCCGCTCGGGATGATCAGGGTCCCGATCCCCGCCGATTACCTGCTGGGACTGGATCAGCAGTGGCACGATCTGGAGAGTTCCAGCTATGACTCGTATCTGTCCGGTCGGTGGAAGCGCGGGGGATGGTGGTATTACTATCTCTATGGTGCCGCAGTGAAGTGGCCTGTGGGATTGATTGCGATCGCAACGATCGCGGTGGCGCGCGGAGTCGTTCACTGGATTCGCGGCAGAGAGTTACCGGACGGCGTGCTGGTCGTCAGCCTGGTGGTGCCAGCCATCGCCCTGTTTGCGATTGTCAGCAGCCAGACAGGTTTCAGTCATCATTTTCGTTACGTGCTACCGTGTCTGGGGCCTGTGATAATCCTGTCGAGCAGCGCGGTTCGCGGTGCCGGACCGATCCTGTTGCGGGGCATCTGGGCTGGTGCGATTTCGGTCTCGATCTCCAGTCTCGTTACCGCGCCGCATTCTCTTGCCTACTTCAATGAGATCGCAGGTGGGATGACGCATGGTCATGAACACCTGCTGCACAGTAACCTTGATTGGGGGCAGGATCTTGTTTCGCTCAAACGCTGGATTGAAACGCGCGGTGATGGCTTGCCGGTCTATGTCGCCTATTACGGATTTCTCGATCCGCTGGACTACGGGATTCCTGCGGAAGTGGCACCATTCGGCCCAATCAAGCACCATAACCCACGGATGACGGATTTCGGTCCGGGCTGGTATGCAATCAGCGCCAATTACGTCTTCGGCTGCGAATGGGGTCTGGCAGATCGGTCTGCGTATCGCAACTTCCGTTATCTGCAACCTGAGTACCGCTGCGGTGGTTCGATCTTGATTTATCGATTGAGATAAGGAAATCCACAGGATTGCCAGATGAGGTCCGTCGATCGCGTGCGCTGGAGATGATTGCCCGATTCAAGGAACGGCATGTCGATAGCCGCCGTCAGCGTGGGTTGGTCGTTCTGTATCATGACATACGGTATACTACAGTGAGGTGAGTCGCGTCTTGACGACTCACCACACTCTGTTTTCCTGACGAGGTTATGCCTGTGACAGATCTGGTAACGCTCAACGTTTCTGCCGCTGTACGAGATCGCTATTCGGAAGCCGCCAAGGATCGGACCGCGGATTTGTGCTGTGCGGTCTCGTATGATACGCGCTATCTGTCCGCCATTCCGACAGAAGTTCTCGAACGGGATTACGGATGCGGTGATCCCTCGAAGTACGTTCAGTCTGGTGATGTTGTGCTCGATCTCGGCTCTGGCGGAGGAAAGATCTGCTTTATCGCGGCGCAGGTTGTTGGCCCGACAGGTCGCGTCATCGGTGTCGACTGCAACGATGATATGCTGGCTCTTGCGCGAAGTTCACAGGCTGAAGTCGCCAGTCGGATTGGCTATTCCAATGTGCAGTTCCGTAAGGGACAGATCCAGGACCTGGGTCTTGATCTGGATCAACTGGAGTTGCAGTTACGTCAACATCCCATTGCAACGAGTTCCGACTGGCTGAAAGCTCAGGAAATTGCCGCCGAGTTGCGTCGATCATCGCCGATGATTGCTGATGAATCAGTCGATGTCGTCGTTTCGAATTGCGTGCTGAATCTTGTCGATGCTACGGATCGCAGGAAACTGTTTGACGAGATTTACCGAGTTTTGAAACCAGGCGGGCGAGCCGTCATCAGTGATATTGTTTCCGATCGTGATGTCCCCACGACTCTCCAGAACAACCCGGAACTCTGGAGTGGGTGCCTGAGTGGTGCTTTTCGGGACGATCTGTTTCTGGCTGCCTTCGAACAGGCGGGTTTCACGGGGCTGGAGATTCTGGAACGTCAGGCCGAGCCATGGCGCGTTGTTGAGGGGATCGAATTTCGCAGCCTGACACTACGAGCCCATAAGTTGAATGCGAGTTCGCAGGACACAACGTGTCAGACAGTCACGTATCGCGGTCCCTGGAAGTCGGTGCAGGATGACTTCGGCCAGACTTACCTGCGCGGAAATCGCACCCGCATCAATACGGGGATTGCAGCGATCCTGCAGCAACCCCCGTATTCTGGACAGATGCTTATCGGCAATGAACCGGCCGTGAATACCACATCCTGTTGTCTACCACTTGTCAGCGATTCCGGATGTGGCCCGACCGGTTGCTGCTGAGGTGAGTGCGGGTCGCACTTCCGTGTCGCGTCCAAAAATGGGTGAGACGCTGTCGTCTGATACCCGCGGGACACCGCACTTCAATGAGATGCGCTCTAGCCATACATTCTGGAGAGTTCGCGGAGCTCATCGAGTGCCTCGTCGAGTTCTGGAACGATCGCTCCACAAACACGGGCTTTGCGATCACATTCTCCCAGCAGCAACAGTTCTTCGAAGTCTGGTGACTCCATCAGACGATGATGCGCCCGGTGACCGATCGTCCGATCTCGGATTTGATGGACGGCCATGTGGTGTTCGATGAACCAGGCTGTGCGAGGGGTAATCTGGTCTTCAAGAGCTTCCAACCCCGCTTCGACGTGGTTGCGGGCATCCAGACCTTTACCCACATCGTGCAGCAGTGCGGCCAGCTGGAACTCTTCGTCGTAAGGCAATTCATTGCGAGCCAGTACGTAGGTCTGCAGCAGGTGGTACAGCACATCCCCTTCCGGATGGTAATGGGGGTCCTGCATGACAGTTTCCAGCGGGACCAGCAATGACCGATAGACCTGAAAGCGATCGATCGCTGCTTCTGCGGCGGCGACTTCGTCCTCAAGGTCTGCATCCGGGTATTCGGTTCGCAGGAACTGCTCGAATTCAGCCAGGGAAGCACGTTCCATGGCCTTGCCCGTAATTGAACTTTTAAACACGAACCCAACCTTGTCGGGAGGGTACATGGTCAATTCGATGGGAAACCGGTCACGGATATGGATATGAGTGAAAACGCGTTCCTCGCCGTGCTTGCGGACTCGTTTGTGCTCAACGTCATAGTCCATCCCTTCGGCATCCAGACAGCTGGTGACAGCTTCCAGGCTGGAGGAAAAGACATGGATGTCAATGTCCGAGCCTTGCCGGATATGGCCCGTAAACGTACTGCCGATAATCTTGGGACGGCAGTGCGAAACCAGTCGCATGATTCGCAAGGCTTCGACCCGCATTTCACGCAGGCGGTCAAATCGCGAGCCCCCTTCGAACAGGGCGGCCATCCGCTGGATCTCATCACGGATCTCAGCATTACTGGGAAGCTCAGACGGCTTGACCCAGCCCTGACACAATCTGCGAGCCGCTTTCATCTTGGCCCGGTAGTACTCAGACTCGCGTCGTTCGTACATCATTCGAGCGGCTTCAACAATGATGCCGCGTCTCAGCTTGCCGTCGCTCATTCATCGTATGTCGGATTTTTCGATCCGGGTCTCGCCTTCTGCATCGTCGATGCCGAAAAACAAACGAAACCACAAGACCGCTCCACGCCCATCAAGGCCGACACCGGGCGACTGGAGTATTGTTTCATTCAAGACATATTCCGACGGGATGTCAATCTCGTTTGTTCGACGCCTGTGCGGCGCGGGTCTCTGACCTACTGCTATCAACGTCTTTCAAGGGCTGGGAAACACCGTAAAACAAGGGAAATTCTGTGACGAAGTGCGTTTAAGATTGACCACGAAGGACGCGAAGAGCACGAAGTTTGAATACGAAGAGTTTTCCAAATGAGCGATGGGTTGCTCATTAGACGATTACGGACGGTTGGAAACGTACTTCATTCTACTTTCCCTTCGTGCACTTCTTGACCTTCGTGATCAATAAACGAACAGTGTCTAACCCATCAGCCGGAACGCGCTACTCGCGTCAGGTTCGAACCGTGGGAGAGCTCCCAGCGGCTGATCGTCTTAACCGTAATGAAACGCGATCAGCGAGAAGAGGAGACCTGCGTCACGCCCGAGAGCTTGAGTGGAAGCATACACGGCAGGCGGTTCGAACCGGACGCTAGCGCGTTCCGGCTGATGGGCGAATCTAAGAATCAAGTCGTGGCACAATTTTCGCGTTCGGTTTCGACAGTCGAGTCCTGTGGACACCGCTGCATCTGACGCACCACATAGAACAGAATTCCGAAATCGTCACGGCTTGCGGTCAATTTTTAGCAGATAACAGAAATGCGGTCCGCCCGAATCGTTGGCGTCCTGCAGTGCAACGTAGTAGCGAGCGGTTTTCTTCAGTTCGATTTCCAGTCGCGGATCTCGGCCATCGACATCATCACTGCCTGACACGATCTGGCCGTTTTCGTCGTAGAGCGTCAAAAATGGATCGAGCAGTGAACCGAGCTGTGCGGCCTGTACACGAATTGTCAGTTTCTCGCCCGCCGTACCATCAAACGAGAGCAGATCGACGTTGCGGGGATCGTGAATGGTTCCGACGACGGTCTTTCCGATAACGACAGATTGAGCGGACTTGAAGCCATCGTTCGGCTCTTTTTCGACGATCAATTCGTCTGGTCGTGCAACGGCGATGTCGTACTGGCTCGTTCCATGCGGGGACGTTGCCACGAGCTTCAACATTCCTGTCGCGGTCTCGGGGGGAAGAGTGACCGAGATCTCGGCCTGCGTATCGCCGACTCGTTTGGCATCGTAATTTTGCGGAACTGCGGTTTTTCCTTTGGAGGCAATTTCCAGTTTGGTCTCACCCAGTTTGACCTCAGTAAGTTCATCGAGGAACAATCCGCGCAGTGTGAGCTTCACAGGGGTTCCGGTAGTTACCACAAGTGGAACTGCGACGATGATCTTCGGCTGTTTGTCAGGCTTTGCCTCTTGAGCAAATGTGACAGTCGTCAGCAGCATCAGAACCAGGGAAATTCGCATCGGATGTTTTTCGTTTGGGGAAGACTTGCGGGCAAACGGCAACGTACCCGAGTATCATAGTGCGGTCAATTACATGCGAGCGAGTCTTTGCAGGTGAATGGCAGGTCAATCGGCGTTTTAGTGTAGGGTGGGACCAGCTCGCTTCGGGCGCCGGCCCACCTTCTGGAAACGTCGAGAAGGGATGGTGGGTCGGCGCCACTGGTCCCACGCGATATCCTGCCCAGCCCTGTGTCGAATGCGGTGGGGAGACGATTTGTGAAGCGGTTGCGTCTGGAAATCGAACCGGTCATTCGAAGTGCCGAGCGACTGCGCGAAGAAGTGCTGCGGCTGCTTCCAGCTCATCAAGGGCTGCCGACGTTGGCGGCCAGTGTGGCAAATGCAGCGCGCGAAGCAGAGACGGTTTCCAAACGGTTGCAGCGTCCCTTCGGATTGCACCGATTACCGGTTCTGTTTCTGGCGATTGCCCTCGTGTTCTTCATCGGCTGGCTTTACCTCCATTTTTTCAGCGTCGCAACACTGACAATTGCACTTCCTGATCGGGATGCCAGTGAGCTGCGAACGCGAGTCTCCAGCGATCGTCGATTATCATTTCGCCCCGTCGTCGTAAGGGGCTCTCGTGAGGCCGCCGAACTGGTTGCTGCAGGGAAGGTCGATCTGGCATTTATTCAAGGGGGACTCCCCATTGCCGCGGACCTCGCCCGTCTGGAGACTCAACAACCCGAACACGTGCTTTGGTTCCTTCGAAATGATGCCAGCGCGGGAAACGTCAGACAGATCCTGACTTCGCTGTCCGGCGAAGGGAGTCATACCGTCGCTCAGGCCTTTCTGAAGGCCTGGAAGATTGAAGGCCAGGTTGAGTTTATTCATGACTGGAAGCGATTGTGCGAGGACGAGAATTATGTTGTTCCCCCTACGATCGATGCCGTGTTTGTCGTTAAAGATCCTTCAGATGATCAGACGCTACGAGCGACTGAGCGACTGGCCAAAGCGGGGTTTCGTCTGGAATCGCCGGATCTGGGGGCACGTGCCGCGGGCCTGAACTATATTCGGCCTGTGATCATCCCAAACGGCTATCTGATCAGCATTCCGCAATTCCCGCCAGTACCCGTTCCCACTTACACCGTCGCGACGTACCTCGTCGCACGAAGAAACCTGACGCCTCGGCTGCTGGCGGTCGCAGCGCAATTGATCGAGAATCGCCCACCTTCAATCAACGCCAACAGCTTTGACGCCACTATCAGTGACGCGAGTGAAATCTTTCAGGGCATTGAAGCCTTCATGGGGATCATCATCAATATCGTCCTGGCATTTCTCGCCTTGCTCGGAATCGAAATGGTCTCGTACCGAAAGCGTTTTCATGAACTGAATTCACTGGTCAGCCTGATCAGCATGCATCAAAGTTCCAAGGATGTCCTCGGTGTCCATGATCCGTCGCAACGCCGCAACAATCTGCTGTATCTCAGCCTGTGCAGTGACCTGCTGGGCCTGGTCAGCTCCATCAGCGGGTACTACACGCAAGAAAATTCGTCGCTGCTGTTCAATAGCCTGCCCGAGGTCATCCATCACCGGTGCGACAGCCTGAAGATCAACATTCAGCTCAAGATCCTGCACGCCATGGTTGATGCGCCGCCTCTTCAGGAAGAGATTGCCAGTGATCAGCCGATCCAGAATATGACGACTTCATCTGCTGATCAAAGCAGTTCAACGACATGACGGGGATGCGAGAACCGCTGGGAATCGATTTCGGAGTCTACTGAACTTCCACAGGAACGCGATCACTTTTTGGGTGCAAATTCACCGGTATCGAGTTCTGGAAGTTCACCCGTCAGCCAATGCGTCAGCAGTTCATCAAAGGTGTAGTCTTCGATGTGAAACTCACCTTCGTAAAAGGTGATCATCTGCAGGTCATCGCAATCGATCAGTGAAAACTGGTCATTCCCCCAGTCAATGATGGGAACCCAGACCTCTTCGCACTCATCATTTTCCTGCAGTGCCGACCAGGTTTGCAGTAGATCCCCGTGGCTGGATTCAAAACCACCCGAGAGCCCGATCAGCGGGCCGGGGCCAAACCCCCCATTGCCGATGTGGATGTAGGACTTGGTCAGCAACTTGGGAAGGTCGAAGCCAAGAAAGCTCTCGGCCGCTTCGATATCGGCTGAGGAAACAGTGTCAAACCAGACGGTTTCTGGGTCGGCGAGGGCAGCCTCACGCAGGCGAAGGAGCAGCTTCTTCATCAGGAGTCTCAATCAAGTTCAAAATACTGCCGGGGTCGCACTTTTGGCCCGGCAATCGTCTGGTCAGCCGATTCCTATATCTCATGTGAACAAAAATTGCCATTGCACGCGGTGAAGCGACAGAAATTCCGCCGAATGGCTCAACTTGCAGGACACGCCATTCTTCAGATTTGGGGGGCCAGGGCTTTGTCGCTGGGTCGGTGAGTTACTGGCGTTGAGTCTACGGAAGGCGATCCATGATGCTCACGCCCGCTTCGCTCAAGACGCAAAGACACCAGGAATTCAAGAATGCAATGAAGCATCCATCCCCCGTGCGCAGCCGGCCCTGTGTCCTCAGTGGCAAAAAGGATCGGGATGAGTCTCCGGATTCTTGCGAATCCCCAATCCGAATTTGACGAGCAGAATGCAGGGTGGGACCAGCGGCGCTTCGCCGCGCTGGCGCACCACTGCCAGACCCGCCGCCCAATTCCGTTGAAGTCGGACACACAACCAGACTTGTCAATCACGCCAATGAACGATGTGATATGGACGTTCCGTCCAAATCATCTCTGACATCGTCTCGTCGAGCGAATCCCACGTTGCTTCAATCGAGGTTTTTTTCATGGACGCGCGCGCCTATTCTGAGTGGGCTGAGCTTTCCGGGTTATACGTGCGAAATCTGTCGCATCTGGATCGCTACCAGACGTTTCGCCCGCTGATTTCACCTGCGGGCTTGAATACGCTCATCGTCGCAGAGTTCCTGCAAGATAATCGTGATGGTGTTGATCCCGTCAATTGGCGGACTCATTCTGTTTATGAATTCGGTGGACAGCAGCAAGACCGCATCGAACTTACGGCAAAGGCTCTGGAGTCAGTCGGAGCGCCACGTATTGCGACCGCCATCAGGTCTGCCAGAAGTGTCAATCCGTTCGATGTCTTTCAATTGGGAGAAGCACGTGGTCCCGATGATCTTTTGAACAGCCTCAGCAACCTCAAAGGATCAGACTTGATCAATCACATGAGAGACAACCTGATCCAGAACTTTCCAGAGCTGACGTCGGCACACGGCTGGACCAGGTCGGCGCCCGCAAACAAGGCAGAATCCGCTTCCAGCGATCACGAAACGCACGCAGAAATTTCGCAACAACTGGAAAGATATGTGGCGGCGAATCTTCTGGATCTTCAACAGGACCTTGAACGACATGGTGATCCACGGAGGGTCGCAGGTTTTACGCGCGAGAAACGGCTGCAGGAACTCGACGCGATCCGCGCCCGTCAATCGGACCTTGCTGTGCAGGGGGATGACGCCGCCAAAATCCACGACTACTTGAACGAAATTCAGAAGAAGCTGAAGAAGGCCGCCCAGTCGGGAACTGTTCCGAATGTGGAGTCAACAAAACGCAAGCTGTTGAAGCTCAACAAAGCGTACAAACGTCGCTCGATGTCCGAACTCGGACCAGAAATGCAGCGTGCAATTTCCGACACCAACACGTTTCTGGAGGACCATCCTGAATTGATTGTGATCGATCCAATTGGAGATGCCACGATCAATGAGCGACTGAAGGAAATTGGTGAATACGACTTCCATTCATCGAGTGGACAAGCTTCCATCACGTGGGAAGATCCAGTGCTGGCTTGTGATTGGGCACGTCTCTCGCTGCGACTGCAATACCCGTCCAAACAACTGGAGTGCCTCAAAGGACTGCTTTCTGCAGTCGATCGTTTGAAGCAGGAACTGAAGACGTTGGTGCCAGACTGGCAACTGCAACTGGTCGATAGTTTCCGCAACTACGAGCCGCAGATGGACGAGTTCGAACTTGAAGATTACGAGCACGACTTAAGTGGTGAAGTCACCATTGAAAGTATTCTTCAGCACGTTTCAAGTGGCCAGATCGCCCTGCAATCACTGGGCGAACGTGTCGTTGGTCAGGTCTTCTTTTCGATCGACTGGGACGAAGAGCACGGTTTGGAAGTCCTCTGGGACGATGAACCACCGTTGTCACCCTCCACAGTAGCGGGCGACATCTCGGGACGGATTGCGTGGACAGGTGCTGGCCACAAACTGACGTCGGATGAACTGACTCAATTGGAACTGCGATTCCAGATTGTTCTGCCGCCCGAGTACCGTTGTTTCCTGCTTGAAACAAATGGAGGCAGGCCGAACCCCAATCATCTGGTTACGAAAAGTTCCGGAATGCTGGTCCCGATCGACGTCGAGAAGTTCTTTTCTGTCGCGGGTGCCGATTCCGGCGGCAACCCGGACAGCCTTGAAGTTCAGATTGAATCGGCACGGGCTGAATCTGTCCCATCATTTTTATTACCAATCGGTCGTCTCACAACGGTCGATCCGACGGGACGGCCAGCACCGTCGACTTTGATGCTTGTTACTGAAGGTAAAAAAGCGGGACAGTTGATCTCGATGGACTTCAAATCTGTCCTCGGGTCATTTTCACGAGCGATGTCTGGCGAGATGTTGAAAATGATGGCCGAATCGATCGTCGAAATGGGAATTCCTGCTGCCAGGTCCGTAAGCAAGTTTCTTGACGGCTTGACGACGAAGCCGAGTGCAAATCTTCCCGAATGGTTGCATGCCATCCGAGATAACAATTTTGATCGCTTGAAGAAGTGGTTTGACGCTGGAGGAACGCTGTCCCAGACGCACCAGGAATACGGTGCTCAAATCCCCTTGACTGTCGTCGATTATTTGACGATGGACGCGACGACGGACTTGTTAAGAACCGTGCTGTCCGAACGTCTGTTGAAGCCCAGGCAGTTGAAAGAGAGCTGGGAGCGATACCAGTTGATGAATATCGCGAGATTTCGGGAATTGATGCACGTTCTACCGCATTCCATCTGGCCGACGGTGATGAGGTCACCCGAAATCTGGCAGCACCCTGACCTGTGGGAACGACTGGCTGAAGCGGGAATCAATTTTAACGCTCCCGTGAATG
This sequence comes from uncultured Planctomycetaceae bacterium, assembly GCA_964609845.1. Taxonomy (GTDB): domain Bacteria; phylum Planctomycetota; class Planctomycetia; order Planctomycetales; family Planctomycetaceae; genus Schlesneria. The sequence continues at coordinate 36,219 of CAZSTW010000020.1, read as the reverse complement.
AAGACGGGGCGCCTCCGATCCATCTGGCCGTGCAGTATGAATCTCAGGATGCGGTCAAATGGCTGATGAAGCATGGGGCGGATCCACATCAAGCGGACAAGTATCGTCGCACAGCATTCATCTGGGCGGAACATGGACCCGGCTTTTCCTGTCTGCCAATTCTGGAAGGGCGAGATGAGATTCCTCCACCTGACGGAGAACCATCACCCAACGCTGCAGGCATTCCGACTCTCAAGGCGGCCGCCGATCAACTGCCTCAAGGCCTTGACATCATGATCACGATTCAAATCCAGACGCCTGCGGTGACTCGAGTCGAAAAGGCTTATGGAGCGGACTGCCATTATCGACTCACCTTGTACGTGCGAAGACCGCAAGTGACGTTCAACGACATGCGATCTCCCCGTCAAGATTACCTGCACTGTGCAGAGTGGCCGACATACCTGTTCGCTCCCATCCTGCAATGGCCTGAACTGACGCCGATCTGGGAGACACTGGAAGTTTCTGAGTTCGACATCCAAAAAGCGATCAAGAAACGAACCTATCAACCCTCGCCTCGCAACGATCTGATCGAAGCAGCCCGTACAGCATTGGAACAGGGCTTCGACGCTCATGAAGCAGCCGTGCGAGGAATACAATTGGTGAAATGACGGAGTGTGATCGTGAAAAATTCGCATCGAAATCAGGTCGTATTGCCATACGGTTCGCCAATGGCAGAGTGAATTGCCTCTCAGGCCGGATATTGAAATTGGAAGAAATGGACTGCCCTAATGATGGCATCATTCGAAACAGCGCAGGTGACCGTCGCGGCGAAACACGACTCAAGAATTAGTCTCTCACGGAGACGCGGAGACACGGAGGTCATGAAAGCGAATTCAAGGCGATGTCATTTCTGTCTCTGCGTCTCCGTGGCTCTGTGAGGATCCCAATTCGATCGCGAGAACGCGGGGTGGCCCAGACGTCGCTTTGGACGTCTGGGTTTATGAGATGCAGAATTGCAGTACGCCTGCCCCAGATTCCTCTTGTGACCGCAGACGCTCGAGCAGCGTCTGGGCCGCCCCGCCAGTTCCCTACGTTGAGGTAGAAATCCGCGTGTCGAACGACGCCCCACTCAACAAGGAAAGTGTCACGACTCAAGAATTGGTCTCTCACGGAGACGCGGAGACACGGAGGTCATGAAAGCGAATTCAAGGCGATGTCATTTCTGTCTCTGCGTCTCCGTGGCTCTGTGAGGATCCCAATTCGATCGCGAGAACGCGGGGTGGCCCAGACGCCGCTTTGGATGTCTGGGTTTATGAGGGGCAAAGTTATAGTATGCCTGCCTCAAGTTCCTCGTGTGAGCCCAGGCGCTGAAGCAGCATCTGGTCCCCCGCCAACAATTCGGAATAACAACATGATGCGCGCCGAGTCGCGGACAGCGCTTGTTTTGAATGGATCGATCACTCCGGTGGACCAGTGCTCGTTGACGTTTTTCAGTCAACATTTGACTGCGAGTTCAAAATGACACACGAGGAAATTGCCAGCATTGAGACTCATCTTGATGTTGTGTTGCCGCGGCCCTACAAGAGCGTTGCTTTGGCAGGTCGGTTCGCTGAACCGATACACAATGACGCTACGTCGATTATCGCGATCAATTCCGCTTTTCGGGCGGGGGAATTTGGCGATGAGGGCTGGCGTCGAAACCTGGTGGCGATTGGTCACGACGGCAGCGGCAATTATTTTTGCCTTGATACTGATTCCTTTGAATCGGGTGTGTACATCCGCGACCACGAAACTCTCAATGTTGCCAGGGAATACGACAGTTTTGAGGCGTTTGTCGCGGAATGGGGATAGAGTCGGGTGGAGTCCATGTTAAGCATATCTTTGTCCTTCGGACGAGGGACGGTCGCCCGATAGCGGAACTGTCTCTACTCTGCCCCGCCTGTTCATTTTTCGATTTGAAAGCTGGCATTGCTCAACACAAGCGAAGCACCGCTACCCGAACTCGGGCATGGCCTCAAGAAGTTCTCCTCCTCAGTGCCAATGCTGAGAGAAAAGATGTGGGTAACTTTGACTCCACGCGCAGCTTCAAAAAGGCATTAGCCCTGTTCTGACACTGGACGGAGGTTGGCCGTTCCCGGTAGCCTCGTGAGACATCCCGTCTGCGAGTTGGAATGACATTTCAAAAACGAGGCATGACATGCTGGCTGTTGACGTACAAGATCTGCGTGTACGGTATGGGCGGTTCGAAGCCGTGAAGGGAATCACCCTGCAGATTCCTGCTGGCGAAGTCTTCGGGTTTATCGGCCCGAACGGAGCTGGCAAGTCGTCAACCATTCGAGTTCTGGCGACGCTGCAACCGACGTACGAGGGCACAGCCCGAATCACGGGACTCGATGTTCGGTCCAAACCGCAACTGGTTCGCGAGAAGATTGGATACGTCCCTGACTTCTTCGGTGTCTACGAAGACCTCACCGCACGTGAATATCTGCACTTTTTTGCCGCCGCTTACCGGTTGCCCATTTCGAAGCGAAAGGGTGTTGTTGACGATGTGCTGCAACTGACGGATTTGACTCACAAGATCGACTCGGCCGTCGATTCACTGTCGCGCGGGATGAAACAGCGACTGTCGCTGGCTCGTGTTCTTTTGCACGATCCGGCCGTGCTGTTGCTCGATGAACCCGCTTCGGGACTCGATCCGAGGGCTCGCATTGAAATGCGAGAACTCCTCAAAGCCCTGAAAGAGATGGGGAAGACAATTCTGATTTCGAGTCACATTCTGCACGAACTGGCTCAGTTGTGTACCCGGATCGGAATTATCGAAGCGGGCAAGATGGTGACTCAGGGTTCCGTGGCCGAGATCTATCGCGAGTTAGGGGTGCTGAAGATCGTCCATGTTCAGGTGGCCAATCAGACACCAGAGCTGATTGCCAGCCTGAAAGGGTTGAGCGGGATCACTCATGTCGATGACCAGGCCGACAGAATTTCGATCCGCTTCGAAGAGGGGAGTATTGAAGTCGAGGACATCCACGACTTCATTCACAATCAGGGGGTCAGGATCCGGATGTTCCAGCCCGAAGTGATGGATATGGAGACGGCGTTTATGAAACTGACTGAGGGACAGACGGCGTGATGCTTTTCGCGAAGATTCATGGACTGCCACTGCTGACCAAAGATCTGATCGAGCAGGCAGCGCAGCGGCGTACCTACGTCTTGCGCGTTGCCTATGCGATTGTCTTGTATGCTGCAGCACTGTGGGTCTACGCCGATATCGCTGGTAATGGAACGCAGGCAGGTGTCACGAATCTGGGACGCGGCCAGAGTCTGTTCGCCTTGCTGATGCGAGTTCAAATGCTGGCAATTCTCATTCTGCTGCCAGGGATCACCTGTGGTGCAGTGACCTCCGAAAAGGAACGAGACACCCTGGGGTTGCTGCTGCTGACAAAACTGAGCCCCGTGACGATCGTACTCGAGAAATACTTCAGTCGACTGGTCACGATGGGGACCTATCAGCTTTTGTCATTGCCGCTGTTCGCGATCACCTACGGGCTGGGAGGGGTCGAACTCACTCAGATCATCGGCGCGATCTGGTGCCTGGCCTGCTTGACTGCGGTTGTCGGTGCATGGAGTCTTTTTTGTTCCGTCTGGCATCGTACGACTGCAGGGGCGTTCATCAATGCGTATCTGATGATGCCTGTGGCCATGTTGTTTCTCCCTGTCATACGAGAAATCTCACTTGATTCAATGCCTGAGTTGCAGGTGATGACCATCCTGATGATCTTCGCTACGATAGTCTGGATCAACATGGCGACCGTTCATCTGGTCTCCCGGGCGTTTGTCCCGCCGCGCAATCTGCTGCTGGAATTCTTTCGGAGCCTGGATCGCTTCTTCGAAGAGCTCAATTCGCAGACAACCCGTGGAATCGTACTGGTCCGCGATTTCGACAGCGGGCCGTTGTTCAGTCCGATCGCATGGCGTGAAACGCGGAAGAAATCGCTGGGGACGTTTCGCTACCTGTTCCGATTATTGGTTGTTCTTCAAGTTCCGCTGATTCTGTCGATCAGTTGGACGATCACGGACTACCAACAGACTTCGTTTGATGGTCCGACTGCGTTCTTTCTCACCGTTCTCTGGCCGATTTCTGCATTGGCGATTGCGGTTCATGCGACGAGTGTGCTGACATCAGAGCGATCCCGTCAAACGCTGGATGTCCTGCTGGTAACACCACTCAGTCCGCAGGAACTCGTGATGCAAAAGCTGGCCGGGGTTCAGCGACTGATTTACGTTGTCTCAGTCCCGCTTGGTTCACTGCTGGTCTTTCAGTGGGTTTGGTCCAGCTACGTTCTGCATGGCCTGGGACACTCGGCGGAATCGCGTCTTCTGCTTGGATACGAGATTCTCGGAATGGCTCTGGCGATTGTTGTCTACCCGCGAGTACTTCAATGGATTTCGTTTCAGATGGCATTGAGGTTCAAGAAACAGACTCAGGCCATTTTGTTCACTCTTACGCTGATCGTCGCAATCTGCCTGTTGCCGTATGCCTGTACATATCTGGCAACCCGACAACTTAGTCTTCCCTTACTCGACGCACGCATCGACTGGATGACGTGGCTGAGTCCCGTACGTGTTCTGTTCTTTCGTCGGGTAGGTGATTTGTCGCTGACAGAACTCGGCAATTCGTATCTGGAGGGCTGGAGTCCCGTCATCGGGTTGTCACTGCACGCATTGGTCTTCGTTTTCTTCTGGTGGATGTTGCGATTCACGGCCATGCGCAGCTTCTCAAGAATCATGGGACGAACGGAACCGCCGAAAGGAATCCGATGAATGCTTTGCTGTTGACGGGACAGCGATCCATCGAATACGTGACATCGTTGTTTCCGCTTTTGACTCGGGAATTGACCGAGCAGGCAGCTCGCAAACGGACGTTTGTCCTGCGAGTGATCTATGCCGTGATCCTGTACGGGTTCACGTTCATCATGTTATGGGAGGAAATGAGTCGCTGGGCCGGTCAGTCATTTGCCTTCATGGGGCGAGGAAAGGACCTGTTTGCAACGCTGGCTCGATTGCAGTTTTACGGTTTGTATCTGTTTCTGCCAGCAATGGCCTGCGGTGTGCTGACCTCGGAAAAGGAACGCGACACATTGTCGCTGTTGATGCTGTCGCGACTGGGTGGCTGGTCGATCATTCTGGGAAAGCTCTTCAGCCGTCTGATTCCCATGGCGTCATTCATTCTGTTGTCGGTACCACTCGTTGCTGTGGCCTACAGCTTGGGCGGAGTGGAACAAGGAGATATCCTGAACCTCGCCTGGGGTCTGATGATCACGGCTCTGCAGGTCGGCTCACTGGCAGTTGCCTGTTCGGCGTGGTTCCGCACGACTGCCAGTGCGTTCATGGGGACGTATCTGATCGGAGTGCTGCTGATTTCAGGGCCATTTTTCCTGACTCAAGGTGGAAGCCAGGACTCCTCGGGAATTGTTGAATCGATTCGCTTATCAATTGATCAGCTGGGGTTGAGTGGAACACATCGCTTTGGTGAAGAGGAAGTAGTCTCGATGTTCTCGGGGATCTGGGCCTGCCTGCATCCATCGGCGGTCGGGCTGCCATTTCCGATCATCGTGCTGCGTACCATTCCGATGGCGACGTTTGCAGCCTGTTGTCTGATTTTCGCCCGCGTGGTGATCTGGCGGCGAGCCTTCGTTCAGCCGTCCAACCTGATGCTGAAGATGCTGCGGGCCATCGACGGAATCTTTCATCGCCTCAATCAAAACAGGGTCACGCGAGGAATCATCATTCTGCGCGACAATACGGCATTACCGTTGTACGAGCCGATCCGCTGGCGTGAAACGAACAAGCGATCATTGGGGACAACCCGTTACTTGATTCGACTGCTATTGCTGCTGGAAGTTCCCCTGATGTTTGGGATGCTGATTCCGCTGGGTGCGGGTTCCGACAACCATTTTTCTGTACATGCCTCACCCTGGTTCTTATGGATCGCGGCAACGCTGGTGCTGGTCATTCAGTCCACAGGCTTGATCGGTGCCGAGCGATCTCGGCAGACACTGGATGTTCTGCTGACAACTCCCCTGGACAGCGAACAGATCGTGCGTGAAAAGTTTGCTGGTATCTGGCGCATGATCCGCATGCTTTGGATCCCGTTTGCGACCGTGTACTTGTTTCAGATTTATTGGATCAGTTACGTTGTCAGCAGCCACTCCGCAGCATTTTTTGCTCTGCGAGGACTGCTCGCCACAGCGATTTATCCGCCACTGATCGCGTGGGTCGGATTTCATTTCAGCATGCGTTGCCGTACTCAAACTCAAGCGACATTAGCGACTTTGGGGCTGATCTGCGGCATCTCGATCGGGCCGTTGTTGCTGGCTTTCTTCCTGGGCGGTCCTGGATTGTCGTTGATTTACTGGATCAGCCCGGCTGCAGTAATCATGGCAGGTGGCCTTGAAGAACTCTACACACAGATGACCTACGAAGTGTCATTGATCCCGTGGGTGCTGGTACATTTCGTATTTGCAGGCCTTGCGCTGGTCTTGCTGCGGTACCTGGGATTGGGAATGTTTGCAAAGTACGTCAATCGAAATGACGGCCAGATCGTCGATGACGATGGAATCGAGCAGATGTCCGCTCTACGGCAACATCTTCAATTGACCGGCAGGCTGCGACGAAAGGATCGCGAGGAGCCATGACACCAGCCCAACGTCATTTCTTCGGGGCTTCCGTCACCGTGATCGTCAGGGGACGGCTGGGGATCGAAACGAGTGTATTGGGTTTGTCGGGCTTCGTGGCATCCTTGTTGAAGGGGACCTGTCCCAGGCCAAGAACTACCAGTGAATAGTCGGCCGGGCGAGTCCCCGCCTGGACCATGATTGAAATCGAAACCTCAGTCTGATCGGCATTGATGGTTCCATTGCCAAGCTGAAACTGGCCGGGAAAGTTCAACGGCTGGTAATTGACTGCATTCTTGAAATCAGCCCAGTTTCGGACCAGTCGCAGTTTGACGTCGGCCTTCTGGCCCGCTTCTACGGAAATTCGCTCAGGCTCGATCGACATCTGGAACGGCGACTTTTCACGAACAGCGAACACATGCTCGCGAGTTTCGCGGCTGCCGACCTGATTGGCTACGCGACAGAACGCCCGAACTTCGCGACGCAGCGTTGTTTCCCCGACCTTTGCTGTGGCGAAGAGTTTGACCGGGCCCGTCCAGGGGGCAGCATTGTCGTCCGCCCAAAGAACTAGAGTCCCACGCTGATTGTTGGAGATCGTCAGCGGCCCGGCATGCAGGCCCGCGGGCAACCCCTCGGCGGTGATCACGATCGAGTCCGTAAACCCATCCTTTGCATGCACGATAATATCGAGTTGTTCGGCTCCCCCCTGCCAGATCGTTGTCCCCGCCATATTATTGGTGGTCTGCATCGATGCCGCGAAAAAGTCAGGCTGTGGCTTCCGAATACTCAGGACGTACTGATAGCGAACGCCACCTCGCCCGTAGGCATCTTTGACCATTACGCGGTACTTTGTTTTCGGACTCAGGTTGATCGAGCCCGAGGGGTCTCGCAGATGCCCATCGAAAGACGAGATTCGATGGCCGAAGTCGTCGAGTGATCCTGCCACGTTTCCTTTTTCGTCCATCACTGACAAATAGGCATCGGCACGTCCGGCGATCCGTTCACAATAGACATCAAAGCCATAGGCCCCTCCTTTGTCATCGGTTTCGAACGAATACCAGTCGACATCGCGTTCCTTGTCGAATCGTCCACTGACAATTGCAGGGAGGGTCAGTGCTTGCGCCTGGTCACGTGTGTCATTCGGTTCCGCTTCGATCTGAGTGGGGGATTCCGTGACCATCATGATCTGCGGATTCGCGTTCAGAGGGGCAATCTGCTCACCGACGAGGGTACAGGTCGCAGCGGTCGGCAGTACCGAATGTTGCGAGGCATGTTCGATAAACCGATAGGCCCCCGTCGGAAGGATGCTGGCAGAACCGATGACAGGAATCTTGACCATGTCCAGAGGCAGATCCCCCAGTTTCCAGGGTGAAGGCTGTGCTCCGGCCCCCAGGTTTCGACCAACGACAGTCAGTTCAGCCGTTTGACCTGCCTGAATGGCTCGCGGAAAGACATTTTCGATGTGGGGACGATCAGAAACGGCTAATCGATAGGGATAGCCACCTCGATAAGTCAGATCGCGGACTTCGATCACGTATTCCCCATCGGCAGGAGCGAGAAAATCAATCAGTGGATCGCGGCCGTAGTAGTCGCTGTTGCTCGAAAGCTGCTGACCCGATGGACTGAAGAGAACCAGCGTCGGGTCCATCTCGGTGTCCAGTCGAGCGGACTGGCAATCGATCACGATCCGCTGTCCCTGTTTTAACGCGACTTTAAACATGTCCTGGTTGTTGCCATCGGATTGAGCATTCATGACGGAATTGACGGTGACGGCTTGTGCCTTGTCGGCCGTGTTGTTCGGTTCGGCTTCGTTCAGTTCCTGCATTCCGTGCGTGACTGCGAACAGCCGTGGGTTGGTAACACCAAATCGTCCGACGGCGCGCACATCGAATGTCCCTGCGGGTACGTCGGCCGCCGCAGTCACCTTAAAGACCTTGTCCTTGATGAACTCGGCCTTCAAACCTGGATGATCAAATATCAGGGCATCGACCCCTTCGAGATCGGCCCCCAGGATCGTCAATTCTGTGACGCCCGGCGCATTGATGCCGATGGGTGTGATGCGATGTAATTGGGGTGACGGAAGATCGGCAACTGCACTGAGCGGGAATGCGACCAGTGGAATGAACAGTAACGCGCGAAAAGGATGCATGCGGAAATCTCAAGGTGGGATCAGGCAGGGAGGTCGATTCTCGTAGTGAAACAGGCCAACGTCTGGTATCCAGATTTCGGTTGATCAATGACCCCGAAATGGATCCTGATCATTCTCAATCAGCCCATGGGGAATCGCAATTGGGAAGTCAAAAAATCTGATGTTTGCGTCGCCGGAGTTTCCGGAACTGAACCCGTCGCTTCCTATTGTGTCACGATCGTCGTACAGTTCGCTCGCGGAGTGGGCTGGGCGATCGCGGCAGGGCTGACGTGTTCAACCTTGCCGAGGAAAGTCCGGGCTTCACAGGACGCGGTGGTGGGTAACGCCCACCGTTCGCAAGAACCGGGACAGTGCCACAGAAAGTAAACCGCCGATCGTTGCGTGCGCCCGCAAGGGAAAGCTGCAACGAGGTAAGGGTGAAACGGTGCGGTAAGAGCGCACCAGCGGGCCGGGTGACCGGTTCGGCTCGGCAAACCCCACCGGAAGCAAGACCAAGCAGGGCGAAGTTCGTGATGCTGGAAACAGGATCATGGCGCGAGGCGGTCCGTCTCGTCACTCGTCCGGGTAGGTTGCTTGAGCCGACGAGCAATCGTCGGCCTAGAGAAATGGTCGCCCACGACAGAACCCGGCTTACAGGCCCACTCCGCATTTTTGTGGCACTTTTGATTCCAACCCGCTCTCAAGATCTGGTGTCGCCATGTCGATTCGTTCACCGTTCATCAAGGGATTACTGGCAATTGTCCTCGCCGGACGATTCGCTTCTGCTGCTGATCCGACCCCAGAGGACATCGTCTTCACGGCCGAGAGTGATCAGACCCAGCAGCGCTACGTGCGGATTCTGCCTGCCGAGTATTCTCGTGACACCAAGCATGACGTACTGATCGCTCTGCACGGACACGGTTCTGATCGCTGGCAATACATCAAGGAAGGACGCGGAGAATGTAAATCGGCTCGCGATGCTGCTGCAAAACATCGCATGATCTTTGTCTCGCCCGATTACCGTGCACGAACTTCCTGGATGGGGCCGCGGGCGGAATCGGATCTGGTTCAGATCATCGCAGACCTGAAGAAACAACATACGGTCGGTCGAGTTTTCCTGACAGGTGGTTCCATGGGAGGATCCTCGGCACTGACCTTTGCCGCCATCCATCCCGAGCTAATTGCCGGGGTTGCATCCATGAACGGTACAGCCAATCACCTGGAATACACTCAATTCCAGGATGCGATTCGCGAGTCGTTCGGCGGCACGAAAGCCATGCTCCCGGACGAATACAAGAAAAGAAGCGCCGAATACTGGCCCGAACGCCTGACCATGCCGGTCGGCATCACGACCGGCGGTCGCGATACCCTGGTGCCACCTGACAGTGTCGAACGCCTGGCAAAAGTGCTGAAACTGATGGATCGCCCGGTGCTTCTGATCCGACGAGACGCCACCGGGCATGAAACCAACTATGAAGATAGTCTGGCTATCCTGGAATACGTTATCGCCATCAGGCCATAGCCATGATGGCGCATGTGTTGACAAATGCTCTTGCCCTGAAAAGAGGACGCATGATAGCAACGAGAAGAGGAGACCTGCGGTCGACCGTTTCGGCGGGGTCAGGAGACCCGCGCCGATCAGCCTGAAGCTGATAGATCGATTCCAAAGTCGTGACGCGCGCTCGTATCAGTGTTAATCATCGGCACCAATTCGTCCTAACCCATCCGCCCACGGACGTGATCGACAATTTCCTTGACGGGAACGCGGATCTGTTCCAGCGTGTCGCGATCACGAATTGTCACGGTGTCTGACACCGCAGTTTCGCTGTCGACCGTGACACAGAATGGCGTGCCGATCTCGTCCATGCGGCGGTAACGGCGTCCGATGGCCGCCTGTTGATCGTACTGGACTGCAATCCCTGCCCGTTTGAAGGCTCGATAGATTTCAGCCGCCTTTTCAGGCATTCCGTCCTTCTTGATCAGTGGGAAGACAGCGACCTTGATCGGGGCCAGGCGAGGATGCAGTTTCAGGACCAGACGTTCCTGCATCACACCCTTTTCGTCAGGTTGCTGATCTTCATGATAGGCTTCGCAGAGGAACGCCAATGTGGCCCGGTCGCAACCGGCGGCCGGTTCAATCACGTGTGGCACATACCGTTCGCGAGCCTGATCGTCGAAATAGCTCAGATCTTTTCCACTGCCGGCGTGCCGAGGCTTGCCGTCCGCACCCAGTTCCACAACCAGTTCGCCATCCTTCTTGCAGAGCTTTCCTTCCGAATGCGATCGCAGGTCGAAGTCGCCGCGGTGGGCAACCCCTTCCAGTTCTCCATAGGATCCAGCCTCCAGGAACGGGAAGGCATATTCCAGATCCGCTGTACCAACCGAATAGTGAGCCAGTTCTTCCTTCGCGTGTTCCCGCAGGATCAGATTGGACTTTGAGATCCCGTGCGTGATGTACCAGTTGTAGCGTCGATCACGCCAATACTGGTACCAGGCGAGTGACTGAGACGGATGGCAGAAGAACTCCATTTCCATCTGTTCAAACTCACGCGAACGGAACGTGAAGTTTCGCGGAGTGATTTCGTTACGGAAGCTCTTACCGATCTGGGCCACGCCGAACGGAATCTTCACACGGCTGGAATCACAGATGTTCTTGAAGTTCACGAACATCCCTTGCGCCGTTTCAGGACGCAGAAATGCGGCATCCTCTTCGGTACCCAGAGCACCCAAGGTTGTTTTGAACATCAGGTTGAATTCGCGAGGCGCGGTGAGTTGGCACTTGTCGTGCTCACCCGGTGCCTTCGAGGGCTTCAGCGGACACTGGCTGGTCGGAACATGGTCCTGGCGGAAGCGAGCTTTACATTCCCGGCAGTCGACCATCATGTCACAGAACAGGTCGTAGTGCCCCGAGACCTTCCAGACCTGGGGATGCATGATGATCGAAGTTTCGACCCCGACCATATCAAAGCTGGAAGGAGCCCCGGGTGGAGTCGAGATTTCATCATGCTCGGTGATCATGTCCGACCACCACGCCTGACGGACGTTTCGCTTCAGCTCAACACCCAGCGGTCCGTAATCCCAGAAACCATTCTGCCCGCCGTAGATTTCGGACGACTGGAAAATGAATCCTCGCCGCTTGGCGAGTGCCACGATCTTGTCCATACGGTTTTCAACGGCCATGCCAAAATGCCTTTCTCAGGGAATCAACTCTCTTCGGTTGTTCAGTGTCTCGGTATTTCAATCGATTTCGTGGCGACATTGTACTCAGGAACGATCTCAAACAAATCGTAAGTCCCAGCCAGATCGATTTGTTCGTCAAATCCAAGCCTCACGCAGTTCCGCCCCCCAAATCCCGACCGCATCGCCTGCCGGAATGATTCCGGCGTGACGGAGTGCTGCCGAAACAGGGCGAGCGCCAGTTGCAACTGGTCGTCATTCCAGGGGTTGGACTCCTGCTCCGTCGCCAGCAGGCGATCAACGATCGCACCAGCGCAGAGCGAGTCCTCAATTGTGATCGATCCTTTGGTTCCCGCACAGACCAGATGGACGGGTCGCGGATCATTTTGCAGTTGATTGACGATCCCCTGCAGATTGACGAACGAGCCGATCAGGACGCGATCCGCCCCCGCTGCACGCAGCAGAGCACGCGTTCCATTGGAAGTCGTGAATACGATCGTCTTTCCCGCCACGGCGGCCGGGGTATAGGCCAGCGGGTTGTTGTCGAAGTGGAATCCCTCGATCAGCACCCCTTCCCGCTCGCCCCCCAGCCGGACTTCGTCGGGATCAAGGCCGCTGGCGATCTGTCGGGCTTCTTCAACTTCACCACAGGGAAGAATACGGGCCGCTCCATTGGCGAGGGCGTGAGTGATCGTTGTCGAAGCTCGCAGCACGTCGATAATGACGGCCACACCGCCTCGAACGTCCGCCGGCTCGAACAACGTCGGCAGCAAATGGACTTTAACATCGCGTTTCATGCTGCGGATAATAGAGAAACCGACCGCGGCGTGCCAGTAGATCAGTCCGTTGAAGACATCACACGTTCCAGATGCCAGTTGCTGATCGCCAGATCGGCCTTGAGTCGTTCGTATTCCGCTTGGGGCTGGTCGGTGCCTGGATCGGCTCCCCGCTTGACAGCTCGAATCAAGACATTCTTGGGGGTGTGCTCCATTTCGATAAACTCCAGGAGCTGCGTTCGATATCCGTGGGCATCGAGAAATCTCGCTCGTAATGCGTCTGTCGCCATGGCGGCGAATCGCTCGCGGAAGATGCCGTACCCTGTCACGCCTGGCAGGACCTTTTGATCGAGTGACTGGTTGAGCTCATGCTGGCAGCATGGAACCGCCAGAATCGCCTCGCATCCCCAGCGGATCGCTCCCGCCAGGGCATCGTCTGTTGCTGTATCACAGGCATGCAGTGATACCGCCAGATGGATATGGCCTGAAGGCTGGAAGGATTCGATGCGCCCCACTTGAAATGACAGGCCGGTGCAATCCAGGGCTTTGGCGATTCGGGTGCAGTCAGCAATCACATCTTCTTTCAAGTCCAACCCGACAATCGATACGTCACGGCGATGGATCCGCGACAGTAAATGGTGCAGCGCGAAGGTCAGATAGCTCTTGCCGCAACCAAAATCGACAACGTTCAGCGTTCCTTCGGCTGGCAGGTGAGGCAGCAGATCATTGACGAATTCGAGATAGCGGTTGATTTGCCGGAACTTGTGATACATCGCCGCCTTGATCTGCCCTGCGGGGAGCATCACCCCGATTTCGATCAGGAACGGGCAGGGAACTCCCGCAGGAATCAGGTATTGCTTCTCGCGATTGTGATGGAGATCTGCTGCTGCTTTCAGCGAAGGTTTCGACTTTTTCATGCGGATCTGACCGCTGCGGTGCCGCTTGAATTCAAGATCTTCCTTCGTCGTAAACAAATGAGCATCAGCAAACGTGACGCAAAAGACACTGGGAATACGCTGTTTCAGTTCCTCGGCGCTCAGATTCTCGTGATGTTCCTTCGATCCAATCCGCGAAGTCCACTGATATTTGATTTCATCTCGCAATTGAATCGGGCGGACGGTCACCTTGGGAGACGTTCCTCGAACCGGTTGCAGTGGTTGGCTGAGCGTCAATCGCAAAAAGGTGTCGTCGTGCAGGGCAGTACTGAGGGACTCGGAGAGGGACGTCATATCAGAGAAAATCCAAATCAAGGGCGGCTGGGATTCGTAATCTACAAATTGTACGATGCGGTCAGGTTGTCGGAGCGGAAAGCGTTGGCGTCCAAACGCCAGAATCGAGTCAACGTACGACTCTTGAATTCTTCCTTTGGGAAGAGTTCCGGGGAATTACGGGAACGCCATCGCCCCGACCACCCGTGCTGCTCTGAATTTGTACGATGTGGCACCCGCAGCGGGAAGTGATTCGAGTCGAGAAGCCAGATGTCTGTCAATAATTCGTCATTTCATGTCCGACGTGCCACAATTCAGGATGTTGAGGCACTGCAGCAGTTTATTGATCCGTTTGTGGCACAGGGCCGCCTGCTGCCTCGGACCAAAGATGAACTGGAGGACCTGACGGAAAACGGATTCCTGGCGATCGCAGACGACCGGATCGTCGGTTTTGCCGCACTGGAAGTTTATTCGAAGAAGCTGGCCGAGCTGCGCAGTCTGGCGGTCTCGTCCGATTTTCAGGGACGTGGAATCGGTAAGGCACTGGTGACGGCTTGTGTCGAGCTGGCCCGTGAAAAACACGTCTTCGAAGTCATGGCCATCACCTCCTCGGACGAGTTCTTCCAGCGCTGCGGTTTTGATTTTACTCTACCGGGCGAGAAGAAGGCGGTCTTTCTTCAGACGCGCGAGTCGTATTGAGTCTCACGTGGGAATGCGTTTGTGAGACCCGGTATCTCGGTGGTAAACTTCCCGCTTGGACGACTCTCGTCGATTCTGCGAATGAGGTTACCGAATGAACTCGCTGCTTTTTCTCGCGGCCTCGTTGTGGATATCCCTGACGTTAGCTTCTGCAAATGCGGACGATGCAGGGCCGACCGGGCTCAGTATCGAACCAATCGAATTTGTATCGAACGTACCCGCGCGAACTGATCGCGCGAAACCCGTATCACCAGCGATTCCTTCTACACCGTGCGGGATTGCGGTCTTCTCGGCCGACAGCAAGATGGTCGCGACTGTCGTACAAGCCGGTGATGACGAGTTGAAGGGAGACGTCGTCATCTGGGACGTCGCTGCTGCGAAGGTCCGTTGCAAGTACACTCAACCCAGGCGGATCGCGACAGTTGCCTTTTCACCCGATAATTCTTTACTGGCGATCGGACCAGATGGGCCTCAGCCGGGTGTCACTTTGATTGATACAACATCGGGCGAAGTTCGTCTGACGCTGGATGGTCCAGCAATGCGAACGAACTGTTTCGCATGGTCAACCGATGGCTCTCGCCTCGCGTTGGGAAGCAGCACCGACAGGTCTGTTCGTGAATGGAGTGTTGCCAGGAAGCGATTCGTCAAAGCGCACGAAGTCGAGCTGACGCAGATCCTGACAGTGGCGTTTACTGACGACAATAAACTGCTTGCAGCAGGCTTTGTCTCGCGCGAGAAGACTCAGATCCTGGTGTTGGATGCCACCACCGGAAAGGTGCTTCAGACATTGGCTGGTCACAAAGAAGCGATCGATGCCGCACAGTTTAATGCGAAGGCAACGCAGATCGCCTCCGTCGGCTGGGATGCGGCAGTTCGTGTCTGGGAAGTCGCAACGGGGAATTCCCTTGCGGAATTGAAAGGTCACAAGCGGGGGATCAATTCTGTTTCGTGGTCGCAAGATGGTAAACGTCTTGTTTCGGCAAATCCTCGGGAATTCAAACTTTGGGATGGCGAAAAGAAGGAGCTTCTCGTTGACTTGGGGGGCGAGAACAGCGGTGCCCGACTGGTCACCATGTCGCCAGACGGAAAACTTGTCGTTGCCATCAGTCGCGAGGGAAATGCTCAACTCTGGGATGTGGAAAAGAAGTCATCCGTGATGACGTTTGACCTGAGCACCACTCCGGTCGCGAAACAAAAGTCCGGCAGTGGCAACGACGCACCTGCTGCTACGGTAATCTCAGACGGATCAGAACCAGAAGCAATACAAGCTTTGGCATATTCGCGCGATGGAAAATGGCTCGCCATCGCACGTGAGGATGGGCGAATCACATTGCGTCGTGCGGCTGATGGCAAAGTTCATCGTGACCTCGCTGCGTTTGAAGATGTCGCGGCAAGCGTCGCCTTCAGCCCTGACAGCAGGCTGCTGGCATCCGGCAGTTTTGAAAAACTGATCAAGATCTGGAATGTGGAAAGTGGTGAACTGGTTGCGCAACTTTCCGGACATACAAACTGGGTCTTCGCAGTGGCCTTTTCACCCGACAGCAAGATGCTTGCATCGGCCAGTTACGACAAGACCATCAAGCTGTGGAGTCTCGACGGCAAGGAACTCGCGACCTTGAGCGGTCACACGGCGGGCGTTCGAGCTGTCGCATTCATGCCGAATGGAAAGCATCTGATTTCAGGCAGCAGTGATCGAACGGCCATCGTCTGGAACGTGGAGACGCGTCAGCAGGTGATGACTCTCAAGGGGCACACAGCCGCTGTCCGCGACGTTGCCTGCTCACCAGATGGAATCACGGTTGCCACGGCCAGTGAAGATTCCACGATCAAGCTCTGGAAGGCAGAGGACTGGACGGAGCGCACCGTTGCCCAGGGAGCCGATGGGGTGATGTTCTGGTGCGTCGCCTTCTCGCCGCAGGGGCGTACACTGGCTGGCGGAACATTTGATGGCAATGTCAAACTATTTGATCCCAGTGACGGTAAGGAACGATCCACTCTGACAGGACCGACCGATGCGATTACGTCAGTGGCATTTGCCCCGGATTGCCATGAAATCATCGCCGGAAGTGTGGATAAGTCGTATCGCCGCTGGAAGGCTCGGCAAAAGGGAACACCGGCCAATGCGTCTGTGCCATCCACGGTTGAAATAAAGCCAGCGGAGGCAAAGCCAACTGTCGTGAAGACGACCGAGGCGGTGACCGATCTGAAGGCGATCACACTTCAAATTGAGTTTCCCGTTCTGTCTCTCGATCTGGACAAGTCTGGCAAATTCATTGCGATTGGGACCGGTGGCTATCGGGCTGCTGGAGACCTGCAGCTCTGGGATCTTGCGAAGCAGACACGAAAATGGAAAGGAGCGGAGTTCAAGTTTGGCTTACCTGCTGTGGCCTTCTCATCGAATGACCAGATCGCTGTCGGCAACTTCACCGATAACTTCCTGCGGCTCTACAATGTCACCAATGGTGAAAAGATCAAAGAAGTGCGAGGTCACCGGTCCAAGGTTCATGGAATCGCGTTTGCCCCCAACGGAAAGTCGTTTGCAACAGCGTCGCTCGATCGCGATGTTAAACTGTGGGATGCCACGACGAATCGTGAAATCAGGACCTTCGTCGGTCATAAGGATTACGCATTCACCGTGGAATTCTCCCCGGATGGAAAGCAGTTGTTGAGTGCCAGTGCCGACCAGACTGTGCGGATCTGGAATGTTGAGACCGGAAAGGAAGTGCGGCAGTTGATCGGACATGGCGGAATGGTTCAACAGGCGACGTTTTCTCGCGACGGAATTTATGTCGCCACCGCCAGTGTCGATGGAACCAGTCGGATCTACGAAACAACGACGGGAGACTATTTGTTTACCCTGCGAGGCCATCGCAACAAGCTGGAGACCGTGGCCTTCGCTCCCCACGGAAAACTGATGGCAACGGGATCCAGTGATCGAACAATCCGGATTTGGGACGCCCGTTGCGGGGCAGAGCTCTTGACGCTGAATAATGAGGGGGTCGTTCGAGTCGTCCGGTTCACTCCGGATGGCAAGCAGTTGATCTCGGGTGGCGACGACAAGACCGTCAAGATCTGGGACGTGACGGGAATTGGCAGCAAGTGACCTTAATGCCGTGATGACGGCAAGTCCGCATCTTTATGGAGTCGCTGGCGCTGCACATCATCTGCATTGATGCAGTGAGCCACGTTGCCAGTCACGATGGTCCTCGATAGACTCGCCCGGTCAGTTCTTGTGCCCAGGCCGCGCGTCGACAGACCGACAGACAGCCGTCGAACTGGCCCATGCCTGCAACTCATCAGTCGAAAACACCTTGAAGGATCAACACTGTGGATTTGAATTTGCTGCGATTTCGCTTGCTGTTGACGATGGTTGGGATTGTGTTGGCTGGAAATCTCGGGCTTGCACAAGAGGCGGCCCCAAAAGGCGAGCAATTCAAATTCACGTTTGATCAGAGCAAGATCTTTCCGGGGACGACCCGCGAAGTGACGGTCTATGTACCTCGCCAGTACGACCCTGCCAAACCGGCCTGCCTGCACGTCAATCAGGATGGAGTTCAGTTCAACGCTCCCGCCGTATTTGATGCCCTGATTCACTCGAAAGAAATGCCGATTACCATTGGCGTGTTTATCACGCCGGGGGTGGTCAAACCGACATCTGATCAGGCACTGCCACGGTTTAATCGCAGTTTTGAATACGATGGCCTGGGCGATGCCTATGCCAGGTTTCTGCTGGAAGAACTGCTGCC
Source organism: uncultured Planctomycetaceae bacterium (assembly GCA_964609845.1). Classification (GTDB taxonomy): domain Bacteria; phylum Planctomycetota; class Planctomycetia; order Planctomycetales; family Planctomycetaceae; genus Schlesneria. The sequence goes on along the minus strand of CAZSTW010000020.1, from coordinate 17,832 downwards.
GTTTGTCGAAACAAAAACAACCGCCGATGGGCGTGCGATTCGATTGTCAAAAGATGGCAATGATCGAGCGATCGCCGGATCGAGCAGTGGTGCCATTTGTGCGTTTACTGTCGCCTGGGAGCGACCCGATTCGTTTCGTCGCGTCTTTAGCGCGATCGGAACCTACGTCGGTCTGCGAGGGGGTCAGAACTACTCGACGCTGATACGCAAGTACGAGCCGAAACCGCTGAGAATCTATCTGGAAGACGGCAGCAAGGACCAGAATATTTACGGTGGCGACTGGTGGATCGCCAACTTAGCGATGGAACGATCTTTGTCGTTCGCCGGATACGAAGTGACTCACAACTGGGGTGAAGGGGGACACAGCAACCAGCACGCGACAGAACTCTTTCCAGACGCCATGCGATGGCTTTGGAAGGATTGGCCGAAGCCGATAAGCGTTGGCAAAGGGTCTCCTCAGATCCAGGATATTCTGATTCCTGGCGAAGACTGGAAACTGGTGGGAGAAGGCTACAAATTTACCGAAGGCCCGTCAGTAAACGCCAAGGGCGAAGTCTTCTATAACGATGTCGGCGCCAGCAAGACGTACAAACTGGGGCTCGACGGAAAAGTGACGGAATTTCTGGCGGATTCGCAGCGTGGCGATGGTCAGGCGTTCGGGCCCGATGGTCGACTGTATGCAAACGCGGGTGCAACCTCACAGGTTCTGGCGTGGGACGCCGAAGGGAAGTCGACCGTCGTTGCCGATGGATTCAAGGGGAATGACCTGGTCGTTCGGCACGATGGCAGCGTGTTCGCTACCGCCCCGTTTGCTCCACCAGACAGCAAGGTCTGGTACATCTCGCCCAAGGGTGAAAAGAAAATCGTCGACGAAGGACTGAAGTTCGCAAATGGCCTGTGCTGTTCCCCCGACCAGTCCTTGCTGTACGTTGCTGACAGCAGGACGCACTGGGTCTACAGTTATCAGATTCAGCCGGATGGCTCGCTGGCTCACAAGCAAAAGTACTTCCATCTGCATGAGCCCGATACGGCAGAAGATTCAGGTCCAGATGGCATTCGTACTGATCGCGACGGGCGGGTCTGGGTGGCGACGCGAATGGGATTACAGGTCTGCGATCAACCCGGTCGCGTGAATTGCATCATTCCGACTCCCAACGGCAAAGTGTCGAACCTGACATTTGGCGGCCCGAATTTTGATCAGCTGGTTTGCACGTGTGGTGATCGAGTCTACACACGCAAGGTTAAGGTCAAAGGGGCCAACGGCTGGGACGCACCTCATAAACCCGGCAATCCGCGGCTGTAAGTTCCTATCCGCCCAGCATAAATCAATCAGGCAAGCGTCGTAGATGCCGTCAGGGAAATCCGTATTGGATTTTCCCGACGGCATCTTCTGTTTGCCAAGCAATGCATCCCTTCGCTCGTGTTGTCTCGATCCTTCGCTGAGCACTCCGAACAGGGCTCACCAGGCAAGATGCGACCGCGATCTACATTCAGCCTGACAAGTTCGGAATTGCGTCATACTCGGCGCAACCGCTGCAAACGCTACCACCGCAACAGTCTTCGTAATCTCTGGTGCGGTTGTTTCTTTGCAACGTCAAAGCATGACCTATGTTTACGGCGGACAGCGCGGACAGTGTGTTCGCGCCGAACTGGAGTCGCACGGTCTTGGTCTTCGAACTACTGCGGTCACAGGAATCTATGGCAGATCTCTTGTGGTACGCGGATGGTACGAATGCGAATTCCGATTGCCCCCAGGCCTTTAGACAAGGTCCGATTGGATGACAACTTCGACGCTGGTGACAAGTTCGCACTTGTCCATGCACCGAACAAGCGCGGAGACTCAGGAATTAAAACTGAGGATGCTCCCGGCATCGTCACGGGCCACCGCGCTTTCCGAATGGCGACTGCTGGAAGTCGAACTCTCGAACACACGCCTGACTTGCTCATCACTCTGGACCGAAATCTGGCTGAATCATTACGGCGCTATTGTTCCCCATCAATTCGCGATCGCATCTCGTGGGGGAACGACCTGTGGGATTGCCTTGCTGACACAGGGAGTTGATCAGCACACAGGGCCGATTTCGCTCAAGACCTGGCATGTCGGAACAGCCGGGGAACCGGAACCTGATTGTGTTTTTGTCGAATATAACTCACTGCTCGCCCGCCCGGACGATCAGGCCGATTTTGGTTGCGCGCTTTGGAACTGGGTTCGCGAACAGACGAACTGTGACGAGTTTCGACTGGATGGATTTGACTCACTTTCAATCCAATGGATGCCAGATCGCCATCCGCAGATATCTGTCGAACGAAAGTCGTCACGATTCTTTGATCTCACGGTCGCACGTGAAGCTGATGTTGAACCGATCACACTGTTGGGGCCACAAACTCGGGCGAATATCCGTAAGTCGATTCGACAACTCGGAAACCCGACCGGGGAATGGGCCGACACTCCCCAGCGTGCAGAAGAGATGTTTCATCAAATGGTGACGTTGCACCAGGCACGCTGGAACGCAGTTGGCCTCCCCGGAGTTTATTCCAGCCAAAGGTTTTGCGAATTCCATCTTGAATTACTCCATCGAGCCGTACCACTCGGTATGACCTCGATTTTTGGCGTCAAATCGTCCAGCCAGGTCATCGGTTACTGCCATGTCATGATCGATCTCCAGCGAGTCCTGATTTATCAGTACGGACGGAATACGTCCATCAGAAAGGCGAGTCCGGGGATAGTCATCGATTACCTGTGCATCGCCGAAGCACTACGTCGTGGATACAGCGCCGTCGACTTCCTCGCCGGTGAATCGGACCACAAACGCCGACTGACCACAAATCGGGCTGAGTTGGCCTGGGTTGTGTGGCAGCGTCGAAATCTGAAGAACACCGCGATCAATACATTCCGCAGGATCAAGCGAATCGGGCAGCAAATGTTTCGACCGAACGCGGCACCATGTGAGCCACCGGCTGATGATCAATGTCCCAAAGATGAAGGGTGATTTCCAAGATGAGTCTCGCTGAAATCGCCGCTGACGCCCCGCCAGCAGTTGCTGCCAGTCGCCGCCCGCTGCGCGTTTGCCATGTCAGTTTGACACTGAAGACCGGTGGACTCGAAAGACTGCTTGCTGACATCGCACGGCACCATGACGAAAGCTGTACGCCTGAATTCCTGGCACTGACCGAAGTCGGCCGGTTTGCAGAGATCATCCGTGATGCAGGTTGTACCGTTCATCGCCTGAAACCGTCGGGACGATTCGGGCAGCTGAAGCAAATGGTCCCGTTGTTTCGTCGCGGTCAGTATGATGTGGTCCACACTCATAACACCTATCCGCATTTGTATGCCAGTATCGCAGCACGGCTGGCTGGTGTCCCGGTTGTCGTCAACACGCGGCACGGACAACGGGCTGGACATGGCTGGAAATCTCGAACCCAGTTCCGCTGGGCCAGTCATCTCGTCGATCGGATCATCGCGGTCTCGGACGATGCCGCTCGGCTGTGTGTCAATGCTGATGGCGTGAAGTCTCGCAAAGTAATCCGGATCTGGAACGGAATCGACATTGATGACTTCCAGTTCACCGGTCCCGTCACTTCTCCTGTTGCGATTTCTGTGGCGCGACTGTCGGCCGAAAAAGATTTCCCATCGTTGCTTCAGGCGATGGCGATTGCGGTTCGTGAAGTCCCTGACCTGAAACTGAAACTCGTCGGTGACGGTCCCGAACGACCTCGACTGGAACAACTGACAGACGAACTGAAGCTACGCGATCACGTGGAGTTCCTCGGTGAACGAAAAGATGTGCCGGAACTGTTGTCCCAGGCAGGCTTCTTCGTGACCGCGTCGCTGACCGAAGGAATCTCGCTGACACTTCTGGAAGCGATGGCTGTCGGATTGCCGGTCGTTGCCACCAGTGTCGGTGGCAATTCCGAAATCGTCGATCCTGCACTGACTGGGCGACTGGTCCCACCGGCCGATCCAGAGCAATTGGCGGCCGCCATGGTGGCGATGTGCCATGAGAAAGGCCAGTGGCCATCGATGGGTCAGGCGGGACGCAATCGTGTCGAAGAGCATTTTGAAGTTCGACGAATGGTTTCGGACTACGAAAACTTGTATCGGCAACTGTTGAACGAAACTGCCCGGATTTCGAAGTCCTGAGCGAAAACCCTGCTTTGAAGGCTGCAGCATGTACGGACAACTTTATCGACATTTGCTACTTCCGCTGTTTGACGGTGTGGTTAAGGGGCGTCGTACGATGGCTCATTGGCGTGATGCCGAAGAGAGTCAGTGGTGGTCGCGTGAACGCCTGGAAGGTCTGCAACTGGAATCGCTGCAAAGCCTGCTTCAGCACGCTCAGAAGACTTGCTCGTACTACACAGAAGACTGGAATGCCCGCAGACTGAATGTCTCTCAAGTCAAATCACTTGCGGACTTCTCGGCTTGGCCCCTCCTGACTCGCGACGTGATTCGTCGTCACCGCCTGAAAATGCGGACAACGGCTGACGTGAAACGGATGACCAAGGCAACCGGCGGGTCAAGTGGCGAGCCTCTACAGTTCGACCTCGACAGCGGCAGCAATGACCGTCGCACGGCGATGACGTATCGCGGGTATGGGTGGGCCGGAGCCGCGCCAGGAACAAAGCAGCTGTACATCTGGGGAACTGCTGTCGGAAAAGTTCCCGGGTGGAAGCGTCTGAAGATGGACCTGCATCACCGATTCGATCGGCACCTGATCCTGAGTTGCTTCGAGTTCACTCCTGAACGGATGCGACAACATTTCGAACGGATGAACCGCTATCGGGCGGACGTGATCGTGGCGTATACCAACCCACTTTATGAATTCGCCAGATTTCTGAAGCGAGAATCTCTGAAGCCCGTCCGACCGAACTCGATCGTCGTCGGGGCTGAAAAACTGCACGACTTTCAGCGTGAAGTCATCGAAGAGGTCTTCGGGGCACCCATTTTCGAAACCTATGGATCGCGCGAGTTCATGCTGATCGGTGCCGAATGCGAACACCACACCGGGCTGCATCTGAGCATGGAAAATCTGCTGGTCGAGATCCTGAACGACGATGGTTCCCCCACGCCACATGGTGAGGAAGGAAATGTTGTCATCACGGACTTGTTCAATTACGGCATGCCATTCATCCGCTATGTGAACGGTGATCGGGCTGTCGCCGGGTTTGACATGTGTCCGTGTGGACGCGGTCTGCCATTGCTGAAGAAGGTCGTCGGTCGACAACTGGATACGCTCGAAACTCCAGACGGTCGCAAGATTCCCGGTGAATTCTTTCCACACCTGATCAAGGAATTCCCTGCGATCCGCCGGTTCCAGATCGTTCAGGAGAAACTGGAATCGATCACGCTGAAACTGGTCGTCGATGGCGGGTTGACTCTCGCTGAACGCGAACAACTGCTGGGTGAAGTTCGCAAATGTACCGGAACGCAGGTCGACATCCGCCTGCAGATGGTTGATGACATCCCGTTGACCAATGCCGGCAAGCTGAAAGTTGTTGTCCACGCCGTTTGATCAAAGCGAATTGGTGCCACGCCACCGAGAAATTGCACGACAGGTCGACTGATGAGTGAACTTTTCGACACACCGCGAAAGCCGGAATCCACACCCGTGACAAGCGGGCCGGTTGTGGTACCGATTGACGAAGCGGTATCACAACATCTGTCTCAGGTCTACTGGGACTGGCGAGCGGCGTTTGACCACGATCCTCAGGCAAGTCCTTTTCAACACGCGGACTTTGTCCTGGCCGAGCTTGCCTCAGGTCGAACCGTATCCCATCTGGACGCAGTACTGATTCGCGAAGGGACGGATAAAGGCCCCAGTGCGTTTGGAATTCTGGTTCCCAAGACGATACGAACATCACAGGCAGGCGGAATCGGTCCCGGATGGTCTCTGCACGGTCTGCGATTGGCTGGTGGGCGGTTTCTCGGCAAAGATGGTTCATGGCAACTGCAGTACCGGATGCTGCAATGTGCCGTCCGACATGCCACCAGCGTCGGGGCCGATTTTTTACTGATCGAAGATCTGGATGAAACTTCCTTGTTGTTTCAGACGGTCCAGGATCGAGTCGCTCACGGATGCCAGGTTTTTGCGACTCACGACTTTCAGCCACGACGCTATATCGATTTTCCGGCCACCGAAACCGAGTACTGGAGCACCTTCTCCAGCCGCAGTCTCAGCAAGTTCCGTCGCAATCTGAAGAAGTTCGGAGAAACGCGACTGGAACGAGTGACCGAGATTCAACAGATCCCCGATTTTCTGCGGGCAGCACATGAGATTTCGCGTCAGAGCTGGCAGTCGCGCCAGTTTGGCTTGCGGATTCGCAATGACGATGCAGAACTGCACCAGTTGTCCGTATTGGCTCACCATGGGATGCTGCGCAGCTACCTCTGGTGGATCGAAGGAAAGCCCGCGGCTTTCGCGATCTGTAACCAGAATGCTGGCTGCTTCCGCTATGAAGAGATTGCGTACTGTGCTGAGTTTGGCCAGTTCTCGCCCGGCCGAACGATGCTGCAGCAGATCGTCGAAGACCTGCTTCGGCATAACTCGCCCAGGTCACTCGATTTTGGCGGCGGGGATGCAGAGTACAAGCAGCAGTTCGCCAATCGTGAATCACGCAGTGGAACGGTCTGGCTGGTCCCGCCGACATGGCGTGCCAACTGGTCGCTTACCTATTTGAAAGCGTGTCGCAAAGTTCGATCAACCGTTCGCAACCTGATCAAGCAGTCAGGACTGGGAACACGAGCCCGCCAGTGGGTTCGATCAGCCGGCGCGACCACTTCAGCGACACCGACTACCGACGAAGCAACTGGCGCTGCACCAGCATCAAATCAATCATCGACGCAATCTCGTATCGGAGAAGTGCCATGAAAATTCTGTTTTATTCCTATGCGTATCCCAATCCGGTACAGCCCGGCCTGGGGACGTTCAATCGAACGATGATCGCCGGACTCTCTGCAGAGCATGAGGTTCGTGTACTCTCCCCTGTGTCGTTCGTCGAAGCCTGGCGAGCACAGTTGAAAGGCCGATTGCCGAACGGACTGAACGATCCGCAGTTCTCGGCAGTTCCCAATGTTCCCGCAGAATATGTCACCCATTACTACACACCAAAGGTCTTGCGGTCGCAGTACGGACGCTGGATGCGCTGGTCTGTTCAGAATCGCTTTCATCAGACGATGAAAGAATTTCAGCCGGATTTGGTTCTCTCGTACTGGGCTCATCCTGACGGGGAAGTGGCTGTCCGCCTGGCGCATCAACACGGGGTTCCTGCTGTTGTGATGGTCGGAGGAAGCGATGTCTTGTTGCTGGGACGCAGCGGAGGTCGCCAGCAGAAGATCCTCGATGTCATGTACAACGCAGATGCCGTTGTAGCGGTCAGTGAACACATCGCTCGGACCCTGGTGAACGATGGTGTTGATGGTCGTAAACTGCGAGTCATCCGTCGGGGTGTCGATCGTTCTGTGTTTGCTCCCGGTGAAAAAGCGATCTCGCGGCGGGGATTAGGTATCCCGGAAAACGAGACGGTTCTGGTATCCGTCGGCCGATTGGTTCCCGTCAAGGGGCATTGCCACCTGTTACAGGCTTGTCGATTGCTGGCGGCTCGTCAACTTCCCTTCCGTTGTTATCTGCTGGGGGGTGGTCCGTTGAAACTGGAACTGCAACGCCAGATCACTCAACTGGGTCTTGACGCATTTGTTGAAATGCGAGGTCCACAGACACAAAACCAGTTGGCCGAATGGTACCGCGCGGCCGATCTGACCGTTCTGCCGAGTCTGTCGGAAGGAGTACCGAATGTCCTCATGGAATCAATCGCCTGTGGAACCCCGTTTGTCGCATCGGACGTGGGAGGCGTGAGCGAAATCGCTGATTCGCACTACGACCGATTGGTCCCGGTCGCCAGTCCTGTCGCGCTGGCGGATGCGATTGAATTTCAATTGAAGATTCGACGCAGCAATCTTGCACCACGCCACTTCGAGCCGCTGGCTCTGAAAGCCGCGGCAATCCGACTGACGCAGACGCTGAACGATGTCTGTGGAACTCGGGTCTCAGCCAAATGGTTCACCTTTGGAAAACACGACCAGGCATCCATGGCGAATCAACCTGCTGAATCTGCCCGGAGCGTTCAGAATTCACTCCCCGCAGCTTCGACGGCGCTCACACAGCCGGTGGAGGCCATCGCAGACGATACAACCAGCGACCCACGCTGGTGCGAGGATCTGGCACTTCCAACGACCAACTTTTTTGCGAGCGAACTGGGACGAACCGGAGAAGAGTTCGTCCTCCCCAAACGCTGATAACCAACACCTTCGTACAGACCCCACCCGGCTTGTCCGGGTGGTTAACGGGCCTGTGCACTACGTCGCAGCCAAACACCATGATTGCGTAGTGCACAGGCCCGATCTCACCGACGTCAGTCCGGTGGTGCCTAACGGGATGACACCATGAGTTTCCTGCGACAACTCTCGAAGCGATTGCTGACAGCGTGCCTGCCGCCCAATCGGTTGCTGACGCGCGGGGGACGAACTGCTGCGCACGAACGGCCGCGGCTGGCTTTGACGTTCGATGATGGCCCACACCCCGTTCATACACCCCAATTACTGGATGTGCTTCAATCGGCACACGTCTGTGCGACGTTCTTCGTCGTTGGAAAAGACGCAGAGCAGCATCCGGATCTGATTCAAAGAATCGTCAAAGACGGCCATGAGCTCGGGAATCATACCTGGTCACACAGCGAACCATCGCGAACATCGCCGCAACAATTCCTTGAGGAAACTCAGCGAACGGATTCGTTGCTGCAATCACTGACAGGAACGATTCCAACAGCCATGCGACCTCCTAAAGGGGAATTGAACTGGACGAAACTGTCAGGACTATGGCGTCAACAGAAAACAGTAGCGCTGTGGAGTGCTGATCCGCGCGACTACAAGATGACCAGTACTGATGAGATGAAAGCGTGGTCATCCGCGTTTTTACCTGCCGACGGTGAGGTCCTGTTGTTTCATGACAATCACCCGTGGGCAGCAACCGCGATTGAAACAATGTTCAGGCGTGGCCTGTTCGAAAAGTATCAACCTGTCACCGTGTCGATGATGACAGGCCGGAAAGCGATCGTGTAGGCCAACTCCGAACTGTCGCTCATCCAGAGATTGCCATCGCTCAACCCAATGACGGGGCAAATCGTGAACTACACTTGTAAATGGTGTGCATTGATCACCAGTACTTTTCTTCAGGCTTGCTCCGATGACCGTCGCCACACTTGAACCAACACCGCTTGAATCTGCGCCGGCGAGTCCGCGCAGGAAGCGTCTACTTCTGGTGGCCTATAATTTTCCGCCGGTCGGCGGAGCTGGCGTTCAACGCCCCGTCAAATGGGCTAAGTACCTCGGCAGCTTCGGATGGGATGTAACGGTTTTAACGACACTGAACCCGTCGGTACCCGTTCGAGACGAAAGTCTGCTGGCGGACCTTCCACGCGATGTTGAAGTTGTTCGAGCTCGCACCTGGGAACCCGATTACAGAGTCAAGCAGAACCTGATCGCTGCGGAATCCAACGCTCGAAAAGGGATTGCACAACGCCTCAAAGAAACTGTCAGAGGTGTTGCCAGACGTTGTATCAAGCTTGCATTGCAGCCGGATCCGCAAGTCTTGTGGAACTACCACGCCATTCGGGCGGGGACTGCAGCTCTGCGTGACAAACAGCATGATGCCATCCTTGTGACTGCACCGGCATACTCCAGCTTCTATATCGGTGCGGCACTGAAACGTCGGTTTGGGCTGCCGTTGGTTCTTGATTATCGCGACGAATGGGATTTGAGCGGCAAGTATCTGGAAAATGCCCAGCGCGACTGGATCTCACGCGTCGTACAGTCTCGCATGCAACAACAACTGCTGCGAACAGCCGATGCTGTTGTTGCCACCACTCGGCGCAGCACAGAAGCACTCGCAGAAAAGCTGACTCTTCTGAGACACACCGCTGCGTCGCACTGCATCTATAATGGATATGATGCCGAGGATTTCGAACGTCATCTTCCGGATTCTGCCGTCTCGCAGAACGGCTGCGACGTTCTGAAGCCTGAACGGGGAACGTTTCGACTGGTCTATACCGGGACGCTCTGGAACCTGACGGACATCGAACCGCTCGTGCGAGGAATCGAGCATCTCGATAATGCCAGACCAGATCTGTCGCGACGTCTCGAACTGGTTTGCGTCGGACGTAAGACCGCTGAACAGTCCGCCATTCTGAACAGAATCCAGAACACATCAGCACGACTGGTCGCGATCGACTATTGCGCCCATTCGACCGCCTTACAGTGGCTCCGTTCTGCCAGTGGGGTCTGCCTGCTGCTGAGCGACGTTCCTGGCGCAGATCGTGTCGTTCCAGCGAAGCTTTTTGAATACCTGGCCATTCGAAAAGAAATGCTGGCAATATCTCCCGCCGGAGAAACGGCCGAAATCGTTCAACAGTTTTTTCCACAGGGACACTTCACGCCAGGACAGGTTTCGGCGATCAGCGACTGGTTTCAGCACCGTATTTCGGCAGCAGAAGTTCCGGCACATGAATTGTCTGTGGACGAAGCCGCGCTGCGTGAATTCAGCCGTGAATCTCAAACCGAACGTCTGGCCGAGATCTTGAACAGCCTCGTCATTCAACACTGATTGACCGTGAAGTTGCATCGCAGAAACTGAGATATGACAACCATTCTTGGACTACAACTGGCATTCTGGGCCTGCGTCTTGGTCCTGGCGTACATCTACGCCGGATATCCCGTATTGGTCTGGGTCCGTTCTCGTGGCCGACGCGCCAGCGCTGCGACGGGCGTTGATCCGTCAAAACACGATGTGTCGATTGTGATCGTGGCCCATAATGAAGCGCGGACCTTACCTCGCAAGATCCAGAGTCTGCTCGCATCCGAAGGTGCCGGACAGATCCGCGAAATCCTGATCGGATCGGATGGTTCGACCGACGACACCGCCACCGCTCTGGCCGAACTGGGTGATCCACGAATCAAGTTGTTCGCTTTTGCTGATCGACGTGGCAAACCATCGGTCCTGAATGATCTGGTTCCACAATGTCAGGCACAGATTGTCTTACTGGCGGATGCTCGTCAGATCTTTGATCCGAAATGCATTCGAAACCTGCTGGCTCATTTTGACGATCCGACCGTGGGAGTCGTCTCCGGGGAACTCGTTCTGCGGAGTGATGCCTCACAATCGACAGCGGCAGCCGGAATCGGTTTCTACTGGCGCTACGAAAAGTTCATCCGACGTTCGGAAAGTCGCGGACGTGGTGTGCCCGGTGCGACCGGCGCCTGCTACGCAATTCGGAAGGAACTGTTTCAGCCAATTCCTCCTGCTACGATTCTGGATGACGTTGCCATTCCCATGCAGGCGGTGGCCAGAGGCTATCGATGTCTGTTCGAGCCCACGGCCCTGGTCTTTGACGAGCCGTCAAAGTCGACGCGGCAGGAATCGATCCGGAAACGCCGAACGATTGCCGGGGTGGCTCAACTGGTACGGCTGTTCCCGGAATGGACATTGCCATGGCGAAACCCTCTCTGGTTTGAATACGTTTCGCACAAGCTGCTGCGGCTGGTCTCGCCCTTGCTGATGGTGCTGGCACTGGTCGCAAATCTGTGTCTGCTGGATCTGGCCGCTTATCGCGTGCTGTTGATTGTGCAGGGAGCCTTCTATGCGTCGGCCGTCATTGGCTGGTGTTACCAGCTGTCTGGCCGAGGCTCGCGTCTGTTTGGTCCGCCTTTGATGTTTGTAACGCTGAACCTCACAACAGCGGCAGCACTTTGGGATGCACTCTTTGCGAAGTATCGCGTCACCTGGCAAAAGACGGCGTAGAGTCTCGTGTGGAGTTTTCTCCACATGGGATCTGTGCGGCACAGCGTGCCACACACACCGAAGATTTCGGACGCGAGGATTGCTGTGATTGTCGTGACAACGATTGCCGTTTGCGGTGCCATGCTGGTTCGGGCTGTGAAGTCTGTGATTGCCCGATTCTGGGGCCCGGTTCGCGAACGGGGTCTGGACCAGTGGGTTCCTGCCTATCTGTTCCCGAAAGATCCCGTTCCGGAAGTCGCGCTCGATCAAGAACCTGTCGATGTCTTCCTGGCAGTCTGCGACCACTATGAACCCGAATGGGGAAGTCCCAGCCGCGACGAAGCCTTACGCCGGGTCCATCAGTGGTGCAACGATTACCCGCGCCTGTTTGGCGAGTTTCGTGACGTTGACGGACGAAACCCGCGTCATTCGTTTTTCTTCCCGCAGGATCAATATCGTCCCGAATACATTGATCCGCTGGCGGAACTTTGCCGTGATGGCTTCGGGGAATTCGACATTCACCTGCATCACGCCGATGACACGCCGGAAGGGCTGGAAGACAAGCTTGCGTCGTTTCGCGATGCCTTGTTTCATGAACATGGCGTCTTGCGTCGTGATCCAGTGACGGGAGAAATCGTCTATGGTTTCATTCATGGCAACTGGGCACTGTGCAATTCCCGACGCGACCGTCAGTGGTGTGGCGTCGATCACGAGATACCGATTCTGCTGAAAACCGGCTGCTATGCTGATTTCACAATGCCATCGGCTCCCAGCGATACGCAGACGCGGACGATCAACAGCATCTACTACGCGTCCGATATTCCGGGGCAGTGCAAGTCCCACGATCACGGGATCAGGGCGCGGGTCGGACAGACTCAGCCAGAGGATAGCCTGCTGATGATCCAGGGGCCGCTGCTCTTCGATTGGTCGCGCCGCAAGCTGGGCCTGGTGCCGCGCGTGGAAAACGGCGACCTGCTCGGAAATCATCCCCCATCGCTGCAACGACTGAAACTTTGGCTGAAGGCCGGTGTGACGGTCCAGGGCCAGCCAAACTGGCGTTTCGTCAAGCTGCATACTCACGGTTGCAAGACCGCAAACATGGAAATGTTACTCGGTGAACGAATGCAGAAATTCCATCGGGGACTGGCCGAACTGCATGCTTCACAACCGAACTTCCGATACCACTATGTTTCGGCATGGGAAATGGCTCAACTGGTCCATCAGGCAGAACGAGGCACCAAAGAACCGCTTTCTCAAGCCGTTCTCGTTTGAGGAAATCCCGCCGCTGGGACTGCTCAATGATTAACGGATTGCCACACTCGAACTTCGAAGACGTATCGATGTGGCAGAAGTACATGAACAAGAAACTTTGCTGAATTCGCAGCACGGTCAGTTTCTCCCAGAACCGCGATTGCCGGGAACCGAATTTTGTCGTACATCCTCAACGAGTTTGCAGAGAATCCAGCGAGTGTGTATGCCATGCCTTCCACCACCACTGTGAGTCCCGACACCGTGAGTCCCGACACTGTCAGCTCTGTCGCCTCCTCCTTCGCCGCGCGCTGGGTATCGCGGCTGTCATGGATGAATCTCGGCCTGATGATGGCGATCAGCTGGCTGTTGTTCGCCATCTCTGAAAACTGGTGGTTCAGTTCGGCGATGACGTACGCCCCGCGTATTCCCTACCTGGTCCCTGCAATTGTCCTGCTGCTGGCATCCGGCCTGTGGCATCGATCATCGATCATCGTCAATTTGATCTCCATCGCCGTTGTGGCGGTTCCGATCATGGGACTGGCCCTGCCGGTTGGCCAATGGATGGGTTCGACCCCGGCTGCTGCAGCGCCATCCAGCGGCACAGTCGTAAAAGTTGTCAGTTGCAACGTTCAGGACTTTCGACCCGATTTTGAAGCGGTCATTACCGAGATCGGCAAGTTGAATCCCGATGTCGTGGCCTTTCAGGATGCTCGCAGCCAATCCAAGCTGCTGTCAAAATTCTTCTCAAAATGGCATACGGTCCACGAGGGTGAATACTTTGTCGCCTCACGTTATCCGGTGACGCTGGTAAAGCTCGGTCATTTCGAGTCGTTTGATCGCGATGCGATCATGCAGTGTGAACTGGAACTCCCCACGACCAGAGTCAGTTTCTTTAACGTCCATCAAATGACACCCAGACATGGGCTGCGGGAACTGGATCTTTCCTCACCGATTACACAACGTGGCAGTACCCGATTGACTCATTATCTGGAACTGCGAGCCGAAGAAGCGGGAGCGGTCCGGGCGTTTGTCGAAGAGAATCGAGGCCCGTTTCCGACGATTCTTGTTGGCGATTTCAACATGCCGTGCGAAAGCAGTCTGTACCAGCGACACTGGTTTGGTTATCAAAACGCTTTCAATGTCGCGGGAACCGGTTACGGGTATTCGTTCCCGTGTACGCGCCAATACTGCTGGCCCGCCGGTCTTCCCTGGATGCGCCTCGACCATATCCTGGCTGACGATGCCTGGAACATCCGGTCGTGTAAGGTCGGCCAATCCAACGGTTCGGATCACAGGCCGATCACGGCAACAATTGAGCTGCGATAGCCATCAAGGCCTGCTCCGACCGATCCAACGCCATGGGGGCATTGGATGTCAACGGGGTCTCTCGGCTTCCGTGAGAAAAGTTTCCAGCCGTGCTGATGGTCTCAGACTCCGTGGGGGACACAACACGCTTGCCAATATCGCGTGTCATGACTGTTGCCTTCCCCTTGTCAGGACAAGGTCGGCCACCACAAAATGATGCTTTCGGAGCTCAATACACCGCCCGGCTGTACCTCTGTGAACGCTTCGACGTGACAGTTGCCCATCACGACGCATCACTCGAGGCCAACGTGACTGGCTAGGCCTTACCTTGTACGCTCTTTCATTCGCGACTTCTCCACAGCTTTTGCCGACGCACCCTGACCCCTTTGTTTTCTCGTCTCGGTTTTCTCCGCGTCGACCTGTCAATATTTAATTGGATTTATCCTCTTTTCCGGGTCCCATTTCCCGCGATCTTATCGTCGACATCACACACTCTATGAATCCGGCCCCCAAAACCGATGCGCCAAAATGCCACCATACGATTTTCCGCCACGGAAACTTATTTCGAAATATATAAGCGAATCGGAGGGGCGCTCCCCGCTCAGCGGGTAACATTGGCAGGCCATGGTGGGACCACCATGGGATCTGCCCTATCGCCGCTGCGATAATTGCAAAGAACAGAAGCACGCGCAATACTCTTTTCCTAGCACCCATAAACGACCCCACAACTGCCAATGTGCGGTTCGCAAGTCAACATCCGAGGTAAGAGCCGTATGCAGTAGCCCTGCACGTACGCATCTGTGCGGGGGGCGGTCAGAAATGGCCGTCCCTACCGCGATACTCTTTGTTCTCGACAAGTCGCGCCGATTCCAGTGACAAAGAGTCCTGACCCCTTTGATTTCGCCAGCCGTTTCCTGAGATTGCGCCCGCTGCTCCGTGGCGGAACGGTTCGGAAATCCTTTTGCTCAAGTGCGATCGTCCTGTTACCATTGCGTGAAAGTGCTGTGTCCCCTTGGTTCCCCTCACCCACGGCTCTTGCATCCGCTACCTACCTCCGGCTTTGACTGGCGCTTTCCCTGTCCCCTTTTCATGTCTTTGTTTTCTTCAGGGCATGGTACAACCCGCCAGCTTCATCGGTTCGTGGAGGACGTGGAATCATTTAAGAATACCGACCAATGCACGTCGTTTTCAACATCAAGGAGTCCTGCCGCTTTGATTTGCTCTGCCTATTTTTCGCTTATTATCTTGGTTGTTGGCAGATTCCGCTGCAGCGACGAAATTCCGTGAGGGCTAATCTTGCTAAAAGAGACGTTCAGTGTTCGCAGCTTCTTCATCTGGCCTAAACCTGGAATCGCAGCATCTGTTGCTGCTGATCGCGATATGTCCAGCTCCTCCAACTTCTCCAGACTCGAAATGCTTCTTATGCCGTCATCAGTGATGTCGGTACAACCGATGCTAAGCGATGTTAAATCCATCGTTTTGAATATCGCCGCAACCCCAACATCACTGATCTGTGTTCCAGTCACATTCAGCCGACGCAGACCGACACTTCCTGCAAGAGCCTTTATCTCAATGTCACCCACGGTTGCCCGAGTAAGGTTCAACTCACGAAGCGAGCGGCTTTTACTCAGCTCCAAAAGCGCAGGAAGCGTCACCGAGCAATAACTCGCATATAGTTTCTCAAGACCTTCCGCTTTCAGCAAACTTCTCGCCGCCGCGTCCCCAAGTGTTGTGCTTGAAATACTGAGTGATCGCAGCGTCCGCAATTTGGCCACAGCCGCAATGCCAATCTCAGTGATTTCAGTTTCACTCACGTCTAAATTTTCGAGTCGGTGCCATTCCTGAAGCACGCCAAGAGCGATATCGCTAATCTTGGTTCTTCGAAGGTATAGCGCCGCAATGCTTTGGTTAGCAGGTATGTCATCGAATGCCGCATCAGTAACTCCCGTATAGTTCAAGTCTAGAGAAACAAGGTCCTGTAATATCAATAACCTAGAAGCAGCATAGTCATCGATTCCGCACTCCGAAACGTCCAGTTGGCGCAGATTCCGAAGATTTGCTAATCCGTCACAAAACGGCGTGTCGATTTTTGTCTTCGAAACCCCCAATGAAATCAAATGCCGGAATCGTCGCAAACCGACGATAATATCACCCGTGATTTCTGTACGTGCCAACTCCAGCGATTCTAATGAATCCGCACAGTCCAACAGCCCAATCGCTTCACTCGTTACATCCGTGAATGAAAGGCCTAGTCGGACCAATCGCTTCATTTTTCGCAGGTGGCTGACGCCGACATTCGTCACCTCATTAGCCCCCAGATCCAAGCTTGTTAATCCGACGAGATTCGAAATGTCCGCCAATTCTCCATCCGACACATGACATCCCGCGATATTGAGAGACTCTAACGACGTCAACTCGGCAACGACGGGCAGCCAACGCCCTGAAATTTTCGAAAAGCGAAGATCGAGACTTCGAAGGTCGTTGATACTCTTGACGACGGCTAAATCCGACGCGTCGAGAACTTGGTCAACAGCTTCAACGGCTACAAATCGCCTGCCGCCCTGTTGTCTATCGTAAACATTCCAACCTTTTTGGCGTAAGCTCTGAATCGTATTCGAATCCTCCGAAAGGCACACGTTCGAGTGAAATAAAAGCACCGTAAGTGCTACCCCCCCTATCAATCTCCGCGCGGAGAAGCCAGACGGGACGGTAGGGACATCTCTCGCGGTCCGACGTGAAATCACTTCCATTTCTTACTCCTGCAGTCGTAGGTTCTTTGTGTTTTACAGTATTTGCTAACTTGATCACGATCTGCAGCCGGCAAGCGGAGGATTGCCTGATCCAGCTGAAATCAAAGGGGCTGAAATCAAAGGGGTCAGGACCCTTTGTTGTCATCGGCTTCGCCAGCAGGGGGATTAAGCGGTCGGGTTTGAGGTCGTCCGCGCGGCCTTAGTGTCGATTCCAGCCCGAAGCGCTGTACCGTCGATTCAACCCAAGTATCGTCACCCAAGGGGGCCCCCCGTTGGGCACATCGACGAATGCGAGCCAACTCCTTGTCTGTCAGTGGTTCGTTGACCACTTCGATCCAATTAGCAACGCGTGGAATCGGCCAGGGAGATAACAGACTGGGGGCGGGCTCCGTCGGTTGCAACCAGCGCCAGAGAGATCCCCAGCGCCAGTTCTCCGCTCGTCTGACAAGTCCGGCGTTCAGAGCATTTCGTTCGACGTAGCGGCAGACCGTCAGGAAATGCTCATCCCCCTGCACGGGGAAACTCTTGAATCGCCCTTGGTAAACATGCCCTTCCCCCGACGTATGGTAATGAGCATGGTATCGCATCGTATGAGTGGCCGTAATCCAGCGTAGAAACTGGCTCATTCCACCATCCTGATTCGGACGCAACACGAGGTGCCAATGGTTCGGCATCAACTGATACGAAAACAGTTGAAC
>CAZSTW010000019.1:55170-74839 GCA_964609845.1 uncultured Planctomycetaceae bacterium | reverse complement strand
CGTGCCGGTTCTGACATCATTGAACAATCGAGCCCTGCGACGGCGAGTCTGGGAAGCTTCGGCCTATCGAGGACTGGGGCGCGATGGCGGAACGGACAATCGCGGACTGGTCCTGGAAATTGCTCAACTGCGAGCGGAACGAGCCAAAGTTCTGGGTTACGAAAACCACGCGGCCTATAAACTGCAGAACCAAATGGCGAAGACTCCCGCCGCCGCCCGCAAACTGCTGACGGATCTCGTCCCCGGCGTTCTGGAACGCGTCAAACAAGAATCCCGTGATCTGGAAGCAATGATCAAGGAGTGTGGCGAGAACCATGAACTTGCTCCGTGGGATTGGGAGTACTACGCCGAAAAGGTCCGCAAGGCCCGTTTCGCGATTGATGAAGGAGCCGTCCGGCCCTACTTTGAACTGGATTCCGTCCTGAAAAATGGCGTTTTCTTTACCATGAACAAGCTCTACGGAATCTCGTTTCGCGAGCGCAAGGACTTGCCGGTCTATCATTCCGATGTGCGAGTGTTTGACGTACTGGATCGAGACGGTTCGCAGGTTGGATTGTTCTACGCAGACTACTTTAAACGCGATACCAAGCGTGGCGGTGCGTGGATGAATTCCTTCGTCGATCAGTCAAAGTTGCTGCACGAAAAGCCCGTAATTGTCAATTGCCTCAACATTCCTCGCCCTGCGAAAGGGGAACCGGCACTGATCAGCTTTGACAATGTGACAACCCTGTTTCATGAAATGGGCCACGCGCTGCATGGCTTGTTCTCCGACGTGACCTATCCGACGGTTTCCGGAACGGCCACGCCACGCGATTTCGTCGAGTTTCCGTCGACGTTCGAAGAAGACTGGGCCATCCAGCCAGAAATCCTTGCCAACTATGCACGGCATTACCAGACAGGCGAACGGATCCCGAAAGCCCTGCTCGACAAGGCCATCAGCGCCAAGAAATTCAACAAGGGATTTGAGACTCTGGAGTATCTGGCGGCAGCACTGCTGGATCTCGAATGGCATTCACTGACGAGCGATCAGATCCCCGCTGACGTCGAGGCGTTCGAAACAGAATCGCTCAAAAAGGTCGGGGCCAGTCATCCCGCAGTTCCCCCTCGCTATCGCACAGCCTACTTTGCTCATATCTGGTCTGGAGGATATTCGTCGAGTTACTATGCGTACCTCTGGAGTGAATCGCTGGCGGCAGACGCATTTGCTCACATGATGGCCAAGGGTGGCTGCACTCCTGAAAACGGTAGCGCATTCCGTAAGGAAATACTCAGCCGAGGTTCCAGCCGCGACCCGATGCTCTCTTACAAAGCCTTCCGAGGCAGCGAACCAACTGTCGACGCCCTCCTCATCCGCCGCGGCCTGAAATAGGCCCTCGCCGGGCGGGCGGTTGGCGTGGATGAAATGTGTGATGTCGGTCGCGGTTACCGCCTTGATCGGTTCTTTGAATTCTACGGCATTCCGTCAGGAACGCGCGACGCTGACGGTCAATGCTCTCCCGTTTTACAGATTCTCATTTTCTACCGTTCAGGTCGGTCGATTGTCGGGTGACGGGTTTTGTCGGCACAATAGGGGTCTTGGACTGGATTGTGCCTCGATCGAACTGACTAAAGAATTCTTGTGAATGACCGCTACGCCCCCAGACACCTTGGAACTTCGTCCGGTCTGTACTCCTTTGCCGACGACCCCGGCCGGTCTTCCCGACGTGCCAGGGGGATGGACAGAGCGAGAGTGGACCATTGAGGGGCGGGTTTTTCGATTCGTACTTCCTGCATCACCGGACGCGTTTCTGGACGATGCCGAAGTTCATGCGGCATTTGACCGCGACGAGTACATGCCGTACTGGGCCTACCTCTGGCCCGCCTCATTGAAAATGGTGGCGACGATTCTGCGGACGCATTGGAAGCCGGGTACAGAAGTACTGGAATTGGGGGCTGGAATCGGACTGGTCGGCCTGGCCGGTTTAGCCAAGGGACTAAGGGTAACGATTAGCGACTACGAGCCGAAAGCTGTTGACCTTGCAATGTTTAACGCAAATCGAGCGGGCTACACTCAAGCTTCAGGCCTGGTTCTCGATTGGCGAAATCCCCCGCAGCGACAATTTGAATGGATCTGGGGATGCGAGCTACTTTACGAGGATCGCAACCACGAGCCGATCCTCGAATTGACGGCACAGATGCTGGCTCCGGGAGGCACGGCCTGGTTCGTTGATGGTGGGCGAGCAAAGGCAGAACGATTCTGTAACCTGTTGCCACAGAAAGGTTTCGACTACGCGATTTTCGACGAAGACCTGAAGCCGTTGGCACGACCTCGGGTAGGCAAGTACCAGCTCATCGAAGTCCGCCGACAAGGCACTATTGCTAACGATCAGGGTTCGACCCGGTAAATATTGACGGTTCAGGGGATCGGAAAGTGAGCCGGTTTATCTGGTTTCTTCGTTCGACTCGTTTTGACGGTTGTACTTTGGACAATGGCGACGGCTATAATCTTGATGGCTGCCCGACATTCCCGCCAAGTACGCCTTGCCCGCCGGATTTTCAAACTTCTTTCGAAGGCCACGTGCGCCCGTGCCAACGTCAACCGCCACCGTTCCGCTTTTCCGATTCCTTTCCCTCTGCTGGGTCACAGCGATCACGTTGTGGATCACAGGGTGTGAGAAGTCGGAAGAAGTGTCGAAAATCACTGTCCCGACCCATGAATCCATCCAGACACCGGAACATCTCCGTTTTCTGGCACGTCGCAAGTACCGCCCGGAACGGATTCTTGCGGCTCTGGTGCAGAACGATAAGTCGCTCTGGTTCTTCAAATTGCAGGGAGCGCCGAATGACGTTGAATCGAACGCTGCTGATTTTCGTTCCCTGCTGACTTCTTTGAAATTTAAAGGCGAATTGCCACGCTGGACATTGCCGACCGGATGGCGCGAACTTCCCGGCGACCAGAACCGGTACAAGACGCTCGCAACCTCCAGCGTACCACCTATGGGCGTATCCGTGACAGTCCTTCCTGCTGGAAAGAATCTGACGGACGGAATCCGCGACAACATCAACCGCTGGCGTGGTCAGATCGAATTACCCATGATTCAATCGGATGACCTGCCCGCATACACAGAAACTCTGTCGTCGGGCGAGATTACGATCACGTTGATGGATGCGACTGGCCGATCGCGACCGGATCCTGAAGAGGCTTCAGAAATCGATTACGAAGCTCCGTCCGAGTGGACCAAGGTCGCTCCTAAACCATTCACCATTGCGGTTTTTGAAGCTCGCGAAGGGACCGGTGACAATGCGAAAAAGGCCACTATCAGCCTGTCGCGTGCTGGCGGATCCAAATTGGAAAACGTGAATCGCTGGCGGGGTCAAATGGGGCTCGGGCCACTGGCCAAGGACGATGTTGAAGCTGCTTTGCAGAAAATCGCGATTGGCTCACGAACCGGCGAATTGATTGAATTGAAAACCGATGGCCGCACGATGCTCGGTCTGATGCTGGAAGATGATCAGCAGACCGTATTCGTCAAACTGGATGGAGATCCAGACCTGGCCATTCGAGAACGGGAACGCTTTGAGAAGTTTGCCAAGTCATTGCAGTTTTGACGTGAATCAAGCTGTTGGTTGCCTTTGAACCTGCGCGAATAGACACGAGTCAGACTCGTTCAATTGAAAAAGTGAGGTGGATGATGGCCGTGGATTTGAATACTTACGACGCTGTCGAACAGAGCGAACCACCTCGACACCTCGACCTTTCCGATATGAGCATCTGGGGTATCGTGAAGAATGTCCTGACCCCGGTGGCTTCATTGCGTCTGACGGTTGTCCTGTTTGCATTTTCGATTTTCCTGATCCTGGCCGGGACGTTTGCCCAGGTCGACAAAGACATCTGGGAAGTGATCGGCCAGTACTTCCGCTGCTGGTTTGCCTGGATTTCATTTCCAATTTTCTTTCCGCCGTCGTTTGTCCCTGAGATGCCCGCCGATCCGAATGAAGTGACAGCGTTCGGCCGCTTCGGTATTGCGACCATGCAGGGATTAAAGCGATTGGCAGAAACCTGCGGAGGAATGTGGTTTCCTGGAGGAAAGCTGATCGGCCTGCTTCTGGGACTCAATCTGCTCGCCGCTCATATCGTCCGGTTTAAAGCTGAAGCGAAGGGCATGAAGTTGCTGGCGGGTGTTGGTGCCATCGGTATCGGTTGTGCGATCACCTGGTTTATCATTGCCGCTGCCGGAACGTCTCGCGCCTTTCAGACGGAACCCTGGATTCCCTATTCGACGTTATGGAAAGGATTCCAGGGGGCGTTGGGACTTCTGGCTCTCGCCTCCGTCTTTGGAATCGTCAAGCTGACAACGGACTCAGCGATGCTTCCTCGGACCACGTACCGGACCCTGGTAGTTGCCCTGCTGGGTGTCAGCGCCTTCGGGCTGGTCGCTCTGCTGGGTTGGTTAATTTATCAAGGTGACGCAGGTCGTCCGAAGGATGCTTCGCTGAGAATTCTCTGGCAGTTGACCCAGGGAACCGCCGCATCTGCCGCCCTACTGGTCGGCTGCTGGATCGTTTTCGGCAGGCGAGCTGGAATTGTGCTGCTCCATTCCGGCATTGGCTTGTTGATGGCCTATGAACTTGAAGTGGCGATGACGGCGGTCGAAACACAGATGCACCTGCTGGAAGGTGAAACGACCAACTTCACCGGCGATATCCGGACATTTGAAGTCGCTGTTATCGATAAATCAAAACCGGGCGAAGAGACCATTACGGCCATCCCCCGTTCAATGATCAAGACTGGGAAAACGATTGACCTGCCGGACCTGCCATTCAAGATTGATGTCAAAGAGTTCTTCCAGAATTCGTATCTCAGTGCCGTCCCTGCCAAAGCGACCAACCCAGCAACTTCCGGATTAGGAATGACGTGGTTTGCGCACGAGAAGAGACCCGGTAGCGGCACCGATATGGACAGCAAGATCGATATGCCTTCGGCATACGTGACTCTGACCGACCGAGCCAGCAATCAACCCCTCGGAACGTATCTGGTGGGAATGGAACTGTACATGCGTAATGAAATCGACGGATTCACTGCAGACGGTAAACCGTTTGAACTGAGCCTTCGACCAAAGCGATATTACAAACCGTTCAAATTCCGCCTGAAGGATGTCCGCAAGGAAGACTATATCGGGACGACGACCCCTCGCCATTACGCGTCAACCGTGTTTGTTGACGATGCCACGCGTAATGTCACTCAGCAGGAAAAAACGATCTGGATGAATAACCCTCTGCGATTTGCCGAGGAGACATTCTATCAGAGCAGTTACCAGAGGGATGAGCTTGGCGAGCGGACTACGCTGTCTGTTGTTGCCAACAAGGGCTGGATGATGCCATACGTTGCCTGCATGCTGGTCGCAGTCGGAATGCTGGCACACTTCATGCGGCTTCTGATCAATTTCCTGATGAGAAGCAACGTCACGGTCCCCAGTTCTCAGGCCGAACGCCTGGCCGAAAAACTCGGTATCAAGATCAACGTCAATCCAGGCCCTGGCAAACCTGAACCAGTCCTGGCACCCGAATCACGCGACTGGTCGGCAGCGGTTGCGGCCGTCGTGACGATCACTGCGGCAGCTTACATTGTATCGGTGGCGATACCTCCGGCGCACAAGCCGCTGACCTACGATCTTTATCAATTCGGACAGATCCCTGTCGTACAGGATGGACGCGTCAAGCCGCTGGATTCCGCAGCATACGCTGCGCTGCTGGAAATCTCTGGACGCTCGTACGTCAGCGTTGGTGAAGGTGAGTCCAAGCACAAGATCTCTGCGATCCAGTGGCTGCTGGATGTTATCGCCGAAACACCCGAATCGCTGGACTACGACGTTTTCCGCATCGAAAACCTGGAAGTCCACGAAACCGTCGGTGTCACGAAGCGGGAGGGAATGCGTTACTCGCGCAAGGAACTCCAGAAGAATGAGGGGCGGTTCCGTGAACATGTTGTCGAGGCGCGTGAGGTTGCCAGAAAGGATCGAAATCTGCTGAGTGTCTACCAGCGGAAACTGATGGAACTGGACGACAAGATTTCCACGTTCGACCACTTGAGATTTGCCTTCGGGCTACATCACCGGATTGGTGGCAATACGACTCAGGAAGTCGTTGAATCATTTCAGAAAGTCAAGAAGTTTTCGACGATGCTGGAACAGCAGGGCCATCCCATTCTGGCGGTTGGACCTGTTGATGCTTCACAACAATGGCGGACGTATTCGGGTGCGTACCTGGACAATATTCAACAACGAGTCATTGAAAAGAAGGACGGCAACCCCGGGGTGACCGCATGGGAGTCGATCCTGACAACCTACGCAGAGAGTAAAGAGCCGAAGACGAAGGGTAGCGAAGACAAACCCAAAAAAGGTCCGCAGGATTTCAATCTTGCTGTCGCGTCATATTTGAAGCAGTTGAAACAGGCCCCACCGCGCGACGTCAACCTGACCGCGACAGGATTCGAAGCCTATTTCAACCACTTTAAACCATTTACGCATGCAGATCGGCTGTATGTTGTCGCGTTTGTCCTGGGAACGTTCGGTTGGCTCGGGTGGACTCGTACGATCAATCGAGTCTCATTCTGGCTTCTGTGTCTGATTCTCGCTTTGCATTCATTCGCACTCGTCAGCCGAATCTACATCTCGGGGCGACCTCCGGTGACAAACCTTTATTCATCCGCCGTCTTCATTGGCTGGGGATGTGTTGTGCTGGGACTGATGCTGGAATGGATGTTCCGATTGGGGATCGGCAACCTGATTGCTGCTGTGGCTGGTTATGCCACGCTGCTGATTGCCGATGGCCTGGCCTTGAAGGGAGATACTTTTACGGTCCTGCAGGCCGTTCTCGATACTCAATTCTGGCTGGCAACGCACGTCACCACGATCACGCTGGGATATGCAACAACCTATCTGGCGGGCTTGCTGGGGTTGGTCTACGTATTACGTGGCGTTTTCACCAACTCCCTGACACCGAGCCTGGCCAAAGATATCAGTCGAATGATGTATGGAACGCTTTGCTTTTCGATCTTCTTCAGTTTTGTCGGGACGGTGCTGGGGGGACTGTGGGCCGATGATTCGTGGGGGCGATTCTGGGGTTGGGATCCTAAGGAAAACGGCGCTCTCATTATCGTGCTGTGGAATGCCCTGGTCTTGCATGCCCGCTGGGGTGGTATGGTCAAAGATCGTGGAATGGCTGTACTGGCGATTGCCGGGAACATCTTTGTCAGCTGGTCATGGTGGGGCGTCAATGAACTTGGTGCCGGCTTGCACTCGTACGGTTTCACCGAAGGGACTGTCATCAAGCTTGGCTTGTTCGTTGTCAGTCAACTGGTGCTGATTGGTATTGGTGTCATTCCCAAGCGATACTGGGTCAGCTTTCGCCCGAAGGCAGAGGATCTGGCTGGGGCGAAGTTAGCCTAGTACTGCGAAACAGCTTAGAATCCGGTCCGCACTCGTTGAGGGCCGACACATACATGAAACCGGACGCTTGCGCGTGCGGGCTGGTGCTCAAACCCGAAACAGTCATGTCGTAACGCTCCACGCTGCCAATCGAAGAATCTCATCCTCTATCTGGTTTTGTTCGATGCTGTTTATTCTCGATAACTACGACTCGTTCACGTACAACCTTGTGCAGCGGTTTGGCGAAATCGATTCACGAATCGATGTCCGGGTGGCTCGCAACGATCAGATCACGATTGACGAAGTGGCCGCATTGAATCCACGAGGAATCGTCGTATCACCAGGGCCATGCACGCCGCACGAAGCGGGAATTTCCATGGATCTGATTCGCGCCCTTGGCCCGAAGATACCAACTCTGGGAGTCTGTCTGGGCCATCAATCCATGGCCGAAGTTTACCATTCTCCCGTCGTGCGGGCGGAACGCCTGATGCACGGGAAAGTTTCACCGATCCATCATGATGGCCGCGGTGTGTTTGCGGGGCTGCCGAATCCCTTCATCGCGACTCGCTACCACAGCCTGATTGTCCCTGAAGCGACTCTTAGTGATGAACTGGAAGTCAGTGCGTATGCGGAATATCCGGGACACCCGCGTGAAGTGATGGGGTTAAGACATCGCCAGTACCCGATCCATGGAGTGCAGTTTCACCCCGAGAGCTTTCTGACCGAAAGCGGCATTGAACTGCTGAAGAACTTTCTGCGGATTGCAGGTGAACTCACCTGATCCAAGGATTCCGGCGGTCACTCCTGGGATTTGCCGCAGCAAACCTGAAACGTGTCTTGTGATTCAAAAGAGATCAGCATGCGCAACGTCTACATCTTGTTTGCCTGGATCGTGGGAATGATGTCGGCTGCGATGGCGGCTGATCCGTATGTCTCGCGTGGATTCGTACCACTTGCCGCAGATGTGGAAATTGGAGCGATGTCGGCGGTCGCTGTGGATGGCACCGACCGCGTCTACGTGCTGCACCGCGGGGAACCACCCCTGCTCGTTCTGGATGGTCAACATCGATTGGTTGCTGGCTGGGGCAAAGGGGAATTCAAAACTCCCCATGGATTGCGAGTCGACCGGCAGGGGAATGTCTGGGTCACGGACAATGCACTGCATATTGCCCGACGCTATTCTCGGGAAGGTCTGACCACGATGACGCTTGGACAGGATGGAAAAGCGGGGGCGGGAGCAACTGGTTTGCGTTCACCCGACGATCTGGTTTTCGATTCACGCGGCTTCATCTATGTCGCCGACGCGGGCAACAAGCGGATTGCGAAGTTTGACGCCGAAGGAAAATATGTTGCTGAGTGGGGTGGTGGCGGAAAGGACCCGGGCAAGTTTGCGACGGCACACGGGCTGGCAATTGACTCGATGGACAGGATCTATGTCGCCGACCGTGGAAATAACCGCGTCCAGGTTTTTTCGAACGACGGCAAGTTCATCGCCCAGTTCAAAGACGGTGGGAATGCTTTCGGCCTGCTCGTAACGAGCGATGGTCTGATTGTGGCCGATGGTGATGCACATCGACTGTCGCTGCTGGACCTCGACGGAAAGCTGCTGGGAAGCTGGGGAACGCCCGAGACACTGAAGCTGCCGCATCTGATGGCTCAGCGGGCTGATGGCATGGTCTATGTCACCGAGGTCAACGGCAAACGGATTCAGATGTTTCAGCGTGTGAAATGACGGCAACCCAACGATGTCGACACTGACATCGTTGGGCTGAACACGTCTTCCCCTGGGATCCAGACGATCAAAATACGTCGAGAATGAAGTGATGGCCTGAGTGGAATGGCTTCTTGGTCGGATAGAAGTTGTACCAGCTCTTGTTGTAAACCGGGATCTGTCGCTCTTGCGGATAGCGGTTGTACAGGCTGTTGTATTCTCGCGGGGCTTGATAGTTGTGTGGGTAGTAGACGTACGGATAGTAGTAGAATCGATTCCAGTCGGTCGGCTGACCTTCTCCGGCAGCTTGTGCCGATTGTCCCCCCGCCAGAACCGCCGCTCCCACCAGCAGCATCGCCAATAACGCTCGACGCATAGTCCAATCTCCTCAAAGCCTGCCAACGGAAGCGGACATTTTCGCCGCTTGAATTCGGAATTCGATGTGTCTTATTCCCATTTCCCACGGGAATCAGGCATCAGGAGATTCATCGACCACACAGGGGTCGCTACGATAGGAAACTTCGCGAGAATCGTTGCAACCGTCAGGGTCGAGGTTTTCACGACACCGTCGGGCAGTTGGGAAGCGTTGTGTATTAGCATCCGCTTCGACTTGACTCGAAACCGAACGCCTGCGATCCGGTTGAGGGCTGAATTACGTGGCATGCCACGCGTCAATTTAAGGTAACTGCATGTTCCGGTACACAGGACTCATTGTTCTCCTGCTTCTGGCAGTGACGAATTTGCCAGCCTTTTGTGATGGTCCTCCAGAGGCTGCTTCGGGGCCAACCTTCGTACCCGCAATCCGTTCTGAAGAGTTGCGCCCGCACGTTCAGTACATCGCGAGCCCCGAACTTGAAGGACGAGGCAGTGATCCATCCAAGCTTCTGGCACGGCGGTATATTGTGCAGCAATGGAAAAAAATCGGCCTGCAACCACTCTTCGCAGAGTCACCAGCCAATAACGGCGACTCCAAACAAACTCCAGAAGCGGCCGAACAGGCAAAGTTCGAGCAGGCCATTCCGGGGGCAGCAGCCGCAGATGGCCACGCGACAATTATGGGTTACAACGTCGGTGCCTGGCTTCCGGGAAGTGACCCGAAGCTGGCTGACGAGTTCATAATCATCAGTGCCCATTACGATCACCTGGGGATTCGCAATGGATACGTGTATCCAGGTGCCGATGACAATGCCTCGGGTGTTGCGATGTTGATTGAAGCGGCACGTCAGTTGGCCAGCGAAAAGGTCGCCCCGCGCCGCAGTGTTGTTTTTATTGCATTTGATCTGGAAGAGAGGCTGTTATGGGGTTCGCGCTGGTTTGCAGCTCATCCCCCATGGCCGATTGAACGGGTCAAGCTCTTCATGACGGCAGATATGATCGGTCGTTCGCTGGGAGATCTGCCATTTTCTGCCGTATTTGTTTTTGGCAGTGAGCGTTCAGCCGAACTGAAGGCCACGCTGAAAGCTGTTGGCACGCCACCAGGACTGGAGGTCTGTCGACTGGGAACCGACATCGTTGGAACTCGCAGTGACTATGGAACGTTCCGTGATCGTGAGATCCCATATCTGTTCTTTTCAACAGGTGAACATCCTGATTATCACTCGCCCAGCGACACTCCGGAACGGCTCGACTTTGACAAGGCGTCGCGCATTGCCAGCCTGATGTTGCGTGTGTGCCGACATGCGGCAGATCAACCGGAGGCGCCGACATGGAGCACACCCGATACTCAGGATCTGCACGAACCACGCATTCTGCACAGAATCGCGACTCTGTTGCTTGAGGCTGAAAAGCAAAAACCGATGACTGCGACTCAGCGATTTCTCGTGACAAACGTTCGCAATCGTTCGCGCCAGATCATTGATGCGAACAAAATGACTGCGGATGATCGAGCGTGGCTGGTCCGCATGTCACAACTGTTGCTGGCCTCGGTCTTTTGACAGAACCTGTTGATAGGGCTCAATCTCTGAACTCCCTCCAAAGCCTGCAAGCACTCGATTTCCGGGAATTTTCAAAAAACTCCCGAATTTCTGTCCTGAAGTTCCGCTGAATCTGATGAACAGGACGACGGCACTGTGACTGAGATCTTCTGCGAGTCAGTTTGTATCGGTTGTCGTTCCTGGCGGAAGGTTTTTTCCGCAGCGTTCTGGAATCGATGGGGAGTTTTTCATGTACAAGCAAATCGGGTCGGCACTGTTGGCATTGGCGATGGCAGTTGTTCTGGTTCCCGCTGTGGCTGACGCGGCTGGCGGAAGCGGTGGCGGTGGTGGCGGCGGTGGCGGTGGGGGAAGCGTCAAGACGCTCGAAATCCGAGTAACGGGGTACATCACTGCCATCGATCATAGTACCGGTGTGATCACCGTGGGAGCATCCTATTACGGTTCCGGAACGTTGCTGGTGACCTCGTCATCCAAGATTTCGCTCGATAACGTCGGTTGCACATTTGACGACATTGTTCTTGGTGACTGGGCCGAAGTCCGCTACGACTATTACACCAAGACCGTGAATAAGCTGTCTGCAATCTCGTTCTAGTGCGTGTCGCACTTCCGTGTCGCGTCGAAACAGGGGTTAGACGCTGTCGTTTGATGCCCGCAGGACGCCACTTAAATGAGATGCGTTCTAATGAACGATCTCCCTGTCGAGGCGTCGAGGCTGGACAGAGGCACTGCGAGCCCCACACGAATTCATGCAGCAGATTGGGCTATCGACTAACACAGCTCGCTGAAAACGTTGAACGAAATTTCTGTGCCCGGCCGAAGAACCTCGCTTCGGCCGGTTACAGTTACTGTCATTTCAGGCAATACAAGGGATTTGTCATTCCACGTGGCGTCCGTAATGCAGTCGCAACCGCTGACGCGTTGCTTCAACAGTGCTGCTAACGGCGTCTGACGACAAACGTTGACACTGCACAAGCAATTCCGCGAGTTCCTGCAGTGTGGCTCGTGACAGGTTCGGAGCAAATACCAGCATTAGTCGCCGTTCCACCAGATCATCCAGCGGATTAATCGTTCCGATCCATTCATTTTCAATCACCCAGCTCACGACGCGTTGCGACAGATTCGTCCCCGCTACGGGGAGACAAGGCAATGACGCCACGTGATTGAGGATCTGCTCGATCTGCATCCCGTACAGTGGCCACAGGAACGCGATTTCATCGACCGACGTGTTGAACTGCTTCGCCCACTGCAGCCAGAGCTTGTTTCTCGCTTCATCATCCGCAGGAAAGTTTTCACCTCCGACGAGGACTCGATGATTGGTGGATTTGCTGCGAGTTCTATTCAACTTCTGAAAGATTCGATCGGCAATCTGTTGAGCGACAGATCGAAATGTGGTCAGTTTGCCGCCAACCAGTGTCACCACGGAGACTCCGTGCAGGCGATGCTCTGTGAGTGAATGATCGCGTGAAATGGCTGCGTTGCTGGTGTCATTGGTCCGTGGCAATGGTCGAACGCCACTGTAATGTGATTCGACATCGTCTCGCGTCAATTTCAGGCCGAAGACTCCTTCGATCACCGTTAGCAGGTAGGTTATTTCCTCGTCGCTGGCGACAGCATTGGCCGGGTCACCCGTCCACTCTTCATCTGTGGTACCGACCAGTACCGCATCTCCAAATGGGAGGACAAAAGCCAGGCGTCGATCACCCGTTTCTGCATAGATGCCAAACCGCCCCAGGGCCTTTTTCAATTCAGGATTGCGAGTGACGAGGTGACTGCCCTTGGTTCCGGCAAACAACGGAATCGTCGCCGCATCAATCGAGTTCAGAGTCAGGTCGCCCCACGCCCCGCTGCAATTGACCACCAGGTCAGGTCGAAGATGTTGAACAGGAGTTCCTTCCCCCTGCGAAATCAGAATCGAATCTGCCTGCCAGCGTACGGCCGCATGCGGCAGGATTTGAAGCGAAACCTGTTGTTCGCGTGCGATCTGTTCCGCCTCGCGAAGCAAGGCGATGACACACCGTTCTGGATAAAGCATCTGCGCATCGGAATAGGCACAGATCCGGCGATATTGCGATGCGATGGCGGGGTGTTCGTGATTGGATGGCTTGCCTCCGCGAGCCATCTTGAACCCCTGGCTTCGAGGCAATCCATCGCCCCACGAAAACAGATCGTACATCCACAGTCCAAAACGAATGGGCCAGAATCCTCGTGGCGCACGGCGCTCTGTTCGTCCCATTAATCGACGGCCAAATCGAGTTCGCGCCAGCTTGAAGAATCCCAGCGCGGATCGAAGTAATCCCGACCAGCGTTTACGGGTCGGTACGAACAGCCGCAGTGGACGCACAAACTGAGGTGCCAGCCTCAGCAACCGACCACGTTCCAGCAGCGATTCGCGGACCAACCGGACATCCCCATATTCCAGATACCGCAGTCCGCCATGAATCAGTCGAGACGACTTCGAAGTGGCACCTGCCGCCAGATCACCCGAATCGGCCAGAATGACCGAGAGCCCGTTGAGTACCAGTTCTCGAGCGACAGCGGCACCATGAATTCCCCCACCCAGAATCAGAACCACGCTGCCGGTTGAGGAATTGGATTCACTTGGCATATCACAAACTTTGCAGATTCAACGGTCGCGACGCAAACAGGTACCATTGTGTGGCTTCAATGTCTTCGCGGGTTAATAGCAGATCTTGCTCCAAAAGTCTCCGGAACTCAGCAGATTGTGTTTTGAGAACTCGTGCCAGGGCGGGCAACTTCTGCCCCGTGTCGTCTTCTTGACGAATTGCCGATTGCCGAAACTTGTGGCTGACTTGCCTCCGTCCCGATGGTACTATGGCAGAACACACGATTCTCGTTTCGAATTCTCCCGGACGATACCGAATGTTGAACTTCTCGCTGGAATCAGGTCGCCCATCCGTTCTTCATAGCCCGTCGCGCCGCAATTTCCTTCAGGTGGGTGGCTTGGGATTGTGTGGATTGTCACTGGAATCGATTTTCTCCAGTGAGTCAGCGGCAGCAGATGTTAAGGCGGCTCGCCCGGCCCGCGCAAAATCTGTCATTCTGGTTTATCTGGGTGGCGGTCTGACTCACCACGACAGCTTCGACATGAAGCCGGAAGCACCGGCAGAAATTCGTGGCAAGTATTCACCGATCGCATCCAATGTCAGTGGGACTCAGGTTTGTGAACTGCTGCCCAAAATGGCTCAGTGCATGGACAAGGTGGCCCTGGTTCGCTCGGGGGCTCACAACAACGATCACCATGAAACAGCCACCAATTGGGTTCTCTCTGGCCGGTTTGGTTCACCATTCGGAGACTACCCCGCGATTGGAGCTGTTGCGGCCCACGAACTGGGTTTCAGTGGTGTGCTTCCTCCCTATGTGGCGGTTCCACGAAACCCCTCGTTCACATGGGAACTCGGAAAAAGTGCGTTTCTAGGAGGCCGTTACGAATCCTTCAAAACAGGTGACCCCAACGCCGAGAATTTCAGTGTCAAAGATGTGGCCGTTGCCAATCGTGACGCCGCGCGTGCAGATCGACGGAAGGCGTTTCTGTCGACGATTGACCAGTTGGGAGAAAAGGTTCGCGGCAATGATCAACTCGCAACCTACGATGAATTTCGCGGACGGGCAGCAGATATGATTCTGTCCCCACAGGCTCAAGCGTCGTTCGCGATTGAGCGGGAAGATGCCAAACTGCGAGATCGTTACGGTCGTAACACATTCGGACAAAGCTGTCTGCTCGCCCGTCGACTGATCGAAGGGGGCGTCCGATTTGTTACGGTCAACTATGGTGGCTGGGATCATCACGGCAAGATCTTCGAAAACTGTGACAAGAAACTTCCTGAATTTGATCTGGGCTTCTCAGCCCTCATCGAAGACCTGGCGACGCGGGGGCTACTGAAGGAGACTTTCGTCGCGTGTTTTGGTGAGTTTGGCCGCACCCCCCTCATTAACAAGGACGCAGGCCGGGATCACTGGGGGCCAGCCGCCAGCCTGCTGTTCGCCGGTGCGGGAGTTCAAGGGGGGAAAGTGATTGGTGCGACAGACAAGCAAGGGGCTCATGTGACAACCAGGCCGTATGCCCCAGCGGATGTCTGCTACACCATTCTTGATTCGCTCGGTATCGACCCGCATGTCGCTCTATCGACTCCCGACGGGCGGACGATCGATGCCCTCGAAGAGGGCGAACTGATGACGCCCCTGTTCGAACTGAGCTGATTCCGATCTGCGAAGGTTCATTCGCAGCGCCGTTTTCCCGGGAACATTGCGTCACGGAACGTAGTTTTCCCGCACCTTGGGGTGCATACATAGGGAAGGAACTCTGTTAAACATTGGGCATGTTCGCGGACGCGGCGGCCGATTTGGTATTGATACCGACATGATGTTCCTCAGGAGGCCCAACGGGCCAGTAGTTCACCCAGCCAGGGCCATTCGGCCCTGGAATTGACCCCACCAAAATCTCTACGACGCCTGAAAGGCCGGTCGTTCCTTTTTTGACGTCTTTAGTGACCAGAGAAAGGTTCGGCCCTTCAGGCCTCAGGTCCTGTTATTACATCGAGTTCCAGGGCCGCAGGGCCCTGGCTGGGTGAACTGCTGGCCCACTTGGGCCGGAAGATTTCTTTGTCGCGTTGCGACTGCAACTTCTGCCCGCGTAATCCACAAATTCGGAAAACTGACCGCATGTGGCCCGGCAAGCGGCGGAATTTGTTCCGGAAATGGCAAGTTTGCGTCCACCAGTTCGATGCGTTCCGTGACACTTTTTTGTGTTCAGGAATGATCATTCCTGACGCAGATTTGGGATGGCGTCTGCAGGGCCAGCAGAACCGCCTTTGGTCACAATTCGTGCACACCTTAAATCTGGTAACGGATCACATCTGAGATATTTCGCCCACCGGAATGTTTCATTGCGATGTCCGTTCTGATCGACGAACGCCTATTGACACCTCATCTCACATCAGCGAATCCCCTTCGCGTGAGATGCCGAGGATACGCGGCAGTTTCTGCCGCCCATCCATGAAGTCAAACTGACCAGCTTATTGCCGCGGCGAGCGGCGCGTACCGCATCGTGAAAACACAGAATCTCGAATATATATCATTTTGAATTACCTGCTCGAACGATAACACCTTAGCGAAATCTCGATTGGATAAGCGAGTCCAGAATCACAGGTTTCTCCATCGAAGTAAGGCCATTTCATGCGCGCATTAATTATTGACGACTCGCGAGCCATGCGGCGAATTCTGCGGGGAATTGTGGAGCCCCTTGAGTTTGAAGTCTCAGAGGCGGGAAACGGGAAGCAGGGGCTGGATCAGCTGAATACACTCGATGACGTCGAACTGGTGCTTGTGGACTGGAACATGCCCGAAATGAACGGGCTGGAATTCGTGCAGGCCGTTCGAGCGGACTCGTCGCGACAGGATTTGAAGCTGGTGATGGTGACGACAGAAACCGAGCCTGCCAAGATGGCCCGCGCCATGATGGCGGGCGTTGATGAATTCGTGATGAAGCCCTTCACGCAAGACATCTTGATCGACAAGCTGCGTCTTATCGGTGTCGCTGACCCGCTGAATTCGAACTAGTTGAAGGCAAGTCAATTCTTTTGAACTGACATCAACATACGTCTCCTGTGATCACAACTATTACGAAGATTTCGCGAGCATGACATCATGAGTACACTGACCGAACCCGTCGCAGTTACTATCGGTGAAGTGGCACTTCCAGCCGCGGCCCTCGATCGCCTCCGTTCTCGTGCCAACAACCTGAAAATGCTGCCCGCGGTGGCCACTCAGGCGCTTCAGATCGTCGAGGACCCCGATTGCGGCATCAACGAATTCGCTGCGGTAGTCGAACGTGATCCCAGCCTGGCTGCAGGGATCCTGCGAATGGCAAACAGCGTTGTGTTTTCATCGGGGAAACCCGTATTGAACCTGCATCAGGCAGTCGTCCGACTCGGTTTCCGGCAGTGCAAGAATCTGATCGTGACGGCCAGTTTCAGCAGTATGATGAAGTCGATGAGCCTTGAAGAAGAGTGGATTCGCGAAACACTGTCCCAGCACAGTTTCACGACGGCTCTGCTGTGCCTGAACATGAACTGGGCATTGAATATCGGATTTCAGGGGGAAGAATTCACCGGTGGTCTGATTCACGACATCGGACGACTGCTGCTGGCGACATGCTATTCCGACTGTTTCAACGAACTTGATAAGCTGGAATTTGACGAAGAAGTGGGCGTACTAGCCGCCGAACAGGCTCTCGTTGAAACAACTCACTGCGAAATCGGCGCTTGGTTTGTCGCCAAGAATGCTTTGCCGGATCAGTTGAAATCGGTCGTTCGCTTTCACCACAACCCGGAACTGGCTGAACCTCGAAGTCGTCGATTCGTGGGCCTCGTGGCCGCCTGCGATCATATGGCCAACCATCTTCAGCGCTTTGAAGAATCACGCGGCTATGACCCTGAATTGAATCCGTTTATTGCCGCTTTGGAAGAGTCGGGTATCCCGAATCTTTCACGACGGTACCGGGAAATCGCCATGACGATGATGGAAGACGCCAGAAAGCATTCAATCGAAATGCTTTCAACATAATCTTCCAGTTGAAGTCCAGATGAATTGACCGTGATCTCAAAGATACGATTATCTCGCAAAGAGCGGTAAATGCCATGTTGACCAACACCATTCGAGTTCTTCTCGCAGATGATTCTGCGGTGATACGACGTTTGCTTTCGGAGGCGATGTCTTCCGAAACGGAACTCGAAGTCGTTGGGATGGCACGCCATGGCAGCGAAGCGCTGCAGTTGCTGCCAATCACGCGTCCTGATGTCATCCTGCTCGACGTGGAAATGCCGATCATGGACGGTGTCGAGACGGTCGCCGCCATCCGCAAGCTGGATGCGAATATTCCGATCATCATGTTCAGCTCAATCACGACAGTTGGTGGCGGAGCGACACTGGATGCTCTCTCTGCGGGAGCCAACGACTACGCAACAAAGCCAGTAAAGCTGGGACACGCCAGCGAGGCACTCACTTATATTCGCAATGAACTGGTTCCCAAGATTCGCATGTGGGGACGCAAGCAACATAGTCGCTTTTCCAAACCATTAACTTCTCTGACTCGCAGCCCGGAAAGTACGACCGGCGATTCGCAGGCAGGACTGCGACCGGCAGGAAAAAGTTCGTTTCCGGGTCTGATCCCATCCGCAGCTCCCAGGCCAGTAAAACTTGCACCGAGTTCATCGATCGATCCCGTTGACCTGGTGGCGATCGGTGTCTCGACGGGTGGCCCGAATGCACTGTTTGATATTTTCACGGCACTCCCTGGCGAGTTTCCTGTCCCGATCTTGATCGTGCAGCACATGCCCCCCGTTTTCACGGGACTGCTTGCTGCTCGTCTGGATTCCATCAGTCGGCTGAAAGTACGTGAAGCGGTCAACAATACCGTGATCCAGCCCGGTGAAGCCTGGATCGCTCCTGGTGATTTTCATATGCGAGTCAAGCGCCAGAGGACGGATCTGATCCTGGAATTGAATCAGAGTCCCCCCGAAAACTCGTGTCGCCCTGCCGTCGACCCGCTGTTTCGATCCGTTGCAGAAGTCTTCGGAGCCCGGTGCCTGGGAGTGATCCTCACCGGCATGGGACGTGATGGAGAAGAAGGGAGCCGCGCGATCCACAAAGCTGGCGGGCAGATCATCGCCCAGGATGAAGCATCGTGTGTAGTCTGGGGAATGCCACGCGCAGTGACTCAGGCGGGCCTGGTCAATGCCGTCGTCCCGCTCTCGCAGATGGCCGCAGAAATCAATGATCGAACGCGGCGAGGTTCCATTCAGCGAATGGCTGCGATGGCCCTCAATCGCTGACTTCCGTGATGACAACAAGCATTTCTGGATGAAATAAATCAGGAGGAGGGATCCACCAGGAATAATGAAAACGGATCAGTCCAGCCTTTGACGGCCCATGGTTCGCGAAACGATTTGGACTGAACCGAACAACGAAGGCCTGAATAATGCCACTTGCCGAAGCCGATGTAAGCTATTTGCGAACTTTGATCGAACGCCGATCGGGCAATATTCTTTCGAGTAATCATGGCTACCTGCTGGAAGCTCGCCTGACCCCGGTAGCAGAACGCCTCGGGCTCCCCAATGTCGAAGCCCTGGTTGCCGAACTGAAGCGGTCGCCGATCAAGTATGAAGATACCGTCGCCGAAGCGATGACGATCAATGAAACGAGCTTCTTTCGAGACATCCAGCCGTTTGAGACGTTACGCAAGGATTTGATTCCTCGCCTGTTGAACTCGCGTGCCGGGACACGACAACTGCATATCTGGTGTGCGGCCACGTCCAGCGGACAGGAACCTTACACAATCGCAATGACCCTGCGCGAGACCTTTTAACAACTGGTCAACTGGAGCGTTCGGATCATCGCAACGGACTTAAGCGACGAGATGTTGCACCGGACCCGGGAAGGCGTCTATTCCCAGTTCGAAGTCAATCGCGGGCTGCCGGCAAAACTGCTGGTCAAGTACTTCCAGCGGGAATGAACAAGCTGGCGCGTTCATCCGGAACTACGCAACTGGATCGAATGTCGCAAGCTGAACCTGGTTTCGGCCTGGCCGTCCATGCCCCGGT
>CAZSTW010000019.1:0-55030 GCA_964609845.1 uncultured Planctomycetaceae bacterium | reverse complement strand
CGAAACGTGTTGATCTACTTTGATCAGGCGGCAAAAGAATCGGTCCTGCAGCGGGCTGCTCGAATCATGGCCCCCGATGGAAATCTGTTCCTGGGTGGTGGTGAATCACTTGTTGGTCTGAATGCACCGTTCACCCGCGAAACGTACGACAAGACCGTCTGCTATCGTCCGGTACCTGGTACTCCCGCAGCCGCTCCAGCCCCTGTTCGTCCAGTCTCCTTCAACTGAATAACGCTCAGAAAGTTTTCATCATGCAATTTGACGAACCGACACTCGCCCAGGTCGTCTCCGATGTTTGCTCAACCATGCTGGAACTGCCGATTACATCCGGCGGTCAAAATCTCGTGCTGGAAGACCCGCTCGTGGCGACGGTACAGATCATCGGCGAATGGCAGGCCGCTGTCGAAGTCGCCACCACACGTACTGTCGTTCGAATCATTGCGGCTCAGATGTTCGCACTTCCACCCGAGTCGCTGGAGACAGCTGATCTGTACGACGCACTGGGTGAAGTTGCCAATATGGTCGGTGGCAATCTGAAGGGGATCGCGAACAGCGAACTGGACCTGTCGCTTCCTTCCGTTGTTGAACACGAAGTGATCATGGATCCTGCAGCGCACATGATCGCAGTCAACATGAAATGTGCAGGACACCCGTTTCGCACTCGCCTGATCGAAATGAATCAGGTCGCAATTGCCTGAGATCACCCCAGGTGACACGGGGCAGGCTTTCGGCATCGGGATACTTTTGACGTACTTTCTGCGCGACGAACGAGTCTGGGGCTTGCCCCGGCATACGGGGTCAGGTTCACTAAGCGGGTGTCGTAGTCATCCGTTCTTTACCGCAGACTGTTCGAAAGAGTGCGACTATGTCGAGTATCGCCGTTTGCCGTCGGCCCCGTTACTTCAAATTGCGCGCTGACCTTTGTTGCGTCGCGCTGCTTCACTGGATCGCTCCTTTGCTGCAGCAACCTGTCGCAGCAGCCGAGTTGATGGCTGGAGCCGCCAAAGTCGACATCACAAATGTGGATGCGGGACCGGTCAATGATCGACTATATGCCCGGGCTCTCGTGGTGAAATCGGGTGAGACTACGGCAGTACTGGTCGCAGTCGATGCTGTTGCCATCGGTGAAATCGGGCATATCAAGAACGATTATCTCGGCAAGGTACGATCACAGATTGAACGCGATCTGAAGATCAAGCCTGCTAACATCCTGATCAACGCCAGTCATTGCCATGGGGTTGTCTGCAGTGATGTCGACCAAAGGACAGTCCAGGCCATCCAGGCCGCTCACCAGAATCTGGTTCGGGTGAAAGTTGGCGTTGGCGTTGGTCACGAAAACCGGATTATGGAGAATCGTCGGCTGAAGCTGAAAAATGGCAAGGAGGTTGATGTCAGACATGCCTACGCCATGCCGGCGGACGAAGATGTTGCCGCCATCGGTCCGGTTGATCCCCAAATCGGAATCCTTCGACTCGATCGGGAGGATGGTCAGACGGTGGCGGTCGTATACAACTTTGCCTGTCATCCCATTCAGGGAGTTCCGAATGGGGGAAACACGGCGGACATCACCGGCTTCGCGTCCAGGGTGATTGAAGACAACCTCAGCGACGGGGCCGTGGCTTTGTTCATTCAAGGGTGCGGCGGCGATATCAACCCAATCGGGTACAAGGGAGTCGACACGCCCCGCGATGCCGAACCGCTCGGCAATCTTCTGGGACTCAGTACACTGAAAGGATTGAAGCAGACAACCAGCCGAGCCGATCAAAGGCTGGTTGTGATCAACGAAACATTGACGCTGCCGCGTGCTGACGTTGCTGATCGGATCGCCGCACTGGAAGCAGAGCAAACACGCCTGTTACATTCGCTGAAGGGAACAACCCTCAATCTGAAAACATTTCTGCCACTGGTGATGAAGTACAATCTGGCGCCGGATTTTCCTTCCTACTATTCGCATCGATATCTGCTGGAAGAAAAGCAGGAGCGAACCGATCTGACAAAGCTCGATGCAGACAACCGCAGGAACATGAAGCAGTACATTGACAACATCCGCACGATGGAAGAACTGACCCGTTTGCAAACCAATCTGGCGCTATTGAAGAAGCACCAGGCAGAAAATATCGCGGCCGGAAAACGGACTCTCGATGTCGAAGTCGTGGGACTGAGAATCGGCGAATTCACGCTGATCACATTTCCCGGCGAACTGACTGTTCAGATTGGTCTGAACATCAAAAAAGGCTCACCACATCCGCGAACTTTTGTAGGGTACACGAATGGTTACATCTATTACGCCCCGACAACAGAACAATTGCTGAATGTCGGGGGAGCTCAGGAAGACAGCGATTGCATCCTGGCTCCCGAATGGCAGGGGCTGTTTGAAAAGCGTGCGGCAGAGATTTTGAAGAAGCTGTAAACCAAGCGTTGATTTCGAGACACCTATCAGCCGGAACGCGCTAGCGTCCGGTTCCGACGGACGATTGGTGAAACGAATCTCAAGAAACCGGACGCTAACGCGTTCCGGCTGATGCTCGCAGGTCAATCGACGGTTTTACCCGGTTGATTACTGCTAGAATCTCAACGGGTTCTGAGAACGGAATAAGCCCAAATTCTCGTCTCTGCTGACGTATGGTGGGACCGGTGGCCCTTCGCCGCGCAGTCCCACCAATTCCAGCAACACCGCACTTCAGGCGGACAAGATTGGTGGGCCGGCGCTCGAGGCGAGCTTGTCCCACCCTACGTTGAGAACCCCGGCGTTCAACCGCCGATCAACAACTTCCTGGTGTATTTGACGGCTCGTTCGATATCGTTCGCGCGGTCGTCACCCTGGTTGCGGATGGCAGTCAGCCAGCCTCGATAATCGATTTCACCCAGGACGGCCAGCAGTTCCATCCAGTCGATCACACCACTGCCAACTGCTGCTTCCTGACCGCCCCCATCGAAGCCGCGGAAACCGTCTCGCAGTTGCACATGCATCGTGACCGCATGCAGGGTGCGCAGGGCCTCGATGCTGGAGCGTCCGGTCAATGCGAAATGAGCAGGGTCAAAATCGATCCCGATCGGACCTGCGGTGACTTCGTTTGTCAGTGTCAGCAGGTCTTCGGCGGAATCATTCGTTGGGGTGATACAAAGAACCGTTCCAACACGATTCGAGTGAGCAGCCAGATCGTTGAGAACTTCGAGCAGTAACTGGCGTGGTTTCCCAGCGCGATCCTCGGGAATCCGCCCAACCTTGCAGCACAAGGTTTTCGCTTTCAACGAATAGGCAAAGGTCATTGCGTTTTTCAAATCAGCGACGCTGCGGTCGATTTCCGTCGGTTCGGTCAAGGGCCGTGTCAGGGGAAACGAGGCCCCGGAAATTGTCAGGCCCAGCTCTGAAACCCGGTGGAGCAACTGCCTTCGGCCCGTTTCAGTCAGTTCGGCCGCGACAATTTCGTTGCGCACATCAAACTGAACCCCGTCCAAGTTCAGGTTTCGGGCAGACTTCAGTGACTCCATCAACGGCTGACGAAAACACCGGACAGCAACGGCCAGGCGGAATTGGTGCATAGAAAACGACTTTAAACTTCAGAGAAAATCACATCCAGAAGCGAGCTCATTGTGAGCCGCTGAAGGGATGAGGGCAAGGAGGATTCGTCTTCGAGAATCCGGTTTCCGGATGACAACTGCCTGAGCTTGGACGCAGGCTGCTGACGTCACGTCGTTTCGCGTGGAATTGCCCGACTGATGGAAAAGCGCAGTCCCATTTGCGGACTCCCATTTGTGGGAAACCGCACTCGGTTCAAGTCGCTTGCTTTGGTCCCTGCGCAGCCTATAATCCGGAGCAATTCTGCGTCGAAAAAGTGTCCGCCTGGACTTTGGTTCTGGAGTCTCCGGTACCCTGCGGATTCGTTGTTGCGAGTCTCTTTTAATCAGTGAGCCAACCATGCAGTGGTTGTGGAATTTTGGTGAATGGCTGCGAAATGTGTGGGTTGCTGTCTCCACCCTGATTGCCGGGATGTGGGTGACCATGCGGACCATGCTGTGGACATACCGTCGCAAGACATTTACAGAAGTCTTTGAGTACCCAGAAGTTCCGGTGCCAGTCAAAGCTCGGTATCGTGGGTTTCATCGATTTGACCTGACGACCTGTATCGGTTGCGAAAAGTGCGCAGTGGCGTGCCCCGTCGACTGCATCTACATCGAAAAAGAAAAGAGCCCTGTCGGTAAAGGGTTCCGAGTCAACGGCTTTACGATCGATTACACAAAATGCATGTTCTGTGCACTTTGTGTTGAACCTTGTCCGGTCGACTGCATCTTCATGGGATCGAACCACGATCTCAGCTGCTTCAGCCGTGACGGATGCATTGTGGACTATGCCAAGCTTCCTCTGGAAACTGCCTGGGGTCAGGCCACTTTGAATCCGACTGTCGTTGCAGAATCCAAGGTGCTGTACGAACCGGTTTGGGTGAAAGGGGAGCCGAGCCCCTTCCAGTTCACCGCCAAGGACGAATAATTCCCTGCGGGGCGCGGCAGTAATGGAACTGCTGCGGTGGTGGCATGTCTCACGGATGGTCCGAAAGGTGGTTGGTTCATGAGCGCCAAACTGGCTCCTCGCACATTGTTCACCGTGGCATCCGCCAACAAGGCCTTGCCACTGGTCCGGGCGATCGTGCAGGACATCGTCGATCTGTATAGTGACGTGCGCGAACGGGAACAACGCCTGAACGGCATGCGACGCGGTTCGACGGGCAAAGCCCAGCAGGATGATCCCTACAGCGAAGAAGTGGACCAGATCCGGACGGAACTGGAGAAGGATGTCGAAAAGCTCGAAGGGTTTGTCGAAGAACTCGCCGAACTCGGCGTGGAATTCAAAGATCCCGTGATGGGCCTGGTCGACTTTCCCGCATCCATGAACGGGCAGGACGTTTATCTCTGCTGGAAACAGGGTGAACCAGCGGTTGAATACTGGCACACGCACGACGCTGGCTTTCAAGGACGTCAACGGATTGAAGAACCCGGTGAAGAACCCGGTGGTGAAGAGCCAGCGGGTGAAGATGCAGCAAGGTAAACATTGCTTTGGAAGCGAAAAACCAGCAAAGCGAAACTAGCTCCCCAGGCGTTGACGGCAACGAAAAGAAGACAAGCAAATGACAGAAGTTGTTGGCCATTTTCTGGTATTCACACTGGTAACTATCGGGTTTCTGTTGGCGCCGCTGGTGCTTGGTCGTCTGGTTCGCCCTCGCCTGCCCAATACGGAAAAAGATTCAGCCTACGAGTGCGGTGAGCCTTCCATCGGCAGCAGCTACATTCAGTTCGATCTGCGGTTTTACGTGGTCGCACTGTTGTTCATCATTTTCGACGTAGAAGTCGTCTTCTTCTTCCCATGGGCAGCGATCTATGGGAACGCGATTCAGTTGACGGATAATCAACTCGCTTCGAATGATCGGATCGCATTAAGCGAACAATTGATGAGTCTTCCTTCGGGCAGTTTGACAGCCGATCAGGCCATCAATCCTACGACAGCGTTGAACCTGGCCTGGGCGGGGGTCGTCGATGTTGCCGTCTTCTTCGCAGTGCTGCTGGTTGGATTCGCATATGTCTGGAAACGGGGTGATCTGGAGTGGGTTCGGACCCTGACTCGTCAGAGTAAGATGGCTCCGTCCGCCGCAACCGGTTCGAGTGGCGTCCGTCAACGTACTGCCACAC
The DNA here is from genome assembly GCA_964609845.1 of uncultured Planctomycetaceae bacterium. GTDB lineage: Bacteria > Planctomycetota > Planctomycetia > Planctomycetales > Planctomycetaceae > Schlesneria. Next base: position 49,348 of record CAZSTW010000019.1, on the reverse strand, counting down.
AGGCCAGTTGAATCCAGAGCGGCTGGGCGGAACTCAAGAAACAGAATTGCAAACGGGTCTATGACTCGATCCTCAGGAACGACTGATGCGTATTGAAGAGATTCACCAACGTCTGGTCGACAAGTTCGGTGGCGAAGCTATTCGCGAGCTGAAGAGTGGTGTTAAAGATCCCTGGATCGAAGTTGCTGCCGATCGCATTGCCGACGTCGCGGCATTCCTGCACGACGATCCCGAACTGGCACTGGATGCCCTGAATGATCTGTGTGGATCGGACTGGCTCGAAACCGACGCCAAGAAGAAGACTCCGTGCGAACCGCATGTTGAAGTCGTCTATCACCTGTACAGCTATACCCACAAGCATTTCTGCAAGCTGAAGGTCAAAGTTCCCCGCTGGCACGATGGCAAGACTGGCAGCCTGCCCCGCGTCCCCACCGTTTCGCACGTCTGGGGGATTGCCGACTGGCACGAACGCGAAGCTTATGACTTGGTCGGTATTGAATTCACAGGCCATCCCAACCTGCGCCGGATCCTCTGTCCGGAGGACTGGGAAGGTCATCCACTCCGCAAAGATTACGAGTTCCCACTGGAATACCACGGAGTCCGCGGGAAGTAACGATCCCTGTTTTGAACACGTTTAGACTGCTTTTTACTGCTTGACGGCTAGATGTCAAATTCGCCCCTCAGCCGGAACGCGCTAGCGTCCGGTTCAGTCGTAACGCAGCAAGCCCGAATTACTGAGAAGACCATGAGCCTGACCCTCGAAGATCCTCGTATCGTCGAATTCGATGTCCGTACTGACGAAATGCTCGTCAACATGGGACCTCAGCACCCCAGTACGCACGGCGTGCTGCGTCTGCTGCTGAAGACCGACGGCGAAATCATTCACGAAGTCACTCCGCACATCGGTTACCTGCATCGCTGTGCCGAAAAGATCGGCGAAAACCTTTCGCCCCCGCAATGGATTCCCTACACCGACCGGATGGACTATCTCGCCGCCATGAACATGAACCTCGGGTTCAGTCTGGCGGTCGAAAAGCTGATCGGAATGGAAGTCCCCGAAAAAGCGATGACGCTGCGAGTCATTATCTCGGAATTGAATCGTATCGCCAGCCATTTGGTTGGGATGGGTGCCTATGGCCTGGACTTGGGGACCTTCAGCCCGTTCCTGTACGCATTCCGTGAACGTGAAATCATCCTCGACCTGTTTGAAGAAGCCTGTGGGGCTCGACTGACATACAGCTACCTGACGATCGGTGGGGCGACTCACGATCTGCCTGGTGAAATCACGATTCCCCCCGGCTTGGCGCAACTGACCGGCCGAAATCCAAACATGCGGCTGCAATGGGCCGATGCACTCCGGATGTTCCTCGACTGGATGGCGCCGCGGATCAGGGAATATCACACCCTGCTGACTCGCAATCAGATCTTCATCAAGCGGACCGCAAACCTGGGGATTCTGACTCGTGAAATGGCGATCAGCTACGGCTGCACGGGCCCCGTACTTCGCGGCAGTGGGGTCGATCACGATTTGCGACGTGACGGTGAATCGATTTATACGCGGATGTACGAAGGGTACAAGTACAAGATCCCTGTCGCGCCGTTCAGTGATCCCGAATTCGGCAAACTTCCTCGCGAAGTCGCGCTGGGTGACAACTGGTGCCGATTCTTCGTCCGGATGATGGAAGTCGCCCAGTCGATCGAAATCGTGCGTCAGGCTTTGGATCGCTATCCGAGTGCCAAGGGAGATCACCGCGTTCCGTTCAAGATGAACACGAAGCTTCCTACAGACGAAGTCTACCTGGAAACCGAATGCCCACGCGGCCAGATGGGCTTTTACGTTGTCGGCGACGGCGACGGAGAACCGTTCCGGGCTCGAGCCAAGAGTTCCTGCTTCTGCAATCTCTCGGTCACTGGCCCCTTGTGTCAGGGAGTACTGATCGCCGATATCCCGGCCATTGTCGGCTCGCTGGACATCGTGATGGGTGAGATCGATCGGTAATCGTCATGGGGCCAAATCGGGTGTCGGGGCAGTTTCTTGCGGGCTGTAGTCCCACGAGTACTAAGCAGAGGGCCTCAGCCCAAGGGACCGGAAAATCGAACTTATCGAGCAGTAAGTGTTCGATTGCAGCGCGAACCTGTATCGCACAGGTATCGGCATCGATGCTACCAACGCCCGGTCCCAGTCCAGGGAATGCGATCGACTAGATGCCATCCTAAATCGCTTCTCCCGCCAGATGGCCAGCAGGAAGGCGACTGTGCTTGATGAGCAATAACGTTGCCCGCACAGCACGATAGGGATTCACGGTGTCGTGCAGAATCATCGGCACGCGCATTGTCGGCGCGGCGATCAGAAATGGAATATTCGAATCATCGGTATCAACAACCTCTGCCTCTCCGATCAGCAACTCGCCATGGTGAGCCGTCTTGATGAGACTTTGCAGTCGGTCCTGAACATGCCAACCAAAATGGTGAGACGGTCAATCCCGCCGTCCATAAATCCAAAGCTGTTCGCCGGGCTTACGATGGCATCCACGCGAAGATCAAGAATTGATCCGAGATGGATCGTCACGCTTTCCAGGCTGCCACAATGTCGCTCCCAGGCGTCAGCAAGCTGTGCGTCAACGGCAGCAAGGATAATACGCATGGGACCTCTGGATCCTGCGTTCCCGGCAGAACATTAAGCGGATGAGAGACGGTACCTGATTCAGACCGCAACCAGATCTTCGAGTGTTCCATCAGGAAGCAGGCGGAAGGCAGGCCCGATGTCTTGGGGCGGACGGGAATAGATCTTGAGGCAGACAGAGTTGTCGTCGATCAGGCCACGTAGTGTGACAAATGAGCCGGCCGACCCATCGGCATTCGTGCAGACGTTCCAACGGAATTCGTCCAGACGCGTAAAGCCCTCGGAAAGTTGCCCAAAGTCGAACTCGAAGCTGATCAGCCGTTCGCGGCCGTCATCACGTCCACCTACAATTTCCGTCGAACCCAGGTACAACCGGGCTTCCCATCCGTCCGGAGTCGGATCGCACTGAAAGCCGACGCGAGCCACTCCGGCCAGTGGTTCAAACAGTGCTGCGGTCTGCTGGATAAATGTGTTCAGCCAACCAGGTCGACGGTCGCGTTCCCTGCGATCTCGCTTGTGATTTTCCAACTGCTTCAGCAGATGATGAACCAACAAATGCGGGTGCGCCAAGGTAAAACTCCGGTGTCGCGAGTGGTAATGAATGTAAGCCACGTAGGTATCGGGTCAACTGCGACTGCAAACGCGACAAAAAGTCGCAGGAACAGCCACTCGCGAGAACTCGCACGTCAGTCGCGCACCGTGTGCCACTGTCTCGGAACGTATCACGTAGGACGGTTCTGACACTCATTCACCGTACGCGGTTCCCATCGAGAAATGTGAAGTTTTGCCGATTTTGGGAAGACTGTTTGTAACTCTTACAGGTTTTATGGAAATAACTTTGCCAAACCGACTGTTGGGGACGGCCATAAAAGCACCACAAACACACACCACAAAATGGCTTACGCAAAAATGAGAGATTCGGCAGGAATTGCTGGTCCGCTGTTTGCTACCTTTTTTCCGAAAGTCGAGAGGTTTGGTATGGATGCCGGCCACTCGATCCTTTCACCAATCTTGATCATCTCGGAACCGGCATGGACGCTTTATTCCGCAGTCTGCTTATCGTCGGCGCTTTGTCCTCAATTGGGGCTGGCTACCGGACCCCCAACTTCGTGGTGACCGCACCGACAGCACAATTCGCCAAACAGGTCGGAGATGCTGCGGAGATCTATCGGAACGAACTGGCTATCGAATGGACAGGCAAGCCACTTCCCGGCAACTGGTCATCGCCCTGCCCTATTGAAGTCACCGTCGGATCGATGGGGGCTCAAGGTGAAACGACGTTCAATTTCCAAAATGGCGAAGTCTATGGCTGGAATATGAAAGTCGCAGGGGGCGAGCAGCAGATTCTGGATTCCGTTCTGCCCCACGAAATCAATCACACCATTTTCGCCTGCTACTTCCGCCGTCCATTGCCGCGCTGGGCCGATGAAGGAGCAGCATCGCTGATTGAGAATGAGTCGGAACGGATGCGGTTGCGAAAGATTCATGATCAAGTCATGAACACGTCGCGAAAGATTCCCTTGAAGTCACTGCTGGAAATGAAGAACTATCCTCAAGAAAAACAGCAGGTTCTGACACTGTACGCCGAAGGTCACTCGCTGGCGGACTTCCTGATTCAGCGCAGTGACAAGCGAACGTACGTCACATTCCTGCAACTGGCCCACGAGCAGGGTTGGGAAGTCGCGTTGAAGAACCTGTACAATGTGGAGAGTGTCGAAATTCTGGAAGCCGCCTGGGACAAATGGGTCCTGGCCGGAAGTCCCGCATACAAACTGCCGAAGGGGACTCAGGTTGCCGAGAATGCAGCGTCTGCCCCGAAGAAAGGAAATACAATTCGCGGTCAGTCGCCCGACTCCAAGTCACTGGCCCGACCTCGAAATGAAGAGATTCCCCGAACTCAGGAAATCCCCCCGGCTCAGGATCTCGAACTGCAGTCGCCATTTCAGCAGGAGGGGCTCAACGTCGCTGAAACTCCATCACAGCGAATCAGCCGCGACTCCCTGGAACTACCTGTCTTCAGTCGCGTAGCCCAATCAGGCGCAGCACGAGTTCCACGAGAAAAACCCGCGCGTCCGTTTGCCGAGTAAGCGATGGACGATGGATTGGCCGAAGTGATTGACGAGCGGCAAAGGCAGCGATTCCGAAGGTCGGGCAAGCAGTTCCTTAATGGCCAGTGATGATCAGGCCAGTGATGATCAGGCCAGTGATGATCAGGTCAGTGATGATCAGGTCAGTCCGCGGATCGGCTCGCCGTAATAAATATGATGGGGGCGAGCGAGGTCGTCGTACCAGGCGACTTCACCGGGCAAACCGAGCGCCGAGTATATTGTCGCGGCAAGGTTTTCGGGCGTTTGGGGATCTGCCGCGGGATAAGCACCGATCTTGTCCGACGATCCGATCACTCGTCCACCCGCAATTCCTCCGCCTGCCAGCCAGACGGTCTGCACGGCACCCCAGTGATCGCGCCCAGGAAGCTTATAGTGTTCTGGAAGACCGAACACTTTGGGGGTTCGGCCGAATTCACCCGCCATCACAATCAACGTCTCGCCAAGCTGTCCGCTGGCTTCAAGATCGTCGAGCAAGGCCGACAGACATTGATCAGCAGGAGGAAAGAGAAAGTCCTTCAAGTTGGGGAATGCATTTCCATGAGTATCCCACGCTTCGTTATTGCCAAGATTCACCTGAACCAGATTGACACCCGCTTCGACCAGTCGCCGGGCCATCAACATCGACCAGCCGAACGAATTTCGTCCGTAGCGATCCAATTCCGCGTCAGAAGCTGAAGTGACGTCGAATGCGCGACGAACCTGTTGATCAGTTAACAACGAGATTGCCGACTGACGATGCCGATCGAATTTTTCGGTTGTCGCGGCCGCCTCCAACTGAGTTCGCTGATGGTCAATCCCCTTCAGCAATTCCAGGCGATTTGTCAACCGGCCGCGCGTAAGAGCCTCGGGAAGCGTCAGATTGGGAGCCTGAAATGCCAGCGATTTCGTACGGACGCCGCCACGGGCGTGATGAAATTCATAGTCGGGAAAGGCTCCGTAAGTCTCACTATTGAAGGGAGACGCATCGATGAACCACGGATCCCGCCGTGGTCCCATTTCGCCGGCAAACTGCCCGGGAATGACGCGACCCGTACGATGAATCAGTCGTTCTGGAAGAACAACCGCCGGGGGCAGATTGTTTCGGCGCTTCGTCAATTCACCCGCGATCGCGGCTATCGACGGCCAGTCCCCCGGCATCGGTTTGCTGGCATTGAAGGTCGGAGGCGCAGTGCTGCGACCAGTCAACATGATGTGATGGCCCAGCGAATGGTCGTTCGAAGGATGAGTCAACGAGCGGACGAGCGACCAGAGATGACTGCGGGCGGCAAGTTTCGGCAGATGCTCACAAATCTCGATTCCGGGTGTCCGGGTGGCAATCGGCTGAAACTCGCCCCGAATATTGTCGGGTGCCATGGGCTTCATATCGAAACTGTCGTGCTGCCCCAGGCCCCCTGATAGAAAGACATAGATCACGGAACGGGCTGAATAGGTCTTCGCCAGCGATTCAGCGGCCGCTTCGCGCAATGCCGAAAGATGATTTCCTCCCAATCCCAGCAGACCCACCGCGCCCGCTTGTATCGCGGTCCGCCGGGAGAATCCGGGGTGAGCATACGGCATGTTCATCGCAAGCTCCGGAGGGCTGGAAATTAAATATCGGAAAGCGTTGTTGTGTTGTAAGGGTACTCGTTGCCCGAAGGACACGCAAGATGAGGGATGCCGCAGGCAAAATAGCCGAGCTCATCAACAGTCCGCCAGACACCAACAAAAAGTCCCGCTGGCAAAAACTGTCAGCGGGACATTTGATGTATTACGGAGGGGAGGAACCACTACTTCGGAGTCCTGAGATATCCTCTCTCCTGATCTTTGCGTGCCATTTCATCAAGAACAATGGGGTGCAGGTCATCTCCGCGGTCTTCGGCAGGAGTGTAGTGCCGACGAGCCCATGTGCGCATCCGCATTTCCTCAATCGGATCGACATCGAATGAGCGTTCCTGGTCCAGGATCGACAACGAATTCACGATTCCTCCTTCACCGTCACGGCACCAGATCGACATTTGAAAGAACCTGTGGGAGCCAGTTCACTTCGCCCACATCGATGATCGTATCCTCACACCGAAATCAGGCAACGAAAAAAACTCATTTTCGATCGTTTTCTGCAAGAATCTTGCTGTAAACGGTGAATTTAGCTTGACGCTGGCGATTGCGCAAATCTGTCAGTGGCCGAGAATTTGCCTGGATCTGAAATTCTCTGTTCCCACCCATCGCCTGCAACTTCGGCGAATGCAGTTTCCGAAAATCAACACGATTCGCCCGGAAAAGTCGGTAACCATTGATCGACCGAGGGGGCGTGGCTCAGGTCAGGCCAGAAATGCTCTGACTCAGCTCCTGATTCGAACTAGGTTTCGATCATCCATCGCACGTCTCTATCTCACTTTTCCCTTCTCAAGCTAAGCGAAATGTCAGCCGCACCATCAACGGAAATGACTCTGCTGGACGTCACGTCCGACGTTTCTCTACGCCGCGAATTCATCCGAGTGATCGGCGCCACGACCGACCTGTTCACCAATTTCCTCAGCACTCGCGAAATTGACTTTCAACAGGGGTTACAGATCGTTGATCAGCTTCGCCGGCATTTGCGGACAGACTTTAATGCCGCTGTCGGGTTAGCGGTGCAGCCTCTTTATGACAGTTATCCCGTCCGACACAGTGTGCAGTCGTCCCTTCTGGCGATGGCCATGGGGACTGATGCCGGGCTGTGCGAAGAGGACCTGCGTACGATCGGGGTTGGCAGCCTGGTGCACGATGTCGGAATGCTTCTGGTTCCGTCTCGAGTTCTGGGTGATGAACCGATTACTGAGCGTGACCGTCTGGAACTGATGCGACATCCGCTGCATGCTGCTGCCGCTCTGGAACAGTTTGTCGAAATCGCCCCGGCAGTACAGTCTGTCGCCGCACAAATTCATGAACGTCTGGACGGAAGCGGATACCCGCACCATTTGAAGGGATCTGCCATTCATCGGCTTGCACGGTATGCAGGAGTCGCCGACGCGTTTCTGGGAATGATCTCACCTCGCCCGCATCGTGCAGCACATGAACCGTATCGAGCCATCGAAGAGATCTTGTTCGCTGCACACCGGGGACGCTTTGACGCCGGTGCCGTTCGATCGCTGCTGCGCGTTGTGTCGCTCTATCCCGTCGGTTCGTGCGTCTGGCTGAACGATGGCCGTATCGGTCGCGTCGTTCGGAGCAACCCGGAATCAGTCGACAGACCAGTGGTTATTGCCATGAATCTGGAATGCGACCCGCCCGAACTCGAGCAGATTGATCTGTCACAGACTCCCCAACTGACGGTCGTCCGCGTGGGTGAACTGAAAAGCGAATCGACCTGCAGTGAGTGATTCTGATGATGTCAGCTAGAGGCTTCCGCCCAGGCTGCGATTGATGTCGCGAGATTCGTCCGACCACAACAACTTGTCAATCGGATCTTCATTGCTCTTGCGATTGCTGGGACTTCTTAATGTTGAAGCCGAATTTCGCCAGTCTTTCGATGGGGCAGCCGCTTCCTCTTCGATGTCCGGTTCCCACTGTTCACCCTTTGCGAATTTGGTTCGATTGAATCCAAATCCCGAAGCACACCCCGACAGTCCGCCACAGGTAATGGCGAGTAACAGAATCAAACCGACGTGATGGCGCAGCATGTCGACCCTTTCGGAGTTCGAGCGGGAGACGTTCGCCTTGCAATTGACGCGGTCGTCGATCACCCTCTCAGCCAAGTCTTATCTCAGAACAGTTTTGATGTGTCGAGACGATCTGACGTTCCTTCAATGGTCGAACTACGATGGATTCATTGTCATTACCCCTTGATGTGCTTGTAGTTGCTCCTCATCCCGACGATGCGGAAATCGGTGTCGGAGGAACGCTGGTCTGTTGCCAGCGGCAGAAACTGCGAGTGGGAGTGGTCGAATTGACTTCGGGCGAGCCTACGCCCCACGGTTCCCCTGAGATTCGTGCTGCCGAAACGGCCGCAGCCACCAGTGTTCTGGGCCTCGACTGGAGACACAACCTGGGGCTGCCGAACCGCTCGCTGGAACATACGATGGAAGCTCGACGCGCCCTCGCTTCGATCTTTCGACTCACCCGGCCTCGACTGATTCTTGCGCCCTATTGGGAAGACAGTCATCCAGACCATGTCGTGGCGTCGAGTCTGGTCGACGCAGCTCGGTTCTGGTCGAAGTTATCGCGAACAGATATGCCCGGTGAACCATATCACCCGCCGCGCATTCTGTACTACTTCAGCATCCATCTGCGCATCCATCCGCAACCTGCTTTTGTGTTCGATATCAGCGATGCAATCGATGTGAAAATGAAATCCATCACGTGCTATCAGAGTCAATTCGTCACCGGGAAGTCTCAGGAGTTCCCCACGACACTCGACGATATTCGAGACCGCGCCCGGTACTGGGGATGGAGCATTGGAACAAAGTACGGCGAACCATTCGCCAGCCGGGAATCGGTGAAGATGACCAGCTTTCGAGACTCGTTCCTGGAGTCCTGAAGATCCGCGAGCCCGCTGAATCCCGGGCAAGATCGAAGAAGATGCCTGTGGTCGAACGTCGATCAGGGCGTGGAACGAAGACGCAAAGTAGGAAAGAAAATCGGGATTCCTGGCGTCTTAGCGTCTTGAACGAAGCGGACGTCAGGACACGAGACCAATTTGGGCTTTGCCAAGCGAAATCCCACTGTGAAATAGGTTCCACCGGCGACCGTGTTAGCGAACGCCACGTTGTCGATACACCCGTGATCAGCCGGAACGTGTAAGCGCGCATTAGCGTCCGGTTTGCATTTCTCTTTGTGTCCATGCCCTCCATTTCGAACGAACCGGACGCTACTGACGCTACTAACGTGTTCCGGCTGGTGAGGTGATTTGTCATTCGGGTTTCGACCTGGCTATCCATGATTTGTCCAGATCAAACGTCGTACAACCGCTGATAATGCAAGGCCTGCGTGGTGGATACCATCCAGATCGCAGGCAGACCCCGCGCGGTCACGTTGGCTTTCGAGTTCGGCAGGTCGATTGCTTATCTGTCGAGGCCAAGTCACGATACTCATTCAGTAGACGATTTCGAAAATCTCCCTTCAACAAAACGAGCGTCGCCATGAACGGACTCATGATTCGGCTATTCAGTGTCACCGCATTGATTGTTTTGACGACTGTGACCAGCAGCAATGCACAGACGAAACCCGATAAGGGGGAATGGCCGCAGTTTCTGGGGCCAAATCGGAATGGAATCTCTTCTGAAACCGGTTTACTGACGGAGTGGCCCGACGGAGGTCCCAAGGTAGCCTGGCGAGTTCCTGGCGGCATCGGCATGTCTGGCCTTGCGATCAGCCGTGGCAAAGTCATCACGCTGGTTCAACGTGATGGCAGGCAGTTCGCCATGGCGGTGGAGTCAGCAACCGGCAAAAGTCTCTGGCAGACCCCATTGGCTCCGGCTTACAAGAATGGCATGGGAAATGGCCCCCGGGCAACACCTGCAATTGTCGGCGATCAGGTATTTGTGTTTACCGGAGAAGGGATTCTGGCTGCACTGAGTTTTGCCGACGGAAAGTTGATCTGGTCGCATGACGTGATCACCGAATTAAAGGGGGAGATCGCAGAATATGGCATGGCCAGTTCACCACTGATCGTTGGTCCCAACGTGATTGTGACGGCTGGAATCCCAGGAGCGTCCGTGGTGGCATACGACACCAAGACCGGAAAGCTCGCCTGGAAATCCGGTGACGATCCTGCCGGTTATTCGTCACCCGCTTTGCTTGATGTTGCCGGTCGGAAACAACTGGTTGTTTATACCGGCGCTGCTGCTGTCGGTCTGGTCCCTGAAACGGGCATCCGTTTGTGGAATTACCCTTACGAAACAAACTTCAACTGCAATATCGTCACACCATTGGGACTGGGCGACCGGGTTTTCATTTCATCGGGTGAAAACCATGGCTGTGTGATGCTGTCCTTGAAGGGACAAGGAGACAAATTCACCGTCGACGAAGCCTGGACATCGCAGGGATCACAAAGCGTGCTGCGTAATGAATGGCAGACGTCCATTCTGAGCGACGGGCACCTGTATGGATTCGATAATGTCGGAGCTGCGGGACCGGTGACTCACCTGACCTGCGTTAACGCGGAAACAGGCAAGCGAGTCTGGCAGAAGCAGCGATTCGGCAAGGGAAACCTGATCGCCGCTGATGGCAAGCTGTTCATCTCCACGATGAATGGAGAACTGGTCGTCGTGAAAATCAGCTCAAAGAGTTTCGAAGAACTCGGCCGCATGCCATTGATTGAGGCGACACGTCAGGCCCCAGCCCTTTCAAATGGAATGCTCTATCTGCGAGACAACGCCGAGATTGTCTGTGTTGACGTTCGAGCAAAATAGGCTTCACTGACGTGATCGTAAAGAAAGTCCTGTCCGCAGTTAGTCACTTATGAGCAGAGCCAATGCCTTTTTGAAGCTGGCAGTTTGTAGGGTAGAGTCAAAGTTACCCACATCTTTGTCTAGCGTCCGGTTCCGCTGGACGACTGGAGACACGCATCTCCAGAAACCGGACGCTAGCGCGTTCCGGCTGATGGTCGCTGGTTATTCAACGGTTTCACCCCAGTTGATTACTGCTGGAATCTCAACGGGTTCGGAAAACGGAACACATCTACAGTCACGTCTGTGCTGACGAAGGGTGGAGACAAGCTCGCTTCGAACACAGACGCACTATCATTTCGCGATAGTTGCTTTTGGTGTCCCGACGCTCGTCTGCTGGGCGCGAACATGGCGCAGCAGTACGTGATCGGTGATCTCACCGATTGTCATCGGTGACGAAGCCAGTTCCCCTTCGATCTCGTTTATCAGGTTCGTCGCACGCGAATCATCTCCAATCTCAAGCAGTGCGAGGGTGAGACAGGCTTTTTCCAGAGCATTTGACCGTCGAAATCCATGTTTGCGGTTAGATACTTCTGTCAGAGCCGTCTCGAAGCACAGAATGGCCAGCAGAGGTTGCCCGTGCAGCATGTGTCCAAACCCCTGATTGCATCCCAGATTCAACAGTTCTGTAACTCTGCCCAATTCAAAATCTGGTCGCAATGTGATTGGAGGATGTGGATCAAAAAGGGCACGCAATCGCGCTTGCTGAGCAGGTTCGTTATACAACAAGGCGGCGATGATCAGTCTGTCGCCGTAAAGGCTCTCTTTCGATTCCAGCATTTTCCGCAGGATATCTCGGGAACCGATCGTGTCACCGCGATAGGCGAGAATTAACGCAAGGTTGAGCCGATCCTTCATCCCGCCGACCGAGGTCGATCTTGGTATGGCTCGCAGGTCGGTGATGGCGTTATCCCATTGCTGTAATTCCACAAACACGTCGGCTCGTCTGCGGAGTGTCAAAGCGCTGCCGGGGCGTTTTGAGATCTGGTCATTCAAATCAGCCAATCGCTTTTGCGGCGAAAGCTCGTTGCCACGACCAGGCGCACTTCGGAACGACGATTCAGACCGCGACGATGGTCCGCGATTACGGTCGTTGCCCGAGTCGGGTGATCGCTCAGCGGGCGGGTTCGTTAGCGACTCTTCCTGTATCTCGGTCCATGTTTTCCTCTGGTCATCGGTCAATAACTTCAACGCTTTCTGGTCAAATTCGTTCGTGATGTTCGGGATCGCATCGGCTTCAGATCTCTTTCGAATCTCAGTAACCATCTCCGTACGCATCTGCTCAAATTGACTCTTCTGTTCCTCCGTCAATTTGAGACGTCTGGCGAAATCCTGAACTTGAAAGCTTCTCAACAGACTCGATGAGACCGCCCTGGAGAATCGACTCGGCGCTGCATCTTGTGGCCCCGATTCCCTCACAACAGGAACCGCAGGGACCGTTGGCTGTGCCGAGTCGGCAGGTGTAGATGGAGTTGCCGCTGCCCCCTCGGCTCCTCCGCCACGGTGCAGCCGTTCCGAGTCCACGACCCGAGCGGAAATCACGAAGTAACTGGGAGGCTGTCCCTGGGCAAGCCCGGATTGGAATCCGGTTGCCACATTCGATCCTCCGTCGGAAACCTCAATCGTAGTCGTCAACTGCTTGAGGGCGACTGCTGGCCGGACGATCGGGCCATTGACTCCCTTTCCGAGCACGACTCCATTTTCTGGTGGTTGTGCCTGACTATCCTGAGCGACCACTGTCATCTGAATACGATCTTTATCGGCCACGCGAGCTATCACGCTAACGGATGTGCCAAAGTTGTTCATGGCCACAGTCGGCGTTGCCAGTCCATCAGGTCTCGAAATGGTGACGCCATTAGGTACGGGACGGTCTTCGCCAATCATCAGCATTGATGGGTTATTCTCATAGGCTTTCAGTTCAAATTTCCTGATAGACGTGACGTGCCCATCTCTCTTCCACCGTTGAACCTTGAGCAACACGTCGCTTGCCGATCCCGTTAATTCGTCGGGCCTGACGGTCGGCTTGTCATTGTCGTTGCCGTCTTCCCCCATCTTCGATGGGAATTCGACAATCAAGAGCTGTACAGCAATCTGCCTCGGCAAGCGATCAATCTGTTCCAGCGTCTTCAGAACCTCTTCCACCGTTGCGGCCGAGTTTGCCCGGATCGACAGCAGATTCAGTTTAGGATCGGCCAGGAACCGCAATCCATTCGTTCCTTCGAAGTGCTTTTCGAGCAAATAGACCAGATTTGCCGACGCGGTGTTGCGGACGAGATAGATCGCCCGGTGAGACTCTTCCGTCGCTACAGTCTCCTTCTTGACGGATGGCTTGTCGGATTCAGCCGCCAGTGTGCCGGATGTAACAAGGCATCCCACGGCCAGAATTATCCATGTCATCGGTGCACAGTACAGATCCATTTGCGGTATTTCCTGGTAAAGTCGTTTCGCTGACGGAGAACTTTATTCACTTCCGCCCTTGATCCTGCAGTTCGGCAGCGCCTGCTTGAGCATGTCGAGAGTTCCAGGCGGAACGTCACACCGGATGAGACTCAGCTCTTCCAACTGCTTCAATGCCGAGAGTTGCTCGACGTTTTCCGGTTTGATCTGGAATTCCTTGAACTGCAATAATTTGGGGTTGGTTTTCTTGCCGAGCAGACTCAGATCAGGGCAGGGTTGCAAACCTTTGTCTCGGAAATTGTTTATTAAGATGAGTCGTTCTGGAGGCGTGTCCTCAATGGCAGTCAGGCTGAGTGGTGCGTCCTCACATGCCACGAGCACCATCCATTGAACAGGTGGATTCGTACGAAAGGCGGGTCGCAGACGAGCGGTGAATTGCCTGGAATCGCAGCACATGAGCTTCAGCCTGTTCTGTGATAGTACCGAGCCCAACCCGGCGTCTGTGACACCTGTCAGTTCCACATCCAGTTGCCCCAGGTTGCGATTTCCGGCGAGTAGCTCCATCGTCTGATCGGTCACATTTGTGTGTCCGAGTTTCAGATCCACCACCTCCTCCAGCAGCGGGCGTAGCGGGATCAGTTCATCATCTCCGACGTTCGTTCGACTGAGGTACAACTTGGTGACGGAGTTCAGTGTACCGATACACTTGATTTCGTCGGCGAACAAAGGACAGCGTTCCAGTTGCAACGTATTGCAGTTCCATTGGACAGGCAGATCCTTCACCGTTTTGATCGGCTGATTCCTGCCACGCGGCGTCAGACTTCCACCCGATTGAAGCACCCATTTGGCGATCGCAGTCGCAGGTGATTCTTCTGGCAAACGTGCGATGGCAAGCGACGGGGAATCCTTCGGTTTTTCAGGAAAACTGACCCGCAATAAACAGAGTTGTGGTTTACCAGCCTCAAGCTGGCTGCCCCCCACGAGCAGTCGATCACCCTTTGCGGACAGCGCGATCTGGAAGATTGTTCCCCGCAAGACTGGTTGTGATGCAAACGTTTCGCCCGTGCGCAAGCTGACACAATCCATGGTCGTGTTACCCCTTGCCACCAGCAGGCGTTCTCCGTCCGGCAGATATCGTGCAGACTGGACCCCTGCGTCAAATCGCAATCGATGGAGAACATGTCCTGTTGAGATCTCCCATTCAACGACGAGACCACGAGCATGACTGGAGACCAGGCGCCGGCCATCGGGCGAGAAAGCGAGTTCGGTTGTGTCTCCACATCCCTGAATACGCCGAACCTCCTTTCCCATTGTTAAATCGCAAATCGTGATATCTGCCGTAAATCCACCGATCGCAACGAATTTTCCGTCCGGCGAGATAGCCATTGGTCCGACCGGGGTCTCCTGATTGCTGAGAATACCTTTTGGCTCTCCCTTCTCCAGATCCCACCAGCGAACGGTGTGATCATCACTCGCGGAAACACCAATTCTTCCATCGGAAGTCATGGCAACCTCGTTGACTCCCGACGTGTGTCCGGAAAAGGTCTTCAACAGCGCGCCAGTATTCCCGTCGAGAAGCCGCACCGTGCGATCTTTTTCGCACGTCAGGATTCGGCTTCCGGTGGCATCACAGGCAACTCCATCGACGAGTCCCTCATGTCCCTTGAAAACAAACACCTCTTGAGCCTTCTCAAGATCCCATTTGCGAACACTGCCGTCACCGTTTGGCCAGCCACCGGCAGAGAACCCAAATTTTCCGTCCGGGGTGATTGCAACGAACCTCACGGAACCAGAGTGCCCCGCCAGCCAGTCACGTGGCCATGGGTTCTCATCGACAGAGGCTGGTTGAGGTGAGATTGCGCTCACGAGAGAGTCTTTGTGCGACTCAATCAACTCCTGAGCCTCGTTCAAGACCTCTGTCAGCAAGGCTTTCGCTTCTGGGTTCATTGCCAAACTGTACGGAGGTTTCTCCATTAATTGCTTCGCTTGCAGGAGCGTTGCACGACCGGCCTCCTGTTGCCCCGCGCGGTGCAAGGCCATGGCAAAGTAGCTCAGGTGCTCGGGGGACCTTGTGTTACTTGCCGCAAATCTGTTCTTCATGGACTGAATGGCCGCTTCAAATTGACCGCACCGGAGTTGCGCAACGGCCACGGCTCCTTCGCTGGCATTGTTGGGGTCGAGACGATGCGCCAGTTCGGCCTGCCGCAAGGCACGCTGGTACTCTTCCGCAGTGGCATCTTTTCGCCGCAACGTTTGCCAACAGGCCGTCATCAATCCGGGAATGTCACCTTGGTTCTGACGAGCGTGTTTGACTGCCATGTCTCGCATGGCTGGCGTCAGAGATGCATCCTCGTTGACTCGGGCTATGACTTCGTCGAGCAGTAACCCTTCGCCAAAAAGTCTTCCAACAGTGCGCTGTGCCGGGCCGACGATGTGTCGCCGCCAGTATTCAGAGGAAAGACGGATGGCAATGTTGCGAACCTCGTTCGTACTCTGTCGGTCACCTTCGATGACAGTTGCCAGATCATCCAGCGACTTTGCGGATGGCAATAACAACTCCAGCAACAGAGCTGCTCGTTGTTCGAGTCTCCCGTCGGTCTCGAAGGGGCGGAGTTCAATGAGCGAACCTGATGATGGTCCCGCTGAACCACCCAAAGCCATCAAATGTCCGTCACGGCTGAAGGCGATAGATTCAGCAGATCGGTCCTTGATCGCCAGAGTTTCGTGACCACCGATCGCGTCGAAAAACTTCACCGTCTGGTCGGCACTGGTCGTGACGACTCTGCGTCCATCCTGGCTGAACGTCACACCCCGAAGTGACTTGGTGTGTCCGGTGATCGTCATCAACAGTGTTCCCGTGGCCGAATCCCACAGCTTTGCCGTCTTGTCAAATCCCCCAGTGATGATCGTTCGACCATCGGGGCTGAATTCGGCGCACTCGACATTGCCCGAATGTCCTTTGAGTTCCGCGACAAATTCGCCCGTGGCGACCTTCCAAACTTTGCCAAGATCATCGTCGCCGGTAGTTACGAGAAGACTGCCATCGGGACTGAAGGCGACCGAGTTCACCGGCTTGGAATGCCCCTTGATCGTCCAGCTGGGTTCGCGCGTCGCCACACTCCAGAGAACGACTTGTTGATCGTCGCCCGCCGAGGCCACTACGTCGCCGTTCGGGCTGAACGCGACGCTGTTCACCCGCTTGGAGTGTCCTTTCAGCCTCGCTACTATCGATCCGGACAACGCATCCCAGATAATGACCGATTTGTCGTCGGCTCCCGTCGCGATCTGATTTCCGCGGCGATTCCACGCCACGGCGCGAACATAATCCGAGTGACCATAAAACTTGCGAACGACCTGTCGCGAAACGGTATCCAGGATGTTGACCCAATATTGATGGCTGGCTCCCGCAACCTGACTCCCATCAGGAGAAAAGGCAACGCTCCGTTGCAGCCCAAACACATCGGGCTTTGTCAAATCCCCGGAATTGTTCCGAGTCCAGAGCCTGACCGTTCCATCCATGCTGGAAGAGGCCACTCCGTTTCCATCGGGGCTGATGGCAACTGCCATCACGATTTCGGTATGCCCGACGAACTTCTTGACCTCCTTGCCATCATCCACATTCCAGATTCGAACTGTCTGGTCATAGTTTGACGAAACAACCTGTTGACCATCCGGGCTGAATGCCAGACCCGTCACATACCCATTGCTTTGTGTGGATATCGAGCGGAGTTCTTTGCCGCTGGTTGCTTCCCACAGTGTGATTCCCTTTCCGTATCCGGCGGCAATCAAGTCACCATTGGGACTGATTGCGACTCCACCTGTGGCCATCCCCGGGATCGAGCTTTTCAGAGTCCACTTTTCCACGCCGGTTGTGGCGTCCCAGACCTTCACCAAATGATCCAGGTTTCCGAAGGTCGCAATCTGCTTTTCATCGGGGCTGATGGCGAGGCTGTTGACTTCACCCAGATGTCCATTGATCGTATTCAACTCCAGTCCGGTCTGCGTGTCCCATATTTTGACAACAGCGGAGTTGTTCACTTTCGTCAAATCGGTCCCACCTACGATCAGCTTTCCTCCGTCGGAACTGTACGCCAGACAGGCCCCGATGAACCGCGCGGACTTGAGTTCCATCTTCGGTTGGCCTGTGGTCAGATCCCAAATTTGAGTTTTCTGGTCGTATCCAGTCGAGGCAATTTCTTCATTCGTGGGATGAAACGCGACGAACCGAACTCCCTTCGCGCCATCAAGTGATGCGACCTCGCGAGACGTTGCCACATCCCAAACCTTGATGGAATGCTTACCGTTCCAGGTTCCTGCCGATGCAATCCGTTTTCCGTCGGGACTGTACGCGACATTGCACATGCAGTTCGGCACATCCAGTGTCAGCCTGTCGGTATGGCAGAGACGATTCCAATAGTGCCACTCGACACTGCGAAATTCGTCTGAGGGCGTACCGGGACCATGCTGAGCCAGCAGCTGAAGGACTCGCCCGACCTGACCGTTTTCCCAGGCTGCTTGCGCGAGATTCATATGCGACGCATACAGGCCGCGAAGTGCTTCCTTCTCACGTTGATTCGCCCGCTCACGCTGTTGTTTTTCGAGCTGCGCGTTGTTGTCCGCACGGAGTCGTTGCTCCCGCTCTCGCTGTGCATTCTCGTTGGCCAGTCGCGCGTTGTTTTCAGCTTCGGTGGCGTTCTCCTGCTCCTTCTTCGCGTGCGTATTGGCTCGCCGGGTCTCTTCTGCCAGGTCGTTCGCGTGGGCAGTTGCACGAGCCGCGTAGTACGATGAGACGACGGTCCCGGAGATGAGTGTTACAACTACCAGGGCCAACAAGCTCGCAATCGCCTGGTTTCGCAAAGCCCAGCGCCACGCTTGCTCAATCCGACCGACGGGCCTCGCCAGAATTGGATGGCCATTCAAGTATCGTGACAGTTCGTCGGCCAGTTCCTGCGCCGACTGGTAGCGTCGTGCAGGAGACTTATCCAGACACTTGAGTGCGATCGTTTCGAGATCCGCCGGAATCTTCTCATTCAGGCTGCGCAGTGAGACCGGTTCCTGTCGCTGGACCTGCAGCAATGTGTCGAGAGGATTCGCGGACTGGAATGGCGGACGTCCTGTTAAGGTGCAGAAAAGGATCGCACCCAGAGAGTAAACATCCGACAAGGGGCCGACGGCACTCATCTGTCCCGCCGCCTGTTCGGGAGGCATGTAGCTGGGAGTTCCGAGAATCTGACCCATCCCCGTCAGATCGCTGCCACTTTCCAATCGTTTGGCCAGACCGAAGTCGGTCACGCGGGGGACTCCCTTCTGGTCGATCAGGATGTTGCCCGGTTTCAGGTCGCGATGGATCACTCCTTTCGTGTGGGCATACTGCACTGCCTCAGCGACTTGTCGCACAATCTCGGCCGCTTCGCGCGGGGGCAGTGGGCCATCAATCAGGCGACGGGCGAGACTGATGCCGTCGACAAAACCCATCGAGAAATAATGGTGTCCCTCGTGGCGACCGACTTCATAAACGGGGACGATTCCAGGATGATCAAGCTGAGCCGCAGCTTCGGCTTCCAAATGAAATCGCTTGACTTCCTCATCGCTGGCAAACGTCCCCGCCAGAATCATTTTCAGAGCGACGATTCGGTTAAGGCTCGTCTGTCGGGCTCGGAAGACGACCCCCATTCCGCCGCGCGCCACTTCGCTCTGCAGTTCGTAGTCACCCAGATACCGGACTCGCTGACCGGTTCCGACACTCTCTTTCGCACTCGCGTCGCTCTGAAACAGAAATGTTGGCGTGTCAGTATTGCTCGCAGGCAACACCGCTGGTTGCAGATGGTCCGTGCTGCCCGTCTGACCGGGTTCCTGCGGAGCGACCCGCTTTAACCTTGAATAGCCCTCGAAAAAGTAGGACAGTTCTTTTGCGAAGGCCGGATACCGTGAGATCCATTGTTGAGGTTCGATGACCTCGCCACGTTCGGCAGCTTCCAGGATCTCTGCAATGATGACATCAATGGGACTTTCATCGCTCATAGATGGTGATGGATCTTCGCTCATGAATCATCCGGCCTGGTTCAAGGTGAAGTGGTCTCGGGGAGTGCAATCTTGTAAGAAGCAAGCAAGCCGTCGCGTTCAGTGTCCACGTCCCACGGGACATACGGGGCGATCGTATTGACTCGCGACTTCAGTTCCATCGGTGAGATATAGTCTGACTCGATCTGCTTCAATTTCAATATGAAGTCCCGTTGTGCGCTGTATTGCCTGGCCCGGTCAGAGCGGCGTGTTTTCTGCGATTTCTGGAACTCAATGCTCGACGAGCGACGTTCGACTTGAAGCGAGTTCAGTTCTGCCGACGCCGTGTTACGTTGTTCAAGCAGAGTATTGGCCTGGGACTGTGCACTGGCAAGGTTTGTCAGTCGCTCCTGCCGTTCGAACGATGTTTCTGGACATTCCACCTGGTACTTTTCTGTTTTGTAGGACGTTGTATTGTCTTTCTTGTCTTTCACTTTGACTTCGCGAGTTCGGGTTTCGTAATGTTTTTGAGGTTGCGAATAAAAGTTGACTGCTGTCACGGCCGTCCGAAGCCCAATCTGAATCTGCGCCAGATTAAACTCCAGTTGCCCGATCTTCTGATTGGTCACCTTGAGCCATTCCTTCTGCGTACGCCCGGTGGCGTCGATTTCGTCGGCAAGCCGCTTGATTTCGACACGACAGTCTGCAAGTTGCTTCTCTGTGAGTTCCTGCTTCTTTTGAAACTCGGCCTCGACTTCGTCTGCGGGTCGCTCGGCAAGTGCCTTTAATTCTTCGTATCGCTGAGAAATCTGTTCACGCCCGGTCTGGAACTGCGTTTTGAGTTGAGATGGAATGAGGGACACGATTTCATCGAGCTGCCGCTTGTCAGATTCGGTGGTCTCGAGTGAGGCACCCGGGCCAGACAGGAATTCGACGGCGCGTCCAAGGAATAGAGCCGAATCGTCCTTCTGTACCTGCGTTGGATAATCTCCCTTGGCCTTGTTCAGGACTGTTGCGACCTGCACGATCTGTTTCAACCCGGGCTCGCGCTGCCCTTCCATTAATCGACCCCAGGCGGCAGCCTGTGCTGCAGGTAGAAACGGAAGCTTTTTTCCGCCAAGTCTCGCCGCCAGATCGAATTGCTTGATGGCTTCTGATCGTCTTTCATTCCGCCAGAGGACCAGCCCGTAGGCATAGTCCAGACGCGGATCTTCCGAGCAACGTTTGCGAGCCGCTTCGTATTCCGTCCGTGCTGCACTGACAGCCACCGCCGCCTGTCCTTCCCAGCCCACTTTCAGCAGCTTGTTGCGGGAATTGGCAAAATACATTCGCTCCTTCACGGGTCCGGACTTCAACCATGGCACGGGATAGGCAAAGTCTTCTGCATCGGGTTCGGTGAATTCGTCCGCAGCTTTGGCCACCCCCGCCGATTTGGCTGCCGCCATAATCAGGACCAGAGCCATCAGAAATCGGCCTCGGCCATCCGCATCTGAGAAGTCGCACACCATAATTCGCACCTCACCGATCCTAAATCGCTGCCAGAACAGGGACTGATATGGCTGTAGCGACAATTGCGGCGGGATAAGGCGCGCGAAATCACAAGTTTTCGGAGGATTGGCGAAAGTCGACGGCGTGTACAACGGCTAATCTGGTGCAGCCAGTTCGTCGCGAAGAGTCTGGATCGCCCGCTTGATCAATCCTGCCACAGCCACCCGCGAGCGGCCCATCTGGTCCGCGATCTGGGCAAGTTGCCAACCGTGCCAGTGCTGCAGAACCAGTGCTTCACGCTGAGCTTCGGGCAAACGCGACAGTGCATCCGTCAATCGCAAGATGTGTTCCTGCTTGATCAGACGATGGCTCGGGGTCGGATCGTCAGCCGCGACGAATGCCTCCAGCTTCAGTGACGATTGTTCCATCGCTTGTTCGAGCGACAACTCTTTCCCACCGCCTCGCTTGGCGCGATTCAGTCGCTTGATTTCGTCGGCCAGGTTGTTCGCCAGAATGCGCCGAAGCCATGGTAACGGACTTCCATCAATCGATACGTCCAGGCTTGCGCCTGCCTGATATGCTTCGAAAAGGGTCTGCTGGACAATGCCTGAAGGGTCGAGCTTTCCACGCAAACGCGGATCCATCTGAAGATCGACCAGCATCCTCAAATACCCGCGGTATTTCTCAAACGATGAGTCAGCAAGTGAGTTCATGCGTCGCTGATATTTCTTTGGTATGACACGTTCCTGTCACTGCCGTCGATCATCGCACGGCAAACCGTAGTTTCGCAGGAGCCGAGCGTGGATTGGAGTGTTGTTCCTCAGGCGTTGCGCGAATCACGGTATCAGTGACAGACGAGTAAACTCCCGCTGCCAGACCGGCTTTGAAGGCCTGCTTGACGCGACGATCTTCGCCAGAGTGGAACGTCAGAATGGCCACTCGCCCGCCTGGTCGCAGGCAATGCGGGATCTGATTCAGCAGCGAGTCCAAGGCACCAAGTTCATCATTCACGGCAATGCGCAGAGCCTGAAAGACGCGACGCACCGAAAGTATGGCTTCGTCTTCGGCACAGTCGGTCTGGCTGAGAGCATCACGGACAACGTCTGCCAGTTCGCGAGTCGACTGGATCGGGGTCCGTTGCTGGACCTGCAGGATTGCTCGCGCCAGACGAACTGCACGAGGTTCATCTGCATTTTCTTTTAACAGTGCGGCCAGTTTCGGTTCGTTGACCTTCGACAACAGGGCTGCGGCAGACTGTCCATGCTGGGGATTCATTCGCATGTCGAGCGGGGCGTCGAGCTTGAACGTGAAACCGCGCTGGGGATCATCGATCTGCATCGATGATAGCCCAAGATCCGCCAGGATCAGATCCGCTCCCTCAGGGAAGACTTCCAGTGCGACTCGAGACAACCCCGCAAAATTGGAGCGTCGCACGAACAGACTCTCCTGATCAGTAATCGATTGACGCAGGCGCTTCTCGGTTTTGGGCAACTCCACAGGATCGACATCCAGGCCCAATAGCTTTCCTCCTGGTTGAATCGCGGCGAGGAGTTCCTTCGCATGACCACCGTATCCGAGTGTGCAATCGATGACGAGTTGCCCCGGTTTCGGTGACAGTCCTGCCAGGATTTCAGCAACCATGATCGGGCGATGCGTACCGGCAGGGGTTCGGCCACTCGCCAGAACGCGTGCCACATCTTCTGCGTACCGTTCAGGCTGATGCTCTTTGTACTTCTCGCCAAACTGGCGAGGATGCGTGCCACGATAACGGGGGCGTCGTTCCGGCTTGTCGGGAGCTGGATCATTCATTTCGTGGCAACATCAAATAAAAATGGCCCGCTGGTCAGCGGGCCATGTGATCAACTCAAATTGGAATAGGCCAACGCTGCATCAACCACAGACTGCGATTGAATACCTGCCAGAGTACCGGCATTCCGACAGCGCGTTAACCCAGGAGCGGCTAATAATCGGCACCATCCAGAGATTTCTGGCGTTGGGCCTTATCCCGTTCCAAAGCTCGAATCTGATTCGACAGCTTCTGTTCAGGTCCCATCGGGAAGTACTGAACGTCGTCGTCGAGATAATATGCAGACGGCAGGGTCTGGCCGCTCATCGTCGTCTGAAAGCACCCGGTTGAGAGTACTGACAGTGTAAGACAACAGGTGAGCATCAGCCCTTGCCAACACCGCTTCGCGTTCCGCTTCATGACTGCATCCTTGCCCGACGAAATTCACAATGGCACGGTCCGGCGTACCATCCAATGAACAAAATCGACATGTGCAATCCGAAACTTTGGCGAAATCGTTAAGGTTGGCAAAGTTTCACACAAACGCCCCGGTTTCCGAGTTCAGTTCTGTTTTCGGATGAAGTTTGGGTCATGAGATTCCCTTAAAAGGCCGTCCGGTCGGAGTCAGGGCTGCAGCCTCGCCTGAACAATTACCTAAGCCCATGAAGTGATGTAACGCATTATAGTAAATGTGTTTACAGCACATCGGCATGGCAGTTGCGTCTTGGTCCGTGAATCATCCAGCGATTCCATGAAAAAAGGGCTGCGGCGAAGTGTTGCCGCAGCCCCTTTTGTCACAAGTCTTTTTCAAGTCAGGCTTTGAAGACTCGCTGCAGTTCTTCCAGCGAGGTCTTTCCTTCGGCCACCAGACGCAGGCCATCTTTGTGGAACGTCAGGCAACCTTCAGAGCGAGCCGTTGCCTTAATCTGATCTGGGGTCGCTCCTTCAGCAATCATCTTGCGAATTGCATCAGAAACGATGATCACTTCCAGCATTGCCATTCGGCCGAAATAGCCGGTTCCGTTACACTTTTCGCACGGCGGATCCTCTTCGCCAGTCTTTTCGTCGACCATTGGCTCACCCTTGCGGTAAAGGGTCTTGGTTTCCGGAGGAAGACCAACCTTTTCCAGCAGCTTGGGATTCGGTCGGAAGGCTTCACGGCAACTGGTGCAAAGCAGTCTGATCAGTTTCTGGCTGTAGGCCGCATCAATGACCTCGCTCGCTTTCTTCCGGTCTTCAGACCATTCCGCGATCTGACAGATTCCACTCGCGGCATCCTTCGCAGCCACTTCGCCCATGATACAGACGCGATCGGCGAGATTGAGAAGCTGGTTCGTCGTATCGGCGTCACGAATTGGTTTGACAACGACGACGTCCGCCTCTTCACGCATCATTCGCATGATCGTGGTTTCGATGTCGTCGCCTTCGTTGGGCTGGAAGACCTTGACGTTGATCAGTTCCCGAGTCCCGGGCTCCATCATGGTGTAAATGGAGTAGAGATAAACGTCGATACCACGCACGACCGCAAATAATGTTGTCGTCACACCTGAACCGGTTGGTCCGCAGACAATAATCAATCCATGTCGGCGTGACGTCAGTTCGCGAATCTGGGCTCGTGTGGCATCGCTGAAGCCAAGATCCTGGGGTGTGTCGAGCTTGTGCTTCATGTTACGAATACGAATTGTCAGTCGCTCCGACCCGTCGGGTTGCGGGGCGACATCGGTCGTCAATTCGTATTTGACTTCCTGAAACTCCGCCTTCACTCCGCCAATCTGATGTTTTCCCTTCAGCTTGGCGTCGAGACCAGACAGGACTTTCATCATCTGAGTCACGGCAACGGCCTGTTGTTTCGACATGCGGCTGCCAGCGTAGGGCATGCCGTCGACCGAAAGTGCGACCTGCCCTTTTTCACCTTTAACGTCGAGCCGAAGGACTTCGGCCCGTCGTTCCAAAGCTTCCGTCACCATCTCACGAGTGGGAAGGAGTGCTGCCTGAACCAGGCGGGCGTTGGCCGCCAGGTCAGCAGACTTTCCATTCGTTGCCCCCTGGAAATTGACGAGATCGACTTCTTCTTCTTCGTCTTCATCATCATCGTCGTCGTCAACATCCCGTTTTTTTCCGAAGCCGAAGATCATCGTCAATTCTCCCGTCAATCAAACCACGAGAATCGTCGCAACAGGGCGACAGAAAGAAATGTTGTCGGGGCACTTGGTGAGAATGCCCCCTGCTACTTGAATGGAATCTTGACTATCACACCAGCACGCCGTAGAGCGTGCGGATGAATTAAAGCAAACCATACGATGTCAGTGTTTTTCGCAACCGGGCCGCTTCCGCTTCTGACAACGGAGTCAGTGGCAACCGCAGTTCGCCCGTGTCCCGTCCGAGCATTTGCATCGCAGCCTTCACAGGAATCGGGTTCGTAGCGATTCCCAGCATGTCGCGACACAACGTAAACAGCTTGAAGTGCCACTTCTGGGCTTCGGCGACGTCGCCGGCTTTCCAGGCCTTCAGAAGCTGCAGCATGTCGCCCGGGACGATATTTCCAACCACCGACACAATTCCGCTGGCACCCATCGAAAGCAGCGGCAGTGTCAGGCTGTCATCGCCCGACAAGACAGTCAGATTGGTTTGAGCGAGCGTTTGTGACGCCTGATCCATCGAACCGGTTGCTTCCTTAATCGCAACAACGTTCGGAATCTCGGCGATGCGAGCGACAACATCCGGTTCCATGTTCTTGGCCGTACGACCGGGGATGTTGTAGAGGATGATGGGGATATCAACAGCTTCCGCGACAGCACGATAATGCTGGTAAAAGCCTTCCCCTGTCGGCTTGTTGTAGTATGGAGCGACCATCATTGCTCCGTCCGCACCACAGGACTTGGCGAACCGAGTCATCTCGATCGCTTCCTGTGTACTGTTGGAACCCGTCCCCGCCATGACCTTGATCCTGCCGGCGGCCTGTTCGCAGACAATTTCGATGACGCGGTTATGCTCATCGTGATTGACGGTGGGGCTTTCCCCTGTTGTCCCGACGGGACAGAGACCGTTGGTCCCCTGAGCCACATGCCAGTCCACTGAGTTCCGCAATGCAACTTCGTCAACCTTGCCGTTCTTGAACGGAGTGACGATCGCCACGGTCAACCCTGCGAACTGTTCTCCCTTGCGTGCCATTCTGATTGTGCCTTCAACTCAACTGGTAGTGGGGTGCGTGCAGTCTGCGGAACGCACCGACATGCGAATGTCCCTTGAATAAAGTGCGTTTCGAAGACTGCACGCACCCTCAAGGACTGGAATTTCTTTACTTTCGATTGCGCCAGTCCATCCCGGCCATTTCGGCAAGCGCCAGCATCAAGGCATGAGTCCCATTGCGTCCCCATCCCTTGGCTTTGACGGACAGATAGAGCTGTTCGCCCAGGGCAAGACCGGGGAGCGACAGGCCCATGCGCTTCGCTTCTGACAGGGCAATCCCCATGTCCTTGATGAAATGCTCAACAAAGAACCCGGGATCAAAATTGTTGTTCATGATCCGTGGCCCCAGGTTATTCAGCGACCAGCTTCCTGCCGCACCTGGTCCAACCGACTGCAGCATCGTTGGAAGATCAAGCCCCGCCTTGTAGCCGTACAGCAGCGATTCACAGACTCCGATCATGTTCGTTGCGATCAGAATCTGATTCGCCATTTTCGTATGTTGACCGGCACCGGCCCCCCCCTGATGAATGATCGTCTTCCCCATGGCCGCAAACAGGGGTTGAATCGCATCGACGATTTCCTTGTCGCCGCCGATCATGATCGACAGAGCGGCATTCTTGGCGCCGATGTCGCCACCAGAAACCGGAGCGTCAACACTGTGAACCCTCCTCGTCCCGGCAGCGTTATAGATCTCAACGGCGAGAGATGGTTCGCTGGTTGTCATATCGACCAGCACGTTTCCTGCTTTTGAACCGGCAAGTGCACCATTTTCGCCAAGCATGACTTCGCGGACATCGCTCGGAAATCCGACGATGGAAAAGATCACGTCGGACTGTTCGGCGACCGCTTTGGGGGAGCTTGCCCATTTGGCTCCGCGAGCGACCAGGGGTTCAGCCTTGCTCTGCGAACGAGTGTAGACGGTGGCAGAATATCCGGCCGTCATCAGGTGTCCGACCATGCTGGACCCCATCACTCCCGTACCGATCCAGCCGACCCGGGTCACCCCTGGGGTAATTGTTAAAGCCGCCATAAGCAGGTGTCCTGTTGTAACGCGTTTCGCGACATGCACTTCCGCGATGAAAGAGTGGTCAGAAGAAATCCGGAACCGAACGCATTCGCCAGTATATCGTTCGACCCAGCGATCGTCACGTTTGCAAACTCTGGCAGTTACTGGCCTTCGTCAAACAGGGCATCGACGAAGCTATCCGGGTTGAAGAGTTCCAGATCTTCGATCTGTTCGCCAACGCCGACATATTTGACGGGAATTCCCATGCGATGCCGGATGGCGACCGTAACGCCTCCCTTGGCTGTTCCATCAAGTTTTGCCAGAACGATCCCAGTGCAATTCGCGGCCTTCGAGAAATGCTCGGCTTGATTGAGTCCGTTCTGGCCGGTCGTGGCATCGATCACCAGCAGACACTCATGCGGTGCCCCCGGGATTTTCTTGTCGATGACCCGGCGGATCTTTTCGAGTTCCTTCATCAAATTTGCCTGGTTGTGCAATCGACCTGCAGTGTCGATGACCAGAACATCAACCCCCTCTTTCAATGCCTCTTCGCACCCGGCAAAGGCAACACTGGCAGGATCCGTTCCACTGGGGCGAGTGACGATTGGACAACCCAAACGTTGACTCCACATCGTCAATTGCTCAACAGCCGCGGCACGAAATGTGTCGCCAGCCGCCAGCATCACCGTCAGCCCCTGAGAGCGCAGTAACCGGGAAATCTTCGCAATGGAGGTCGTCTTGCCAGTTCCATTAACACCCGTCACCAGGATCACCGTCGGCTTTGTCGGGGACATTCTTAGTGGCGAAAGCGGGTTTTTCGGATCCCAGGTTGTCCCATCGTTGCCTCGCAGGATTTTGCGGAGCGTTTCTTTAATCGTTTCCCAGATCTCAGAGAGCACCACCGTTCGATTCAGGTGCTTGGCCCTCAATTCACTGAGAATGGCATCCGAAGCGGCCACGCCAATATCGGTTCGGATCAGTCGTGCCTCAAACTGTTCCAGTTTGCTTTCGTCGAGGATGTCTCCAGACTTAAAGAGGTCTCGGATATCGGTTTGCAGCAATTGCTTGGTGCGAACGAGCCCCTGTTTCAGCTTGTCGAAAAATCCCATGATGCAGTCGTCTCGCTTCTCAATCGCGTGTGTGAACAGCTATTTCGCAGGATCATATGACGTAACGACCCCCGTGAGCAATTCCCGCCTATGCCAATCCCGGGCTCTCCGCTAGAATCGACCGGCGGAAATTGCCGATGGATCGGCGTCCAGGAGGTTTGGGATGACCCACGCGATGGAACGCGGATGGCTGACATTGATCTTGATTGCGGTGAGTGGCTTGGGTTGCCAGGAAACCCGGTTCCTCTCCTGCCGCGCTCGAGATCCGCGTGTCGAATCGCGATCGTATGATACCCATGATCCGTACCCCGATGAATCACTTGGGCCAGAGACGTTCAGCCGACCGCTGTCGTTCCAGGAGCCTCGGACCTATGATCGGTACAAGTTCGATTACCGCAACCTGCAGGCGGCCCGAGGGACGATTTCGCCAGCTCAGGCGAATTGGGACCCGCGCGGGATTAATTCGGCGGCTGGAACTGTTGTTACGCCAGCCTGGCAGCAGCCACCCCGAAGCGGACCGGTCGCGTTTCAGCCCGGCATCTGGGACGACACTTCTCGCCGTTACAACGTCGTTCCTCACTGATTTCCCGTGGAAGATCGTCCTGCTTGTTGCCCTGGCCGTACAAATGACGTCGCGCCAGGCAATTGCCCAGCGTCCCACCACCACACGCAATCTGGAATCAACGGCAGCGGAACTGATTCTGCCTGAAACTCAAAAGGCCATTGATCGTGGTCTGGTATATCTTGTCAATCGTCAGCATTCCGAGGGCTCGTTCGGCTCCGGAACCAATTACCGTCGCAATGTGGCCGTAACTTCGCTTGCCGGGATGGCCTTACTTTCTGCGGGGCATATGCCGGGACGTGGCACTTATGGCAAGAACGTCGACAAGTCGATTGATTATGTTCTGTCCTGTGCCCGGCCAACCGGTTATATCATTCGCGAGGACAGCGCCGGGCATGGCCCCATGTATGGCCATGGATTCGCGACCCTGTTCCTCGCCGAAGTGTATGGAATGTCCCCGCGCAAGGACATCCGCGAAGCCTTGAAGAAAGCCGTCGACTTGATTGTCTCTTCGCAGAACCGGGAAGGGGGCTGGCGTTATTCTCCAACAGATAAGGATGCCGACGTCTCGGTGACCGTCTGTCAGATGATGGCGTTGCGAGCGGCACGGAATTGCGGGATCGCTGTTCCCAAGACAACTGTTGACCAGTGCGTAGACTATGTCAAGAAGTGCCAGAATCCCGACGGAGGGTTTCGCTACCAGCTGGCAATTCGTCCTCAAAGCGATTTTCCTCGTTCCGCAGCAGGTGTCGTGACACTCTATTCCGCGGGGATGACCGAAGGCCGCGAGATCGAGCGAGGACTCGCTTATCTGCTGAGGTTCCCTCCCCGTGGAGACTCAATGCGTTACGACGCTCATTACTTTTACGGACAGTATTATGCCGTTCAGGCGATGTGGCATGCGGGTGATGACCGCTGGCGGCAGTGGTATCCGGCCATTCGCGATGAACTCGCGGCCCGTCAGCAGCCTGACGGCAGCTGGCCCGATTCGTTGATAAACAGCGAATATGCGACAGCAATGGCATGCCTGGTTTTGCAGATGCCAAACAACTACCTGCCGATATTTCAGCGGTAGATTCGCTTGTGGGGACTGTTCACGTGCGGGATCTTTTTCGATGGATTTCTTGCTGGCTTAGCCTGGTGGTGCTTGTTTCTGCGGCTGAGGTTGTCACCATCGCTGACACCTCAGGCCGAACTCTGGATTCCGTACCACTGACGGAATGGACAGCTGATCGGATCGTCGCTGGTGAGTCACAGGCTATTCCCCTGGATGACCTGCTGACTTTAAACTTCAATCGCCAAACCGTTCCACTGGCCAGTGGAGACTCGCTGGTCATTCTCGCCAATGGCGACCGGCTGGTGGTGCGCTCTGTGGGGGTCTTCGACGATGAATTGACCGCCACCTGGCAGCGAATTCCTGCGAGACCACCTCTGAAGCTTCCGCTGGAAACGATTGCGTCAATCATTTTCGAACTTCCGAATGCTGCGGATGACCGGCGACGCCTGTTCGCTGATTTGCAGACGCTTCCCTCGGGACATGACATCGCTCTTCTTGCAAATGGTGATCGCGTCCAGGGTGAGTTCGAACGGCTGGATGGTGCGTTCGTCCAGTTAAAGAGTCCCACGGGGCTGCTGAAGCTGGATCGAGCCCGGGTTCAGGCGATTCGATTAAACCCGGAACTGACGTCTGCCCCACGAATTGAAGGGCGTCGGCTGTCGCTCGCATTGCGGGATGGTTCACGACTGACAGCTCGAAGCGTCGTGCTGACCGATCAGGCGATGAAGTGCGAAACGTTCTCCAGACAGGAAATCGTGTTGCCGATTGCCGAATGTGTTTCCTGCAAAGTTTACGGTGGCAGGACGATTCCGCTGGCCGACCGCGTCGAGTCACAATTCACATTTGTCCCGTACCTCTCGCACAAATGGCCGCTGGTGAAAAATGCCAACGTCCTGCGTGGGCCACTGGCACTGCGCGGGGTCGAATCCGGAACCGGCCTGGGAATGCACAGCCACTCGACGGTCACGTTTGACCTGCAACCGGAAGACCGCGAATTTCGAGCCACCGTTGGAATTGACGATTGTGCGGCGGGGAATGGCAGTGTCCGGTTTGCTGTCGAACTGGATGGAAAACGTGCCTGGGAAAGTCTTGAATTGACGGGAAAATCTGCTCCCGTCGCAGTTCCCCCTTTAAAACTTGAGGGACACAAGAAACTGACGTTGGTTGTCGAGTTTGGCGCGTCGGGCGATGTCTCGGACTACGCCGACTGGTGCGACGCGCTCATCATCCGGAAATAAGCGCCAGCCTTCATCTGAAGTACCCTCTCTGATTAGAATCCCCTTGCCGGAATGACGCTCGGTCCGGCACGAAAATCACATAAGGAAAGCCTTTTATGTCCACGGAAGAAACCGCACCGGTCGCTCACTCGAATTTCATCCACGAAATCATTGATTCCGACAATGTGAGCGGTAAGTTTGGCGGTCGAGTTCATACGCGATTTCCCCCCGAACCCAATGGTTATCTGCACATCGGGCACGCCAAATCGATTTGTCTGAATTTCGGTACCGCCAAAAAATATGGCGGAAAGTGCAACCTGCGTTTTGATGACACAAATCCCACCAAGGAAGATGTCGAATACGTCGATTCCATTCAGGAAGATGTCCGCTGGCTCGGATTCAACTGGGATGGTCTGTACTACGCATCCGACTACTTCGAGCAGATCTATCAGTTTGCCGAGCAACTGATTCAGAAGGGGCTGGCCTATGTCGACAGCTCGACCCTCGAAGAAATTCGCAGCGAGCGCGGAACCTTGACCGAACCCGGTCAGAACAGCCGATTCCGAGACCGCCCCGTTGCCGAGAACCTTGACCTGTTCCGTCGCATGCGCGCGGGCGAATTCCAGGATGGAGCTCACGTTCTGCGAGCGAAGATCGACATGGCTCATCCCAACATGAACATGCGCGATCCGCTGCTGTACCGCATTCGTCACGCGGAGCACCATCGAACGGGAAACACCTGGTGTATCTATCCACTGTACGACTTCACACACGGTTACAGCGATTCGATCGAAGGGATCACTCATTCGATCTGCACGCTGGAGTTTGAGAATCATCGCCCGCTATACGATTGGCTGATCGATGTTCTTGATCTATATCACCCCCAGCAGATTGAATTCGCCCGCCTGAATCTGACGCATACCATGATGAGCAAGCGAAAGCTGCTCGAACTGGTCGAGACGGGAACGGTCAGCGGTTGGGATGATCCGCGGATGCCAACAATTGCCGGGATTCGTCGGCGAGGATATACCCCCAGCGCCATGCGAGCGTTCTGCGACGAAATCGGTGTCACTAAGTTCAACAGCCTGACGGATGTTGTCGTGCTGGAAAATGCCGTCAGATCAGACCTGAACAAGACGGCTCCGCGAGCCATGGCCGTCCTGAAACCGCTCAAAGTCGTGCTGACCAATTACCCCGATGGTCAGGTCGAGGAACTGGAAGCGATCAATAACCCGGAAGATCCGGCTGCGGGTACGCGACAGGTCCCCTTCTCGAAGGTTCTGTACATTGAACAGGACGACTTCATGGAGAATCCTCCCAAGCAATTCTTCCGACTGGCTCCCGGTCGCGAAGTGCGGTTGCGCTGGGGCTACCTGATCACCTGTCAGGAAGCGGTCAAAGATCCGGCCACGGGCGAAGTGATCGAACTTCGTTGTACCTATGATCCCGAAACACGGGGTGGCAACGCCCCTGACGGCCGCAAGGTGAAATCGACAATTCACTGGGTCTCTGCCGAACACGCCGTCACTGCAGAAGTACGGCTGTATGATCATCTGTTTGAAATCGCGAATGTCGCAGACATTCCTGACGGCGATGACTGGAAGAGTCATCTGAATCCGAAATCGCTGGTTGTGGTTCCCAATGCCAGGCTGGAACGATCGCTGGCAACGGCAGTCCCCGGATACAAATGCCAGTTTGAACGCCTCGGATACTTCTGCGTCGACAAAGACTCGCAACCGCAGGCCATCGTTTTCAACCGGACAGTAACCTTGAAGGACGAGTGGGCCAAGATCCAGAAAAAGGGTGGATAACGAACTGTCGGCTGTTGAGAAGAATGGGATTGATGGTGCCGTATAGTCCTCAGGGAATCTTCCATTGAAAACAACTTTTCTGCCGCTGCTTCTGCTGATTGCCGTTCAAGCTGCATTCGCAGCCGAACCGGAAGCGATTCGTGTCTGGACAGGTAAACCACCCGGCGAAACTGCGGATCTGGGACCTGAGGTTGTTCATCCCAACAAGCCCGGCGAAACACCGCCCGTCACTCGATTGACGAACATCAGCCAGCCGACATTGACCGTGTATCTTCCTCCGCCGGAGTCACGAAACGGGACATCCGTCGTGATTTGCCCAGGGGGTGGTTTTCGAATTCTCGCCTGGAACAAAGAGGGACTGGAAGTCGCCGAGTGGTTCAACTCCATCGGTGTGACAGCGTTTGTTCTCAAGTATCGCACCCCCACCAGTGACGATAAGTCCCCATGGCTGGCACCGGCACAGGATGCCCAGAGAGCCGTCCGGCTGGTTCGCAGCCGGGCAACAGAATGGGGGCTGGCACCGAATCGAATCGGTCTGTTGGGTTTTTCTGCGGGCGGGTCGGCAGCAGCCAATGCGTCGCTTAAGAGTGAATCAAAACTCTATGACGAAACTGACAAACTCGATCAGATTTCATGTCGGCCCGACTTCGTGATGCTCGTCTACCCGGCCTACCTCGTTGACGCCAAAGGAGTGCTGAAACCGGACCTGACTGTGACTAAAGAGACACCTCCAATGTTCCTGGCACATGCGTTTAACGACGGCATCACGTGCGAAAACAGCCTGCAGCTGTTTCTGGCCTTGAAGAAAGCAGGGGTACCGTCAGACCTGCATATCTATTCGACAGGCGGACACGGATTTGGATTGCGAGCGAGCGAACATGTCGTTTCGACATGGCCCAAACGTTGCGAAGACTGGCTGCGATCCCGCGAGTTACTGAAGATGTAACATCACGGTCGCTGAGCGGCGAGGGCCGACCTGCGAGACAGGGTGGTTCGTGAGCGCGAACCACGACTGTCGTTACGCCAGCATTTCGTGAATCACTCGGCTTGATTCTGGCACAACAGGAACCGGGCGACCGGTTTTGTCGGGCAGGAACTGATGCGGCTCAATTCCCAGCAGATGGTACATCGTTGCCAGGACATCCTTGGGTCCGACTGGATTCGACACCACTTCGCCCGCATGCTTATCCGTTGCTCCAACGACACGTCCGCGAGCGATCCCGCCACCCGCAAACAATGCAGAGTAGGCTTGGGACCAATGGTCTCGGCCTCCGCCAGTGGCCGAATTGATCTTGGGCGTGCGTCCATGCTCGCTGATGCAAACCACCAGCGTGTCGTCCAGCATCCCTCGCTGTTCCAGGTCCAGCACGAGCCCCGAAAAACCTTTATCAAGGCCCGGCAGCAACTGGTCGGTCATCCGCGGGAAATGATTCCAGTGAGTATCCCATGCATCGCCAGCCAGGCCATATTCGTCCCAGAAGACACTTACCAGGCGAGTTCCTGCTTCGATCATCCGGCGTGCGGCCAGGCAGGACTGACCAAACAGAGTCATGCCATACAGGTCTCGCGTCGCCGCCGATTCCTTGCGAACGTCAAGTGCCTCAGAAACCGCCTGTGACTGCAACAGGGAATAAGCCATCTGCTGAAAGCTGTTCAATGATCGACCGCGGTCTGTTGTCTCCAGATCGCGTCTGGCATCGTTCATCTGCGTCAGCAGTGATCGGCGGCGATCCAGTCGATCGAGCGTCAAGGATTCCGGCAGCGATGTCGAAGCGAGACGGAACGAAGCATCCGTCTTGCATCCCACGTACGGATCGAAAATTTCGACATTCATGTCCCGCAAGGTCTTGTAGACCGATCGATCTGCCGCACCGAGGAATTCGGTCCAGATCGGATTGAACGTCGTGCCAAGGTAACTCGCGTATGGACCGGCCCGATGGACTTCTCCCGTCCTCTGAGTGCTGAACGGAAATGGCAGTGCCACGTTCTGTGGAAACGGGGCCAGGCCACCACGACGTCCCCGATCAATATACTCGACGACACTTCCGAAATACGGATGATGACGTGGGTCCGTGGGACTCAGCTCCATATTGACGTCGATCGCCGGTGTTCCCGTCATCGCGTAAGCGACACCATGAATCGGATACTCGTGGTGTATCGATCGCAAGACGGTGACGCGGTCCATCATGCGAGCCATTCTCGGCATGTGTTCGCAGACATCCAGTCCGGGTACCGATGAAGCAATCGGAAGCATCGTACCGCGGATTTCGACCGGTGCATCGGGCTTCATGTCTACGGTTTCCATCTGGCTGGGTGAGCCATACAGAAACAGGATGATGCAACGCTTCGCCGCTCCAAACCCGTCGGGCAGTGCCCGCGAGACCTTGGCTTCTGCGGCTGCAGCGTCAGCCTGAAGCAGTTGAGGAAGAGTGATCCCCAGCAGACTCGTCCCACCCGCCTCAAGCAATTCACGCCGGGTCAATCCGGTGCAGAGGCGTCGAGGTGTATTCAGAATCCGCAGCATGCATGTCCCCTCAAAAGATGGGGTTTATTCTATAGTTGGTTGCACGTAAGCCCAAGCCTGAACGCAACCTTTATTCGTTTCGACATTGACCAGACGTCGTTCGTATTCGTGACCGACAAGCTGGCCCGGAGGGATTTCTTCCAGCTCATCGCAGCCGGCAAGCGTCGCCTCGTAGATTTCCGGTGTCAGTTCAAAAAGTTCACCATCGACAAGTCCGTCCGGAGTTGGGGCGATCATGAGTTCGTGCAATCGCTGATAGCCGCGCAAAATGGCAGGAACTACGCTCGCGTACTTTCCATCCAGATAATGATGATTCCGGTGACCTCGCCGCAACGTGCCAAAAACAAACAGCGGCAATCTGCTGGCAGTGGGATGGCCCGGCGGAACCATCGACTGATCCGACATCGACACCTGCGTCCTTTATGGATGGAGTTTACTTGGTATCCAGTGCAACTTGCTCCATCAGTTTGTGCTGCTTGAAGTCGTATTTCTGGCCGGCCTTGATCACGTCGTATTCGACCGGTTCATTGTTCGTCATCGGGCGATCGTAGATGGCTACCTGATTCTGCCCGACGACTTCCATCGTCGTGCCTCGCACGATCAGGGCTGTTTCATCATCAATCCCAATTCCGACCAGTTGCGGGTGGGCTCGCTTCATTCCCGTCATGTCTTCAAATCGCTCGTGCGGCAAAGACCGGTCGTTTGAATCGGCATCCCGAAAATCGATGGCACACCCGGATAGAAAACCGAAACCTCGCTCGTAACCTTCGGTTGCGGATTCGGGCTTATTTTCCTGGGGCAAACCGCGAGCGAAATACTCCCCTTGAATCGTTGCTCCAGCAGACGTTCCGCCGATCACCCCGCCTCGACGCAGAACACCATGAAACAACTTCTGAATTGAAGACTCCAGATACGCTTCCATGCGGAATTCTCGGCCACCCGTAAACCAGACGCCGCGTGCTTCGTTCAAACAGGCAACGATATCGGGATTTGTGAGATCGCTTTTATCTCGGGCGTGCAACTGACGAACATTCGATGCACCCGCGGCTTTCAACCAGCTGCAAACACCTTTGTCTTCGTCTCGATTGTCCTTTGAAGCGTCAGAAACGACGATAATGGGAGAATCTTTGCCACCTGCGGCGTTCAGGAATTTCTCGAACGCTTCACGTGGGGTCTGTCCCCCGCCAACGATAACCAGAGTCCCTGCTTTGACCTCAGGGATCGGATTTCGGCGGACCAGAATTTCGTGCTTCGCCCAATCGATCGCTCGTTGACTGAACTTGCTGAGATCGTTGGTTTGGCCGTGCACCAGCCGCATTGGCATTGCATCCGCTTCGGCGGGTTTCGACAAGCACATTGTGACCGCCGCATCACCCATGACTTCCATTTTCGTCCCGCGGATGATCAGAGCCGTCGATTCATCAATGCCGATCCCCACGTGCCCGGGCCGCATTTTTACGGCCAGCTTCAGGCGATCCTCGCGCCCCCGATTCGTAAAATGCTGGTCAATGATCGTTCCTGGCAAAAAGCCAAGCCCAGTCGACATTTGCGGCTCTTTGTGGCCCCCGGCAATCATCGCGTGCGACATGATCGCGGCACCAGCGGACGTTCCTCCGACAACCCCGCCACGCTTCAAGACGTCGTGGAACATCTTTGCCGCGTGCGTATTCAAATAGGCATCCCTCAGAAATGACTGATTCCCGCCGGTAAACCAGATGGCCGTCGCTGTTTTGAATTTCTCACAGAACTCAGCGCTATCGGCGTCAGCACGAGTTGGAGCATGGAAGAAATCGATCGAAGCATGCGCATAGTTCTTCCAGTGTGCATACTTATCGTGCAATTCAGGAGTACCAGCCAGCGTACTGGCGGTTGTGACGACCATCACACGCGCGTCTTTACCTCCTGCCAGATCGAAAAACCGCTGGATAATGGTTTGCGGCATGATACCGCCGCCACAGATAAACAGTGTTCCCGGAACGGCAGGAACGGGGTGAATGTCACAGACTGGAGCTGCCGGGACGGGGCGAATCTCTTCCGCCCGCAATTGAGGTCCCCAGAGTTGAGGAATCGCGGCCCCGATCAGGGAAAGTCCGAGGAATCCTCCAACCACGGCCGAATGGGTTCGCCGTGTGGGTACTGGCCGGTTGCTGTCTGTCGACGATTCAACCATCGCGGTTTGCCTCCATAATTGTATTGAGGAGAGCCGCCCACCGTCCTTGGGAGAGTGGTACGTCCATGTACGCATAAAAATATGTCGGTTTAACCTCCGTAGCAAGTCGAGTTCCAAAAACGCCCGTGAGGAAGATTCTGCAAATCGCTTCCGGAAGTCGGGCAAGATGCTGCCAATCCCGCAAAATCGGTGCACCAATTCCCTGAACGGTCCTGAATACTCCCTAAAACAGGTGATTCGAGGCTGCCGGAAGTGGATTGCCAAACGGTGACTCACTGGTAAATTCGGGTTTCAGAGCGAGACTTCTCTGCGTGCCTGACTCTGAATCTTATGCAGTGGCCCGACAGAAAATCGGCGCGAAACAGAAGGATCTCATCATTTTAAGCCCGATTGATGAGACGGAATGCCCGGAGATTCGGCATAGGCGTGCTAAATCGCCTCGTCGGTCGTACTCTGCCATGCCTTTGACCTATTTCTCGCAAATCTCGCATTCTACAACTAGACGCAGGGTGAACCCAGATTTACCATAACCCCCTAGCCTCCCAGGTCGGATAATCGGCATAACCGATTCGATCTGGTGTGAACCCGAGAAGGATTTCTTTCGGGCTGGCCGAAAGTGATTGGGTGTATGATGTTACGAGGGGGGGATTGATGAAGAAGTTGTGTTTGATGCTATTGGGGGTGTTGGCGCTGGGATCAGCCGCCGACGCCGGCCACTGGCGCAGGGCACGCTGCTGCGACCCATGTCCGGCGCAGTGCAGCCCAAGTCCATGCTGTGTGAGTGCTCCGGCACCCGCACCAGTGACGACCGCATGCGCTCCAGTGATGGTCGAACGGACTGTTTTGGAACCCGTGATGGTGACCGAAACACGCAAGGTGCAAGTGACCGAGTACAAGCAGGAGCCACGGGTCCGCAAGTACACGGTTACCAAGATGGTGCCGCGCGAAGAACAGCGCACGCGGACCGTGGCCTACACTGAGATGGAACCTCGCGTTCGCGAAGAGAAGTACATCGAGTGTAAGACGGTCACAGAAACTGTTGATCAACATTACACGGAAATGGTTCCATACACGGAAACCCGTAAGGGAACCCGTTGCGTGGTCACCCCCGTGACGAAGAACGTTGAACAGCAGTACACGGTGATGGTCCCCTACACAGAAACCCGCAAGGGAACCCGCTGTGTGTTGACCCCCGTGACCGAAAGCGTTCAGCAGTCCTACACTGTCAATGTTCCCTACCAGGAACAACGAACCGGGACCCGGACCGTTGTCGAATGCGTTCCGGTTGTTCAGACCCGTACCGTCTGCGAAGACCAGGGGCACTGGGAACAGCGTTGCGTTCCGGTTGCGAATGGCTGTCAGTCATGTGGCGTTGCCACCAACTGCTGCCGTCCTCGCCGCCACTTTGCCTGTGGCTGCGATGCCTGTGCTCCCTGTGCAAGCTGTGCACCAGCTCCTGTCTGCAACACCGTTGTGACCCAGAACGTCTGGGTCCCGAAGATCGTTCAGCGCGAAGTTCAGTGCACGGTCAACGTTCAGCAGTGCAAACAGGTTCCCTACAACTACACCGTGACCCTGTGTAAGCCCGAAGTCCGTACGCGAACCGTCCAGATCTGCAAGATGGTTCAGTCGCAGCAGGAATTCGAATACCAGGTCCAACTCTGCAAGCCAGAAGTGCGTACCCGCACGGTTCAGGTTTGCGAGATGGTCAAGTCACAGCAGGAATACGAATACCAGGTTCAGCTCTGCAAGGCCGAACCCCGTGTTCGCAAGGTGACCGTCTGCAAGCAGATTCCAGAAGAGAAGACTCGCACGGTCAATTACACCGTCTGCGTCCAGAAGACTCGACAGGAACCCTACACGGTCACTGTCTGTGATCCTGTGAACGAAGAAAAGACCGAAAACTACACCGTCTGTGTTCCAGTCTGTGTGGAAAAAGAAGTCCAGGTTCAGGTCTGCAAGATGGTCGAAAAGAAGATCATGGTTCCAGCACCACAGCCTTGCTGTCAACCAGCTCCCTGCTGCCGCTAGAACTCATTGACTTTCGTTCAGCCTGCACGCAAATCGGATTTGCAGAAGCCTCATGCCCCTCGGCATGAGGCTTTTTTTACGGCCTTAGGGGCGTTTCTTTGCGATACTGCCGAGTTGCTTTTGAATCCGAGCACTGGCACCCGCGATGGTTGGCCAGTATCTTCAGTTTGCGCCATGAAATCGCCTGTCACGCATGGTGAAATGCAGGCTGTACGGTTGCACCGGAGTACTACGATGTCGCCACTTTCGACGTTTGGCCAACAGATCGCCTCGCGCCGCGATTTTCTCTGCGATGCGGCGGCTGGTCTCGGGGGCGTTGCTTTGGCGTCTCTGCTGGCCGATGCAGACTTGCTGGCAGAAGAAGCAAAATCGCCGGTTCGGCCGATCGTTCGTCCAGAAGCCCCATTGGCTCCCCGGGCATCACAGTTCACACCGAAGGCCTCGCGTGTTCTGATGATTTTCTGTTCCGGGGCCGTCAGTCATGTTGACACGTTCGACTACAAGCCGGAACTCGTCAAACGTGACGGGCAGCCGCTGCCGGGTGTCGATAAGCTGGTTACTTTCCAAGGTGAAAATGGAAATCTCGTGGCCCCGCAGTGGCAGTTCAAGCCCCGCGGTGAATGCGGCAAGATGATTTCGGACCTGCTGCCAAACCTCGCCGAACTGGCAGACGATATCTGCTTCATCCATTCGATGACGGCCAAAAGCAACACGCATGGCCCCGCCGAAAACCAGATGAGTACCGGATACACGCTCGATGGCTTTCCCAGCATGGGGGCCTGGGTCAGTTATGCCCTGGGAAGTGAAGCTGCCGACCTTCCTGCCTTTGTGGCAATCCCTGATCCGCGCGGGGTTCCTCAGGCAGCGTCCAATAACTGGAGCAGTGCCTTTCTCCCGGCTGTCTTCCAGGGGACTCCATTCAACGCCGACAAACCGATTGCGAATCTTCAGCGACCTGTTGAGATCACGGCATCAGCCGATTCAGCAACGCGTGCATTTCTGAAGCGTCTGAATGAACAACATCAGAACCGTCATCCGGGCGACAGTGATCTGGCCGCACGAATCGCCAGCTATGAACTTGCCGCAAAGCTTCAGTTGCGAGCGGCGGAAGTTTCGAACCTCGCGGAAGAAAGCCTGGAAACTCAGGCAATGTATGGCCTGCATGATCCGAACAAGGTGAAGGCTGGCTTCGGGAGAAACTGCCTGCTTGCCCGGCGTCTGCTTCAGCGGGGCGTTCGATTCGTGCAATTGTTCAACGGCGCCTATGCGATGGGGGAAGGGGTCGGGAACTGGGACGGGCATAAAACGCTCAAGGCCCAGTACAGTATTCACGGACCGATCCTGGATCAGCCAGCAGCGGCTCTGCTGCGCGATCTGAAACGAACCGGTATGCTTGACGATACTCTGGTCGTCTGGGTCACCGAATTTGGACGGATGCCAACGTTCCAGAAAGGGGCCAGTGGCCGCGACCACAACCCAAAGGGCTTTACCGCCTGGATGGCAGGGGCTGGAGTCAAACGAGCGTTCAGTTACGGGGCCACAGACGACTTCGGGCACATCGCTGTGGATAAAGTGACCACGATCTATGACCTGCACGCAACGGTCCTGCACCTGCTGGGGCTGGATCATGAACGATTGAGTTTCTATCACAATGGTATCGAGCGACGGCTGACCGATGTCCATGGCCACGTACTGAAAGAGATCCTGGCTTAGGTCTTTGTCACACTCGGTGTTTTTTGAATACTTGTCATGCAAGGATCGATTGGTCATGAAATCGGCGATAACCATCAGTCTGGTCAATGAAGCACGTGGCGGTCCGTTCGTCTTCTGGGATGACCTTCCCGCGGCCTGTCGTCAGGCCTCAGAACTGGGGTTCGACGCGATCGAGCTGTTCGCTCCAGGGCCTGATGCCGTTTCGAAAGATGAACTGGCTGGTTTGCTGAAACAGTATCAGGTCGGTCTGGCGGCGGTCGGGACCGGCGCGGGTTGGGTCAAACACAAGTTGACATTGACCAGCCCCGACGCAGCGATTCGGCAAAAGGCCATCGACTTCATTAAGTCGATGATTGACTTTGGCGGGCCACATGGGGCACCGGCGATCATTGGTTCCATGCAGGGACGATGGGGTGAAGGTGTCAGCCGTGATCAGGCGATCAACTGGTTGAAAGCGGCCCTGGAGGTCCTTGGGGTACACGCCCTTCCATACGGCGTCCCCTTAATCTACGAACCACTCAATCGGTATGAAACAAATCTGATCACTACCGAATCTGCGGGTGTTCAACTGCTTCAGTCGCTTCAAACAGACAATGTCAGGCTACTGGCAGACCTGTTCCACATGAACATTGAAGAAGTCAGCATTGCCTCGGGTATTCAGGATGGTGGACGCTGGATCGGACATGTCCACTTCGTCGATTCCAATCGTCGGCCGGCGGGTTGTGGGCACATGAATTACGGGCCGATCATCGCAGCCCTGAAGGGAATCGGCTACGGCGGGTATCTTTCGGCAGAAGCATTGCCCTGGCCAGATTCTCTCGCCGCAGCAAAACAGACGATTTCCAGGTATAAGGAACTCACCGACTGAGGGCCTTGATCAAGTCGGCGAGCTCCGCGTTCTGGTCGGACGGATCCGTCACCGTTCTGGCGATTTCCAACGTGACCAGGTCTTTGAACCTACGGCGTAATCGGTGAATGGCGACTTTGACGGCGTTCTCGTTCATTCCCAGCGAAATGGCAGCCGCTGCTTGAGATTCGGCGATATTTCCCGTTAACCACGGTTTGAGGATTTCGAACTGAGCAACTTTTTCTGTTGCCGCCATTTCGTTACGCAATTTGTCCAGAGCCCGATCCAGGAGAGTCAGTGCCCATTGCTTTTCGAAGGCGGCTTCGGGGGATGGGGTATTCGGATCGGCAACATCGATTCCGAATGCGTCAGCCACCGCATCAAGACTGATGGGACTGGCACCACCACCACGCTTGATCGCTCGTTCCCGGTCGCGTTTGTCAGACAGAAAATGCTTCACCGCTCCCAATAGGTACCAACGAAATCGCCCTCGATCCGGATCGACATTCGCAAACGCTCGTCCTGTAAGTACGCGGGTGAAAAATTCCTGAGTCAGGTCGTCGGCCGATTCGCCACGCTGCAGACTGCAGCGAATGAAAGTCTGAACGGGAGCGTAATAGGAAGTGCAAAGTTGATTCAACGCGACACGAGCCTCGGCCGACTCACCTTGCGACAGCAGAATTTGAGTCCACTGGGTTGTCGCAAATTGGGAACCGGCATCCATCACGTAGGCTCGACGACAAAAAGAAGAATGTTCAAGAACAAAGAACGGCAACAGGTCGGAAGCGTTTAGAAATCGCGACTGTTTTCAGGACGAAGTGCATTTGCGGGTTCTTCGGAATTCGTGGGAACTTTCTCATTGTTGTATACATCCCCGGTGATCTTCCCCACCAACGAGTCGATTTTCCATTTTCCTGCGATCCGACGCAGGACCAGTGGACGCTGCTCGCCGCTTTTGTCGGTCCATCTCCCTGTGGCCATGTCTTGTTCGATGACAAGATCGGAAACTGTCACACGATCTAGAAACTTCGTCTCCAGTTGCAGTTCATTGAATTCCGTTTCGCCGCTCCCGTCATCCGTCAGAAACATCCGAAACGTCTGCAAGTTCTTTTCCATGGCTTCACGGTGGACGGTATCGAGAAACGACTTCACGGCTTCCTCACGATTTTGCTGAACCATTTTCAGAAGCGACTCGTGCAGCTGACGTATCGGCTCAGGCGTCAGAAGTTCCAATTTTGTAAACGAATGACCTTCGCGGACCATCAAGGTGGTCGATTGCTCGGTCAAGACTGCCAGGCAGCCATATTCTCCATCAGCCGACAGATCAAAAGAGGGCTCTGAATTCTGTAGCTTCGTCATAGCCTGTGGCAACAGACTGAATCGCAAGTGCGGATTCCGAGTAGCGTTCATCCATTCAGATTCGGTGACGGGACTGCGGGTCAGTCCGTCCGTTTTAATGAGTTCCAGAGTCATTGTCGCAATTTGCAAACGGTCGTCTGAAGTAATTTCGTCAAGTACCAGCGATGTGACCAAATCCCCGTCAACGTCGTAAGCACCTGGTGGTTTCAAATAACACCTGAAGATTGGCTTCTTGTTTCCTGCGGACCAGTCGCACGCAACATAATCGCACGGGTACGACGTTGTCATCGTTTGCGATTGTCGAGTCGTTGCCCCTGCCTGATAAGAAAACGTAATTGTAGTGGTTGAATTCGGAAGTCGAATCAAAGCTGAAGAAAACGGCTCAATAAAGGTTTCTCGATTGTCTGCTACGATTCCAATGGGTTGCTGAGATCGTTGCACATCGCAGGGGTAATCGACGCAATGGATCAAGCGAAGTTGTTGAGCATCTTTCACGGCTGCCGGCAAAACACGATTTCGCTGCCCGTTC
Source organism: uncultured Planctomycetaceae bacterium (assembly GCA_964609845.1). Classification (GTDB taxonomy): domain Bacteria; phylum Planctomycetota; class Planctomycetia; order Planctomycetales; family Planctomycetaceae; genus Schlesneria. Next base: position 5,418 of record CAZSTW010000019.1, on the reverse strand, counting down.
TGAGAATTCTGGTTGATGGAGACCCGGTCGACTGGCGGCTGCGGGGGCGTTATCGAAAAATCCCGTCGTTCCATTTCCGAGATCCATCGGGACACACCCATCAAGACCATTGTCGCACAAACGGCCGCACCAATGCCCAGGATTATTCGATGTCTTTTGACAATCATCGCACAACCGATGACGAACAGGGGAAGCGTAATCAACGCGTACGGCAGAAACGTGATTGCTCCGCTATCGGCCCATGTTGCAATGAGTGGACTTCGTTCCTGACTTAGTTCTGCCATCCGGTTCGACACCAGCGAAATCGAGGCCTGAATCGCATTGGATCCTTCCAATGTTTGAGCGAATTCTAATTGCTGCGACAACGAGGCGAGTTCCTTACGTCCCTGTGCCAATCGATTGTCAATCTCAACGACCCTCGCCACATCCCGCAGCCGCCTTGGAAGTACCTCATTGGAAATATACGCATACCAACCCGCGGTCAGGCCGACTGCCACCGCGATCAGAACCAGGCCGCATATCCGTTGCGCGAATAATGGCGGTGTCACGTTTTCTGCGGAATTCCGTCTCTTTAAGAACGGCGTTCGTGTGACCCACCGCCATGTCGTGATAAGGATCAAGGCATCCACGACGAGGCAAATGAATCCGATTAGTAAGGGAACCAGCCTCTGCGAACCAATGAGATCGCGAGTACCCAAATTGTGCTGCAATGACTCCAATGTTGAATAAATCAGCAAGACGATCGAAACATCCAGAAGTTGCAGCGGTAACGCCCATGCGGCAAGGAGTGCCGGGATAATCCCATCGCGACGGCATTTGCGACGTTGCTGAATCAGATGTCGCCATCCCAGTCCGATGGGAGCGACAAGCGCCAGAAGGCCGAAGAACACTATCAGAACGATGCCAATTGACCACGACGCAGATGCTGTTTGCGGCACCTCAGTACTATACATCCTGACGGTCACCATCGGCCACATCGCCGCGAAAAATCCGGCAATTGCAGCCATCAGTGCCCACCATCCGGCGCGACCTGAATACACCTCATTCACCGGACTGGGAGCGGCTGGAGTTCCATGGGAGCCTGACCACGGTAGGGAATCGCCTGGATAAAGCAATCGGCGAACAAACAACCCTGCACGACGTGGCGAGACCTTTTTCAACCAGAAGTTCCAGACGATGTATGCCAAAAGCAGATCGACAACAATACAGAGAATTCTTCCCGCAACCTCACCCAACTCAGTCGTGGCGATCTCGAAGATGACGGAGTTCAAGATCATGAATGGAGAGAAGACGATGACCAGAACCAACGGAATTACCACACTCAGAATGACCATGAACGGCAACGCCAGCACAACTTTCACGTCGACTGGCCACTGTACAGCCGGCGGCGGAACGGCCTGCTCATTCGCGCGGGCATAGGCTGGCGAAGGCTGGACACTTGCGGAAACCGTTTCCACCTCGGTCTTCATTTCATTCGCAGATTGCTGACGCAGTTCGCGTTCCTTGGCCAAGGCTCGCATGACAATTTCATCGACTCGTAGATCGATCTGCCGGTCCGTCATCGATTTGGCTGATGGTGGGGCGAACCGGCCCATCGGTAATTCACCCGTCAGCATCTCGTAAAATACGACTCCCAGAGAATAGATATCGGCCCGATGGTCGACTGCATTCGGGCTGATCAATTGTTCCGGTGCCATATAAAGCGGAGTTCCGAGGACCGCCCCTGTTGCAGTCAATCGCGTCACCGCCATTTCCGATTCACTGACAGGGCCCGAGTATTGCGATTCGCTGGTCGACTCCAGGTTCGGATCGAGGACTTTCGCGATCCCGAAATCGGCGATCTTCACGCGACCATCGGAATCCAGCAGGATGTTTTCTGGCTTAATGTCGCGATGCAGGACACCCTTGGAATGTGCGTACTGCAGAGCGTCACAGACCTGAGGAACGATGGCCAGGGCCTGTTCAGGCGTAAACCTTCCCGCTCGCATTGCTTCCCGCAAATTGACGCCGTCGACATACTCCAGCATCAGGTAGAAAATCGAACCGGTATCACCTGCGGTGACTTCGCCAAAGTCGTACACGCTGACGATTAAGGGGTGCTGAAGTTTCGCCAGCACACGTGCTTCGCGCTCGAATCGTTCGTGGAATGAAGGTTCGTTTGCCAGATGTCCTGGCAGAATCTTCAGTGCGACCAGCCGATCAAGCTTGGTCTGCCTGGCCCTGTAGACGAACCCCATTCCTCCCCGACCGATCAGTTCGAGGATCTCAAGGTGCGGAAGTGCGGCCGCCAACTCCTCAATCGCAGGGGGATTGTGGCGGTCTGCTGAGCCAGGTTGCCGGGAACGGCCCCCGCCAGGGGAACTCGCAGAGGCAGACTTCAGCTGTTCTCGACTGGCAAATGTTGGTGAATCTACCAGCGAAGCGACTCCCCGCAGGAGGCACTGCGGACACAATCCCTGTGGTGCATCTGCCGGGATTTCGGCCGAGCAGGAAGGGCAACGAGTTGGGGGAATGGCGTTCATGGCGTATCCTGAGGAGTTCCGCTCGTCAGGTTACACAGAATCTGGCACAAAATCGTAGATCTTAGTCATTGGGCATTCCGACGGCTGACTTCAATGTCACGTCAGCGTTGACTAGAATCGTCGTACAGTTCGTAAGACAGCGTTCAAAATCCAATCAACACTTCTCGGGAGTGAAGCAATGCAGCGACGACAGTGGATATACTTGGCCATCGCAGGTTTTCTGGCAGGATGCGGGTCCGGGCCTGATCACGTCAAGGGGGATACGGCCGTCACAAAAGCGCCGCCACTGGCCAAGGAAGATGGCGAAATTCAGCAGGTCGCGGGCGAAGCGGGTTCGGGTGACTACAAAGTCAAATTCGAAACATCTGCGGGAAATTTCGTCGTGCTGGTTCATAGCGATTGGGCTCCCCTGGGTGCAGAACGCTTTCGCGAACTGGTGGCCGAAAAATTCTATGATGACTGCAAATTCTTCCGCGTTGTCCAGAAGCCTGAACCATTCATGGTTCAGTTCGGGATCAACGGCGATCCCAAAGTCATGGACAAATGGCGCGATGAGAAGATCAAGGATGATCCCGTTCGCAAATCGAACAAGAAGGGATACATTACCTTTGCGACATCCGGCAAGAACTCACGTACAACTCAGGTCTTTATCAACTACACCAACAACAGCCGACTCGATGACATGGGGTTTGCTCCGTTTGGTGAAGTCATCGAGGGTATGGATGTCGTGGAAAAGCTCTACAGCGTCTATGGTGAAGCCCCCAGCAGACAGCAGGGCCGCATTCAGACAGAAGGCAACAAGTTCCTGGAAGCGAACTTTCCGAACCTGGATTCCATCAAGAAAGCGACGATCGTCCGCTAGTGCGTGTCGCACTTCCGTGTCGCGTCGAAACATGGGTTAGACACTGTCGTTTGATGCCTGCGGGACGCCCACGTAAATCAGATGTGATCGAACACATTGGCTCCTTTTCAGCCCGACAACTCTGGCTCTCCTATAAGGCCTGAATCATGCATACACGGCTGTTTCGAATTGCATTCGGAGTGATTGTCTGCGCAATCGGCTGGATCGCTCCTGCCAGTGTGCAGGGAGCCGCAGTTGACGCTGTTCCGTCAACAGCATGCATTGTCGTGCGATTGAAATCGCCCGATGCGACTCTCGAAAAACTCGCCGACTTTGTCGATGAGGTTCAAACCGGCGTCGGGGCCGTCGTTCGCGGTGCGAAGAATCAATTGGGACAGGGTTTCGGAAATCCAGGACTGAAAGGTGTCGATCCCGCGCAGGACATTTTTGTCGTTGTCTTCGCGGAACCTCAAGTTCCACCGACTGTCGTGTTTGTGATGACAGCCAAGGATGTTGACGATGTAAAGGATGCACTTCAGTCGCAATTCGAATTTCATAGCTCAGGCAAGGTGATTGCCTACTCCACCGACGAAGATGCGCTCGAAGAAGTTCGGAAACGGATGGACGGCGAAGGAAAGCCACTCTGGTCCAAGATCGATCAGGCTTCGAAAAAGCTCTTCGACTCGGCAGATGTTTCTGTGCTGGTCAATATCAAGCAGCTTGCTGAGGACTTCTCTGATGAACTCGAGCAGGCGGAACCCCAGCTGAATGCTTTCATCGACCGGATTCAGGAGATCATTCCTGTGGAACAGAAAGCCCAGATGACTGCGGCCTTCGACATGTACCGCGTTCTCGGATCAGCATTGATCACAGGTGCCCGCGATTCCAACAGTCTCGTCATGGGATTGTCAGTCACTGCATCCGAAATTCGATATGACGACCGGCTGCAGGTCAACGAGGGGACGTCAACTGCCAAGTCCCTGGCGAGTCAGCCTGCCGGTGAACTGAATCTGTTTGACCGGTTGCCTGTTGGAAAGGCGATTTATGCGGGAATGAAGCTGGATCTTTCGGGCATGATTGAATGGTCCTTCAACATGTCTCGACAAATGATGAGCAGTGAACTTTCTCCAGAACAATCCAAGCGGATGGATAACGCCATCAAGAAACTGTCTGCTGAGAAATTCGAAGAGATGTCGCTGTACATGGATGTTGTTGGCGAAACTCAAGTCATGCGGGCTGGTGGCGTGACTGCCGTTAAATCAGCAGACACGATGCGTGACGTGAGTCGCGAACTGATGAAAGCCATTGGTGACACCAAAATCCAGACACCGCAATTCACCCAGACGTCGAAACTGGAAATCAATGCCGAGAAGCTCGGACCTGCCAACGTCGACCTGATAACAACCCGGTTTGAATACAGCGAAGACACGGACCCGACAGGAATTCAGCGAGAGATCATGAAAGTGATCATCGGTGAAAAAGGGATGCAGCAACGAGTGCTCTATCAGACGAATCGAGTCGTTCAGACCACCGGTGGCGGGAAAGCCGACCTGGAAGAGATGGTCAAAGCCCTGGACACAGTACCGGCTAAGAACAGCCCGGCAGTCATCGCTCGAAAGCAATTTGACGAAAAGACAAACATCCTGGCTCTGGTTGATATCTCACGTATTACCGTGGGGGTTCTCAAGGCGATCGCGGCGAACAGGAAGGACGCGCCCATCAATATCCAGGAAGTCTCAAATTTGAAGCTGGAACCATCGTACCTGGGGTATTCACTGACGCTTGAGTCCAATGGAGCCAAATCACGCCTGGTTGTTCCCGTGAAGCTGATCAAGAACATCAACGAGATCTTTAACGCCGCTGCGAACCGCTAACGTTGGCTGCCGCGCCTGGTGGCCGGGCAGAATGCAGGGTGGGACCAGTGACGCTTCGCTGCGCAAGTCCACCATGAGTTTTCGACGTTTGCTTGTGGTGGGCTGGCGTTCCAAGCGAGCTGGTCTCCACCCTACATCAGCACAGACGTGACGATGGATGTATTCCGTTTTTCCGAACCCG
>CAZSTW010000018.1:30119-76567 GCA_964609845.1 uncultured Planctomycetaceae bacterium | reverse complement strand
TCAAAGACTTCCATGCCTGGATCAACGATCCTGTGATTCTGCGACGTCTTCGCGATCTGATCCCGGAACTCGTTTCGCAGCAGAAGACGCTGATCTTCCTCGGTCCCGTCGCTGAAATTCCGTTTGATCTCGCCAAAGACAGCGTGCGGATCGAACTGCCAATTCCAGACTACGAAGACCTGCGAGCAGAGTTTGATGCGGTACTGACCGAACGTCGTCAGGCAGACGAAAGCGATCTGAATCTGAGCAGTGATGATGAAGATAAACTGATCAAGGCTGTGATGGGACTGACGACTCAGGAGGCTCGCAAAGCGTGGCGACGTGCCTTGCATGGACGATCCCAACTGGATGACGGCGTTTTCACGACATTGATCTCCGAAAAACGAACCCTGGCGTCGGGGTCGGACCTGCTGGAGTTCTATGATCTGGAGGAAGGGGTCGGTGACATCGGTGGGCTTGATTCACTCAAGGAATGGATGTCACGCCGTGCGGAAGCCTATTCGCCTCGTGCCCGGGAGCAGGGGATTCCACTCCCTAAGGGGATGTTGCTGCTGGGTGTCCAGGGTTGCGGCAAAAGCCTGACGGCAAGAGCTACGGCGAGGCTGCTCAGTTTCCCGCTAATTCGGCTTGATATCGCCAACCTGCTGGGGAGTGCCCGCGGGGAATCCGAAAAGAACATGCGCAGTGCTCTCAACCTTGTCGAATCGATTGCTCCCGCCGTGCTGTGGCTCGACGAAATCGAAAAGGGATTTGCAGGTGTTGAGACCGACGGTAGTGGAGGGGGGGATGCCACCATGACGCGTCTGGTCGGCAGCTTCCTGACCTGGATGAGTGAAATCCAGAAACCGGTGTTTGTGATTGCCACCGCCAACTCGGTGCAGAATCTGCCGCCTGAAATGTTGCGTCGCGGCCGATTCGATGAATTGTTCTTCGTCGATCTGCCAAACTTCGAAGAACGCAAGCACATCCTGGGGATTCACCTGAAAAAGCGGGGCTGGAAGCCAGAACAGTTTGATGTCGAAGACCTGGCCACTCGTTCTGATGGCTTCAGCGGAGCGGAACTCGAACAGATCGTGATTACGGCCATGATCGACGCGTTCGGGCAGGGGCATATTCTGCAGCACGACGATCTGGAACGAGCCTGGCGTTCAACCGTGCCTCTGTCCGTTACAATGGAAGACAAGATCTTCGAATTGCGCAACTGGGCTCAGGATCGTTGTCGCCGCGCGACATCGGACAGCCGAGTGACCTCGATGCTGGAAACAGAAGCCCGCCATGAATCGCTGCAGATTCCCGATGATGATGACGACGATGCTCCGCTCCCTGCCTGGGCACAACTCGCTCATTCCGGTCAATTGAAAGCCGCTCTGGTCGAATTCGTCCGAGCGGACGGCGATGTCCTGTTTCCCACGCTCGTGGAAGCGATGGCTCCCTACATGGAGGCGACCGGAGACCAGGGACTGGCGGCGCGTGCCAATCCGAACACGGTGGTCTGGGCGGGAATGAGCCAACCCTTGTGCGAACTGATCGGCGAACTGGTTTCGTCGAAGCGGCTGTACATTCATCCGACCGACATTGAACGCTACAAGCAGATTCAGAAGGGATTGCGATTACCGGTTTTGAAGGAGCCGACCGACAATCGCATTCCACGAGCGGCGTGGCTGCCAAGTTCACTCCGCTGTGCACCTCATCCCGTCCACGCGGCCCGGCTGGCCCGTGTCGGGCGAATGAAACTGGCCGGTGGTTGAACGCTGAATTCGCCAGACGCCTTGTCCTCAGACATCTTCTCAAAAAGGAAGCGTTGGTGCGTGTCGCAGTTCCGTGTCGCGTCGAAACATGGGTTAGACGCTGTCGTTTGATGCCCGCGGGACGCCACACTTAAGTGAGATGCGCTCTAGTTCGCGGAGCGAACCACGACTCTCCTGCGGACCATCTCCCCTGGCCCCAAGAGTCGGAAACATGATTCAGCTGACCACTTCGCGGATGACCTTTCCCGCGACATCCGTTAATCGGAAATCACGCCCCGCGTACCGATAGGTCAGGCGTTCGTGATTCAGGCCAAGTTGATGCAGGATTGTGGCATGCAGGTCGTGGATATGCACACGATTGTGGACAGCCTGGAATCCGAAGTCGTCGGTTTCTCCATAAGTCATTCCGCCACGAATTCCGCCTCCTGCCATCCACATGGTGAAGCCATAGTGGTTGTGGTCTCGGCCAGTTCCATTTTCAGTGGTCGGCGTCCTGCCAAACTCGCCTCCCCAGATCACGAGTGTTTCTTCCAGCATCCCGCGGCGTTTCAAATCTCGCAGCAGTGCTGCCATGGGCTGATCGATGTCGTTGGCGAGCTTTTTCACAGCATTGTTGTGGTCACTATGAGTATCCCAGGGCTGGCCATCGCCGTAGTAGACTTGGGTAAACCGCACTCCGCGCTCGGCTAACCGGCGGGCGAGCAAACACCCATTGGCGAAGTGCCCCGTTCCATATTCTTCGCGAGTCTCCTTTGTCTCGCGATTCAGATCAAACGCTTCCGTCGCCGCGAACTGCATCCGATATGCGGTCTCCATGGCTGTGATCCGGGCGTCCAGTTGCTGATCACCGTCCCGTTCCGCCCGATGCTGCTCGTTCAAAGTCTGCATCAATTCCAGCTGCCGCTGCTGCAGATTCGGCGTTAACGATTTGTTCCTCAGGAAGGGAATCAGCTTCTGCGGATCGAGATTTGAATGATTGATGTAGGTTCCCTGATGCTCACCCGGCAGGAAAGCACTACTCCACAAGATTGAGAAGCGGACCGGTCGCCCGGGGCAAAGGACGACGTATCCCGGCAGGCTTTCGTTCTCGGTTCCCAATCCGTACGAAAACCACGAGCCCATACTGGGGCGTGTGGGAACGATCGTCCCGTTATTCATCAGCAGCAGGGCAGGGCCGTGATTCGGATTGTCGGTATAGACCGACCGCAGGACACAGACATCGTCGATGCATCCGGCGAACTTCGGCAACAGTTCGCTGACCGGAACGCCCGATTCTCCCCGTGGTTGAAAGCTGTACGGCGATGGGAGCAGTCCGGCCGTTTTACGTTCGGTTCGAAATCCGTCCAGTTCGGCAGGTCGCTGGCCGGTAAACTTTTCCAGCCCCGGCTTGGGATCGAAGAAGTCAGGACCGAATGGGCCTCCATTCATGAAGAGTTGAATGACTCGCTTCGCCCTGGGGGCTTCATGCGGAGCCAGACCAGTTGCCAGCGATGGTTGTGTCATCGCAGCCAGGCCAAGCGTACCGAATCCACCACCGAGGGCCTGGATCGCCTCCCGCCGGGACAGTGAAAACCGCTGCTGTTGACTCACGTCAGTATCCATCGCTTTCCAATCCCATTCACAACCAACTGGATCCGCTCAATCAGCCCTATGCCACAGAAATCTTAATCAACGAACAGAAACTCATTGAGACCCAGCAGCGACTGAATATACCATCGCCAGCGATCCACTTCGCTGCCGTTGGCGGCAGCAGGATCACTCAGGAATCGTTCACCAAGCTTTCGTTCCTCATCACGAGGAAGCCGCTGAAACAACACCTGGTAACACCGATCTATCTTCTGTTGAAGGGGCGTGTCAGCAGCCCCCTGCAGCCGTGTCGCCAGTTCGCGAGCCTGCTGTTCCACGAAATCACTATTGAACACGAACAGCTGCTGCAATGGCGTTGTCGTCACATCACGCGATGGGCTATGCGTGGTCGGCGGAGGAAAATCATAGATCCGCAGCATGTCATTCTGTTCATCGCGGCCAATCTTGCCGTAGATTGTCCGTCGACGGTTCGCCCGCTGATCCAGGTCCATCCCGGCTCCGTGCATGCGGTCATCCAACGTTCCTGCGACGGCCAGCATCGCGTCGCGCCAGGCTTCGATATCCAGACGGCGTCGGTTCATGCGGGCCAGTCGATGATTGTCTGGATCCGTGCGGATCGACTGAGCCGACGAGCTTGATTGTCGGTACGTTGCGGACATGACCATTTGTCGATGCAGGTGCTTCAGAGACCAGTGTCCGACGGGATTCGTTGCCGAAGGAATAGCCAATTCACAGCAAAGCCATTCCAGCAGTTCCGGATGTGTCGGCTTGTCTCCCTGAAGACCAAAGTCACCGGGCGTTTTCACCAGTCCCTTGCCGAAGTGATAGGCCCAAAGGCGATTGACGATGACACGTGCGGTCAATGCCCGGGAATTCGAAACGATGGCATCAGCCAGTTCGAGTCGTCCACTCCCTTTGTGGAAAGACGGTGCGACTGTGGATACAGAACTTGCTTGAGCAGCATCGGTTCCAGCCGTCGCTGGCGGGGCTGAAAACAGTTCCAGATACCGTCGCGCAATAATCTCACCTGGATTCGCGGGATTCCCACGTCGGAAAATCGGCAGGTCACGCGGTTGCGGTTTGTATTCCAGCTTCGTCGCATCAGGGCCGTTTGGAACGACATAGACGCTTGAGTCCTCCACAACCGGGGCCAGAGGCGAATCGACCTGGGGAGTTGTCGTGCGAAGATCGTCGATCTGCTGCTGAATCTTTTTCGCTTCTTCCGATTGCTTATCCTTTTGTTTTTTAAGGTTCTCTTCGAGTGCATCCAGTTTCTTGCGAGCGGCGGTCACCTGTTCTGCCAGAGGTGACGGCAGCAGGGGCCGGTCTGCGACCTGAGTACTGGCAAACACACCCGCCAATGCGTAGTAGTCACGCATCGTGACGGGATCAAACTTGTGGTCGTGACAACGCGCACACGCGACGGTCAGTCCCAGGAATGTCCGGCTGACTGTATCCAACCGCTCGTCCCATTCGTCTGCGACGATCACTTCAATCACCGAAGGAGCCAGCTTCAGTTCCTTCCAGTACGTCGGGCTGACGCCAAGCAAGCCTAGAGCCGCGATGTCCGTCGGGTCGGCACCAGGGACCAGATCCGCAGCCAGTTGCATCCGGACGAACTCATCGTAAGGTCGGTCTTCGTTGAAGGCTCGTGCGACCCAGTCGCGGTACATCCAGGCTCGATCCGTATTCTTCTGCCAGTCCGGTGTGAAATCGACGTAGCGGGCCAGATCGAGCCAGTAGCGAGCCCAGCGTTCACCCAGATGAGGCGACGCCATCATTCGGTCGACGAGTTTCTCGTAGGCATCGGGGCTCGTATCCGCCTCGAATTCGGCCACGTCTTCAGGGGACGGAGGGAGGCCGAGCAGATCGAACGACAGACGCCGGATCAATGTCCGTTTGTCAGCCGTCGGGGCCGGTGCAAGACCGCTTGCCTGCTGTGACGGAGCAATCAGTGAATCGATCGGGTTTCGGTCGGAGATGCCGGCAACGGTCACGACGGGACGGACCAGCGGGCGAAAAGACCAGAACTGGCGAGCGGCATTCCAGTCAATTTCTTTCGATTTGCGCGTAACATCTGTTCCATAATCGGGAACAAAGGCCCCGTCGCGGACCCATTTGGTCAATAATTCAATTTCAGCATCGGGCAGCTTTCCCTCAGGCGGCATCTGCAATTGAGGATCGAGGTAGCGGATCGCTTTGATCAACAGGCTTTCATCGGGTTTATGAGCAACCAGCACGGGACCTCGCGTCCCACCGGCCATCAATCCAGCGCGATTGTCGAGAGCGAGATGTCCGCTTTCGTCGGCTCTTTTTGTCGAGTGGCATTCGTCGCAGCGCTGGACGAGCAGCGGTCGGATCTTCTTTTCGAAGAACTCAGTGGCAGCCTGACGATCAACGGGAACGACATCGACAGCACGACAGATCTGCGGAACGACGACCACCAGAATTGCTGACACGACAACCAACCGACTCATGCTGATCTCCGAATAGCCACGGATCAATGAACTCCAATCTACCAAACCAGGGGAGGGATGTCAGATGTGCAAGGTCATTAATCGCGCCGGATTGTTACCATGTCCGTAAGACCGAGACGAACCGATTTCTGATGGCCGTGTGCGCTTTCGGGCGAGACGGAAGATTTTGAGGTGGGAGGCATTTCGTGGGAATGGATTTTGTCGATGCGACGTTGCGATTCGAAGCGTGGCTGCGCGGACAGGTTGCTCTGCAAGAGGAGGAGCTGGAATACAAGCATTCACAGATGGCGGACAAGAACAGTTCGTTTCCATTCTTTCGCGGAACATACTACCGCTGGGCTGAAGTCTGGCCAGAACTTTGCCCGGAAGTCGCCAAGGCCCCGCCAGTTCTTGGCGTTGGTGATCTGCATGTCGAAAACTTTGGCACCTGGCGAGATCGCGACGGACGACTCGTCTGGGGGATCAATGATTTCGACGAGGCGGACGACCTTCCGTTTTCGAACGATCTGGTGCGACTGGCCGCCAGTGCGATTGTTGGAGCAAACGGCGCGGAATTTGGCCTGAGTCCGAAGAAGACCTGCCGAGCCATCTTGTCGGGGTACATCGTTCAGCTCGAACGGGGTGGTGAACCGTTTGTTCTGGAGGAGGAAAACCTGGACCTGCGACAACTGGCGATGAATGCCGACCGCGATCCCGTTCATTTCTGGAAAAAGCTGACAGAGCTTTTGAAAGAACCGATTCCGCAGGTCCCTGCAGAGGTGGTCACCGTTCTGAATCGAGACCTGCAGGGAAATGACGTTCACTTTGAAATTCGCTCACGAACAAAAGTCGGGATGGGAAGCCTCGGCAAGCCACGGTTTGTCGCAATGGCAAATCTGATGGGGGGATGGATCGCACGTGAGGCCAAGGCAGTTACTCAACCCGCAACAGCGATGCTGCAGACCGGCCGTCCCAGTCCCTCGCGTGTCGAAGAACTTCTGTCACGGGCGACGCGCTGCCCCGACCCATTCCTCCGAGTTGACGGCTCTTGGATCGTCCGTCGCCTCGCTCCGCGGTGTTCGCGAATTGAGCTGGAGCAGTTGGACAACATCAAAGACGAACAATTGATGTTTGAGTCGATGGGAGCCGAGACCGCAAACATTCACTGCGGTTCAAGAGACGCCCGTGATTCTATTTTGCAGTGGCTCGATGCGCAGGAATCCAACTGGCTGGAAGACGCAGCGCAAACGATGGTAGATTCTTGCCGCGACGATTGGAAATCCTGGCGCAAGTCTTGGCGTAAAAAGTAAAAACGCCCGTTCCCTCGGCGCAGACCCTCCTGACCCCGCCGGAACAGCGGGCGCTTCCGCTTCATCCGAAAACTACGATTGGATCTTTTGAAATATGGCCCTTGCCCCCAAATCGCTTCGAGCACTCAAAGACGTCCGAATGCTGGAGATCACCTGGTCGGATGGCAGTGTTTTCCGTCTGCCATTCAAACTCGTGCGTGTCGAATGTCCCTGCGCGCAATGTATTCACGAGATTACGGGCGAACGGATGATTCAGCCCGATTCTGTGCCTGAGGACATTCACCCGATCGAACTCGGCTATTCCGGCAATTACGCCCTCAAGGTTGTCTGGAGCGACGGCCACGGATCGGGGATCTTCACCTGGGAGCGGTTACACGGACTTTGCTCGCACATCGCAGCGGTGAAGGTTTCGCCAGTTTGAAAGCATCGAGAATCAGGGGAAGTATGGGATTGATCCATCTGCACCAACGATCCCATTCTTCCCGTATATTCCCCAATCGAACACTCACGGAGTCGTCTTCAGTTCTGGCGGGTTCGGAATCGGCGCTGGTGGCAAGCCCGGTTGAGCGACTTCCGGCAGATCCTGGGTCTGGAAGAGTCCAATACCGGTTTCGGATGTTGTGAACTTGTATCGGTCGGCCGAAAGCGTGTAGGTCGTCGTACGTCCCGGCGCGGATTCGAATTGAATCGTCCAGGTACGATCATTCGTGAACCGCTGCTTCGTTCCTGGCGGCATTGTGTACGGCTGACCGTTCAGTGTGTAGCGGATGTTACTCGTGTTAGTGCTGGGACTGAACAGCAGGATTTCACCTCCATCGGCAAGAGGAGTGGGGCCGGCCGGGATCGTTGAGTACTGAGGTTGAGTGTAGACAGGTTGCGTGTAGACGGGCTGTGGCTGAACGTAAACCGGCTGTGGTTGGACATAAACTGGCTGCGGAACATAAACCGGGCGATATCCCGGTCCGTAGTACCCCGGCCCGTAATACCCTGGACCATAAATCGGCCCGTTCCCAATTCCGACGCGAACTCCACCACTTCCGAAAGTGACACCAAATCGAACTCGTGGATCTGCCTGAACTTCTGTTCCCGCCACGCAGCTCACCACGGTCACCAACGCCAGAATCGCTTTGTGAAATCTTAGAAACATGATCATTCCCCCGAATTCGTAAGCTCGTCTGAGTACCAATCGGTACCCCTCCAGACGGAACGATAGGTCGTCAGGCCCCTTTACGGCAAGAGGTGTTTTCCCTCACAATCGATTGCGTATCGTTACCCTCTTGTGTAAGGCCGCTGCGATGCTCTTTGAAGTCGAACTGAAATTTCCGCTCGCTGATCCTGATGAGATGCAGTCCCGTCTGCGGTCGATGGGTGCTGTGGCTGATTTTCCGATCGAGCAGATCGACCGTTACTTCAATCATCCCGTTCGAGATTTCCGGGAAACGAACGAGGCGTTCCGGATTCGGTCCGCAGGAAAAACCAACTGTCTTACGTATAAAGGTCCTGTTCTGGATCGAGAAACGAAGATGCGGCACGAGATTGAAATCCCCATTGCTGACGGGCTTGAAGCCGCACACCAGATGTCGCAAATGCTGACCCTGATGGGATTTCGATCCGTCCACGAAGTCCGAAAAAATCGTACTCCGTGGTCGATCGTCTGGCAAAACCAGAAATATGAACTGGCACTGGATGTCGTTCCGTCAGTCGGGACCTATCTGGAAATCGAACTGGTCGTCGACAGTGCAGGGCGGGCGGCGGCTCGTGACGCGATTCTGAACCTGGCCTCACACCTGAAATTGCCGGAACCTGAACGTAGATCGTATCTTGAGCTTGTCTTGGGAATTACAGACCCCGCAAACGTCCTTCGGCAAACATAAGTAATCGCCTTGCTGTCCGCTCGCCGACAAAGGTAGTATACGGATCGGAAGTTTTTGATTCCGATGTCCCTTGTCAGGGTTGCGACGGTAGTTGCCTGAGGATTTCCCATGCCGACCAACGGACTCGATTTCAGCCCCACCCGGTTCCTGCGCCGTCACTTCCTGCAGGCGGGGGGAGTCGCTGTCGGCGGTCTCGCGGCTGGTTCAAGATCGTTGAACGCGGCTTCCGAGATCACCGCTGCATCAAAAGCTCCGGCCAGGCGAGCGATCGTTATTTTGCTGCAGGGTGGGTGTTCACAGCTCGATACCTGGGACATGAAGCCAGCAGCCCCCAGCGAATATCGCGGTGAATTTGAGAGTATTGCCACAGCGACACCTGACTATCGCGTCTGTGAGCACCTGCCACAACTGGCAACCCGGACCGGTCGATTCAATGTCCTGCGAAGTGTCCATCATGGAACGCCGAGTCATGAGGCCGCCATTCATTGGGTGCTGACGGGTTACGATTATCCGGGGGCGAATGTCACGACGAAGAATCGCAATAACCAACCGTCGATCGGTTCCTTCGTTGCCAGGCTGCGCGGCCCCAATCGACCGGGTTTGCCGGCCTATGTCTGTGTTCCTGACAAAGGACAATTGGGGGATCGCGTTCGTTACGCTGGAGCCCATTTCCTGGGAATGGCTTATGATCCGTTTGAGTCAGGCGCGGTCCCGATCGATGCGACGACCCCCTACGAAATCCCGCCGTATCTGGTGATGTCGCCAGCAATTGATCCCGGCCGGTTTCAGGATCGCCAGGGATTGTTACAACGCCTCGACACCATCGCACGCACTTCAGATGCCAGCGGGACGATGACGGGAATCGATCAGTTCCGAAGCACGGCGCTGGACATGGTCAGTCATCCGGTCACGCGCGATGCGTTTGATCTCTCTCAGGAATCGACTGCAACCCGGCTTCGCTATGGCAGCAACAAGATCGGTCAGCGCACCCTTCTGGCGCGTCGACTGGCCGAGGCCGGGGTCCCATTCACGCTGGTCAATTTCTCGGACAACCAGGACTGGGACACACATGTCGGCAACTTCGCGTCGATGAAGAATACACTGCTGCCTCGATTCGACCAGGCGGTGTCGACCCTGCTCGATGATCTGACAGAGCGAGGCATGCTCGATTCCACACTGGTCGCTATCATTTCGGAATTTGGTCGGACACCAAAAATCAATAAGGATGCGGGGCGAGATCACTGGAGCGACGTCTTTTCAGTCGTACTTGCTGGAGGGGGTTTGAAGTCTGGTCTGGTCCTGGGAACAAGTAATCCCCGCGCCGAAATCCCTCAAGATCGGCCAATCCATTACAACGATGTGCTGGCCACGATCTATCGGCAGTTGGGTGTCCCGACCGATCGGGTTTTCCAGCATGAAGGTCGTCCAGTTCCCGTTCTTTACCGTGGGGCACCAATTCCAGAGCTGATCTGATCGTATTCCTCGACAATCGATTCTTCACTTTTCGGTGACGAAACCTGTTTCAGGCTTGGCCTCACAGTCGATTTTGGATTAGGATCAAATCTTCCCGATGAGTTTGTGACGATGTACCGCTGAACCTGCCTGCGACTGAAATGGTCCCACGACCATCCCGCCACCCGACTTCAGAGTCCCACTTGCTGTTTTGCCTTGAAGGATCTGCACGATGCTGAGTATTTCCGGGATGTCCCACCGCTTGTGTGACGGAATCAGTCGGCGCGACGCGTTGCGAATCGGGGCTTTGGGGATGGGAGGCCTGACACTGCCTCAATTGCTGCGAGCGGAACAGGCTGCGGGAATCCAGAAGTCACACAAAGCCATCATCATGATCTATATGGTCGGTGCTCCGCCGCACCAGGACATGTACGATTTGAAGATGGATGCGCCGTCAGAAATTCGCGGTGAATTCAAGCCGATTGAGACATCCGTTCCAGGCATTCAGATCTGTGAGCATCTGCCAAAGATTGCGTCGATCATGGACAAGGTCGTTCCCGTGCGATCTGTTTATGGTTCACCAACCGGGGACCACGATTCTTTCATCTGCTACACGGGCCGAAAGGTGCAGGGGCAGCCACCCGGAGGCTGGCCTTCGATCGGTTCGACAATTTCCAAAGTTCTCGGCCCCGTCAATAAGTCGGTGCCGCCGTTCTTCGGATTAGCTCCAAATGCAGGTCATCCGCCTTATGGGTCGCCCGGGCACCCTGGCTTCTTGGGTGTGGCTCATGCAGCGTTTCGCCCCTCGGGGCCCGCTCGTGACGACATGACGCTGAATGGCGTCGACATTGGACGCCTTTCAGATCGCAAGCAGTTGCTGGCAAGCTTTGACGGTTTTCGTCGTGAGGCTGATGCGAGCGGCATGATGGAAGGTTGCGATTCCCTCAATCGCCAGGCTCTGGAGATCCTCACTTCGAGTCGACTGGTTGAGGCTCTGGATCTGTCGAAGGAAGATCCGGCGATCCGGGAACGGTACGGCAAAGGTGACCCCAACAACTACGGCGATGGGGCTCCGAGAAATCTGGAGCAATTCCTGATGGCTCGGCGACTTGTCGAAGCGGGGGCGCGCGTCGTCACGCTGAATTTTGGGCGCTGGGACTTCCACAGTCAGAACTTCAGCGAGTGCAAGAACACTCATTTCCCGATGTTTGACCGGGGGATTCATGCACTGGTCACAGACCTGCATGAGCGAGGGATGGATAAGGATGTGGCCGTTGTCGCCTGGGGCGAATTCGGCAGAACTCCGCGAATCAATCCAGACGCAGGTCGCGATCACTGGCCACAAGTCGGCGGAGCATTAATCGCTGGCGGGGGCTTCCGTACCGGCCAGGTGATTGGTGCCACCGACAGAGAAGGAGCTCGCATCGCTGATCGCCCTGTTCACTTTGGCGAAGTTCATGCGTCGCTCTACCGACACATGGGAATCGACCCGATGTCGATCTACCTGCGAGACTTCGCAGGCCGTCCACATCATCTGGTCGACGGCTGGAACCCACTGCCAGAACTCGTATGAAAGCTTTTCAAAAATCCGAGTCGCAGCGTCTCGGCAACTGGCTCGACGGCCACAGGCTTCGAGGGGCATGCTCTTCTCTGAATAACTCTGTGCCCCTCCGTGACCTCTGTGGTAAACCAGATCTACCACAGAGGAATACAAAGGGAAACGCAAGTTTTTGAAATGCGTTTCCCTGCACGTGAGCTTACTTGATCTCGCGAATCCGGATGTTCTTGTATTCGGCCCACATGGGTGCACCGCCATGCAACTGCAGAGCCAGAATCCCTTCCTTCAAAGCCAGTTCAGGATGGTTGTCTGTGAAGTCCAAAACCAGTTTGCCATTCATGTAATGCTGGATGTGGTTTCCCTTGCCGATGATGACGACGTCATTCCATTCATCCAGCTTGAAGAGCTTCTCCCAGCCCGCCTGATCAATCAGATCTGACTTGACGATCTTCTTGCCGTCAGCTTCCCAGGTGGCTTGTTCGCCAACCATGCAGATTCGACCTCGTTTGCCCCCTTCGTCATAAATAAAGCCCGAAATATTCGGAAATTTGATTTCGTTTCGGATCTCATGCTGATAGCCCCGAACGACCCAGTTGTTGTTCGCCTTTTCGGTGATATGCTTCGAACGGTATTGGATTCCCGAGTTGTTTGTGGCATTGCAGCGGAACGACAGGCGGAGTTCAAAATCCTTCGTAGTTCCATCCTTCCAGATGATGAACGTGTTCCCCTTGGCGGGATTCTCCTTGGTAGTTTCCCCATGGATCACGCCATCCTTAACACTCCACAGTCGCGGGTCACCGTCCCAGCCGGTCAAGTCTTTGCCGTTGAAAATGACTTTCATGTCGGCGGCTTCCGGGGGAGCGTCTGCGGCAAATACTGCGGCGGACATCGTGAGCAAGGAAAGTACGAACACGTTGCGAATCATCAGTCTCTCCAGAAAGTTTGATCTCAAAATGTGTCATTGTGAGATCCTGAATCCAAATGCATGGCTTCACCGACGTCCGATTGTCGGCGGCACGCCTACCAGATTCCACGTTTTCTAGACGAAGTCAATGCTGACGACACACAAGCCCGCTTGCGAGATCGGATTGCAATCGAAATACTCGACGCATCTGAATCGCTTCTGCTGACCGCATCTGGGAGTTACCGATGTTTCGATACGCCCTGCTGAGCCTGTGCTGTTGTTCGTCGCTCACGATAAGTGCAGCCAGAGCGGCGGATTCGAGCCTGACGAATTTTGTTGTCGTACTTTGCGATGATCTCGGCTACGGCGATATCGGATGCTACGGGCATCCTCACATCAGGACACCGCATCTGGATCAACTCGCGGCGGACGGGATTCGATTCACGGACTGCTACGCCGCAGCCCCGGTCTGTTCTCCCTCCCGCTCGGGGCTCTTGACTGGAAGAATTCCGAATCGATACGGCATCTACGACTGGATTCCTCCCGGCAGCCCGATGCATCTGCGGTCGCAGGAAGTCACTATCGCCAGTCTCCTGAAAAAAGCGGGCTTTCAGACGTGTCACGTCGGCAAATGGCACTGCAACGGTCATTTCAATTCTCCCGAACAACCACAGCCTCGGGACCACGGATTTGACCATTGGTTTTCGACGCAAAACAATGCCGCCCCCAGCCACAAAAACCCCGTGAATTTTGTCCGCAATGGCGAAAAAGCAGGCCTGATCGAAGGCTATTCCAGCCAGATCATCGTTGATGAAGCCATCCACTGGCTGGGACAGCGCGATTCCACCAAGCCGTTTCTGCTGATGGTCTGGCTGCACTCGCCTCACGAACCGATCGCCACAGCGAACTCATTTACCAACCAATACACACCTGTGGCGACGACGCCCGAACAGGCAGAATACTTCGGTAATGTAACTCAACTGGACCACGAAGTGGGGCGACTGCTGAAGTCTCTTGATTCCAGCGGGATCAGAAACAATACGCTGGTCTACTTCAGTAGCGATAATGGCCCCGAAACACGGCTTCGCTACAAGGGCTCGGAACGGAGTTACGGTTCTCCGAGTCCACTGCGCGGGATGAAACTGCATCTGTACGAAGGAGGAATTCGCGTACCGGGAATTATACGATGGCCAGATCGCGTGAAAGCTGGGCAGACAATTTCTGAACCGGTGGCCAGCTATGATCTGCTGCCGACGTTTTGTGCCATCGCCGGTACGAAACCACCCAGTGACCGAATTCTCGATGGTTCCAATCTGCTTCCGTTGCTTGAAGGTTCGTCAATTGTTCGGCCCCGGCCGCTTTACTGGCAATATGATCGAGCGATCGGAGAGAATCGCATTGCAATGCGCGACGGTGACTGGAAACTGCTGTCAAACGCAGACCTGTCCAGATTCGAGCTGTATAACCTGCGAAATGACATTTCGGAAAAGCAGGATCTGGCAAAAACAGATCAGGCACAGCTCAATGACATGACTGCAAAGCTCAAACGGATTCATTCGGAAGTCCAGGCCGAGAGCCCCACCTGGCCAGCAGGACCAGGTACGGCAAAGCCCGCAAAAAAATGAAGCGCCAGGCGGGGAAACTCCGAATCACTCGGGAGGTGGAGCATAACCGTACCAGGCGGTCGGCGTTGATTCCGGCATCAATGCCCGGCAGGCCCGGATGTAATTCTGATTACCATAATCGTAGTGCCAGAAGACATTCGCGGTTTCATTCAGCAGGCCTTCGGATGTCATCGCCCAATGCAGCAGACGGCGATTCTGGAGACACACGTCCGTCTCACTGATGGCTCCGCTTGCCAGTTGTCGCTCGAAGTAGTCCGTGACTCTGGCATCGATCAACTCTTCAAATCGAGCCCCCATTTCCAGAAGGTCCCCGGTCAACGAGTCTCGCAGAGTCAGATCAACGGCGGCTCCTGTCGAATGTGCTGGCCAGGTTCTGGAGTCATGTTCATCAAACCTCGCAGGATCAACGACATACTGCATCGCGTAGGCACGGCATTCCTGCTCAGTGGCCTCAGGGTCTGATTCCTTCGCCTTCGAAATAAAAAACGCCCACAAATTTCGCTGGCAAGCCATTGGCCGATATCCGTCGAGCACGAATACTTCGGCCCGCCAGGGACGCAGGCGAAGATTGACTGCGGCCAGTTTCTCGGCAACCGTTTTTCGCAGCCAGATTTCTTGAGGACTGCCGGGGATCGCGACATGGTACGGCGGATTCGCTCCATCCGTTCGGCCAAAATAGTTTTCGAATGCTACCCCCACCGATCTCAGCGGCACCATTGGTTCATGAAACCGGGGATCATTGGCATCGACCCGATGATCAGCATAGCGTCCGGCAAACATCCGGGCCGGGATGATGGGAATGCGATGGTCTACTGAAACGACTGGCCGACTTAACAAGTCTCATTCCTCCCGCGCTGTTCACGGCAGATTCTATGGATTAGGGTAGACCACAGCAACGCCCTGCAATGACGTGTCCACAGACGATAAAGATCCTGCGACAGCGAGGAAACACTCATGAGATTCCGCGATGCCATCTGGACTGTGTCGCTCAGCATCGGCTTTCTGCTGATGCTGGTGATTGTCACTGTTCCGCAAGCCGCTCGGGCTGCAGACCGCGACGAGCCTGTTCCGCCAATTGAGTATGCGGATCATGCGGATCTGACATTTTTTCTGGATCTCCAGGGAAAGCCACACCCGGTCACAACACCCACCGACTGGGAACAGCGACGAAGGCACATTGTGACAAATCTGGAACGTGTGATGGGCAAACTTCCTTCATCGAAACCGCGAGTCAACCTGGACTGCAAGATCATTGAGGAAGCCACTGTTGGCGATCAGGTTCGAAGGAAAATCACGTTTCAGTCTGATGTCGATGATTGCGTTCCGGCGTACCTGATGTTTCCTTCCCCCAAATACTCCGGGAAGCGTCCCGCTATGTTGTGCCTGCACCAGACAACGGCCGTCGGCAAAGATGAGCCACTCGGTCTTCGTGGAGATCCGAACCTGAACTATGCCCGGGAACTGGTCGATCGCGGGTATGTCGTCATTGTCCCCGACTATCCCACATTCGGGGATCATCGCTACGACTTCAAAGCCAGCACTGGCTATGCCAGCGGGTCCATGAAAGCGATCTGGGATAACATTCGAGCGATCGACCTGCTGGAGACACTTCCCGAAATCGATACCGGTCGAATCGGAGTGATCGGCCATTCTCTTGGTGGGCACAATGCCATGTTCACGGCAGTGTTTGAACCTCGCCTGAAAGTCATGGTGTCCAGTTGTGGTTTCACAACATTCCGGAAAGATGATCTGCCCAGTTGGACAGGAGCGACATACATGCCACGTATCGCCACTCAATTTGGTAACGATGTGAAGCGAGTCCCATTTGATTTTGAAGAAATCGTCGGCACACTGGCACCTCGTCCGTTTCTCGCCTGTGCCGCCGAGCGTGATGATGATTTCAATGTCGAGGGTGTGCGTGAGGTCATGAAATCTGCTTTGACGGTTTATCGCCTGTATGGTGCGGAGAAACATCTGGCAGCATACTATCCGGCAACTCCCCATGCGTTCCCATCGGACGCCCGCCAGACGGCATACCGATTCCTTGATCAACATCTGAAACCCTAGTTCGTCAATTCCGTGCTTATGTTCGCACTCTCGGAGAATAGCCCGTGATTTACCACCAGTGGACCATCGCTCGATGCCTGACCATCAGTTTGATCATGATGTTGACACTCAATGTCGCACTGCCAGCCTCTTTAATTGCTGACGAGCCAAAAGGAGAGTTGGCCCGGAAACTGGCGTCCGTCAAACTTGACCACTATGCCCCCGCTCCCGGCTATTCCGAAGGTCCCACATGGCGCAGAGGAGAAGTCTTTTTCTGCTCAGGTCCGCTGCTACGCGTCGCTGCTGACAAGACCGTTCACACGCACATGGAACTCGGGCCTGCCGGAACCGTGTTGCGACGCGATGGCCACATGCTGATCTGCGACAACAAGTACAAGGCGTTACTGGATCTCTCGCCCGACGGCGTTGTAAGCGTGATTGCGGACCAATTCGAGTCGCGACCGCTCCGCAGTTTGAACGATCTGACAATTGATGCTCAAGGGAACGTTTACTGGTCTGATCCCGAAGGCTCGACACCTCAGACGCCCGTTGGCAGTCTGTTTCGTGTTCGAACCGACGGTCGGGTTGATCGCGTGGCGACGGGTCTGGCATTCCCCAATGGACTGGATGTTGATCCTGCCAGCAAGTTTCTATACGTGATCGAATCACAGTCCAAGAAAATCCTGCGGTATGCTCTGGTGGGTGATAATGATCTGCTGGGTAAGCCCGAACAGTTTTATGACCTGGGTGGTTCGGGCGGCGATGGCTGTGCCTTTGATGCTGATGGAAACCTGTGGGTCGCTGATTTCCATCGACCTCAAACCGGGCAGGGACGAATCACCGTTCTCAGTCCGAAAGCGGAAGTTCTGGCCTATCTTCCCGTACCTGCCAAGGTCGTGAGCAACATTGCGTTCGGGGGACCCGACCACGACGAAATCTATTGCACTACGGGAGAACCACCGGGTGTCTTTCACGCCAAAGTCGGCGTCAAAGGATTCGCCGGACATCCAGGCCAGTCGATTCCTGCCATTCGAAAATTGAATGTCGTTGTCCGTCGCTCGCACCCCGAAGCCGTATCGCTGCAGAAGATCGTCATGGCAGCACAGGCAGCAAAACTTGTCGACGGACGGTTAGATGACGCTGCTCGCCAGCAGATTAAAGGCTTGATCGAATCACTGATCGACCCGGCATTGAAAGCGGATGTTGAAAAGCTTGTACCAGCGTTAGAACAGGCCGCGGTCCGCTTCGAACGAGATCGCACCTTGTTGAACGAAGTCAAACGACTGAATGGCAAGGTAACGTCGGAAATCTTCGCGCCCGACTGGCTGCGTTCGATTCTTGGTGACGAAGCACTGGCGATATTTGGACGGATTACCGAGCTGTCTCTGAACGAGCGTACGGATGGTCATAAAGAGCCCGAAGCGAAGCCACTGACGCAGCGAGTTCATGACGAAACTCTGAAGCTGCTGGCAGGACAGGACGCTCTTCGACGACTTGAGTTGAGCGGTACGGCGGTGACGAGTGCGGGACTCGTTCACCTCAAGGATCTGACCGGCCTGCAGTTCCTCAATGTCTGCCTGACCGCTGTCGGTGACGACGGATTTGAACATCTGGCAAAGCTGACAAACATGCGCCGCATGACGATTTGCGCATCGAAAATCACCGGCTCCGGGTTTCAGCACCTGAAAGGAATGACTCAACTGCAATCGATCAATTTGCATTCCGCGCCGGTAAGCGACGCTGGATTGGAAGCGATCAGCAAGCTGACCAGTCTTCAGCGTCTGGAAATCGTCCACACAAACGTGACAGATGCGGGGTTGAAGCAACTGGCTGCACTCAAGAATCTGCGGCAGTTACACATCCATGGAAAAGAAACCACGGAATCAGGGCTGCCGTTTGTCGGAGAACTGAAAGAACTTTACGAACTGGACATTTATGATCGTCCGGCGTCCAACCAGACCTTGGCCCTGGTCAAACAATTACCGAAACTGCGCATGCTGCGGCTGTTCAACGGAATTTTTGACGACGAGGGGGTCAAGCACCTCGCAGGAATGCTAACTCTTGAGGAATTGACACTGAATTCCGGAAAAGTCACCGACAAGTCCGTTGAGCATCTGGCTAAGCTCACCCAATTGAGAGTATTGAACCTCGGGGGAACTCAAGTGACGGAAGCGGGGCGCAAGCGGCTGAAGGAACTGCTGCCGAAGACTGAAATCACACCGTAGAAGCTGCCTGAAACCACAGATGAACATTGATCCGAAGGAAATTCGCAAGGAGTTTTGATCCGAACAGGAGGTGCTTCGTTATCAAGAAGATCAATGCGATTTCGTCCGTAAACCAGAGTTTGTAAGGACATGCAGGAATGTCGAAAGAGATCTCTGACGAACGTCAAATGGCGTTTTATGTCGGGACAGGGATGCAGATCGTTGGGGGCCTGTTATTTGCGTCAACGTTTGTCACGTCCGCAATGCACTTTGGCGATTTCACAGATTTTGAAGCCCGTGCAAAATCAGAAATGTTTCGAGCGCTGAGCGGAATGGCATTGCTCGTCATTGGCGGAATCGTTCGCGGTGTCGGGGCGCGAGGGTTAGCAGGGTCAGGAATGATACTTGATCCGCAGCGGGCGCGTCAGGATCTGGAACCCTACAGTCGGATGGCTGGCGGACTGGTGAAGGATGCTCTCCACGAAGCAGACATCCGACTGGACGGGAAATCGGAACGCGTGGTCATGATCCGCTGCGGGTCGTGCGGCAAGCTTAATGACGAAGACGCAAAATTCTGCCAGGAATGCGGAACGCAGACCGGAATCACTCGCCAATCATAATCTTTCCGCCATCGAGCAATCGTAACTCGACGGGGCCGCGCAACTGTTTCGTCGCTTCCACAAATTCCGCAGGAGTTGCGACTGAAACTCGATTTACTTCTGAGATGAAGACACCTGCTTGAATTCCTGCAGATTGAGCTGCGCTGTCCGGTGATACCTTGGTGATCACCACGGCACGCCTGTAAGGATCGTCAGCACGATGATATCGGAGACGGCCTGTCGGGTAGTCGACCGTCATTCCTCGCCATGGAGCGTAACGGGGAACCGTTTCAATAATTCCTTCATCATCCATCACTGGCCACTTACCCAGGATCGCTTTTACCTTGAATGGACCGATGGAATGCCTGGTGTGCCATCCCACAATTTCGACTTCGTCACCGGGCGGATGCAAACCAACGACCCGCATCAGATCAGAATCCGAGTAAATTGGGATTCCACCGACGCTGACAATAACGTCGTCAGCAAGAATTCCAGCCCGCGATGCAGGCGAATTCGCGGCCACAGTAAACGCTTGTGCCGCGGACGCCTGCTTGAACGTTGTATTTAATGCTCGAAAACTGCTGGGAAGAATCGTCGTTGGAGAAATCCCCAGCATTCCATATTCAACTTCATGCCCGGCAATCAGCGTACGGACAACCCGGCGGGTGAGGTCATCGAAGGGAATCGCGAAACCCGCCGATTTCTCGTAGCCTTCGATCGCGGCCAGTGACGTCGTCAGCCCGACAAGCTCCCCCTTCAAACTTAACAACGGACCTCCGCTAGTTCCCAAATTAAGTCGGCCGTCAATCTGAATCAGATTTCCCAAACGATACATCATTGACCGCAAAGTCCGATCCTCTGACCAGGGCAGGGGACGCCTGGCCAGATTCGAGACCATTCCCCAACTGGCACTTGATGACCCATCATGTGCCAGCGCATAGGGGTTGCCCAGCATCACCACCAGCTGACCTTTGCGAATCGGAGGAGCAGTTGTCCAGTCGAGCGATTTCAGTTCGGCTGGCTCGATCTTGGCTTCGGCAAGGCCCATGTGTAGCACAGCCAGATCACTGCGAGGATCGGCCGCGATGATCGACGCCTGACAGATTCGTCGATCTGCAAATCGAACATAAAGCAATGGGCCGCGTGACTCTTCTTCCGTTGTCGAAGAATGGACCGGCCCGCCTTGGACAACGTGGTAATTTGTGAGCACCAACCGGTCACTCGGACGAGCACCAGCAACGAGAATTCCTGTTCCAAAGTTATTGGGCTGGAAATCCGGGTGCTCTGGGTCGTCGGGCCGCGTGTCCTGCGGACCAAGTTGAGCAAACGGTCTAAGAGAAAAACCGCGAGTTCCCTCGGGCGCCGACCGGATTTTTGCGATACTGACAACGGACGGTTCCGCCTGCTCAATCACCTTGATCAGCGAGTTTTCCAAAAGGAGTGCCGGATCCTGACCTGCGGCCGACCGAGGAGCAGTCGACAGACTGATTCCCAGGCCAACCATGACCAGAAGTCTTGCGATCCAGTGAACTCGCTGATCAGCGAGGCATTCGTCTGCGATAAAAGTGTAGAGTGACATACAGCAGTACAACCCGATCGACGTCTCATTTCAGGAGTGCCCAAAGGACTCGCACGCCGTTTCAATGTTATATCAATTCGTCTTCACGGTCGCACTACAAATCTGCCCAGATCGTGGTGGTTCGCTCGGCGAACCAGCGTCTCAAGACTGGGCACGTGGCATATGATTGAGCGGAAAACAGGAAACGCGCCCACGAGAAAACGCTGACTCGCTGAGCGCCCCATGACTCGCTCGGTGGCGAGTAAATCACTCGCCACAGCTTGTTTTGGTCATCCCGCGTCGCCTCAGTCACTCATCTTTGGCATGATCTGGCCGCTTTCGACATAGGCGGCCATTACCTTTTCCCGCAGTTCGGCGACAATTTCCGGATGCTCTTCCATATAGGCTCGCGCTTTGTCACGGCCTTGCCCCAGCTTGATGTCGCCGTAGCTGAGCCAGGTTCCGCTGCGTGCGATGAGATTGTAGACAATCCCCAGGTCGATCAGGTCCGCTTCAAGACTGATACCGCGTGCTCCCAGCATGTCGACTTCTGTCTGGCGGAATGGGGGGGCGACCTTGTTCTTCACAACCTTGATCTTCATCCGCATCCCGATGATGTTGTCCCCTTCTTTCAACTGATTGATGCGTCTGACATCGATCCGGCAGGAACTGTAAAACTTGAGCGCCCGGCCACCGGGTGTCGTTTCGGGACTGCCGAACATGACCCCGATCTTTTCACGGATCTGGTTGATGAAGATCACGCACGTCTTGGCCTTCGAGATCACACCCGTCAGCTTTCGCATCGCCTGACTCATCATGCGAGCCTGCAGTCCGACGTGAGAATCGCCGATGTCACCTTCCAGTTCCGCTCGCGGAACCAGAGCAGCGACCGAGTCAACGACGATGATGTCGACGGCGTTCGACTTGATCAGCATTTCGGCGATCTGCAACGCTTCTTCGCCTGATGTGGGCTGGCTGACCAGCAGGTCTTCCAGGTTAACACCGATCTTCTTGGCCCACAGCGGATCAAGAGCATGTTCGGCATCGATGAATGCAGCGATCCCACCTTCGCGCTGGGCGCTGGCAACCGCATGCAGCGCCAACGTCGTCTTACCGCTGGATTCCGGCCCAAACAACTCGATGATACGTCCGCGGGGAAGCCCCATGCCGCCGAGTGCGAGGTCGATGGACAACGCTCCTGTGGGAATACCCGAGACGGTCATGCTGCCCGCCTCGGACAGCTTCATGATTGATCCGCGACCAAAAGCCTTCTCGATCTGACCGAGGGCATTCTCGAGCATTGCTTCGTCGCCAGAATTCTGGCTGGCAGCAGCCGCCTTGGCCGATTTCGCCTTAGCCATATGATGAGTCCTTTCAAGAAGGTGATGGGCGTGAGCAGACCGCTGTCGTTTGAGCGATCCATCCAGACAGGAGACCGCTGGAAATTAGGCATTTGCGCGCCGATTCGCAAGTCCCACGCGCTGAGACGAAGATTTCCGTCAAGCCAACTCGAGCCTCTGCCAGCGGACATAAGCCGCCGCGGCAACCATCGCTCCGATCAATCCTGTCACAATTGCGATGGCAGCAACCAACCCCGCCCCGAATTCAGGCAGATCCGGTGGAAGATCTTGGACTCCCAGAATCGATGCCTGAAGCATGAGCATCCCCACATTGACGATCAGCAATGCGTAGACCGCAAAGACGGCTATTACGAACACCAGCCAGTCTCGGCGAATCAGAAGTAACCAGACTATTAGCCCGTAGACAAATAACCAGCGCGATACAGCGACGAGCAACATGGCGACAACCCATCCAACGGACATCCGAGTGGAATCAGCCAGAGCAGCCAACATCGCAAATAAGCTCAAATAGACGCAACCTTGTGGACCAAGGTCCCAGGCAATAGCCCCCATGATTTGCCGGATAAACTCCTTCCGAGAATTTGGACGAAGCAATTCCATCCCGAACAGACTGCGCCGAATCCACCACTGTTTCAAAAAGAAAATCATTCCAATCCGGTATTAACACGGAAATCAGCAACAACGGGCGCAAGTCGCTCTGGTAATCCGCGAAACCCAATTGAAGAACGTGCGCCGGGGCAAACATCAAGGCACCGAATCCCATCAGCAGCGGCACGACCTTGCCACTGAAAGCGTTTCCCGCGATCCACAATCGACATCGCTCTCTCCAGCCCCCGTTCCTCGATTTTGCAATGACAGACTCCAGATTTGCGTCGAGCGGCCAGCGGGATTGGGGGGGCATGTCATTTCGCCGATAAGCCCTCTGTTGCAATGACCTGATCGAAGCGAGATCCAGCCCCAGAACCGGCGAATCACACCCGTTCTCAAGATATGCGGAATACACGCGGCGCGACCGGTAGATCACAATCAGCGGCAGCACAGCCCCCAACACGATCAATACAAACTCCACCCAGGGCTCGTTACCTCGCAAGTACCAGTCGACCGACGACGGAAATCGAAAAACCGCCAGAAGGATCAGCGGAAGCCACCCACCTAACACAGCACCTGCCACAGCACCAACAGGCGTAGCAATCCAGCGAGGTAATCGTGCAATCCACTGCAGCAGTGCGCTGACAACCACAATTCCCGTCATTGAAGCCCAACACGCCGCGTGGACTCCGATCGCTGGAATGATTGGGACACCCGAAGCCAAAAGCGGAAGAATGTTAACGATGCTGCCAATCCACAGGACCAACGGTGGGATAAGATGAGGAAAGGTATATGCCGGAATCAAGTGAGCGCCTGGATGTGCAAAGTGGCTGCGCAATTGCACTGCAATCAACCCCAGAATCGCGGCGTTCAAGAACACGATCATGAGAAACCACGACATTCGACCGACGTCAACAAAGGCTGGTCGCACTGAGACACCTGTCAGCTTCGCCTGCAAGTCTTCGAATCCAGGAAACCCCAGTGAATGTTCATTCACATAAAGTGTCCTCAGGGAAGTCACGGCCCGTAGAGCGTCGATCGACTCCAGTGGATTCGCGATAGGTAAGAAGCCCCCCCGTTTGGGGTCCTGCACGAGCGAATTATGGTAGTCACCCAGAACAATCGTCTGCAGATTTGGCAAACGATGGAGTTCCCCGAAAATCGATGTCCCGCGCAACTGGATCCCCCCGTGCTCGGGTGTCCCCAGAATCAGCGTCTGAAGGGATGTCATTGACTCTAGCTGCGGAGCCTCCCCGTCAATGACACAACCGCTGAGATCCAGATACTTCAGTTGCGACAATCGCGACAGGTGCTGCCAGACAGGCGTTGTTACCTTGACTCCGTGGAGCGACAGCCGCGTTAGCTGCTGTAATTCGGAAATGGCCTGGACTTCGTCTTCGCTGAGTCTCCCTTCAAACTTGATCTGTAACGATTTGAGGTGCTTGCACTCTTTCAGCGATCTCAACCCGTTAGGAGTAATCCGGATCTCGCCGTGTGGAGGAATTGAGTCGGCGAGGTACCAGCGAATCTGAACTTTTGTCAGTCGGCGACTGAAGGTTCCCTGCTCGAAATCCTGGACCGCTTTCGCCCCCTCCAGACGGAGTGTCGACTCGTAACTTCCAGAATCATCCGGGAACGCGGCCTGCAACGATCTCGGATTTTGCGTGGCATAGAATATGGAGATCATCAGAGCCAGCAGGTAAATTCCTCCGATGGCCCACACCATCGGTCGGGTCACATAAGTCAGCATGACGGCGTTCAGTTGGCGCAACATGATTTACCCACGGATTCTCATGGACACTATCGGCATGGAAAGAAATGGCCAGCAGTCGACAGACCAGCTAACGGTGAAGCTCAAGGAAAATCTCTTCCAGATTCAGGTCCTCCACAGTGACTTCCGCCTGCCAGCGCGACCTGAGATCACTCACCACCTGCCCGCTGACATTGTTTGCAGCGACCAGTGCCACTCGACCTTCAACCTCGGTCCGCAGGGCACCTTCCACGGCAAACGATCGCGGCAGCGGTTCTGTTGCGGAAATCCTCAACCGCTTGATGCGATCCTTGACGGCATCGAGATCTTCAAACAACTCGACCTTCCCCTTCTTGAGGATCGCCACATGAGAAGCGACCCGTTCCAGATCCGATGTGATATGTGTCGAAAACAAGACCGTATGCTTTTCGTCCTGCGTCACTTCCAGCAGGGACTTGAGGAATTCACGTCGGGCAACGGGATCGAGCGACGCGACGGGTTCATCAAGGATCAGTAGTTCGGGGCGATGGCCGAGTGCGAGAATCAGGCCTAATTTCTGAATCTGGCCTGGCGATAATGGACCAACGCGACTGTCACGTGGCAGATCCCATTGCTGAACCAAGTGCTCGGTCAGGGCGAAATCCCACGTGGGATAAAAAGCGGCTGTGTAGGAAATCACCTGGGCGACTGTCATCCAGGGATATAACTTCACATCCTGTGGAACGTAGCCCAATCGAGCCTTTGACGCACCGCTCAAGTCCCAGGGATCTTCACCGAACAGTCGCGCTGTTCCTCCGGAAACTCGCAGCAGGCCGAGCAGACACTTGATCAACGTCGACTTCCCACAACCGTTGGTTCCCAGCAGTCCTACAACCATTCCGCGTGGAATTGCCAGATCGACAGACGTCAGAACGTCGGTCGTGCCAAATCGACGAGACAGCCCGCTCGCTTCTATCATCAGTTCATTCATGAGCGCCGTTCCTTGAGAACCGTCTTGACGACGGAGATGATCTGTTCATCGGTCAGTCCAAGCTGCAAGCCACGCGTCACGACATGGTCAACAAGATCTCGCAGTTCCGCCTGCCGCTCCGTTACGCTGCCAAGATGCTCAACCTGCCCGCGAACTCGCATACCAGTTCCGCGATCCCGCTCCAGCACCCCCTCAGCCTCCAGTCGACTATAGGCCTTGGAGACGGTCATCATGTTGACCTGCAGGTCAACGGCCATCTGCCGAACACTCGGGACCAGGTCGCCAGGTTTCAGACGACCGCTCGCAACCTGTGCCCGGACCTGGTCCATGATCTGGCGGAAGATCGGCACGCCAGACGAAGGATGGATTTCGAACTGTAATGGAAGATTCGACATAGTGTATTACGATAGTAATGCACTTTACCAAAGTCAAATGAGATTTCAAAAACTGTGTTGCTCACTTGCACCTGACCTCGTCTCCGTGCGGTCAGTGTCGTCCGTGTCCAGTTCGTATTGACCTCTTTCAGCGGCGCAGCGGCAAGTTTTGCCGAATTCCTCTTGCTCCAATTGCCGTTCTTCTCATAAAACGCCACTTCAAGTTCCAGGAGGGTGCGGCGGATTCTGCTCGCACGTGAATCATCCGGGACGGTTTTGGCAGGT
Organism: uncultured Planctomycetaceae bacterium; assembly: GCA_964609845.1. Classification (GTDB taxonomy): domain Bacteria; phylum Planctomycetota; class Planctomycetia; order Planctomycetales; family Planctomycetaceae; genus Schlesneria. The sequence goes on along the minus strand of CAZSTW010000018.1, from coordinate 50,318 downwards.
TTTCGACTTTGAAAACCCGAAAAATCGCCTCGAGACTGCTCTCAATGGATGGAGAGGTCATGACATCAATGAGTCGCTTGTGGTCAGTCGCTGTTGTAGTGGGTCTCACCGGATTCTTGTCCGGATGTGGTGGTTCCAAGCCTGCGGCTCCGGTCGCGGAAACCTCACCAACGGCTGTCGCTGAAGAAGAATCAGGCGGCCTGATGACCGTCGCGATCCCTGGGCTGAAGCCTGCCACGCCCAAACCCAAAGCTCCGGGGACAACCCCAGCGGCCACCACTCCTGCGAAGGGAACTGCTACGGCACCCGCTGAAACCGCTGCAACTCCCGCCAAAAAGGAGCCCGTAAAAGGGTCACCGGAATGGCTGCTGCGCGAGATCCAGTACATCAAGGTCATGCCGCTGCCGGAATCAGAAGACGCGAGCAAGACCAAGAGCGCGCCGAAGACCGACGCGGAACTGGAAATGGAAGACGACGAAAAGCCATTGACTCCTGAAGAGGAGCAAAAACTCAAGGCTCATTTCGAAAAGACAAAGGCAATCCGCCGCGATCGCAATCTGCAGATCATCAAGCTGTCGGAAGAGTGCATTGCAAAGACTGCGAAAACGCCCGAACTCGAGCCCGAATTTGACGCAGCGGTCCACTATCTGCTCGACGCCCGACTGCGAATCGCCCTGCAGGGTGATGACGCCAGTATTGAAGCCTTGTTTGACGCGGCGAAAGTCTTCTACGAACGAAAGCCGACCTCCGCCGCAGCTCTCGAAGCAGAACTGACACTTGTCAACCTGACCCATGCGAACGCGATTCGTTACGGTCAGGCACAGCCGAAGTGGATCCAGGAATTTGCCAAGCATGCTCAACTGTATGCCGCACGATTTCCTGACGAACAGGCTCGTTCCGTCAAATTGCTCGCTGCTGCGGCCCGTACCTGTGAATTGTCAGGCCTGTCAGATGATGCTCGCAGTTGCTACACGCTGTTGATCACCAAGTTCAAAGACACCCCGGAAGCTCAACAAGCGGAAGGTGTTGTCCGAAGATTGCAGCTCAAGGGGAAGACACTGGAATTCACCGGACCAACCATTGATGGAGGCGATCTGAATATCGCCTCCTACAAAGGGAAAATGGTTGTCATTGTCTTCTGGGCCACTCACGCTAAACCCTTCATTGACCAGCTTCCGAAGCTGACAGCGACAATGAAGAAGTACGAAAAGTATGCGACTGTCGTCGGGGTCAACCTGGATGCGGACGAAGGGGCCGTTGAGGCATTCGTGGAAGAAACGAAATTGACATGGCCGCAGATCTTCTCACCAAATCGGGCACTGCGTGGCTGGAATTCGCCACTGGCAGTTCACTACGGAATCAACACGCTGCCGACAATCTGGCTGGTTGATCCGAACGGAATCGTGACCGACACATCGATCAATGCCGAGAATCTGGAAACACGACTGCGGGAAGTTTACTTGCCATTCCTGAAGGCAACCGCAAAACCCGCTGGCGCGGCCAACTGAGTCGGAATTTACTTGGAGACGCCTGATTTTCGGGTGCCACGGCTATCCAGTCTCTGACATGGCCGTGGCACCCTGTTTCATTTCCGGTGGAGGTCGCTGGATTTTCCAGCTGGCAGAAGACTTCAAACAGGATACGAAGTTCGATGGCTAAGAAGGCTGCCGTAAAAAGAGATCCTGCTCCGAAGCAGCCTGCCATTACACCGCGACAGCGAGAGGTCTTCGAATACCTTCGCGAAGTCATTGTCGCGCGCGGCTATGGCCCGACTGTCCGGGAAATCGCCCAGCACTTCGGCATTGCTTCCCCGAATGGTGTCACCTGCCACCTGAAAGCACTGGAAAAGAAAGGGCTGATTTCGCGCGAAGCCTACATGTCGCGTGCGATTGAATTGACGGAATCGCCACAGCCAGCAGCCGCCTTGTCACTGATCGGACAACTGGTCGTCGGCCAGCTTCCAGAGTTCCATCCCGAACCGTATTCCCGTCTCGAGTTCACGGGATTATTCGCTTCGCCAGCCCACTGCTGCATTCGGGTTCTCGGACACGGAATGCAGGACGAAGCGATTTCCGAAGGAGATTACCTGGTGATTCGCCGCCAGGCCGATTGCCGTGACGGTGAACTTATCCTGGCAATCCTCGACGAAACCACCACTACCGTCAGACGCTACTACAGGGAAAGCCTGCGAATCAGGCTCGAATCAACGAACCGCGCCAAGCCTGCAATTTTTGCGAATCGGGTGAACGTCATCGGGTTGGTGGTTGGTGTCATTCGTCAATACTGAGCAACCGCGATGACGACTTCAGTATGTGTGACGGAATCAACGTTCAGCTTGCACTTTGATGAGCTATCGAAGACTCTGCGTGGATGATGCACTACAATACCTTTCGAGTCTCGTTCTGTATCGGCATCGCTGAGGAATCAAAATGTTCAATACCTGTCCGCTGTTTTCATGCGGATTTACACTGCTGTTGATTGTCACGCCCGTCTGCGGTCAGGTCGCGGTTCAACTCGAAAGCCGAAACGGGGCTCATCGCCTGCTTCGAGACGGCAAGCCGTATTCGATTAAAGGTGTCGGCGGGCAGACAAACCTCGACAGATTGGCCTCAGCAGGTGGAAATTCGATCCGAACCTGGAGTACCGAAAAGCTCGATACCATTCTGGACGAAGCTCAGCGGCACAAGCTGACGGTTTGCGTCGGACTCTGGCTGGGGCATGAGCGACATGGCTTCAATTATCAGGATGAGACTGCGGTTCAGCGACAACTCAACGATTCGCTGGCCGCCGTTCGCAAGTACAAAGATCACCCGGCAGTCCTGATGTGGGGGATTGGGAATGAAATGGAAGGGAGCGGACAGAACCCGGCGATCTGGTACGCTGTCGATCACATTGCCCGTGAAATCAAGAAGATTGATCCGCACCACCCGACGATGACGGTCATTGCAGAACTGGGTAACAAAGCTGCGAAGATCAAGAGCATCGAACAATACTGCCCGAACATCGACATTATCGGGGTGAATTCCTACGGAGGGATCAACAGTCTGGCGGAACGTTATCGTGCGGCGAGCGGGACCAAGCCTTACATTGTCACCGAGCATGGCCCCAATGGTCCATGGGAAGTGGGAAAGACCGACTGGGGTTCACCCGTGGAATCGACCAGCACCGCGAAAGGCCAGGCCTATGCCGAAGGCTACCGCAAAGCCGTTTCAGACCAGCCTGGGTTATGCCTCGGATCTTACGCTTTTCTGTGGGGACACAAACAGGAAACGACAGCAACCTGGTTCGGGATGCTCCTTTCAGATGGCAGTCGCCTGGCAGCAGTTGATGCCATGACCGAAGCCTGGACAGGAAAACCTCCCGGGAATCGTTGCCCCCGTATCGAATCGCTGGCGATAGAGCGTGATGTCAAAAAGCTGAAACCCGGTGACGTGGTCCAGGCCACGCTGGTCGCAGAAGATCCAGAACGCGACATGCTGTCTGTAAAATGGGTTCTGCGACTAGACTCTGGAACGATTGGTGAAGGGGGCGACGCGCAGGCCGAAGAACAGGCGCTGGCAGATGCTGTCACGTCAAAGGGACTGTCAGCCAGCGTAAAAGTTCCCGAAGGGGGAGGGGCCTATCGCCTGTTCGCATACGTCCATGATGGCCAGGGAGGTGCCGCGGTTGCCAATCTCCCGATGTTCGTTGATGCGCCGGTCAAGCCGATCCCGGCAGCCAAGGGAATCCTGCCATTCGTCATTTATGGTGACGATTTGAAGAATTCGCCCTATGTTCCCGCAGGATTTATGGGAAATACCAACGCCATCGTGATGACGACAGACAGCCCCGAGATGCCTCATTCGGGGAAGACTTGCCTGAAAGTCGAATACAAGGCCAACGACAAATGGGGTGGCGTGTTGTGGCAATCCCCGGAAAAGGATTGGGACGGTTCCCGCCCCGGGGGATTGAATCTGACCGGCGCGGTGGCACTGGAATTCTGGGCACGCGGCGCTGAAGGGGACGAAACTGTCAACTTTATGTTCGGCGTCCTGGATGGGAAGCATCTTTATCGAGATACCGCCAAGGGAGAACTGAAAGACGTTCACCTGACGACCGAATGGCAGAAGCACCGTATCCCGTTGAATGGCAGGGATCTGAGTCGCATCAAAACCGGCTTCGGCTGGTCCCTGGCCGGACAGGGAAAACCGATCACGATTTATCTGGACGATATCCGGTACGTTGCCGAATGACAGCGTCTGATCCGTTGCATCATCATTCATGACGCCTGGCAGAATTTGTTCAACATTTGGAAAAACGGGAGTCCAAACGGTTTCAGGAGCAGTTACAATCAGGGCTCCAGATTCTGCAGGTTCATGACAAGATTTGAAATACGGGTCAGCAGGGGAGGTAGGATGCTTGAGTTTCTGCAGTCGGCAGAAGAGGCGGCGCGGCGTGGTGGGAATGTGTTGCGTGCGTGGTCATCGAAGTTCACTGTTCGTGAAAAAAGCCGCTCGAATCTGGTGACTGAAGCTGACTTTGCGTCACAGCAGGCCATTCATGAATTCCTGCGAGGCCGTTACCCTCATCACGGTTTTCACGGCGAAGAAGGACTCGACGAAGTCCGTCCGGATTCTCCCTACCGATGGGTGGTCGATCCACTCGATGGGACCACAAACTACGTGCATGGATTCCCCTACTTTGCCGTCTCGATCGGGCTGGAATTCGAAGGCAAACTCGTTGTCGGTGCGATTTTTGATCCGACTCGCGACGAAATGTTTCTGGCGGCTCGCGGTTCAGGGGCCACCCTGAATCGCCGTCCGCTTCATCGTTCTGATGTTCCCGAACTGAGCCAGGCCATGGTCGTCGCGAGCCTGCCCGTGGCAACGTCGCCTGACGACATGGCCGTTAAACGGTTTCTCAGAATGTTGCCTCATGCGCAGACCGTGCAAAGAACGGGTTCTGCCGCATTGAATCTTGCCTATGTGGCGGCGGGGCGACTGGATGGTTTCTGGTCAACCAGCCTGAAGCCGTGGGACATGGCTGCGGGAGTTGTTCTCGTCGAAGAAGCTGGCGGCAAAGTGACTCGCCTGGATGGTGGTGAGTTTCAATTGAGTGAACCAAATCTGCTGGCCACAAATGGTTCGAACATTCATCAAGAGTTAATGACGCATCTGGCGTAATGTCAAAATTATTGGAGACCTTCGATCAGCAGTGCGGCGGGGTCAGGAGACCCGCGCCGATCGTGTCAAAAATATGGGAGACCTTCGGTCGGTGTTTCGGCGGGGTCGGGAGACCCGCGCCGAACGCAGAGATTCTGGATGATGGGTCATCTACCGGCTTTCGAATGGTTACTGACCCGAGTACACTTTGGCAGGTGCGGTTCGGGTGGTTTGGAGGATGCTTCGAGTTCGCGAGAATCGAAGGCAACTCACTTCGAACATTCGGGTCGCAATAATGGACCTGCTACCGTCAAAGCCAGACGCAGGGAACGCGAATATTGGCCGGTGGTAAACATATGGGGACAAATCCTATCGTAGCTCGACGACCAGTCTGTCGCGGACTGCTCCTGGTGACCGCTTGGCTGGTCTCTGGATTGGTCATCGCGCAGGAACCTGCTCGTCCCACACCTCCCGCAGACGCCACAGCACCAAATAACCCGCCCAAACCCGCCGTACCGGAACCAGAAAAGCGGACTCCACTGGACTCCCTTCCAACGGCGATCAAGTACATTCCCAACAAGTTGGGTGAACTCGTTCCAGTCCCGGTGAATGCCACGCTGGAAGGTTACCTGGCCTATCTGGAATCATTGAGCCGCGTGCGTGGCCCCGACCGCGAAGCCGTTCCTTCAGCATCGGTCTCGTCCATTGAGTTGACTGGTGACGCCAACGACGAGCGAGTCAACCTGAAAGCAAAACTGGTGATCCAACTGCGACAGACGACTGAGTTTGTCCGCCTTCCACTGCAACTGAACGAAGCGACTTTGGTTGATGCCCGTTACACAGGTGAAGGTGAAGCTGTCTACGACGAACGCAAAGAACGCGATCAGGGAATTGCCTACTGGTTTCGGGGGCCCAATCCTCACACCATGGAATTGACGCTCAGCGTCCCTGTTCGCCGTCAGTTGCCGATGAGAAAGCTCCAATTAACGCTTCCATCGTCACCAATCTCAAAACTGAAACTGATTGTTCCGCACAGTTCCATTACTGCCAAATCCTCCGAAAAAAGTTCGGACGATATCCCGCTGGAGGTCTCGTCGCTGGGGACTGACAAATCGGTGATCGAAGCGATCGGGTTAGGCAACCGCGTCGATCTGTCTTGGCTGCCGAATCCCGAGGCCTCTCAGTCCGAAGCAGCCCTGGAAGCCAACACCACGATCATGGCACGCGTCGATGCAGACAGCGTGCTGCTTGATATCCACCAGAGACTGCAATCACTGCAGGGGAAATTCGATTCGTTTGCAGTGCAACTGCCCGCCGGGGCTGAAATCCTGAAAATCGAAGACGATCTGTCGCCGCTGGAAACCCGTAGCGAAGGATATCGCGAGCATCGAATTGATCCGGCGAAGCCCGATCGGGTTGTGGTCTCACTCACCAAGCCCTCCGTGGGCCCCGTGCGACTGCGCTGGACTGTTCGACTGCCGCGTACTGATCGGCGGCGTCTAACGCTGTCAGGATTCAATGTTGAAACGGCGCGAAAGCAAAGCGGCGAGGTCGGACTGGTTCCGAACGACGGTCTTCGTCTTTCCATGGTTCAGTCCAAAGACGCGAACGTCCTGCGAATCAACGCGGGTGAGTTGCGGCCCGAAGTGGGGGGCGGCCAGGTGACTCAGGCGTACCGGTTCCTCAACCAACCGTTTCGCCTTGTCGTTGGTGTCGATCCCGTGGAACCCTACTTCCTGGTTGAACCGAGAATCTTTCTCGTCGGTGCGGCACATCAACTCACCATGGATGCCGTGTTTCCATTTCAAGTTTATCGCGAGGGCCTGACGGAGGTCACTTTCAATTGGCCCGAATGGAAAGCTGAAGGCTGGACGATTGATGGATTCGACCCTCCGGACCTCGTTGAAACAGCATCCACGGAAGAGAGCCAGGGAACGTTTCGGGTTCGCCTGATCAAGCGGCAGACAGGCCAGTTCACCGTGCGATTGCGAGCCCGTCGCCCTGCCAAGGGGAACGATGATATTCAACTGACGTTACCTCGGGTAAAGGCCTCCAGCCCTCCCAATCCTTCACTGTTCCTGCTGAATGCGGAAAACGTAGAAACAGAACTTACCAGCCGTGGTGAGACAATCGTCCGACCGATGGGTCAGGCTGCGTTCGAGCAGGTCTCAATTCCTGAAGCACTGCGTGGCCTGAAGACGTCGTCCTTTCGCATCGATACAGAAGTGCAGGCATTCACACTTCGCGTGATTCCTCAACCACGCCGGCTGCGAGTTGATTCCACGAGTGAAGCGAACTGGCTGAATGACCGATTAGAGATTTCACAACGGATCGGTTTTGATGTTGCCTATGAACGATTGTCGCAAGTCAGGCTCACCGTCCCTCGCGATCTTCCCCCCGAGAGGTTCCGTTTCTTTCGAGATCGCGATCTGGAACTGGCAGCGGAATGGAGCGACGGACCAAATGCTCAAACCCGGCAGGTCCGGTTGGTTCTGCCCGAACCCAAAATCGGCAAGTTCGAAATTCAAGTCCAGTTCTTTTTGCGAATCGCGGAAGAGTCTGCGCTGGATGGAGACACTGTCGTTTCGATTCCAATCGTTCAGTCAGTCGATGAGCCGTTCCATCAGACCCGTGTCGTGCTGGCTCGACGTGAGACATTCGAAGCCTCTTCAGCGACAGAACAATGGAAGCCGCAGCCGCTACGGCCAGAGTCCTGGAGCTGGCAGGCTGAAGGGACTCGTCCAGAATTCGGGCTGCGAGTCACTCGATCTGGCGTCAGCGCGAACGGCACGGCCAGTGTTACGCGAGGTCTGATCACCTCGATTTTTGGACATGACGGTCGGGTGATGGTCCGGGCGCAGTTTCGAATTGATGCCCGATCCAACACGCTGGGTGTCACACTTCCCACCACGGCTGAAACACCTCAGTTTTATTGGGACAAAGCAAATCTGACACCTGGACTGGCCGTCGTCGAACTGCCTGTCGGTTCGCGAAAATTCTCGATGCATCTTCCTGATGCTCGTGGCCGTGATCATCTGCTGACCATCGATTACCAGTTACCCAGTGGTGCACGGGAAGGGTTACCAAGTTCGATCGAACTGCAGTCACCACAACTCCCGCAGTGTGCCTGGGATGCTCAAGTCATCTGGCAGACGGCAATCCAGCCGGATCGGCACCTGCTGACTCACCCGACAACAGCGACGCCAATGTTCCGATGGCGACGCCTGGGATTGTTCTGGTACCGGGTTTCCGATCCCACTCCTGAACAATTGCAGGTCTGGATCGGTGCCGGCTCTGGCCCCGAATCAATCGTTGCTCCTGATTTGAATTCACCTCAGCTTGCCTACAACCTGTATACGTTCAGCCAGATTGGTACGCCACGAGGCCTCAGTTTTCGCACCCTCAGTCGACCGATGGTCGTGTTGTTTGGTGCGGGGATTTCGTTTGCGTTTGGATTTGTCCTGCTGCGAATTCGAGTGTTGCGACACGTCCTGACGGTGCTGTCTGCAGGTCTGGGTCTGGCGGCTGTCGGACTCTGGAATGCCGCACCACTGGAACTCTTGATGCAACCGATGATTTGCGGGTTGATTTTCCCGGTGATGGCTGTATTGATCGAAGGCTGGTTCCGACGCTCGTATGGCGGAACAATCCTTTCACTGCCGACTGCAGCAGAACTGGCTGCGGCTCATGGAAGCCGATCAGAAATGATCGACGACATTGATCCTGATCAGTCAACGACCTTGCGTCCCCCTGTTACCGACAGCAGCCAGGGAATGCGTGTGGAATCAGGGAGTGGCGTGTCATGACGCCAGAAACCTGCGATGCACGGCGTTCTGCCATTCAACAGTCGTCAGTCGTAAGGTGTTCTCTGATGGAACCCACGACCAGGCGGAACGCGTTTTCTCGGTTCAGGATCAGACGAATCACGAACGTCGTTCGACTGGCGATCCTTCTGTCATTCGTTGCAGGGACCATTGTCAGCCGGATCGACGCGGCTCCGCCGAGTTTTGCGGAATCAAAAATTCAGCGAATTGATGTTCCGGCGAATCGACCTGCCGCCTGGTCGAATGAGGCCAAATCGCTGATTGCGATTCCTCGCGACGAATTTGAGCAGTTGCTGAATGCGAATGAAACGGAACAACCGGCACCGCGACCGGCACAACTGAGCACTGCTCATTACACCGCCACGCTGACCGGTCATGTGCTGCGTGATGGACGCGCTCGCCTTTCAGTACAGCGCGTCAGTTCGGAACCGGTGCTGTTGCCGCTTGGCCATTTCAACCTCGCAATTCGAGACCTGAGTTGGACAGATCGTGCTGCGGTCTGGGGGACGGACGAATCGGGATTCTCGTGGCTGCTCGCGGATCAGCCCAGAGGCGAGATTCAAATGAGCTGGAGTGCTGCGGGACGTCTGCTCGCAGAGGAACTACACTTTGACTTGCAACTTCCGCCAGCGGCAATTTCTACGATCGATTTACGCCTGCCCCGCGATCAGATTCTGCGAGCCACGCCGGAAGCCCGCCGGCTCGAGGAAGGGTCCGATGCAAACTGGCAGGTCTGGCGGATTCATGCGGGGAGCGAGCGTCGGTGCCGAGTCGCGATCGTGCCAGCACGTCCCAAGGTAAATCGCCCCCCATCCATCTTGTTCGAACACGAGCTCGGTGCCATCGTCCGCGAACAGGATCTACGATTTCAGACTGTGTTTCAGGTGGAGGTATTTGATACTCCCGTCACGGAGCTGACATTCACTGTTCCGGCCAGCGTGGATGTTTACGCAGTGACTTATGGTCAGGATGTTTCCCTCACCTGGTCCCGTCCTGACAAGGCAAATTCGACGGGAACGATTAACGTGCGACTACCGGGACCATTACTGGGGCGCAGCCGCCCGATCCGCATCGATGGTGTCGCTGTTCAGAAACCCAATTCACCGATGGTTTCGCCACAGATTGCCGTGAAGGATGGTGTCTTCACGGGTGGACGACATACATTGACGATCGTTGCCCCGCTGCAACTCCGCTCGTTTCGGCCGTCGGGATTTCGGCAGCAGACACCTGCAACACAGACACCGGATGGCGAGAGTTACACATTTGTGCAAATGCTCCCCGATGCTCAGCTGGTACTGGACGTCGGACGGCCACAGGCATCTCTCACAGCACAGACTCAATGCTTGTTTGAGATGAATGAATCGACCTGGACACTGGTCGCTGACTTGACGTGGACAGCATCGAGCGGCGGTGTGTTTCAGACAGAATCTCAATTTCCATCGGATTGGGAAATCACGGATGTGCGACTTCCTTCAGACCTAGGAACGGCTCGACTGGCAGGATGGGATCTGGTGGTTCAGTCGGGTGGACATTCACTGCTGACGATTGAGTTTCTGGAAGCACTGGCTCCGACGGTCCCCCGCACAATTCGTGTTCTGGCTCGCCGCCGACCCGTTGCCGCAGGAACTTCAATTCCCGTTCCTCTGCCACATCCAACAAACTGTCACTCCGTCGAAAGCCTGCTGGGATTAGTTGTACCGGCCGAGTTCTCGCCGTATATGTCCGATGATGCACGTCTGGAACGAGTTTCAACTCCGGATGTCATGTCGTCGCTGACGCCGCGCAAAGTCGGACAGAACCAGAGTGAGTACTGGTTCCGACGGGAATCGACTGATGGCGGCGGTTCCATGCAACTCGTGTCTCGTCTGCGTCGGGTTTCTGCATCGAACCAGACAGTGGTCGTCGCGACACCAGGAGAGTATCTCGAACTCTATCGCATTCGTTGTTCCGCAGAGGGGGCACCCATCGATCGGTTGCTCGTCTACCTGACGCAACCCGCTCAGCCCGGCTCTGAAGTCCGCTGGTCAATCGTCGCTCCAAGGCAAGGAGAACTGATCTCACATCGATTGCCAGCGGCTCAACATGCCGACTGGAACTGCCCCGAGATCGGTGAATTGTGGGAACTTCGGCTGCCTCCAATTCCAGCCGGTTCCATTCAGATCGAAGGAAGACGCGAAAACCGGTGGACACCAGTGTCTCGCCCCGCCTTGCTTGTCGTGCCGCAATCCACCGATCGCAAATCACAAGTAACGTTAAGACATCCCGGATCGCTGGATCTGCAGATCGATACCACCTCAATGGATGTTGTCCCGGCCAGAACAATTCTGGACGATCCAACGGTCGAACCCCCATCCGCTGTCGAAGCGATCTCGAATGAACGAGTCCTGGAATGGTCATTCGAGAATCCTGCCGCATCGCTGTCGTTGACGCTCAAAAATCCTGAGCGATCTCGCGAGTTTCCGACTATGGTTTCGCTGCGACTGCGTTCACTGCTGTCGTCAAATCCTCAAGGATTCGATTTGTATCGGGCTCAGATCCGTCTGGAAAACGGAACGGCCAGCGACGAATTGCGCATCCTGCTGCCTCCCACAGCAGCACTTCAACAGGTCACGATTGCAGGACAGGCAACAGTCCCCAATTACCAGGGAGACGAACTGCTGCTCTCTGACCTGGACGCTTCACGCAGGGATGTCGTCGAATTGCTTTACCGTGTCCCGTCGAAAGGCGGCGGTATTCGCGACATTCACCGAATCATGGTCCCAAAGATTTCGGCAACGGTCCTGGGATTCACCTGGGAATTCGCACTTCCACCCACAGTCAAAGTCTTTTCGGAACCCGTCGGTGTCCGACTGACTCGCCCCCTGTCAAATTCGACCTGGACCGAAAAACTGTTTGGTCCACTGGGGCGTTCGGGTGATGAAGCATTCTTCAATCCTTTCGCGATGGAATCCTGGCGTGAGTTCTTCAACCCAGAGCGTACAACCGATCAAGGAGCAGGGGACTTCAGTCGTGAATTAATTGCCCCGGCCGAATGGCATGTTCACGAATCCATCTCGGCGCTTGTCCCAACGGAGATTATTCTCGAAACATGGCAGACTCGACAGACACGTCTACTGGCATGGATTGCACTTGTCATCAATCTCATGCTGGGAATTCTCGTACGTATGGTCGGCTGGAAGTACCGTGACCGCCTCGCGGCCTACTGGCTTGCTCTCATGCTCGCAGGGGCCTGTTTTTCTCCGTCACCCTATGCCGAGATGTTTGGTGGGGCGATTGCAGGAACCGTCATTGCTCTACTGTCCCCACGCAAGTCGCTGATTTCGCAGCGACGCGATCCGTCGCTCGTTGTTCCGATGGGAAGCACGCATAGTTTCGACTGGGGGGCGCCGGCCAGCGTCATTCTGCTCGTTGGCCTGACGGCGGCGGTGGCTCAAGAATCTTCGATCTCTGTCCCTCCGCTGACACAGCTTAAGCCCATACCCCGATTCCCGGTTCTTGTCCCGGTGGATGCGGATGGCAAACCGTCGACCGAACTGCCACTGGTCTACCTGCCACAAAAACTGCTGACATCACTGAAAGAATCCGCTCGTACGAAGTCCCCGCTTCCGCAGTCGTTAATTGCGTCTGCCCGATACACGTTGGCAGCAAAGTCGGGAGGAGCCGATTCGCTGCAGGCGAAATTCAAAGTCCATCTCCTGGATCGCTCGCGGGATCATCAGATCCTGTTGCCCGTAACGGATGCCTTCCTGACGGGAATGGACGCCTGCCGAATTAATGGCAAATCTCACCCGGCACAGATCGCACCCGACGGACGCGGGTTTCGCATCACCTGGAATGCTGCGACTGATGATGGGGCTAAAGGTCCCGCAACTCTCGACATCGAGCTTGATTTGAAGCGAGTTGGAACTCGTAATGCACTCGGAGGCAGTTTTCAGTCAAAGGTCCCCAGTGTCGCCGCGTCGCACTGGTCAATCTCCCTGCCTGAGCCTGTCGTATTTTTCGAGGCTGCTGGGGTTCAAGGTGCGACAGAGACCGGAGCTGATAAGAAGACTTTTGAATTTGATCTTGGTTCGACCTCTTTAGTCGATGTTCGCTGGTCGCAGAACACTCCGGAACTGCGAGTTCAGCGCCTGGAAGTCTCACAGCTGCAATCGCTGGATTTGCGGGCAACGCACGGTGAATTGCGATTCCGGATTCGTTGCGAACCCACTGAGGGTCAGTTCGACTTCATCGAATTGGACCTCCCTCCCAGAAGCCTGGTTCGCGAAGGTGATATTCGCGCAACGAACCTGTTACGTTCCGAATTGACCGCCGATGCTCAGGGAATTCAGCGACTGCGACTGATCTTCTCAGAGCCTCAGCGGAATAAGTTCACGATCGACGGCACGATTCAGCTGGCGATCCCCGAAGGGGTTGCTCATTTGCCATTGCCGCAAATCACCATCACTCGATCAGCGGGGACAAAGGTCACGACAGTTCAAAACTGGTGGTGTGTCAGTTCGCCTCCTGAATACAAGTTGGAACCTCAGAATCTGGAGGTGGATCTGCTCGGCGCAGTCTCGTCGGCAGACTTTCTGCAGGCGTGGGGGGATTCTCCTCCGACAGGACGGTTGCAACTGTTGTTTCAGCCGCGCGAGGCATCAACCGCACAGTTTACGGTGACGCCACAAATTCCCCGGCGCCGTGTCTTGTCGTGGAGTCAGACTGGAACCGTAGGACGACGTCGGCTGGAATGGACCGTCAACGCACGACTTGAAACATCGCAGGCTCCTGTCTATCAGCACTTCCTGCTCGTTGATCGACGATTGCAGATAGAATCGATTTCCGTCATCGAAGGGGGAGCCGAACGACTGGTTCGCTGGTCCGAAAATCGTGTGGGGGCCTCCCCGACACGCGTCGTGCTGTTCCTCAGCGACAAGACGACAGGCATCCAGCAACTGGTCCTCAAGGGAAGCCTGCCAACTCGCTATGGACGCGTCACACCTCTTCCATTTGTTCGCTGTGAAGAAGCGGAACTGGTCGAATCCCGCTGGGAACTGTTCCACGAACCTGATGTCGAAGTCGATCTGACCCTTCCACGCGGAGTCCCCCCGTTTGAACCGGACGAGTCTACGGAAAATGACGGAAGACAACTGGTCGCTCGATATCAGACAGCAGACCCCGACCCCAAGACTTCTATTCGCGTTTCGGCCGTTCAGGCACGTTGCACGGTGCGAGCCGCAGCTGCACTGATGCGAGGTGACGGGGCAACATGGAAACTCGCCGGACAATTAAAGCTCGCTCCCGAAGGGGAGTCGCCACGCAGAATGGGAGTACTATTTCCTGCCATTTACGATCCCGCTCGCGTACGAGTTGATCGCGCAGAAGCCAACTGGCACGAACCAGTTGATGGACTTCGTCGTCTCGACCTGACTCTGATGCCCGATCCTGGTGAGGTTTTGATCTCGTTCGAAACGGTCGTTGACGAACCACCGAAAGGGGATTGGGAATTGCCTTTCCCGGAGCCGCAGGAAGCAATTTCGCAACAGATAAATCTGATGATTGGCCCGGCAGACGCATGGACACCGCTGGAAGGAACCGAACTTAAACCGGATGAATCCCCGGCCTGGGCCGAGGAAATCCTCGATGAATTCCGTTCAGAGGCAACCTCGGCCGAATACCAGCTCACGTCACAACCGATTCGGCTGCGGCGGAACCAGTCCACAACGCATCTGGAACACCCCGAGATTCGCCTGATCGACCATTCCCTCTGGCTGACAGAGCAGGGAGGCCGATTCGGTGTGACCCGGGCGTATCTCTCACAAACACGAGAATCCATTCAGTTCGAAGTACCGAATGGGTTTGAAATAGTTGCCGTTTTTCTGGATGAACGACCATTGCCACTGCCGGTTCCAGTAGAGGGAAAACTGCTGATCCCCCTGGCAGGAGGTGGGCGCGAATCACTCCTCGTCCTGAACTGGCAACAGCCAACGCCTCAGAGTACCGGACTGGCACGGATTCAAAACGAAACATTACCGAGAGCCATTCACATTGATGTTGCCAAGACACTCGTGACCGTGATTCCGTTTCGCGACGGTATGACGATCAGCCGCGATGGTGCTCGAAAGCTCGATTGGATGGATGCCGCACTCGATCGCCTGGAAATGTTGTTGGGACGCCAAGAAAGCCTTGGAAGCGACCCGCGTGCCGCCGCCGCCAATCGACGGCTCATCTTCGACCTGCAGACTCAGATTACCGCGAGACTACCCAAGGGGCTGTCGAAATCCGATGTAACAATGCCGACACTGCTGGAGCGGTGGAATCGAATGGTCCCAACATTGAATCAACTCGAACCTCCTGCCCAGTCCAGCACACCGACGTCTCTGGAAGCCAGAGGAATGCAACTGAATGAGCAGTTTGTTGACCTTCCCCATTCCCTGCGAGTCGCTGTTTCGCTGGAAAATCCGTCTGTCAACTTCTGGATGCTGGACAGTCGCTGGGTGAACGGCGTTGGCGCCTGCCTGATTTGCCTCGTGGCGATTCCACTGTTTCGTCGATTGATCCGACTGGAATGGGGGGAATGGCTGAACACGCGTACGAACTTCGCCTGGCTGTTGCTCGGACTTGTCTGGTGGTTGTGGCTGACGCCGGGACCCGTTGGGCCCGCGATCATCGCCGTGGCAGTTTTCCGCTCCCTGGTCTATCGCCGTCAGGCTCAGAATTCCGTAATGGTCGTCGAATCCTGATCGCACGATGGAGTTCCACCGACAACGCGCCATGCAGGAAACGATATTTGTCGCTGGAATTGCGGCGCGGCGGTAATCCCGCGAATTTAGACCGCATCTCATTTCAGTGTGGCGTCCCGTGGCCATCAAACCACAGCGTCTAACCCATGTTTCGACGCGACACAGAAGTGCGACACGCACTAACCGAACAGCTTTCCCTCGAAGCCCTGCCAGACCAGGACTGCGATACCCATGCCCAGGCAGTAATACCCGAACCAGTGGAGTCGTTGTCGCGAGATCAACTGGATCAGCAGCCGCAGTGCGAAGATCCCCACGATGAATGAGACGATCATTCCCATCAGCAAGGTTGGAACGGGCAGTTTCACAGTTTCGATCGCCCCTGGTTTCAGGAATTTCAGCATATCCAGAAACGCCGCACCGCCGATGGCCGGTATTGCGATCAGGAACGAAAACGTTGCCGCCGATTCGCGTTCCATACCGCTGAGAAGCCCTCCTGAGATCGTGCTTCCTGAGCGTGAAATACCGGGAACTAATGCAACCGCCTGAAAGCAGCCCACGATAAGTGCCACCGGCCAGGGAAGCTGCCTGTCCGTAAATCGCCCCGACTGTAAATGCTGACCGAGAATCAAAAGTGATGCGGTGATCAACAGTCCGAAACCCGCGACCGCAGGCGAGACGAACAGGGGTTCGAGCTGATCTTTGAACCCGATACCGACAATTGCGGCGGGAACGGAGGCGAGCACGATGGCCGAACACAATCGCCATTCCATTTCAATCAAGACGCGCTGCAGCCGACGGAAATAAACCACGATGATGGAACCGAGAGTTCCCAAGTGCAGAACGATATTGAGTGTCATTCCTTCGTCAGGGATATCCCCACCCTGAAGTCGCTTCAGGATTTCGTTGATGATCACCAGATGTCCCGAGGAACTGATGGGCAGGAATTCAGCGATTCCCTGGACAACCGCCAGTATCAGAACTCGAATCGTATCGCCCATTCGATTGCACGCCTTTGCTGGAATGATTTCCGGCCGATCTCCATTCTCTGAATGAGCCGAAGTCTAGCATCAGGCGGACTGACGGTCGATATCGTCCTGACGTGACACTCTCTTCTTCATCATTCGAGGCTAAAAAGAGGTGCGTGTCTGTGAATGACGGAATTGCGAGAAACAGCCGTGTTCTGACTTCCCGGTTTTTTTCGGAACGTCATTTTCCGGTGCCTGCCTTCGGCGCGATATCGCATACCCCAGCCTGACAACGCCCGGTCAGTCGCAGCCTGTTTCGAGCGAACAGCACGTATCCCAGATCCATAATCTGCGAAATGATCGGCAGCCGAGTCACCGCGACGAGTGGGCCGAAGCCGACCGCCGTGTACAGGCGCCGGAAAACTTCGACCCCTTCGATCCAGGTTCCGTCCGGAAGCCGCCCATGGATCCGCTGCATCAGTTCATCGTAACTCTTACCGATGTTCAGCGAATGAAATGACGGATCCGCGATGTTCGTAAATCGAATCTTTCCTTTCGAATCCTTCCGCCGCAGCATGTTGATTTCACGCAGGCAGAGCGGGCAGTCTCCGTCATAAAAGACTTCGACATCATAGCTGATCGATTTTTCCTGGTTCTGTGTTTCCATGAGGGGATTGTAGCGGAACTGGCAACTTGGCAAAGAAATCTGAGACGCAATTCTGCGATCGTCCAGGATCTTTTTCAGTCGAGCTCGAATCTGTTCATTTCAGCTTCCGGTTCATGCACGGTACGATTTCGCACTCGGTTTGTTTCAAACGAATCTCCTGCGGAAAATCAGACATGCTCAACACCTGTTCCAGGTCGATTGCCCTCATTCATGCCTTCACTCTGCTGATCACGGTCAATTTCTTTTCCATACCGGCAGCCTGTGCGGCGGAAATTCCTGGTGACGACGGGAAACTGCGAATTGTCGTTTTCGGAGCACACCCGGATGATGCAGAATTCAAGGCCGGCGGGACAGCAGCGAAGTGGGCGAAACTGGGACACCACGTGAAGCTTTGTTCGGTCACAAACGGTGACATCGGTCATTGGCAAATGGCGGGCGGGCCACTCGCCCTCCGTCGTGCCGCTGAATCGGCACGGGTTGCCAAAAAACTGGGAGTCACCTCGCAAGTCCTCGACATCCACGACGGTGAACTGGAGCCGACACTGGAAAACCGACGGTTGATCACCAGGGTTATTCGGGAATGGAAGGCAGATATCGTGATTTCCCACCGTCCCTGGGACTATCACCCGGATCATCGCTACGTCGGCATCCTCGTCCAGGACGCGGCATTCATGGTCACAGTCCCGTTCTTTTGTCCAGATACGCCTCCACTAAAAAAGAATCCCGTTTTCATGTATTCCAGCGACGGGTTTCAAAAACCCTATCCATTCAAGCCCGACATGGTCGTTTCCGTTGACGATGTGCTGGATTTGAAGGTCGAAGCGTTACACGAACTGGAATCTCAGGTCTACGAAGGGGGAGCCAGTGGCAGCGAAGAGTTTGTTCGAACCGTTCCCCCCGCCGCCGACGTTGTCGGCCGCAAAGCATGGCTCAAGCAGCGCTGGCAGGCGCGTCAGTCTGCCGAAGCCGACCGCTATCGCAGTGACGTGATTCGCTGGTACGGCGAAGAGGCGGGCAAATCCGTCAAGTATGCCGAAGCATTCGAACTCTGCGAATATGGCCGCCGTCCCAACGAAGCAGAAATGAAGAAGCTGTTCCCGTTCTTTTCCGCAGAAAAATGAAGCATCAGCGTCTGTGAACGGGACACCTGCAACCATGCACGATTCGCCCAACCCCATGGCCCTGGTCATGACCGCCGGTGCAACTCTGGCCGGAGGTGCCATGATCGGAGCGTCGACGAATGCCATCAATGCGGCCATCAGCCCGCACTACTTCCGGCAGATCATGCATTGGGAAGGTGTCGAAGACATCTGGCGTGCAGCGATTGCACAGGGAATTCTGGAGGGATTGATTTCCGGCATGTTTGCTGCCTTGGTTTTTACGCTGGTCGTCGGAATAGTCTCACGCGCCCGCTGTCCGTTCGGAATAGCGATACGACAACTGATTCCGATGTTTGGCGGCGTCTATTGTTGCTGGTGTGCTGGCGGTCTGATAGCAATGGGATTGGCAACGCTCAGCCCGGAGTTCTACGTGCGAGCATTCGCCGGTGTTCCAGTACAGACGGTGCCAATGCTGTGCTATGCCTGGGTCGGCGGCTCGATCTGGGGTGCACAGTCTGGCGGAATGCTCGCTGTCGTGATCGGTTCAATCGTCTTTGCGAATCGGTGGAATTTACTCGCCAAGCCGTGAAGGCTGCTTCTTCGTAGTTCAATCCGCATTGAAGCGGCATTTCGAACTATCGACCACCTTCAACGATATTGATTTTCCCGGCACAGAACCGGCAGGCGACCCGGATGCCGATGTACTTTCGTGCGAACCGCAGTTCCTGCTCGCAGTGCGGGCACTTGGAATAGACATCCGCCTGCGCCAGCGTTGGAAGAGTCGGGTCGAGGCGAAAGTCGGCCGTGCAGAATTTACACTGGACGCGCTGGCCCAGATATTTCTTGTTGATCTTCAACTCTTGTGAACATTTGGGGCAATCCACAAACATCCCGATCGGTTCGATCTCGACCATGGCATCTAGCTCTTGCAGCGGAATAAATACGGGAATCTCAACGCTGTCTCGTTCAAGCTCCGGATTCAGTAACGCGCGACATTCGCGACAATGGATCATGTTCGGCGGCATATCCACACCGCACTCAGGACAAGGTCCGCCAGGCCAGGCAGGCATATCGACTTCCGTTTCCCAGTAATCAGGTTTCTAACGTCACTCCTGTCGAAATATCTTATCCACACAATTGCCGGTCGTCACGAGACACTATGCCAAATTTAATAGCGATCATGCCAGTTCAGCACGGACAACGCCCTCGGCGAGGTTCGGCACGGGTCTCCCGACCCCGCCGAAACGACCGACCGAAGGTCTCCTCTTTCCTGCAGGAAGAATCAGAGAGATGGGCAGAACGATGAAAACCATGATTCCCTATGTCTTATCGTTCTGCCCTCCATCATTCTGCCAAACCAATTTGAATTGAGGAGCAGTTCAAGTCATTTGTCTGGGATGAAAAAATCGACCTCAAACGAGAAATGGATGCCCGCCGAATTGCGGTAGTGCGATCACGAATGGCGGTCTTCATCACCGCCAGTTTCGTTCAACGCATGACTCCAGCCCAGCGGTGCCAGCGGTTCCTGTTGATCTCCTGTTTTCAGCCAGCAGCCCGGTTCGGCTGTGACCAGACCGATGTGGCTGATTGGGGTCGACTCAGTCCACGTCGCTATTAATCGACACCCATCTTCAGGTGACACCGTGAAAATCAATTCAAAGTCCTCACCATCCGACAGGGCGTGTTGCAGTGGACTCTTACTGTCGCCGGCTTCGATCGCCGCTTGACTGATCGGAATGGCTGCTGCGTTCAGAACCGCTCCGACGTGACTATGTTT
>CAZSTW010000018.1:3932-30109 GCA_964609845.1 uncultured Planctomycetaceae bacterium | reverse complement strand
GTAGTAGCATGTTAGTTGGTCACTATGTTTCAGGATATGGTGCAGGTCTGCTGCTAACCCGTCACTGATGTCAATCATCGCGTGCACGTTGACCATGCTGGTCAAAGCTTGAGCTTCACGGATTCGCGGTTCGAATGTGAGATGGTGGCCGCTGATGCTCCCTCCCAATGTCCCTGTGACGAAGATCCAGTCGCCCGGCTTCGCTCCGCCTCGAGTAATCGAATTCGGCCCCCACGGCTCGCCAACGACAGCGACGTTGATGACCAGCGGGCCGTGCCAACTGTTGGTGTCGCCACCAGCCAGGACCACATGATGCCGGTCCGCGAGATTGAGCAGGCCTGCATGAAGTTCGCGAGCAAACTCGACACCTTTGTCAATCGGCAACGCTACAGAGACAAACGCGGCTGTCGGCCGACCACCCATGGCCGCAATGTCACTTAGATTGACCGCCAGAGCTTTACGGCCGACCAGCGCAGGCGTCGCCGGCGGAAAGGTGAAATCGACTCCTTCCATCAGCATATCGGTCGCAACCAGCCAGTCTCGATTCGAGTCGCTCCGCAGTATCGCTGCATCATCACCGATTCCGAGTTTGACTGGCCCTCCGTCAACGACGCGGGATCTGATCCAGTCAATCAAAGCAAACTCGGGGCGTTCCACGGAAGAGTTCCAATTGCAGCGATGGAGGTTGCAGGGCGAACAACGACTTGCACTTGCCAGCCCAACTGTATCATCGATCCAATAAAAAAACCGCCCGGCATCACGCATGACACCGGGCGGTTGGAATTGCTGGCTGCGACGGAATCAATTTGGGCCTTGAGCAACCCGTGGCGTCAAGGTGACGGCGAGGTACCCATATCGAGTTTCCTGACCGCGGATGACGAAGAATTTCATCGAGACCTGACCATCGGTCAGTTGAGGCTGTTGTTGATTCAGGATCCAGCTCATGTTGTCAGACGACAGGGTTTCCCATTTGTCGAGGCCGACCAGGATATCACCCTTTTGAATTCCATTCGCAGCGGCAGGACCGTCCGCCCGGACGTCAGTCACTCGCATCCCACCACGGTACTTGGGGCCCACAAGAGCTTTTTGAGCAGCAGGAAGTTGCGAAACCTTCACACCAAGCTGTTGCCAGTAGCGATCATCTTCTGCGGTATTCGAGCTCTTCGGCGAGATCGCAATTTCGGGGGTGATCGAAACCCGGCCACCAGTGTAAGCAGCCAGAGCCAGCGAGATTGATTCCAGTTTATCATTTCGCTTGACGCTGATTTCAATCTTGTCACCCACCGGTCGGCCCAGGAACGCTCGCTCCCAGTCCACGGCATCAGTCACTTCCAGATGCCCGGCCTTCACAATCACGTCACCAGCCTTCAGGCCAGCGGTCGCGGCAGGGCTTTCAGGGAGAACGCCATCCACCACGAGCATCCGGCTGGTTCCTGATTTCACGTCCTTGGTGATCAGGCCGTGATAGGTCCGTTCGAGTTGTTCAACACTCATCAACCGGGCGATCGCTTTGCGAGCGTCATCAATGGGGATTGCAAAGCCAATCTTGTTTGAACCGGCTCGAATAGCAACATTGATCCCGATCACTTCACCCAGCAGGTTAATGAGAGGCCCACCGCTGTTCCCGGGATTGATCGCGGCATCGGTCTGGATGAGGTTGCGGTAGAACTGAGTATCATTCGCTTCGACATCGCGAGAGAGCGAGCTGATGTATCCGACCGTCACGGTGCTTTGATAACCAAACGCATTCCCGATCGCGATGACTTTTTCGCACAGCATCAGGTCAGCTGAGACTCCACAGGGCATCACCTTGAGGGGATGGAGCGGCTCGATCTTGATCAGAGCGAGGTCGTTTTCGCGATCAACGCTGATGCGTCGGGCGACATAGCTGCTCTTGTCGGGGAAATCGACACGGATGGTATCGACATCGGCGATCACATGGTAATTGGTGACCATGTATCCGCGTTCGTCAACGACGATGCCAGTCCCCATGCCGTTGACTTTACGTCCCTTTTCCGAGGTCGCAAAGACATTGTTCTGCGAATTGGTCGCCGCTGTTTTTTCGGTATGGATATTTCCCACCGATGGTAACGCCTTGCGAACTGCACAGACCTCCAGCGTTTCCCGCTCAGAGGCTTGTACTGTCGTGAATCCTGCGAACAGGATCAAGACGCTCCACATTCTTATGCACTGTGTCATGGGGAACTCGTGGGCCGCTCTGGTTCGATCAAAGGGTGTACGGACTTCGCGTTTGCCACATTCCTTCGCTGTCGCGGAGAGAATCCATCCAAGCTCCGGTAAGCCTTTGGATCGTCGATTCGGTGTGAGCCCCTTGAAAGCGGTCGACCGGGTGGTGCATATTTTACCTAATCCAACATTTTGAAAATCCAGGTAAGATTAGCCGGGCGCAGGACCCCAACTTTCTCAATTTCCGGACGAAACTGGACATTCCCTGATGCCGCCCCGGCTGGCGTCTTCCAAATGAGACAAAGCGAACGAGTTGAACGGTTAGAGCTGTTCCGGCGTGGGTGTTTCCGCAATCTTTGCCGCCGCCGGATGCTGAACATTGTTACAATCCCGGGACCAGCTGCCGAATTATGTGATCTCCGGAAAATCTCTTCGAAAGTGGAATTGTGTCACGACGTCTGAAATTGGAAGAAATGCTGGCCACCGAGCCGAATGATCCTTTCCTGAATTACGCCTATGCGCTGGAACTGGTTAAAGAAGACCCGGCTGCCGGACTGAAACGCCTGGCCGAAATGAACGACCGGTTTCCGGACCACGTCCCAGCGTTTTTCCGGCGCGGCCAGCTTCTGGCCGAGGCGGGCGACGAAGCGGGAGCACGACAAGTATTAAGGTCAGGCATCCAGACCGCTCGCCGCATTGGCGATGACCACGCAGCTGCAGAAATGAATGAACTGCTGGAATCGCTGTAGGAAACACATCTACGCAACTTGATGCGACGCGAGCGATCGTTGGCGCATTTCTCATAGTTCGTGCGCGGGTCTCCGGACGTCGCCGAAACACCCCACCCAAGTTCTCCTCCTTTCCAGGAATCAGAAATTTGGGCAGAACGATAGAAGAGACTGAATCATGATTCTTCATCGTTCTGCCCCCCATCGTTCTGCCCTCTGAATTTGAATTGACGAGCAGTGCAATCATTTTGGGTAGGCCGCCAATATCGATCTCGAACGAGAATCGGCTGATATTACACAGAGCGGCGATTGCTGCTTTGTAGTACTCGATCGATCTCGTGTTTCCCTAACGGAATACAGCCGGGTTGCTCACACTGCAGACCGGCTGCCTGGTTGGCCCAGGTGATCGCCTCCGGCCAGTCGCTTCCCAGGCAGCGCTGATATGCCAGGCTGGCAATGAACTGGTCTCCCGCTCCGAGTGGATCGACCAGACTCCGACACATCGAGACCAGGCACGTGGGTGCAAATTCGTGTGGAGCGGCGGTCCACGCCAGCCCCGCAGGGCCACGTTTCTCGATCAACACACCGGCCTGCCTGGCCCCCGGACCGAGTTCATGTTTGCCACCGGCAATTGCTGCCGGACCGAAGGGGAGGGGTGTCTTCAGGATCGGATCGACCAGTACGGGAATGTTTAAAGCTCCTAACCGCTGCATCAGGCCAAGGGTGACCACTCCTTTTCCATGGTCCGCAACAATCACGACCTGTGGCGAGAACTGTTCGATAGAATCTATGAAGTAATCGATGTCATCATGCGTGGGATTGCCCGTCTGGTCCTGGTCGATGCGAGGCCCAGTCAGACGGTCATTGCACCAGAAGCGAGTCTTCCGGGTCGTTGCCCCATCAACCTGACGCCAGCCAATTTTCACGTCTATTTCTGGAATCTGGCTGCAGTCGTCTCGCCCCACCAGTCCCAGCAGCAGGACTTCGCACTCCAGTGCCCTGAGCATCGCAGCGACATTTCCGGCACCACCGAGTCGACTGCACATTCTCTCGATCAGCAAAACCGGCCACGGACCTTCCTGACAGATCCGCTCGCAACGACACTCAACATCAACATCAATCATAATATCTCCCATCACAGCAATCCGCGGCGATTGCCTTGAGAGACCAAGAGTCGATAAACTAGTTTCATCTGCTGCTACAGAGCAACTCGCTGTAGTACCCACGTTGAATCGCTCGTAACTTGAGTCCCAGTCGGTTTGCAGCATCTGAAAACACTCCTTCGCACAGATGAGGAATCACCAATGACTCGCAGTGTTCTGATCATTTGTCTTGTCGTGAATGCGGCGATCACGTTGGCGCAGGACACGCCTCCACCAACCCCCGCCGTTGAACCGGCCGTCCTGCAAGCGGCAGAGGACAAGTACGCCTCTGAAGTCAGCAAAGCCGAAGCCGCCCTGGCAAAAGTCAAACGCGAGGCCGCAGCTATCCGATTAAAGGCCTACAAAGATCGCCTCACAGAAATCACGAAGAGTGGCGACTTCAACAAAGCACTGTCATTCAAAGCCCGGATCGACCAATTGGAAGCGGACCCGGAAGCGGCCTCATCAAAACCGTCCAAGAAGCCTCGCCCAAAAGATACCGTGAAATTTGGTGGACATACGTACGCACTGATCAAGGAACCGGCGACATGGCACGTCGCCAAACAACGATGTGAGGAAATGGGTGGACATCTGGCTATCGGCGAGGCACCGCAGCGGCTAGCTTTTCTCACGGAGTTCTGCCAAAACTCTGGAGTTCAAGTATGGGTCGGGTGTTCTCGCGAATCAGACGAGACTTGGCGATGGTTAAATGGCGAGGCCGCAAATCTTCCTGGGGCTTCACTCGATAACGTCGGTGGAATTGAGTTCCATCTACAGTGGAACAAAGATACGAAAAGGTGGAATGACGCGCCAGCTGGATGGAAATTCAACTATATTTGTGAATGGGATAAATGAAATTTCGCAATCGCTGCCCGTGCCTCTGTTTCATCAAGTGGAACCCAGAACGTCCCCGCTCCTTTCTTGCGCACGCAAAAGCAAATGCAAGTTCCCCAGCGCCCATGGGCTTCTGTCTTGATATGGCACTCACCATTGTACGGGAAGCAATCGATTCCATGATCTTCAAATTGATCACCGATGAACCAATCGATCGGAGCAACTTCATGACCAAGCCATGTCAGGAGTTGCAGGACATCGACGACATCGTCACGAGTTAACCAAACCGTCGTTCCATCGCGGGGCATTCCGACATTTATTGTATACTCCGCAGTGTGGACGCCGACACCTCCCTCCCGCAGACAATTCATTTGATTTAAAAGGAATCGTTTCGTCCACCACACTTTTCCACAATGATCCATTGAGCAAATGGACCACGAGAAATCGTACTCTTCGGCTTCAACGGTTCCTTTACCGCTTTCGCCGTTAATCCAGTTCATGTCAACGATTCGATTTTCGATCCGAGGATGTTCGCCAAGAGTGAAGAACCCATGATGCGTTTGCTGCCAGTTGTCGGGCAGCAAATCCGTAGCCAGAATCTTTGCAACTCGATCAGCAAACGTAAGCGTTAGAGATTCACTACCAACGCCGAAACCAACCCCTTTCATTCCCTTTCCGAGCTTTCCCAGTGTTTCTAATGTCTCTGACACGATCGCTATTTCCCAAAACTTACGATGAATGCGGTCGGAAAATCCGAGGATCGATTTCCATTTCGCGAACCACTCAGATTCGAAATCTCGCATCGTAGTCATACGGGTCGAAAACATTTGTTTTCTCCTCACACCAGACAATTATCCTCGATCGACAGCACCGGACGTCCGGTGAGTCTCTTGATCTCTCTGGCCTGTCGACTGCAGCTTTCGATGAAAAGTCGGGCCGTGGGATGCTCACGGTAAATCGCGGCCTTTCTACCGGCTGCGTCTCCTGATGCATCGCGTGATTCAAACGTTGGGTGCGGTGACATCGTCAGTGACTGGTAAAGAATCCCATGACGCTGCAGCCACTCTTCCGTCGGTGCTCGATCTCGTTCCAGGCGGTTGGTCACTATCCCCAGCAGCGGGTATGAGGGGATGCGGCGCGGGGCCGCGTTTTTCAGGAACAGTTGATAGGCAGCGTCGTTTACCGCTTCTGAACCGCCGCACCAGTCTTCACACAGGACTCCATCCAGGTCGGTCAACGTGTATTCGGCGTTGTCATCATGCAGGATCGTCCATTCGTAGCTGCGATGGATTTCTCGCTCCAAATGCCTGCCAACATAGTCGGCGTGGTCATTCCCATGAATGACTCCGATTTTGACATCCGGGTGCAGTCGTGGCCTGAGCGACGCGATGACTCGTCCGCTGGAACAGTTATCATCCATGACTAAGATCCGTCCGTCTCGCTGAACCCGGACACCGCGCCCGCGTCGTGGAACGGGAATGGTCGGAAGTTTCCCATCCAGTAACAATTCCAGAGATATCATCGGACAATTCAGCTCCAATGCCACCAGCGATGCAGCCAGCAACCCGCCGCGAGGGATCCCTGCAATCGCCTGAACTGGCGGAAGTTTTCTGGCAAAGGAAATACAATCGGCATGGAACAGACCGAGCGAGATGTAGCTGTATTCTCCTTTACGATACTCGACTGGACGAGTCGGACCGAATGATCTGTAGGGCTGCCTGCTGGCGGGTATCAGTTCCACCTGCTTTCCCGCATCGCTCAGACCTCGCCAGCAGCCATCGGACTCTAAACGTAACGTGGCCACGACAGTCGCATCGTGACTCAATTGCAGCTGATCCTGCACAGAACTCCACCGCGTAACAGTCTCATCGTCCGCGATCGCCTGACCATCAGGCTGCAGCGTGATGCGAAACTCCCTTATGCCAATCACCTCGCAAAAATAGTCTCCCGCCACGGACGTTGTTGAAGTGAGACTGATCGGCGATTCCGCAATCGGGACCAGTTCGATCGGCATTCTCTCAAATTGTGTCCACCGGCCTCGATAGAAGCCTCCGTCGGCACGACAGCGACAGATGACACCGTCTTTGCCGCTGATTTCGATCGCCTCGACACCCTCCAGCCGACAGACCGACCACTGTCGTTCACACCCGTCGGCCCCTTCGCTGATTGTTCCATCCGGCTCCAGCCGCAAGATTCGTTCGTCGTATCCAATCCGTCGGTAGCGGTACCGTCCTGCCAGCCTTGCCAGCAGATTCCGGCGGTCTGCGGGGGAAACAGGTGCGGCGCCACTGAGAACCGCCTCTGCGGCTCGCACAATGTCATCGGCGGTCGGTTCTGCCCCCGCATATGTCGTGATTTTCCAGAGCCCCTTGCGCTGGTCCCAGTCTGCTTCCCACTGATCACTGGCCAGGTACGTGGCACGCGGATTGGGAAGGCAGACTCGGCACGGATGCAGCGAACGAAACACGCCCAGGGATTTGATGTCCGTCATCGCAGCAACATGAAATGGGCCGCTGTCGACGCCAATCATCAGATCACAACGCTCATACAGAGCGCATAAGCGGTCGATCCCGATGTGGCCCCAACCTGGCTTGATCCCCTTACAATGATCCGATCCGACCATCGGGGCTCGCTGGTCGAAGTCGAGGACAATGACCGAACCGCCCGTCCGCTCAATCAGCTTCACAATGACATCAAACGCAACACCCACCGCCAGCGATTTCCGCTCGTGCCAGTTTGTACCTCGGGAATGCAGGCAGATCAGCGGCCGAGGCAACTCCGCCAGAAAGGCTTCCGCTTCGGCATGAGCTTCCGGCGGGATGAACTCATGAGCCGACAGTCGGACGGCACACAATTCATCCCAGAGCTCTTCAGCAGAAAGAGGAAGTTTCGGCATGGCGCTGTGGGTCAGACCGAAGGCCACCTTATTCTGTTCGCAGTCCGGTTGACCAAGATCATCGAATCGGGCGGGATAAAGATAGGGATGATCGAGCAGGTCGCCCGTGTGAACAACGTTGACCCCGGCAATATCCCAGACAAACTGCTTGTTCGCTTCGGCCTGAACCGTGATGTCGTAGCCACGGCGTTTGTAGAGCTGCAGTGCATGTGCAAAGTGTACGCAGTCACCCAGGCCGTGGCGGTCAAATTTGATCTGCAGGACAGGCATGCCGAATCCCTTTTCATGGCATTAGCAAGTCATTGTCAATTGATGTCGATGCCCGGCGAGAATCAGACGCGTGCCATCTCGGGGGCCACGTTTCGCGTCCCCGACATCGAAAGAATTCTTCCGATGATTTCTGTGCTGCTGATCGGCGGACCATCCAGCAGAACGACTCGCCCGCCGTATTCCTTAACGACCGCCGCTTCCGGCATATTGGCAATCGAATATCCCGGCCCCTTAACGATGATGTCTGGTCGCAATTGCTGGATCAGCCGGCATGGAGTTGAATCATCGAACCCCAAAACCTCGTCGACATAGCGGCATCCCAACAGAACCTGGCTTCTTTCTGCAAACGTGCAGATCGGCCGCGTCGGCCCTTTCAGTCTTCGTACCGAATCATCCGTATTGAGACCCACGACCAGGCGACCACCTAACGCTCGACACCGATTCAGAAAAAGGACATGCCCTGCATGAAACAGATCGAAGCAACCGTTGGTAAAGACGGTGGTTGTCTTCGAGGTCGAATGGACTCGGCTCGAATCCAATCGAATGTCCACGTTTGCCTCCGCAGGGCATTCGATAATGGTCTTCATACGGCGAGTCCTGCATAACGGCGAACGATTTGTACAACGTCATCCGGCTGGATCATGGCCATACACTTTGCAACAGGAATCATTGGCCCGATGACCGGGTGTTCGCACAACTGGCGATCTTTCGCATCGTTGTCACCAATCGGTACAACTCGCGACTTCCAGCAGGCGTTGTCGCGACAGCAGGGAAGAGCCCCAACGGTGTGTAAAGTGTGCATCTTCGGATAGCAGAGAAACGTCACCGGCTCCCGACCACCTGCCAGGTAGATATATGGCTTCTCAAATGCGGCACAAAGATGCATCAGGTACGTCACAGGCCCCAGTCCGATCGAGGCGTGGTACACCAGCCGGTGCAACATCCGATGTGACGTTTCTCCCAGAAGTGAAATGCAGCGTTCCAGGCGAGGATGGTTATGCCCCGCTTCACCGATCTGCACCCACTGAAACAGCCCAAGCGTTCGGTCAATCACTTCCTGGTAATACTCCACGGGCCACTGCTTGATCGTGTAATCACACTTCGAGCCACCGACGAGGATTCCAAACGGCGTTTTGCGTCCGTGAGTAAAGTGCTCCTGCAGCATCGTCATCCAGCTTTTCTCTTCGTCCGACAGGTAAATGCGAGGACGATTGGTGCGGGCATACAGTGGCACGCCAAGCTGCTCACCCAGAAATTCGGTATAGCAGGAGATAAAATTGATCGGTGTCTGGTTCGAACGATTGATCTGCGGATACTGCATGTCGATCCGAATCGCGTCCGAGTCATCGTCGGCCAACGGTGTGATGTGCGGATTGTTCTGCCAGATCTCAGGGCAGGGGGTGCGAACATCCGTCAGATACTTTCCGGGAAATGTTGCATGCAGTGACTCAACAGCCACGGTCATCGTCAGGATGTCACCGGGACAGAGCGGGCAGCAGAGAATCAGTTTTTGTTTCTGAGCCATGGTGAGTAAGTGCCACGTTGTGGGGAGAGCGGTCAGCTTTCAGCGATCAGCAGCTAGAAACGACAATGAAATCCAAGCTCAAATCGCAGTAGCTGGGCGTGTAACGTCCTTACGCTGAATGCTGATCGCTGACCGCTGACTGCTTTAAATTCTCTGCGAGCAATTGAACTGCCTTGTCGAGATCCGCGGTCGGGAAGTTCACGGCGGTTCGTTCCAGATGAATTCGGCCTTCGTCGATCCGCCAGACGGCAAACAGCCAGCGTTCAGAACGGACCGCAGTATCCATCTGCTGCAACAGTTCGGCCGGAATGCTTCCAGCGAGTCTTACGAGGCCGCCATCAGGAACCGCAGGAGGTTGCGGCTTTTGAGGATCTGTTGAACCGACTGGTTTCGGAACAGCTTTCTTCCTTGGCATTTCTCACTCCAAAGCGACGTTCTTTGGGAACGAATCAAAACGAAACGACCACGCTCACAACCAGCGCCGCACTGCCAGGAGATGGCATTCGGGTCCGGTCACGAGCGTGGTTGTCCCACTACTCACGAATCATTGATGACGCACGCATTCTTCGTAGAACGGTTGCGTCAGTCAATAGGCGATTCAGCTCTTCTGTCTCGCGGTTCTTCCTTTTCCACGGTGGCAAACCACATTCAACAAACCAGCATCGAACCGAAGAAGAGTTACCACGGAGGCACAGAGGAACACAGAGATAATGCGATGGAAATGAAAGGCCAGGGGATTCTGTAGTGAAGGCAGTCGTAATGAGCAATCGTCTGCTTTCGTGGGCTCTTTCCTACATTTTATCATCTCTGAATTAACCTCTGTGCCCCTCCGTGTCCTCCGTGGTAAACCGTTTTCATCGTTACATTCTTCAAAAGCTTCGTTAGCTCCATCGACCTTCAGGACACGTTTCGGTCGAAAGGGCCAGCTTGTTGATCAATTGATTTTTCTCGACACACGCGCACCCGCACTTCGCGCAGTGGTCGTTATGCAAGAACTCGCACGATTGGCAAATCGCCAGTCTTTCCCCGATTTCTTCCGGCGTCCGGCGAGGCATGCCGGCGAGAGTCCAGCGGGACATCGCCCTGGCGAAGTTCCAGCCCCGAATCAATAACGATGGCATTGATTTGGCAGCATTGGATTCTTTTCGATGCGTTCCGCGATGTGATTCCATCGTCGATTCATCTCGATATTCGCGGCAGATCTTTTCATAGGACGCAATCTGTTCAGCAGTCAGATCAGACCGCTGCCCCTCACAGATCTTCCGCAAATTCGGCGGCATTTGCTTCATAATGTCACCACAAACCTGAAATGACATAAGCCGACTCGCAGTTCTCCGGACAGGAAAACTCCCGGACATTCCACTGCGTTTGCGAGACGAAGGCTGTCACCACCAAAGCTGGCGCTCGTCGCAGTGACCGACCACGACGCCGAATCACATTGCACGACGAAAACCACTTCTCCAAGGTCGCACAGGGTAAACGTGCCCGTCGCGCCAAGTACTTCGTAACGTGCCGTAAAATCGCTTTCGCTGGAACATTGGCAGCCTGCCCCGGCCTGGATCACAACCTGCAAAAGCGATCCTGTCAGGCCGGGACAACATTCGTTTCCAGACGTACTTGATCGTGAGGCCGACGAACGACTCGAACTCGAGCTCGATGCACAACACGGGCAATTGGTATAGGAAGTGACTGTAGACATCCATTCACCTCAATCGCAGAAGGCGATCTGAGCTCGTCGACGGGTCACCACCAGTGTTCCTCCAGAGCAGGTCACGTCTGTCACCACGTCAGCGCAGCCACCCCCACTCGATCCTGACCCCGACGATGTCGTGGACGTCCCAGATCCAGACGAAGTCGCTGATGAACCTGTCGAACCCGCTGAACTGCGACTTCCCGACGTTGCGCTCGACTCACTGCCGATCCCTGACGAACCGACCGACCCATCTGACCCACTTCCGCCGCCGCTTCCTGAAGTCGTCGATGAACCCTGCGATCCGCCGGAACCAGACGACGAACCAGACGATTGAGATCCCGACGAACCTGACAGCGAGGAACTGAACATGGACCCACTGCTCAGCCCCGAAGGACTGGACGGACTTCCGCTGCTGCTGGTCCCCGATGGACTCGACGCCTGGGAGAAAGACGACGACAGCGAATTCGCCGTACTCGAACCACTGAGACTGCTGGAACCGCCGGAAAGTTCAGAACTGGACGCCGAAACACTCGAAGATGAGTCCACGGAACTCCCTGACGATGACATCAGGGAGAACGACGCTGATGAGGACCCAACCGAAGACGCGGACGACGATGACGACGGCAGCGACGACGAAACGCTTGTGCCGCTGAGACTCGATGAATCTGTCGACGACAGCGAACTTGTCGAGGACGAACTCAACAAACTGGAAATTGCGGAAGAACTTGTTGCCGAAGCGGAGGAAGAGCCAGCGGCACTCGATCCCGACGACGAGACATCCGATACGTGAGAGGAACCCGATGATGCCACAGACGACAGCGAGGATGATAACGAACCGAACGACGAGCTTATTGTTGATGACGACAGCGACGAAGCAGTCGTCGATGGCGAACTTATTGACGAACTCGATGATGTCTGCGAACTGCCGGAGCTTGTCAGGCTGCTGGATAGACTTGAACTGGATTCGCTGGAACGGGAAGGTGACGAACTGGAGAGACTGGAACTCGATCCACTGGAACGGCTTGAACTGCTGGAGCTCGCAGGAAGAAAGTCGAGTGGCAGAGATTCAAATCCGAAGTTGGGTGGAAGCGAAACAGCTCGAGTCTGGCAAAGATACCTTCGACGGCGTCCTTTTCCGCGGACGGCGATCTCCCAGCGAACATAGTCGTCGTACCCTGTGACGGTCCAGGGGACAATTCCGGCGAAAGTCACGTCGTATTGAAGAGCGAGCCATTCGTAGTAGTCCGCCCCAACCTGGTTTGCCAGTGCCTGTTCGGGGCCACTCGTGAATTTGCCATCCGATGGCACGGCACTTCCGCCCGTCGCCGAGCAATGAAACACCTTCGAGCCACCATGAGTCACTCCCGCCTGTTCTCGTTGAGCATATCCGGCAACACGATCACCGTCGGTGTTTCCGTACGTGACGACGACGCGGCTGGGGATATTCCCCAACGACCGTGCCTGGTCTGTGAATTCACCTCCGGCCACGATGTCCCACGGACTGGAGAGATTTGCTGTGGCAATAGTGTGCCCGGCGACTGCCGTTTGTGTCTGATAGGCCTGAAATCGAAACCCGTTAACGAGGGGACCGCCGACGACACGACGTCCCAGCGTCAGAGCAATGGCATCCATCACGACCGCAGCATTTTCGAAATCGCGAACAAACTCCGTCGTTGACGGGCGACCGTATGCCATCGGAACCGCTTCACCGAGTGAGGGACAATCCGCAGGGCTGACCCCTTGAATCTCTGACAGTGCTTGTGACCACGATTGCGGTGCGTACTGTTGAACGTGCGAGTACTGCCAGAAATATCGAGCATCGACGAGTGGAAGCAGCCAGAGTCGCTCGTCACTTGCGATGCCAACGGTCGAAACCGGCCTCGGTGCGAGCGGGTAAAGACTCCCTCGAATCTCCGTGACAGTTCCTCCACCTGCTCCGGAACTGCTTCCCGTCGGGCGTTCGCGCTTTGAAGAGAGTTCAAACGTCGCAGACTGTTCCCCGGCACAGGCATCGAGAACCTGCGTCAGATTCGATTCCGTAATCAGAAACAATCCATGAGCCCACCGAGTTGCACCTGTGGGCCAATACAGCGAATTGATCCGTGGCTTCGGTGGACGCGGGTAGTTTGCAACGGGCAACCCGACGCGTCGCACCGTCGCTGTATCGGGGGACGGAAAGCCTGACGAAGCTGAAGACGCTGTGCCAGCGGGCGAACCAGTATTTCGAACACTGGCAAACCGGCCTTCACGGATCGTCGCGTTTTCGAGGCAGAAGATGGTTGCGTACAACTCCGAGAGATGCTGGTCCAACCAGGTACGCACCGTCCCCGCAGGGTCCTCCAGCAGCAGATCAATGCCAGCAAATCGAATTGGCATGTTTGGCCGACCTGGAACAGGTATTACTTCAAATCGGAATCCGCAGACATCATGAAGCTCGTGGCAGACTCAACCTCGCCCGCATTCAGTGCGTCGCCAGATCCCACTGGAATGCGCCGCGAAAGATCACCGACACGCTACTGAAATCATCATTTGCTTTTCGAATGGACGGATGCACGGATCGAACGGGTTTGAATGGGTCAGTCAGCAAGGGAGTCGCATTCACAGGGTGATCTGCAAATATCTGCTGACCTGCCAGGACCTGAAGCACTCGCTTTTTCAGACCGAGAAGCCCGCGAGCATGGTCCGTCAATTTTCGTCCGGAATGATCCAGGCGGTCCAGTTGCATCCTTGACCAGATGGAAACCTGAATGAAAACCACTTCGACGATTCCCAGATCGGCCGCTCCGACCGGCATTTGTTCGTCGAACGTTCCATCCTGAGGAGCAACGGTACAAAACAGGTCTTCGTGAATCTCGACTCCAGGCAACGGCGTGTCACTGAGGAAGCAAGTCGACTCTGTCGCGAATTCCACAATCTCGTCTCGCAACTTTCGTACGACTTCGGTCAGGACAATCTGATGAGTTGTGCGGCAGACTGCGGCGGAAGTTGTGAAACCAGTTGTCATCATGAAGTCCGTAATTCGAGGGCTTTCATACTTGAGCGCTATCACAGCTCATTTTCGGTTCAATCCATCAGCCGGAACGCCCTAACGTCCGGTTCTAACCGTGGACAAAAGAGGCTATGGGAATGGACTATTTGTCAGGGTCGTGGTCGATTCAGTCCCGCTGTCGGTTGACCACTTGTTCTGACCAAATTTGAGGATTTCCGTCGGAGAGGGAGTGCGCAGCAACGCAAACACGGCTTCAAATCTCGCGCGATAGATTTCTTCTCCGTTACAAGTTCGCGTCCGTGTTCCTCCCAGGAGCTTTGATGACATCATCTTCTGCGGGATCGGCAGGATACCGCGAGCGGGATCACCAACCGTGGCCATTCCGGCTTCCATGGTTTCGGGGTCGGGAAACTCGGGCCAGGCACCGACTCGCTCGGCCGCGATGCGAACAATGCGTCGAGTTTGGGCTGGCCCCAGGGCAACGACAGCACAGCTTTCGGATATACTTTCTGGATCAGCAGCAACGGGGAGTGCTGCACGCAGTCGATGAGTCTGATAAATCGACTCCATCTGGTACGTCGTATACATCGCAGCGCGATGACTGTCGCTATAGTACGGTGGATCAGTAGCCGGGATCGTGGGAACAATCACGGCATTGATCGCGGCTCGTGGCACTTCGGACGGAACAGTGTTGTTGTCCGTCCCGACGGCATTGGTCAATTGATTGACCCCGTGTTGAGTGGAACAGGGCGATTGCAGATAGCATCTCAGAATTCCGATCAATGAGACGGGGCCCTGATACACAGGCGTTTCTCCGATACGTCCCGAGGCGGAGCGGCGGGGATCGTAATTCAGCGACCAGACAGGCAAGTCGTCCTCTGAAATAATCTTGCGGAACCCATCGGCACAGATCCGGAGTCCCATGTCGACGGCAACCGCAGCAGCATCCCGAACCAACTGCCCGAGTCTTTCGCACGAGGCACTGGCCCGGATCGTGTTCGTATCCCCGGTAAAATCGACGATCGTCAGATCTCGAATGACAAACGGTCGATTCGGGAGGGGAGCCTCGCCCGGCCTGACTCCTGTCAACTTCGCGGTGATCACATACAGTGCCAGCAGAATCAGTTCCCCTTTGTCGACGTTGCCGTCACCTTCGAGCGTGACGACGATCTGGGAATGGGACTGCAATGGACTGTCGTTCAGGGAATGTTCGGTGTGCTCAACCGACCAGCGTCGAGCGGGGTAGGGGGCTGCGATCGCGATTTCCTGGTCAACGATCATGTACTGCAGAGTCCGCCCATCTTCGGTTGCCGTGAAATCCATAGTGTCTCGCCGCATTCCGGGTTGCAAAGGGGGAATCACGAGCGACCGGAACCAGTGCGGACTGAACTGCGAAGTCGCCAGTTCTAACGTTCCTCGGTAAACCCTGGTGACTCGCAAGTTGACATCCAGGCTATCACTGCACGACCACCGATGTGACAGGACGCCACTGGTGTTGCTTAGCGCCTCGGCATTGTCGTCACACTGAACGAGATAAATCTCAAACGTCGCATCGACTTTGAAGATATTGTCGGCGGACACATGAACGACATCGAACTGAACGCATCGCGGACCATCGTTGACATCGACTTTGGAGAGCCCGCTTTCGGCAAGTTCATCAGGGCTGGCTGCTGTCAGAGGTTGAATGTCAAACAGTCTTTCACCCGAACTGAGATCCGCCTCACAGCCCAGAGCGACGACAAATCTCTGACGAGGCATCAGCCGCCAGCGAACATGTTGATGAACCAGTGGAACATTCGGCTCCGTTCGAGGTTCACCTGCGATTTCCTGGTGCTGGCAGGCTGTCGGCCAACCATGCAGATACCCCGTCACCTGCACAAGAAACCGCCAGCACTTCAGATCTGTACCGGTGGAATCCATGACCGGTCGCTGCTCTACACGCCGCGTCAGGCACCGGAAGATCGTCACGTCACCGTACTGAACGATTGTTTGCCCAGACATGTCTATCTCTTCTCTTTCTGTCTGCCACTCTGCGTTATCGAATGCGTGGTAACATCCGGCGCGGCCGGGCGTTCATTCTGGCTGCGCGTTTCTTTTCGAAATCATTCGGAGTCTGATGGTTCGATCGAGTGCCTGGCACGTTACCCGTTCTCGGTACGATTACTTGCGAACCAGAACGTGATCGCTCCGTTGTCACGGTCGTCGCAGCTGCGGGCCTACCAGGCTTCGACACGTCGCGATGAAAATCACCCGGTAATACGTTTTG
This sequence comes from uncultured Planctomycetaceae bacterium, assembly GCA_964609845.1. GTDB lineage: Bacteria > Planctomycetota > Planctomycetia > Planctomycetales > Planctomycetaceae > Schlesneria. The sequence goes on along the minus strand of CAZSTW010000018.1, from coordinate 13,579 downwards.
CGAACTTTCCACGCCGGCTTGAAGGGCAATCCGTGAAGCGACAGACGTATTTGTAGAAATCGCAGCTGCAGCACGTTTCAATCGGCCACGGAATGAAACATCGTTCGAAGTCGCGGCCGAGATCCCAGATTCGGAACTCCATCTGGTCCGTGGTGCGACTTGTCGCCCGACATTGGAATGCAGCAATTCAGGAGTCGTTGAAAAGAGATTCTGCGGAGACAGAATGTCACCGATCTTCGAGGGTACGAAGCCCGATATCGAACGGCGCGTGCCCTGACTCGAGAATGGGAATGCTGGTCGTTCTATCGACAGTCGACTCATGTACGGATCGTGAATCAACGTTGTTTCCGTTCGTGGCGCGTGACCCGGATCATAATGTCTAAACAGCCGGGGACTTCGTTCAGCAAGAAGGTCCTTGTGCGAATCCCCACCTGCGGTGCAGGCATTCAGGGAAAATGCTTTCAGCAACTTCACGGCATGAATCGTCTGTACCGACCGCACGATTGCTCGCCCGGTGGCGTGCGGGAACTCTGCTGCGCGGTTGAATTCTCCATGCACCTGCGAAACCCGTCTGTACGATTCGTGTAAGTTCCGTGTCTGCCAGGCGGTTTTGACAAAGGAGGTTTGACGGCTGCGATATTGTTCCCTCGGCAACGACAAGCTCAGTCGGGTATTGCCGCTTGAACCACGCCATGGCTGAGACGATTTGAAAATGTTCCGCGATTCAATGTTTCTTATTGCTTCCCGCAACATCCAGCCCAGCGATCTTGAGTGGCTCGGCTCTGTTTGGGGCGTCCCGAATACTCGATGGGTTCCCTGAACATCGTGCGAATGTAAATCGACATGGAGACAGTTTTCGGCAGACTTCGATGCCACATCGACAAGGCCTGAGGTGTTCGGCAAGGGAGCCCCCGTATACGGCACGTGATCATACGGCGATCTCGACCGCGGCAGTTTTCGCAGTCGAGACACGCTGCGGCACAACCGATGTGAGAATGTTGTGATCATGAACCGTATCGCCTCAATTCGGTTTCCAATCGCCAATAGTCGAGGTTGCCCTGCGCATCAGTTTCGGCCAGTGCTCGACAGACAGCCGGGTTCAATTGCCGGATGTCGGCTCCACCAGCAATCCAGGCGGCTCGCAAGACGGCTCGGCCGCTGTTGAGCCAGAGTCCGAGACGGGTTTCGTGGGTGATCCGTCCGCAGAGAGATGTTCCGTGGAGTCCGACGAGGTCTGAAAGAGGCTGCCATTTTTTTTTACATCCCCCAGGTACTGCCGAAACCCCGTCAGCAGATCCAGGCATTCACGCTCGGTCAGGCCACCTGACTGGACCGAAGGAATTCCGAAAGCTGTCCGGACGGCACAACCAATCAAGCGAAATGCCTCCAACTGAATCGTCGCCTGTCCCGTCATCAACATCTTGGGAGTCTCATCCCAGTCAAACTCGGGATGCGAAAAGAGGTCACGTGCCGCCTGCAGCGGATCAACGGCCCGCCAGCAATGACCGTCGAAGAACACGAACAATCCACGCGGGTCCTGGCCAAGTCGTGTCAGCAGCCATAGCCAGAATCGTGTCCACATGGTTTGCTCCTCTGCAGTGACGTATGGCGATGACAAGCGCCAATGTTTGAGTTGAACTGTTCTTTGTCTGTGCCATTGCTTCGGAGTCTTCGGAGAAGCAATGCAAATCTCAGAGGGCGGCTCGGGCATTGGGCGGGACTGGTGGCACTCAACGCGGGTAACAGAATTCGTAGCTGAATTCGTGAGAATTCAGGAATTTTCAACCAACTCCGAACTCTCACGAGTTCGGCTACTGGAGTTTCCCATTCTCAAAATATTGTTACCCGGCATCCAGTGGCGAATCCGCGAAGTAGTCCATAAGCACTGCTTCTCCGAAGACTCCGAAGCAGTGGCACATCTTTTTGTTGATTTGCGTCATTTCCAGGTTGACGCGAACGACGTTCAAATCACGTTGCCGTTGTATTCCAGAGCGTACCGCCCGGTACGACATTCGCCGTAAACGCGATTCGGGCTCGTGACGCCTGGCTGCCGACGGGGCTGATTTCAATCGGATCCAGGATCACCGTTGCCAGATAATTGCGGACAAAGTTGGGAGCCTTCAGCAGCAATCGGAACGATGCCGTCGCGCACCCCAGCAGCATGCCGACTCCGACACTTCCGCTGGTTGTGTTTGGATTGTAGCGCGGGTCCAGTTTTGCCAGCACCGCATCCTGAAACTTGCTCAGTTCCATCAGAATCCGGTGCCGATGTCCGAACAACTGGTAATCAGCCGGCGGGCCCTGATCTCCTCCGTTCTCGTCAGAATGAATCGGCGTGTGGTACGCAATCTCTTCGATTGTGATTCCATTCAAAGACCAGCCCAGGAACTCCAGAGCTCGGGCAGTTCCTGTATCGACCCAGACTTCACATGGTCCTGCGACCACGGCACAAATGTTCGGAGCCGTCATTGTTCACCTCGATCTATTGAAAAAGATGCGATGACCCTCATCGCACAGGAAATGTGACAGTGGCCGCGGTGGCCGAGACCGTTCGAATCACGACGTGCCGCGTCACATCAGGTCTCGGGATAGTAGTTTCGAGTTCGCTTGCGGATGGTTTGCGGGGCATGAACGGGAATCAGTTCCGGACGCACCAGTTCCATCGTCGATGCTGCTGCTGACGTTTGATGTTCCAGTAACAACAGGTCTTCCCCCTGGCGAAGCGAGTCCAGAGTTGCGTTGACTTCCTTGAGCAACGCGGCGTCACGGTCCTGATCGAACCGTCCACGCCGTCGCTTCAGATAGATCAAAGCCAGATCGCAAACCAGTCGGCGGACGAATGCCGCTGCCGTATCCGACAACGACGACATCTGCGCCGGGGTGTAGCGATTGCCAACAAACACCGCCGCATCGACCGCAGCACTCGCGTCCTCCAGGACAGCGAGCAAAACAGTGTTCGCAGGAAGTGAACCAGCGGGCTCCTGAGTCCCGTCATCCCTGACGAGGTCGCCGATCAGGCGTACGTCATAGCGTTTCAGGAATTCGTCACCGGTTGCGTAAGGCATGGGAAGACCTGTTGTGAAAAGTGGTCAGTTTCGAACAAGATTCGATCAGCAGACGTTCTGCAGCAGGAAGCCCGTGATCGGGGCCGACATGTTCACGTCGAAGTTGTCTGTCACGGCGACGTTTGTCAGCCGGTCCCAGCGCACTTCGTCCGTTTCCACTGTCAGATCGTCGTCACGATAGATATGGATCGAGCACGTCGAGAATGACCGGCCCCCTTCCACCCCTTCCAGGGCTTCCGGTTTATGGCAGACGACGATGGTTCCTACCGGCAATACATACTGAGCCGATTGCGCCAACAGTCCCTTCTGGCTGGTCACTTTCACGGTTTTTTCGATGATCACTTCCGTGTTGTAGAGCCGCTGGGGAAGCCCGTAGCTGTCCTTGGGAAATTCTTCATCGGCACGCAGGTACTTCAGCCCGCCGATGTTCTGCTTCAACAGTTCGACAATCTCCTGGCTGACCGCAATCTGTTCAGCGGTGTCAGGTGACATCACCATGACCAGGTCATCAGAGTTCACGGCCGCTCGTGTTGCCAGAGTGATCGTGTTCTTGATGTGATTCAACGTCCTTCGGATTGCCATGCGAGCCGATGTCGATGCCGCCCAATTTCCGGTGACGCCGGGAATCACGCCCGCGACGCTCAGGTCCGCCACATGGTCCGTCGAATACTCGGATGCAGTCGTCATCCGGGAGATGATCGCATTCGTCCGAACAGTCATCGCTTGCTGAGCGAGCATCCGGCAGCGACGATCGAGTTCGTCCCAGGCGGCCTGCTCGGAAGCCATTTTCCCCAGCGTACTGGTATAGCTTCGCCGTGCACATCGATAAGACTTCTCTTCGAAGTACTCGTCGCTGTTCTGATTATTCGGCCGTGGTGTCCCATCGGCCCACAGGAACTTGGCCGCATCGTTATCAGTGAGCCGGGCACGCTCGTCCAGTCCCATCTGGTACCAGAGCCCGACAGTCTGCTGGACAGGAACAGGCTGACAATAACGCAGGCAGGCAAAATCGTTGATATTGCGCGAGAAATCCACGAACAGATTACCACTGGATCTCGCATTCGGAATGAAGGTGTTGTAGGCACCTGGCAAGACTTTGGGCATGAGGCATCTCCGTACTGCAAATTGAAGACTTGGAATTCACCAAAAGTAAGATCAACGACGGATCACGGGGTCAGGCCGCAGACGACATCAACAGGGCAGAGGGCACCGACGGTTCCTGCTGTCTGAGCCCGCGCTCCGTAGTACTTGCCGGTCGTCGCCACGATCCCTTTGCCATTGGCATCGGACATCAACAGATCTCCCGGATGCCAAGCGGCATTGCAGAGCAGATCCACTCCCACCGTGCCGGGAGGATGAATGCCAATCACCTCGCCCTGCAATGCCGCTTCGTCACACTGGGACTGAGTGAAGCCGGGATCGGGATGTCGTCGACTGGCGTTAGTAGAGATTCCCAGAGGCAACCTGGTCCCGTCGGTGGCCTGAATCGCCGCGTTGGGATGAGTCGCATCGGCGATCACAAAGCGGCTGGTATTAATCGTCCCCGCCGCATAAGCATTCTGCAAAGTGCTCACGAGTTTTTTCCTTAAAAAATGAATCTGAAATATCAGGGATTGCCAGCGAGTCATTGCGGTCGACTGACTCTTGAATCCGAATTCCCTCGGTGTGGGTCATCCGGAATGAACACTCTCAGTTCGACAAGCCATGCTCACGGCAGATCGCATCGAACTCGGCTGCGAATGTCGTCGAACCTCGTTTCGCCGCGTTCTTGCGAGCGGCAATGGCTGCAGCATCGCGTGAGTACCGTTCAATCTGTTCGACGTTGGCCCGAGTCATCGAGCCACTTCCGTAGCGATCAACGCTGACCGACGGATCCGAGAACAACTCCACATTCGTGACGTCGTCCCGACGTGCATATTTGGTGATCGTCACGGTGCAGTGTCGGTCGAACTGCTTGTCGGACATGTCGCGGCAGGTTTCGACTTCGTCACGCGGATCAAACGCGAATTCGTGAGACAATTCGGTCAATCGTGAATAACGCATCGCTTCACGACGTTCACGAGTGATCTGATCGCTCAGCTCCTGCAGGCGAGCCTGCTGGCGAGCGACAACCGAATGCAAATCCGATGAGTGTGAATAGCGATGAACTCGGGACGCCCCGCGTTTGAATCCCGCCTGGTAAGCACGTCGGCAATCCTCAGACATCGCCGAATACCGCAAGCGGGCTTCGTCCGCGAGCTCGTCGGGATCATCCAGATTTTCGTCGTCAGGTTCGTCGCCGTCGAGTGGTACGTCCGAATCGAAATTGTCGTCATCTGATTCATCGAGATCGTCAAACTCATCGTCTGACGGATCCTCGTCATTGTTCAGTTGAGACTGCACCGTATGGACGATCGACGGAAGCAGAGCGGAAACGGTCTTCAAAACCGTCGCCTCCAGAATCCGCGGATCGATGCCGCTGGTCGCGGGTAGCCCCAATGTCGGATCGGAAACAGGCAAAGGCATAGCAAGCTCTCCTGCGGTGTGATGGGTGCCGGACACACCGTCCGACACTGGAAATGGAAATGAATCAGAGTGCTCCGCGACTCGCTGGACCGCGGGGTCAATCGTCATCGCGGAATACGGCATGACGGTTTGGCCGTCTCCGGCTCGGCTGTAGGAATTCATGCCGCAATCCAGTCGTGGCGTTTCGGCACCCAATGCGGCAATCGGGTCCATTGTGCGACGCTCAATCGGCTCACCGACCCAGACTTCAGGACTGCGCCGCTGCCGTTTTTCATACTGAGGCAGGTCCGCGCGATGGACCCATTCTTCGGCATAGATCGCCCAGCGCGGATTCACATCACCGAGCTGCCCCAGATAGAACGGGCCGACGTAGCCCAGCACTTCAGGCATCGGACGCCCCTGGACCAGTTCTGCCTGGGTCGGTGTGTGTCCGTCTGCCAGAACCGAAAACGTGTCGGCATTCCGAATTCGATAGTTGGCCCAATCGACCATCTGCTGCAATTCGTCGCGCCCGTAGTGCAGCTCGGGAAATTGACCATCCAGGCTCGCGGGAACAGTATGTTCCACAAACAGACATCGTGGTGAGAAGCACTGAAACAGTTCAGCAGGGAACTGAGCTGCAGCTTTGTCTCGTAAATCCCGATCGTTATCCGATTCCCTCCAGAGACGAAGCACTTCCAGCGTCCGTCGATTGATGGAGGGAACCCGTTTCCGCAGTGCTCGCATCGCCCGCAGGTTGAACGCTGCTTGTGATTCTCCGACCATCGGAGTCGGATCACGGTACACGAGCGAAGTTGCCGTTTTGATCTGCCTCAGTCCGGTTCCCATTTCTGGTCTCCATCAACGAAAAAAGGCCGCAACCCCGATCTGAGGTTGCGGCCTGAGTGCTTCATAGCCGGTTTTTGGTGATTTCGAATTTCGTCGTGCGAGTCTCTTACCCGCGGAGGCAATAGGTACGACTTTCGTTTGCGCGGGTCAAGATGTTATTGCGGATTTGAATGAGACTGTTCGTACGTTAAATTCGTGAAGATATTCGATCGCAAGTAGTTCGACCTCAAACTTGATTCCGGTGTGAGAACTCTGCTGAAAATCGCGATCTTTGCGATCGTCCTTGGCCAACGAGAAAACGCCGAATTTGCGATCGGCCGTCATCACGCGGAGCGATGATGGCTACCTTCGCTGGCGGACGTCTTGGTCTTGAGTACAGGGTCTGCATCACCCGGGGCTGAGGCTCCGACCAGACCGTAAAGATCTGACAGACGGAACTGCAGGCCCCGGTCGATCATCTTTGTCCACGCGTTTAGCTTTTTCTCGACATCCGGAACGTCCGTTTCAATGACGAATCGTGGCCGAAACTTGGGCTCAGACCAGATTCCTTTCTGAACGTTGATGCGAATCAGAGATTCCAGAAAATCACTCGTCAGCGTCTCTTCCAGCGCTGTCGCGTCACTCTTCAGAATCTGCAGCAAGGTCTGAGAATGTAATTGAGCGACACCTGACCCCAATCCCGTCGCATCAGATTCTGACGAAAGAACCTGGCCAAGGATATAGCGTTTGATGCGATGCCCGAAATACTCTGTCAGTAGTGCGTGCAGCGTTTCCACTCCCTGGAACCCTGGATCAATCACATCAACTCCGAATTGGCCGGTATCGGCTGTCGGAACCGGGACAAGCAGAATATGTTCCTGGCCGCTGTTGTAGGCTTCAGCCGCTGCACGTGCTTCGTCATGTGCCTGAGCATTTCCCTGCGGATACTTCCAGACCTGGATTCCACCCGCCATCCGCTCAAGGAACTCCATCAGAAACGACATTGTTTCCTGCTTTTGAACCCATTCCCAATAGATCACCGAACGGATACCGACACCATAGATGGAACCCGCTCGCAGCCCATCCTCGAACGGGGCATCTTCGATCTGATGCTTGTGAATCAGAATCAACCGTCGCTCGGCGGGTGACAGAAAATACCCCAGTCCAAACTCGGTGGACTCCACGCGCCAGCGACCGCTGATGACGTCACCAGCACGATAGCTGCTGCCGACTCGAATCCCCAACTGACCGTCATAAGCTCCATGAGCGCAGCGATCAGCCTGTCGATTCTGGCGGAACACAAGTTTGTCACCGTGCAGCGGTTGCCAGCCCCAGTCATCCTGATGACGTGGTGTCGGCATACAAACCGACTTACCGTCGATCATCTGATTTCCCCAGCGATGCTGGATCCCGTACTTGCCGTACCAGATCGCATGCAGACAATTTCGTCGGTATTCCGTGAAATGACTGATCCGTCTGCAGATCCGTTCGAGCATTTGACAGAAGTCACGCTGATCAGCAGACGACGAATCCTCGGGCTCGATATGCCACCCCAGCATCGCGACCGAGCGTTGTCGTGAGTCGAGGCATTCTCGAATTCCAACATCGTTTCTCATGAAACGAGCGTTATCACGTGAATCGAGGAGCGCCTCGTCGTAATCACGATACACACCCGACAGTGATGTAAAGCGATTCAGAAACGTCTCCACATGGCGTACAGGATAGGCCGAGTTTCCATGAATCCAGTCGATACCACCATTCGAGCGACGCTTTCCCAACGAAACACCAGAGACGAGAGAACGGTTCCGATCATTCATCGTGTTCTCCGAAAGATGTTGGCAGAACTTTTTTGTTGGCAGAACGATGGGACAGATCGATGGACGATCACCAGCAGACATCGCCGAGCTTGCCTCGGCGATGACGAGGCCTGTGTACGACACCAACGCTGGCCAAATCACAGCAGTGTCGTGCACGAATTAATTGACGCCGTTTCTACGGAATCAATTTGCATCAGCCCAGACGAGAATTGCGATTTTTCCCGGAAAGTCTGCGACTTTCTACCTGAACGCCATAGCGGTTGGGAGAATGCTGCCTCGGCAGCGCTGAAGGAGTCAATCCGATCATCAAGGCTTCTGAGAAGAGACCATATCTGAGTGCGTCGACGGCGTGGTCGTCAGCCTTCAGAACCGCGTCGCGGGCGTCACGAGGATTCAGGCCGGCCTTGTCACTCTTCAGTCGCCGGTACGTTCGCATCTGACGGACAAGGTTGGGGCATTTATCGCGAGAGATAAACAGACGTGGCTGTGGTTTTCCATCTTCCAGAGCGAGTGATTCTGCAGGCTTCAACAGCCACTTGATGTGCTCAATCCCTTCTTCAACCGAGTTGTTCGCCGCCTGGCAATTGATGGACTCATATCCCGGTGCATAATCACTGAATTTTGAGGCGATTCGATGGCAATTGATATTCGACGGATCAGCCCAGGTCACTCCATAACAGGGATTTTCCCGCGGCCATTCATACCGGTCTGAGATTGCCATGAGGTGGTCGATGACGGTGAATCGTGTGTCCGTGGAATAGTACTCGTCGTACACAAACCACTGGCCCGATCCATTGCAACAGGCAAACAGGCAACAGAAAGCGTTGTCGACTCCAAATCCCCAGTCAATCATGCGTCGATGCCGACAGCCAGGCGGAGTCGACCAACCAGACGGAAGAGAGTGGATGGCCGTGTCAAATTCTGGATAGATCGCTCCGTCAAATCCGCCCCAAAGACCGCGCGTTCTGACACCACGCATCGCTTCGGGAATCATGCCAAAAAACTGATCGAACCATTGCTGAGTCACGTGGCCGGCTTCGACGGCACACTCGGTGTTGGCTCGGTAGATCGCCCAACCGTCCGGAAGTGAATCGTTCTCTTCCATCTCACGAAGCCGGATCGACAACGCCGGATCGACCGGAGTGAATTCGGCCAGCTTATTCCCGACGAATGCATATTCTCGGCATCCGCGGAGCACTTCTTCGAGCAGTCCCCAGGGGAACTGCTCGACAAACAGGAACCCGCCGATCGACTCCCCCTGCATACGTGATCGCCCCTGATCATAAGACTTGAAGACCAGTTGCCAGTTCTGGTTGGGAAACTGTGGCCACGGCTTGAGGGGGACTGAGAACGGCCAGTTGTTGTTTGGCTTATACCAGCGAATCCGTTCCCATTCGACTTCCTGCGGCGGCAGGTGCCCCAGTTGATCCAGTTTCTCTTTCATAAACAGTAT
>CAZSTW010000018.1:0-3790 GCA_964609845.1 uncultured Planctomycetaceae bacterium | reverse complement strand
ATGGTCTGCTCGTAGCTCTCGGCAATGATCCAGAAGGGGGTGTCTCTGCGTGGAGGAGGAGTCGTCAGGACAAAATCAACGACTTTACGAAGCGCCAGCGTCGATGTTCCCGCACCATTGCCACCCAGTAAGAACGTAACACCCGGATGCTGTGACCGAAGGAATCCCGTCTGCTGATCGTGCCGCGAGGGCTGATCAGGCCGTGGTCGGAACGTGTAGTAGGCGATGTCAAAAGGGTTTGCAGCCATGTTTCACAACCGGTCTTCAGGAATCAATCTCAAACCCTGCGGATGTACCCCGAAAATTGAGCATCGGTCAACACAGCATTCTCCTGTTTCTCTGATTCGAGGCGAAGACGGAATGAGACGAATCTGGTTTCAAGCCGAGTTGATCAGTGAAGGAAGAATAACGTGAATCGTCCGCGGCAAGGTCTTAGTCTCAGCCTCTCTCCGCGCCTCAGCGCCTCCGTGAGAACCCCAAAAGTGAAGCAGGTCCGAACCGCGAAATCGACACCAACAAGCTTCTCTTTCTCCTGAAGAGTTTGTCTCACGGAGTCGCAGAGACACGGAGATGCAGGAGCCAGTTTGCTCCCCAATCTTGACGACATTGGGCCAACATGCCCTGTCACGAACCCCACAATCCGCTATCATCCCGCCGCCACGAATCCCCATGAGCCCGAACAAATGTCCTACCACATCACCGGAGTCATCAGTTCAGCGATCTTTCTGCTGACGATTGTCGGTCTCTGGGCACAACTCATCCTGATCTGGCAGCGCCGCAAAAATGTCGGGTTGGCGACTGAGCAATCGACGGCGGTGATGTCCGTGAACCAGTTTGTCAGCAGCTTTCTGGCGTTCTTCTCGTTTTTTCTTTACGGGGCATGCCTGCAACCGTTCAATCACTATCTCGTCTGGCCACGTTTGATTGCCGCAATACTGACGCTGGCAGTTCTGGTCGAAATCTTCCGCGACAGACGCGATTTTTCGGCAACACTGGGAGTCGTCAGTTGCACCGTGATGCTGGTGGGATCTTCCGCAGCTCTGGTCCTGATTCCGGATGTCGGAAATTTCTTACGCGGGTTTTCCCAGTCGTTAATTGTCCTGGCGACAATCCTGCTGGCACAGGGATACCTGCATCAAGTAGTTCTGATACGTCAGACAGGCCAGACGGGTGGAATCTCAATCCGACTGCATCAGTTTTTCCTCTCGAAAGACCTCGCAACGCTCATCTTCGCCGCGACCATGGGATTCGCGAATGGCTGGCCTGTCATGCTGTTGTCTGCTGTCAGCGCCACGACCAAGGTAGTCACCCTGTGGCACTTTCGGTGGGTGCGTTTGAAGTCCACGTGACAGGCACAGTATGAACATCTGCAAGCCAAGTCATTCCAGACTCAGAATCTTCCCCACAACGTGATAAGCACGATGATCCAGGCGAGCAGAGTCACTTCGAACAGAATTACCAGAGTCCTGATCAGTAGCGGGACCGGCAGTCGAGTTCTCTGACAGCCGAGATGCACAAGAAATCCAATCGCAGCCGCAATTGGAAGAACCAGAAACGGAATCGTGGAGGCGAGAACGGCGGCAATACCGAATCCGATCAGGATTCCGCCTCCCCGGCCGATCACCGTCAGATACGCCAGCACCAGAATGCAGATCACCAGATGAGCGATCACGGCGTTGCGCATGGCCATTTCCATCGCTTCACCGCGGCTGCACGCTCTGTCCGTGATCTGTTCGGGTGATGAGGTTTCGGTGGGGACGTCCACGAGACTCCTTTCGGCTTCCTGCGTTTGGGAATAGACTTTTGTCGGGTGCAACGTTCTGATGAATTGCAGTATGTCTTGCTCACCACAGTGACTGTCGACACACAGATGTACCATCGATTTCACAGGGATTGTAGGGCGGGGTGACCATGAAGTCTTTGCGAATTCTCAGTTTCCTTGCTGCTTCTCTGCTGCTCACGACATGTTTTGCCCAAGACCACCCGCCGAAACCTCTGCTGGAATGCCGCTTTGCCGCCGTACCGCCGAAAGTTGATGGCGTTGGTGACGAGGAAGTCTGGAAGTCGGCACAGCTGATCGACCGATTCATTGTTCCCTGGCTCAAGGAGGGCTCTCGTGCCGCCAAAACAGCAACGAAAGCACGACTGATCTGGGATCGGGAGTTTCTCTATTTCCTGGCCGAAATGGATGACAGCGATCTGTACGCCGACGTCACGGAAGCGGATGGCAGGACCTGGGACAATGATGTCTTTGAACTCTTTTTCAAACCCGCTGCCGACAAGTCGGGTTACTACGAATTCCAGATCAACGCTGCGGGAACGGTCATGGAAATGTTCATTCCTCGTCGGGGAGCAGGCGGGTTTGAGCGGTTTGCCAAAGAGAGACCATTTCACGTGGAATCGAAAGTCAAACTGGACGGAACACTCAATAAATGGCAGGACAAAGATCGGGGCTGGATTGTTGAAGGACGCATTCCCTGGACAGATTTTCTGCCGACGGGAGGCCGTCCGGGGCCTGGTGAAATCTGGAAATTCGCCCTCTGTCGCTATGACTACTCCGTCGACTTCGAAGGCCCGGAACTTTCCACGATTGCCCCGCTGCAGGTGATGAATTTTCACCAGTACGAAGACTATGCAGATTTGAAATTCGTAGGGCCCGAACCGAAACCGCGAGCCGATGCCCAGGGACCAGTTCGGTTTGACCCGCAGATGGCCCTCGTACCGCTGACGACATCACGCGTCATCGGATCACCGGAACCCCCTGCGCCGTATCGAACCGAGCGTCGTTATCCGAAATTGAAAATCGATTTTCCGATCAACGTGGTTCACCAGCCGGGAAGTGATCGGATCTGGACGATCAGTCAGGATCGAGCGTATTCGCTGACATCCATTCGACGATTCGTCGATTCGGAAGAGGTGACAGAGACCGAGATCCTGTTGCCTGTCGACAACCGTTCCGCCTACGACATCTGCTTTCATCCAGACTTCACTCGCAATGGCTACGTTTACGTCGGACATAATCGTCCCAAACCCGATGGGGGCGAGAAGTATTCGACGATATCGCGGTTTCACGTCAATCCACAGCCACCCTACGAGTTCGATCCCAAAAGTGAAACGGTCATCCTGGAATGGCCGTCAGACGGCCACAATGGAACAGCGATCACATTCGGACTCGATCGCATGATGTATGTGACGACGGGCGACGGAACCTCTGACAGTGACACCAATCTGCGAGGTCAGGATTTGTCAAAACTCACCGCCAAGGTTCTGAGGATTGATGTCGATCATCCTGCGGCGGATAAGCCGTACTCGGTTCCGCCCGACAATCCGTTTACAGGTCAGGCGGGAATTGTCCCGGAAACCTGGGCTTATGGTTTGCGAAACCCGTGGCGAATGACAACCGATCGCAAGACAGGCCATATCTGGGTTGGCAACAACGGTCAGGATTTGTGGGAACAAGTCTATTTTGTGCGCAAGGGAGACAACTATGGATGGAGCGTCTACGAAGGGAGCCACCCGTTTTATCTGACGCGCCAGATGGGGCCGACAACTCACGTTAAGCCAACACTGGAGCACCATCATTCGGAATCACGATCACTGACCGGCGGGATCGTCTACTACGGTCGCGAACTGCCTGATCTGGTTGGCTGCTACATTTATGGCGATCATTCGACAGGCAAGATCTGGGGGGCTCGTCACGACGGTCAGAAAGTGGTCTGGCATCAGGAACTGGTGGACACCCCATTCCACATCACCGGATTCGGAACAGATTCCCGCGGGGAACTACTGA
>CAZSTW010000017.1:0-77524 GCA_964609845.1 uncultured Planctomycetaceae bacterium | reverse complement strand
GTCTGCGGCGAGGATTTCGCCGGTTTCACGAGCCATCCTTAAGTCTGTCAGCGGTGCATCAACCGTAAATGACCAACGGAGCGTCGGTGAGACGCCCCGTCCGGAGTAAAGCCATTCCTCGGAACCGCCACTCATCTTTTGGCCATTTGCTTCCTGAGAACATCCAAACCCGCTTCCACATCGCGATCATTGTCGAGTGGATCGCCCCGGCGTCCTCGATAGGACGTCCGAGTGGCTTCCCCTGCGGCAACTTCGATATCCGGCTTGATACCAATCTTGCCGTAGGTTCGTCCACTGGGTGAGTAGAACTTGGCAGTCGTCAGCCGGAAACCGGATTCCGCATGGCCGGGCAGAATACTCTGGACTGACCACTTTCCGTAAGTCTTGCGACCGACAATTGTCCCTCGATGATGATCATGAATTGCTCCGGCGACGATTTCGCTCGCACTGGCACTGTCACCATCGGTCAGCAGCACGATTGGGACATTCCAGGTTCCAGGTGCCTGTGCTGAGTATGTTGAGTTCTGATCCGGGGTTCGCCCCTGAGTCGAAACCAGCACCCCATCGTCGATGAATCGATCCAGAACTTCGACGGCAGCGGTGAGCAGTCCCCCGGGATTGCCTCGCACGTCCCAGATCAAGGCTCGCATCCCTTCTCGCTTCAGTTTCAACAGAGCGGCATCCAGTTCTTCAGTGGTGTTCTTCTGGAACCCGGTCATCTTGATGTAGGCGATGCCGTTGGCACTGTCGATGATCTTGGCGACAGGAATACTCTTCACTTTGACAGCTCGACGGGTTAGCGTCGCCTGTCGTTCTTCGGAATTGGCCGGATTGGCCAGCGTCAGTTGCAGTCGTGTTCCGGCCTGACCTTGCAGCAGCGAGGCAGCTTCTTCGGTCGACATCTTGCGACAATCAACGTTATTGATCTTCACGATCAGATCACCCGCCTGGGCCCCGCCTTCTTCGGCAGGGCTGTCGGGCAGAACATTGACCAGCAGCAATCCTTTACCGGTTTCGGCTTTCATTTCGATACCGATCCCGACAAATTCACCGTCGATGTTGTTGTAGAGGTCACCCAGTTTTCCGGGGGTCATGTAGCTGCTGTAATCATCCAGCGAATTGCAGCCGCCGAAGACGAACTCCATCACCACGGCACCAGCGGACAGACCGACTTCGTACTGCGTCAGATCACAGAGTTCGATGACCGTGCGTCGAGCATGATCCTGGCTGCTGATCGGCTTGTTCCAGTAGGAATTTCGCAGAGTCCGGCGGAGCGTAGAGACCCGGTTGGCATCGGCGGCAGGCAGATTGCGTTTCAGGAACTTGTCATTGGCCAGAGCGAAATAGAGGCTTTCGGTTCCGTGGGCAATGAAAGAAGTTGGTGTAACGGGGTCGACGTAATATTTGCGAACTTTCTCGAGCACATCATCCAGATAGGTCATCGCTTCGGGGCGAGACACTTGGAGCATTGTGTTCAGGAAGGAGCGATCCGAATAGCGTCGTTCGATCGAGAAGTGAATCTTCGACTGACGCAGCCCCTGTTTCAAGCTGTCGTTCTCGGGCCACTTTTTCAACGACTTTTCATAAAAGTCGATGGATTCTCCCCAGAGGTGACTGCCACGCAGCCGATTTCCTTCAGTGATGGCTTCCGCTTCTGTGGTCGGTTCGACCGATGCGGCAGGTTTGGATTCCTTCGCCAGAAGGACGGGTGAGCCAGAGAGCCCAACGGCCGAAGCCGCTATCCAAACAACGAGCGCCCACTCAACGAGTGTTGAAAAAGACATACAGGTTCCCCCGGATTTGTCGAGACCACACATGTACGCCGATCCCGTTCACTCCCCCTCGAAGTGAACGTTGGCGGACATTGCGGCCCTCAAATCCCTGTGGCACATCGGCATCAGGTGTTGCCTGACGACGACAGCCGCGTTGTCAAAATTGAATATAGGCCGGGTTCTGGCAGTGGTCAAACTGCAACATTTTTTTTGCAGCACATCCTGAAGGAATTGCAGGACAATCTTCGCGCACCCGTTCGGATTACCCCGATTACGGGGATTCCGCAGGATATGGGCGAGTTTGACGGCTGACGGGATTGGACTGGCGGCCTGAGCAACGACTTCAACTTGGCTCAAACGACTGCTGCAAAACATCTTACGAAAATGCAGTTCAGCCGGACGTGGTCATTCTGTCGCTGGCAATTTCTACAGACCGATCACCGATTTTCAATTCGTGGCCGACGAACTTATGACGCTCACAGGACGTACGTCTCGCGCGCGTAAATCATTGATCTTTGTCCCGATCAGGACATCAGGGGAGGACGAGGCTCCCGCCGAGCCATGATCGCGCATTGGTGTCCGTATCGAATTCGGGTTCGGCAGGAGCCTCACCCTCCCGTCACGCGGCCATGGACCGCGAGAATCGCGTTCTGCCGTTACTACTTGCTCGCTGTCTCAGTCCCACCCACGGAAATCAGGTGTGAGAACGTGCGAAAGTAGATGCGGCCGTTGGCGATGGCTGGGGTCGAACGGATACCGTCACCCAAAGCTGATCGCCCCAGCTCTTTGAATTCCTTTTCAGCCGCGATCACGATCACTTCACCGTCCGCGTTCGTGCAGAAAATCTTGTCAAACGCTCGCACCAGGGAACTGGAATAGTTGCCGCCGAGGCGTTCACGCCAATGGATTTTTCCCGATTGAAGATCCACACAGGTCGCGATCCCTCCGTCAGAGACCATGAAGACCAGATCGCCACGGACGACAGAGGTTGGAACGTAAGGAGCCTGTCCTTCGATCTTGTAGGCCAGCTTTGGCTGCTTTCCGTCACATTGAGCGGCGACCAGATAGTTGCCGCCACCCCCTGAGCCGTTGCTGCCGAAGATCAGGTCACCCTTGACCAGCGGTGAACTCACCGTTCGCTTGTCAAAAAAGGTTTCGGACCAGAGGGGAGAACCTGACACAGGATCAAGGGCAAACATGCCGTCGCCGGTATTGGTGCAGATCAGTTGTTCTGTTCCCGCAGCCGTTGAGAAGATCACAGGGACGGAATAGCTGGTGTTACCGCTATTACGGGGAGTTTTCCAGCGATCAGCTCCGGTTGCACGATCAAATGCCATCATAAATGACGGCGGGGGCGGTCCTTCTTTGCTCTCCTGCGAGTTCGACAGAATCACCATGTCCTTGTAGAGGATCGGTGAAGTTCCGAAACCGTGCTGGCTGGACCAGGTCCCCAGATCGCGCGTCCAGACGGTTTCGCCTGCGTGAGTCATGGCGATAAGCGTGATCGATTTGGGAGCGGCCCAGGCGAAGTAAACATGCTTGTCATCGACGGCGGCCGAAGAGGAGGCGTAACTGCTCTGCTTATGCAATTGATGCTTTTGTGACGGAAATGACTTCTGCCACAACTTCTTGCCGGTTTTGGCGTCGAAACACAGGGTGTGTCGAGTGGCATCGTCAGGATTGGCACTCAGGATAAAGAGCTTGTTGTCCCACAGGACGGGGGACGAATGACCAATTCCCGGAACTTCCACATTGAAATTGACTTGCTTGTCAGTCCATTTTGCTGGAATCGATCGGGCTTCGCTTTCGCCGGTTCCGTTGGGGCCGCGGAATCGAGTCCACTCCTGAGCCGACGCGGTCATCGTCGACGAAATCAATGTAACGGCGCACAGCAACCACGCACTGGACTGACATCGAATCATCGGCGGTTCCCCTTATTCTTCTAATCGAGTCTTCGAAACCTCTGGCCGCTGGCCCACGGTTCAAACGGACGCTAACGCGTTCCGGCTGATTGATCTCACGAGAAACAAGTCAAGCCAACTCGCCGATAGTTTCACTCATTCCGTCTGCCGAGGAAACCGATCGACCCCAGAAAATCGTCCCAAGACTCTAGACAATCCTCAACCAGTTAGCCACGGTGGAAGGCTCGAACAAGAAAGCTCGTACACCGACCAATTTGTCGCTGATCAGGAAGTGGCCTTGGAAAAAAACTTGACTGATTGCCTGGAGCGGGGCTTTGAGATGTTGCAGGACCGTCGGCGATTGCTGGGGCAAGTCCCCACGATCACCGATCGGGATCGCCAGCGAATCTCGATGCAAATGGAACTCGCCGCCGAACCGTGGTCTGCCGCTCGCCAGTCGTTGATTGAGTATCCAGAACTCATCCAGGCCCTGGATGACCTGTGGCCACAGGTTATTCCGTATCTGATCAAGGGGAACGAAGTCAGCCCGATTCACCACATTCCCTATGTGGTGCAATTCATGGCTCGGATCGGACTGGTGGAGCTGACACCGCTGGAATTGAAGCGAGGGGTTCTGGCCGCACTGATGCACGATATTGGAATCGGTGACTGTGCTCTGCCGAAGATTTCGGAAGCAAGCATTCAACGGGCAGAACCGGCCGACAAGGAGCGATTGCGGCGAGACGGCATCGCTTCCCGCCTGGAACACATGAAGCTGGGGGTCGAAATTGCTCGTCACCTGCTGGGTGACTATCGCCATCAGCACCCTGGATTTCTGTCGGAGGAAGACCTTGAAGTCATTCTGGAGATCATCGGCAGTCACGATTTTTCGAAAATCCCACTGATGGAAGACCACGTTGATCGGAAGTGGCTGCTCCGCTTTGACCGGCAGGATTGGCTGAAACAGTGTCATTGGGAGGCTGATGCACTCTGGATGCTGACCCCGGCAGGAATTCAGGTCGACCTGGAACGGGAGCGGGAAAACAACACGGCAGAAAATCGCCGGGCAAAATTCGTCTTCAATCTCGGCCTGCACCGTCAGATCATCAAGCTCTATGCCGAGGCCTATTCCCCAGCCGAAATGCAGAAATTTGGATTTCGAGAGGGATTGCTCTACCGTTCCTCGACCGGCTACTTACTGGCAAAACAGCTCGAACAGCAGAGCATCTCGGAAACAGCGCAAAATACGGCCAATTAGCATCTTACAACGCACACCATGGGTGCCACGGTCTTGGAGTCTTCGACAAGGCCGTGCAGTTCAGATCAACCGAGGACCATTCACCTCCTCACGGCCTTGTCGAAGACTCCAAGACCGTGGCACCCAAGATGATCTCATCTCGTGTTGTCGCTCCCCTGCAACAACACTCCGACGGCATAGCATTCAAAATTGTAACGGATTTCGTCATGAGCACCTCTGGCACACCGGTTGCCTCTGTGAAAGTGTCGCGAATTCGGACGGGCAGAGTTTCACCCCGCCATTGACCGGGTTTCGCAACGCCAATAGACTTGCAGCGGAGCAAGTTACGTCGTTCAAGCCAGCGAGAAGCCGACCGGGGTCTCTAGGTGGCACGCCAGTTTCAGGGTTTCGTGAGTGACCCGCAGACTGTCGGATCGGCAGGTGGAACAGGATTCCCGCGCGGAAGAGTGTGCGGTGCAGGAGTTAGTACGACGCGTCCTGCGCGTCTTTTCAACGGATGAATTATGGAAATCCTCGATAAGTTTGGCGACGCCTTCAACGTAGTTCTGGGTGGCACAGAGCGGTTCATCACCCGGATGTTTGGTTCGTCCAATGAGCGACGAGTCCGCGGGATCGGCTTCGTCCGCGACAAACAGGGGAATTCGACGATTGTCCCCGGTTCGACGCTGGCTCGGATTAATGACCTTGAGCCCGACTACGAAAAACTCTCTGACGCAGAACTGAAAGAGACTGCATCGCGCCTGCGAAAACGACTGGCCGATGGCCAGACGCTGGATGATCTGCTGCCCGATGCGTTCGCGGCCGTCCGCGAATCGGGCAAACGCTATCTGAAAATGCGTCATTACGATGTTCAGATGGTCGGTGGCTACATCCTGCACAAGGGGATGATCGCCGAAATGGTGACCGGTGAAGGAAAGACGCTGGTCGCTTCGCTGCCCGCCTTCCTGAACGGCATTGCGGGTTCTGTCCATGTCATCACGGTCAACGATTACCTGGCCCTGCGCGACATGGAATGGATGGGGCCGCTGCACATGGGACTGGGCCTGACGATCGGCGCCATCCAGTCCAATATGACTCACGAAGAAAAGCGCAAGGGATATGCCTGCGATATCACGTACGGTACGAACAACGAATTCGGGTTCGATTACCTGCGCGACAACATGAAGAGCTACAAAGAAGAGCAGGTACAGGGACCGCTCGTTTACGCGATTATCGACGAAATCGACAACATCCTGATCGACGAAGCCCGAACCCCGCTGATTATCTCGGGCCGCGCTCATGACGACGTCTCCAAGTACCCCGTCGCCGACAAGCTCGCTCGACAGTTGCAGCGCGACGTTCACTTCGAACTGAAAGAAAAGGAACACACCTGCCATCTGACCGAAGCAGGGATTCGACACGCTGAAGAACTGGCCGGAGTCGAAAGCTTCTACACCCCGGGCAACATGGAATGGCCGCACCTGATCGACAATTCCCTGCGGGCTCATCACCTGTACAAACGAGATGTGAATTACATCGTTCGTAACGGTGAAGTCATCATCATCGACGAACACACTGGTCGTATGATGGAAGGTCGCCAGTGGAGCGATGGTCTGCATCAGGCGGTCGAAGCCAAGGAAGGGGTGAAGATCAAGGAAGAGACGCAGACGCTGGCAACGGTCACTCTGCAGAACTTCTTCAAGCTGTACAAGAAGCTGTCGGGGATGACCGGTACGGCCATGACCGAAGCTTCTGAATTCGTCAAAATCTACAATCTGGACGTGGTCTCGGTCCCCACCAATCGGCCACTCAAGCGAATCAACTTTCCAGACGCCATCTACCGCACCGAGCGGGAAAAGTGGGATGCCGTCGTTGAAGAGATCAAGGAAGTCCACACCACCGGGCGCCCTGTCCTGCTGGGAACGGTGTCGATCGAAAACTCGGAAAAACTCAGCCACATGCTGACTCGCAGTGGAATCAAGCATGCCGTGCTGAACGCGAAATACCACGAGCGTGAAGCCGAAATCATCGCTCAGGCAGGCCGTTTGAATGCGGTCACGATTGCCACCAACATGGCAGGTCGTGGTACCGACATCATTCTCGGTGGGAACCCGGAATACATGGCCTGGGACGAATTGAAACTGAAGTACGAATCCCGTCTGGATGTTCCCAAGTCAGAATGGGATGCACTCACGAAGGCGATCGCAGTCCGAGAAGGGATGGCCGACGAAGGACGCAAGGTTGCCGAACTGGGTGGTCTGCACGTCGTCGGTACCGAGCGACATGAATCACGTCGTATCGACCTGCAATTGCGAGGTCGTGCCGGGCGGCAGGGGGACAACGGTTCCAGCCGATTCTTCCTGTCTCTGGAAGACGACCTGATGCGGAAGTTCGGCGGGGAGTGGGTCAAGGAGTGGCTCGCCGCACTCGGCATGCAGGAAGGCGAACGCATCGAGAGCAAGATGGTGACTCGCCAGATCGAAAGTTCGCAGAAGAAGGTCGAAGAACGACACTTCGAACAGCGTAAGAATCTGCTCGAATACGACGAAGTGATGGACGAGCAGCGAAAGCGAGTTTACAACTACCGCCAGGGGGTTCTTGAAGGAGCGGATTGCCGGACGCTGATCATGGCAATGATCGATAAGCAACTGGAACGCTGGACCACGCAATTCCTGAAGCCCTCGTACCGCTGGGAAACAATCGTGGAATGGGCGCGTCATCAGTGCGAGATTGAGCTGGAGCTGCGTGACATTCGCGGAATCGAACCTGAAAACCTTGTCGATTTCCTGAAGTCAACAGCCGAACGCCAGGCAGACATCCAGATTCAGGAGAAGATCGAAGAAAACCTGCCGCGCGAAGTGGAAAACGACCGCGATCGCAACTGGCAGGCGATGTCGATGTGGATCAATCGTCGCTTCGGCTTGAACACCAACGAGCGTGAACTGAGGAAGATCGAGTTTGATGATCTTCAGCAGTCGTTGTATACGCGTGCCTGCGAAGCGATTCAACGATTCGACTACTCACCGGCCGAAACCTTCCTGAAAGAGGATTGGGGGCGTCAGTCATTGTCGGGATGGGTCCGACAGCAGTACGGCATTGACATTCCTGCTACGGAATTCGCCGGGAAGAATCCTGAAGATGCTGCCAGCCTGATCAAGGAACAGATTGTCAAACTGTATCAGTTCAAGGAAATTGAACTTCCAGTATCCGTCGGCATGTCGCAATTCATGTCCGAGGACAATCGTGGTGGCGAGCGATACAACCGCGAAGGGCTGGCCCAGTGGGCATCGTACCGCTTTGACACACAGATCCCGCCCGAATCGTTTGAAGGTCGCTCACGCACAGATCTGGCTCGCATTCTGATGGATCTCAGCCAGCAGTTCTTCCAGCGGGGACGATGCTTTGAACAACTGAATTCGCGACTGGATAAGGCGTGTGCTCCGTCAGTCAATGGACACGCAGCAACGCCGGCGTCACTGTTGACTCCTGACCCTGTCACGAATTCCGCAGCCTTGATTGAACTGATCAACTGGTCCAATCAGGAATTCGACGCGTCACTGAATCCAGACGACTTCGTCAATTCGCATCGACGTGAATTGGCGAACGCTGTTCGACAGGCCTACGAACGAAAGTATCGCCGCGAGCTTTATTCGGCAGAACGCCAGGTCATCCTCGACACGCTCGACACCTCGTGGAAGGATCATCTGTACTATATGGATCACCTGCGATCAGGGATCGGGCTGGTTGGATATGCCCAGAAGGATCCAAAGACCGAATATCGCCGCGAGGGGATGGCAGCCTTCGAACAGATGTGGGATCGCATCGCCGCCCAGGTGACCGGTACGGTCTTCCGAATCGAGGTTCAGGTTCCAGAGACATCCGAATCCGTGTGGCAAATCACGTCGACCGAACATGCGTCGCCAGTTGAAGACATTCCCGATGACCACCCGGCCTTGTCGGGGGGAAATCAGGCGATTGAAGACAGTCAGCCAATCGACCCGATCCGTAACTACGGTGATCGAGTCGGTCGCAATGATCCCTGTCCCTGCGGCAGCGGGAAGAAATACAAGAAGTGCCACGGGGCATAACGGCTAAAGATCGATTGAGCCGCCCTTCGGGCAGTGAAATCGTCGTTTTCGATTTGGGTGGCCGGGGCTGGACCGAAGGGAAGCCCCGGTCGTCGGTGTGAACGTGATTTCCGGGGCTTCGCGAAGACGCTCCAGCCCGGGCCGCCCGAAGTTATTGAGAACAGGCCGTGACTCCGTGAATAAGTCGAACCGAATCATGTTCGCGTGACTTTGGCTGAAAGGGGAATGGATGCCCTGGATCGTCGGCTGGTTTTTGAATCTCGTCTACTCGGGACTGCTGCTGACGGTGTCGCCGTTGCTGATTTATCGGCGCATCCGGCACGGGAAGTACCGGGGGGGATGGCGAGAAAAGCTGACCGGTTCTCTGACAAGACGGTTTCCTGACCGCCGGTGTATCTGGTTCCATGCCGTCAGCGTCGGTGAAGTCCTGCAGCTTCAGAAAGTTCTTGACGAAACGCAGGCCCGATTCCCGGATGCCGAGTTATTCGTCACGACAACCACCGACACCGGATACGATGTTGCTCGGACCAAGTACCCTCAGCATACGGTTTCGTATTTTCCACTCGACTTTACCTGGGGTGTATCACGAGCCCTCGCGAGCATAAAACCAGATCTCGTGGTGCTGGTTGAACTGGAGCTTTGGCCGAACTTTATCTTTCAGTGTCGCCGCAGGCAGATTCCACTGGCACTGATCAACGGGCGGATTGGCGAAAAGAGCTTTCGTGGATATTCACGAGCAAAGCCCCTGATGCGGCGAGTGCTCAACTGCTTCCAGGTCCTCGCGACACAGAATGCAACATTTGCCAGGCGGTTGCAGGATCTGGGTGGGCCAGCGGATTGTCTGGCAGTGACAGGTAACATCAAGTTTGATCGCGTGGAATCCGACCGAAACAACCCCAGGACGACGGAACTGCGGCGTGCATTTGGTATCAAGCCTGATGAACAGGTCCTGATTGCCGGCAGTACACAATCACCAGAAGAAATGTATGCCCTCGATGCCTGGCGGATACTTCGCAAGGATTTTCCAAAACTGCGGTTAATCCTGGTCCCCCGTCATAAGGAACGGTTCGACGAAGTTGCTGAACTTGTCCATCAACGTGGGGTCCCACTTGTGCGGCGGACTGAGTCGACGACGGCCTTGGATGCGACCGTTTGTGAAAATCCCACATCACCGGTATTGCTCTTAGATACGCTGGGAGAACTTGCCGCGTGCTGGGGTCTGGCCGACATCGCATTCGTGGGTGGCAGCCTGACAAATCGAGGTGGGCAAAACATGCTGGAACCGGCTGGATACGGTGCGGCCATCCTGTTTGGCCCGAACACCTGGAACTTCAAGGAAATCACCGAGGCCCTGCTGTCACGCCAGGCCGCACGCGTCGTTCGCGATCCTGATGAGATGTTGCGGACCTTGCGTGACCTGCTCGAACATCCCGATCAAGCCCTTCAGATGGGATCGATCGCACGGCAATTCGTCTCGGAACAGCAAGGTGCGACGGTACGAACCGTCGACCTTATCGCCAGGTTGATCCCGACGCAGATTCCGGATTGCTCGGTGAGAGCCGCGTGATTCACACCAGGATCAGGCGAATTTCAGGTCTGGTATCTCATCGAACGTCGTTGTAAGCGATCCGCTCGCCTGATCATAATCCAGACGAATTCTACGGATGATTCGGGGGACTTTCAGCCACGAACCAATTGGCCCAAATTCGACGGGGACACATTAAAGCGCCATGAAGATTCCTTCCTCGTCCGTCGCAGCCACACTTCTGCTGTTCGCCAGCACTGTATGCCAGGCTGAAATCACGATCGCGACCGGCCACAGCGAGACGAACGCAGGATTTGCGTTTCCAGGTATTCCTGCACCTGCGAACAACGACGCTGCGACCAGTGCGAAGTTTCAACTGGTCGATGGCCAGCGAGACCCCAACGGAGGTGATCTCGCCATTCTGCACGATGGCCGTGTTCCCACCAGCGGAGATCAGCCGGCGCAGAATTTCTTTTTTCGGGCAGGGACAGCGGGTGGTCGGATTCGCATCGATCTGGGGCGCGTCATTTCGATCAAGCAAGTCAGCAGTTACTCGTGGCACGACGGCCCTCGGGCATCTCAGGTTTACACACTGTATGCTGCCGATGGAACCGCTGAAGGCTTTCACGGCGAGCCAAAGACGGGAACAGATCCCGCAAAAGCGGGCTGGAAACAGATTGCAACCGTCGATACCCGCCCGAAAGCAGGTGATGCAGCGGGACAGCATGGCGTAACCATCAGCGACCGCGATGGCGTCATCGGCCAATTTCGTTACCTGCTGTTTGACATTGTGCGGACCGAAGATCGAGACAACTTTGGTAACACGTTTTACAGCGAAATCGATGTGATCGATGCGAATGCACCGGCTCCGACTTCCATTGTTCAAAAGCCGATTCTGAAGACATTCGCGACCGAAGATGGAAAATTCACATTCATCGTTGATGCCACAGATGCTCCCGATCTGGCGGATTGGACTGAAAAGAAACTCAAGCCAGTCGTGATCGAATGGTATCCCAAAGTTGTTGCGTTACTGCCGAGCGAAGGCTATCAGGCTCCGACGACGGTGACATTTCGATTTCGAAGTGATATGCGGGGAATTCCTGCTTCGGCCGCTGGTGCGGGCGTGAACCTGAATACGCCCTGGTTCCGAAGGGAACTGGAAGGCGAAGCGTGCGGGGCAGTGGTCCATGAACTGGTTCACGTGGTGCAGAATTATTGGGGCAAGCGAAGCCAGCCGCGAGCTCAGACAACGCCTGGCTGGATTGTCGAAGGGATCGCCGACTATGTCCGCTGGTTCCTGTACGAACCTCATTCGCGCGGTGCCGATATCACGGAAGGAAATCTTGCCAAAGCGAATTACGATTCCAGCTACCGTGTCACAGCCAATTTCCTGAACTGGGTCACACAGAACTGCGATAAGGAATTCGTCCGCAAACTTAACGCCGCCGCACGCGAGGGCCGATACGACGAATCACTCTGGAAAGACTGGACCGGCAAAACGGTTCAGGAACTGGGCGGCGAGTGGAAGAAATTCCACGAACAACGGGTGAATGCCAGATAACGTGTCGACATCTCCAAGCGTTCGCGATTATGGGAATCCGAAAGACCTGAAACGCAAAGAGGCCGGGACGCAGGAAAAAACCTTGCCGTCTCTACCCCCCTGCGTTTCTGCGTGCCCTTCGTATTGCTGATGCACACTGAATGTGCGACAAGGAATTGCTTGAAACGCAGAGGGCGCGGAAACCGCTGAGAAGGACGGAGAAGAGGATTAC
Organism: uncultured Planctomycetaceae bacterium; assembly: GCA_964609845.1. GTDB lineage: Bacteria > Planctomycetota > Planctomycetia > Planctomycetales > Planctomycetaceae > Schlesneria. The sequence goes on along the minus strand of CAZSTW010000017.1, from coordinate 65,229 downwards.
GACGCTTTTGGCTTATTTGAATTCTTTCGGGTTCGCTTCCTGAATCTTCTTCGCTTCAGCATCAAACGCGTCGGACTCGGTATTCAGCTTCGTCGCTTCCTCAATCAGCGGCCCCAGTTTTCCATCGAGAACATCAAGCGTGGTATTCGATTCGTCCAAAAACAGTTCGACAACCTTGATGAACTTCTCTTTGGATTCGGCGAGCTTTCGATAGGCCTTGACCTTCAGTCCCCAATATTCCGACAACGGCTTCGCCACAGGTCGCGCGGCAGCTTCCTCGAGCTTCGTTGCAGCGAGACGGAATTGCTCCGCAGCCTTCGTCAACGTCTCTCTGCCTTCAATTACGATCGGCTTCAGTTGCTCACGGTTTCCCGGAAACCCCTGCAAATTGGCTTCCGTAAACAGCTCCTTGTACTTCGGGACAAATTCACTGACCAGCACATTAGCTGCCTGAGAAGCGGCGTTTGCTTCGTCGACCTGTTTATTTGCCTGCGTGGTCCCCCAGTTACTCCACAGTGAGCAGAGGGTCACAATGAGGATAATTCCCGCAACGATGTAACGAATGATGTTGACCATTGAAGTCTCCATTCTGGTCTGAATTCCGAACGGCAAACGCGGGGCCGATCAAGGGACGGGAGGTTTGGTAACGGGCTTCGGCGGCACAGGCGGTTTCGGAGGTGCTGGTGTTTTTGGAGGGTCGGGCAGCTTTGGCAACTCAAGAAGATCGTCGTCCGTTTCCATGAACCTGGCTGATTCAAAGAAGCGATTTCCAATCAATTCACGTTGGCGTTTGTTTGCTTCCTGTGTGATGTATTGAAACCGGTAAACCCGCCCACCAACAACAACAGCACGTTCGGTGAAAAACACTCCGTCCTTAGCCTTGATGAACATCAAACGTCCCGGATGCTTACCGGCCTTGGCGTCATCGGCATCTATCAGTTCGCCTTCCAGTGCCTCGACCAGTTCTTTCTGAAGCGAGGCAAAATAGACTTCCGCCTTCGGTTCGAAGTTTTCGCCAACGTCCTCAATCATGACGATGGTAATCAACGAATCGTCCGCAGCTTCGGCTCGATACGTGACCGTCTTCTTTTCTTTGTTAACCGTCCGTTTCGGTTTGAAGGGCATTTCGAATGTGGTCCCCTCGGCATTCGCGGCAACTTTAACCCACTTGTCAGCCCCCTGGGCTGGATCAGTCGGAGGAACCTGATCGGGATCAGGTGGCTTAACAGAAAGCCCAACAATCTGTGCCGACAGCCCGACAAACTGGAACGTTGTCGTAACGAGATAGGCTGCTTTGGAGCCGCGAACGAGGTGAGTCAGTTGACAGTTTTCACCCTTTCGATTGCTGTCAAATTCGACTCGCAAGGTTTCCAGTTCGAACGCTTTAAAGCTCCCGCAGTTTGCCCGTAGAGTGTCAAATACGACCTGCGCCCGTTCGCGACCAATCTGCTTTTGAACTTCGGGATGGTACTTTGCAAAGGCCTTGTCATCCTGCTTCGCGAGGATTAGTCGAACGAATTCCTCGCAGCGTGGCGTGTAAAAGTCAGCCATGGAACGCGAAAACTTCTGATCTGTTGTCAGTGCGTTATACAACTGATCTCCGACGTCATCGAGAGCCGGTGCATCGACTCGGAAACCAACAATTCGTCCCTGCGAAACAACCAGCGATGCCGTTGCTTTCCCTTCCTTGAAATGCAGTTCTCCCTCATAGGCCGTGTGGAGCTTTCCTTCGATTTCCAGTTGACGCGACTTCAGTGCGTCTCTTGCTCCAGGATCGAGTGCTCCGAGCTTGCTGGCCAATCGCTGCATGACGAATGCCAGCACCGGACGATCCATTTCACGGGCAAATTCTGGCAGGCAGGCATCAAGGAACGGGCCGGGGTCGGTCGTCCGGATCATTGCCAGAAAAATGCCAACGGGATCGGCAGCTGTGGCGTTCACTCCTTCGAACCCCGCAAGAAATTCCGCTTCAGTGATCCGCTTGTCACCATTGGCATCAAGCTTTTCGAAGCCCGCCATTTCCTTGCCGGAAAGTCGCCCGTCCTCGTTGATATCCAGTTGCTGAAACTTCTGCCGCGCCTGACGAGCAACCTCGGCCTTATCGGGAACACCCAGCGCACGACGTTCAGCCGCGCGTCCCTGGTCAAATTCCTTTCGTGAAACTTCGGCATCACCGTCAGAGTCATACTTTTCGAAGCCTCTCAGTTCTTTTCCGGACAGGACTTCGTCTTCGTTCACATCCAGTTCCCCAAACAACTGACCATCATCAATGGCCAGTACCCGTTTGCGGAGGGCGGTCATACCTGCGAGGTATTCCGCCTTGGTGACTTCGCCATCCTTATCGGCATCAAACGCCAGCGAATTGGTTGCTTCGCTTCCCGAAAGCACACCGTCTTCGTTGGTATCCAGCTTCGTAAATGTCTCTTCGTCGTCGCCAGCCAGAGCGATGCCGGAGCCAGCGTGGAAAGCGACAACCAGCGTTAGACCGAGTAGACAGCCGAGTAATCCGAAATGTCGCAGACTGTTCAACATGGGAGGAATTCCTGGATTTCGGGAACGTGGGATGGCGCGCCGAGCTTTCCACTCGGAAGCCAGTGTTAACGATAGAGACGTGGAATTCCAGTCTCGTTTCCCAAATGTCCAGAGAGAATTCTCGTTCAGGGTAACGGGTGAAGCCTCACATTTGCCCAATCGCACGGTCTTATCGAGACGATAAGACCATCCGGATCTGACGCCCACATGGGCCAGCAGTTCACCCAGCCAGGGCCCTTCGGCCTGGGAGACGATGTAAAAACAGGATCTGAGGCCGGAAGGGCCGAATATTCCCCTGATCTTTAGACTCATCGAAACGAACGACCAGACCTTCATGCCTTATGAAGATTTTTGCGGGATCGATTCCGGGGCCGAAGGGCCCTGCCTGGGTGAACGACTGGCCCTTCGGGCCCTTTCGGGCCGCAAACCTTGGCTGAACCTACCGAATATCGTGTTCTGCAAAGTGTAGACACCTATGCTCCAAGACCGCGGCATCCATGCCTGGTCGTTTGACACTCGCCTCGCAACCTGCGAAATCAGTCATTGAGCAAGCCACTGTCGACCAGCCACTCTTTGAATCGGTCAGGCCAACGAGAGGCGGCACTCGGTTTCGCATGGTGTCGATAGCCGAATCCGTGTCCAGCGTTGGCGAACAGATGAAGCTCTGCCGGGACTTTCGCCGCTTTGTATTTCAGGTACATCGTCGCCATTCCCTCTGAAATATCCGGTCGGTCGCCGTATCCTGCCGCAATGAATACCGGTGGCATTCCCGGTTCTGCTGTGAAAGTGCCCGAACTACCGGGGTAAATCAGAGCCTGAAAATCAGGTCGGCAACTCTGCCGCTCGATGACGTCCGCAGCGTCCTTCTGACCCGGGTCATGCTTCATGGCCAGATATGCGGCGAGTTCCCCGCCCGCAGAGAACCCGAGAATGCCAATTCGATCAGACTTCAGATGCCATTCTGCCGCCCGGCTGCGAATCAACCGCATCGCTCGCCGTGTGTCTGCCATGGCATGGTCCTGAATCGTGTAAACGCTCCCTTTTTCGCGAGCCAGCCGATACTTCAACACAAAGGCAGCAATCCCGCGATCACGAAACCATTCCGCCAGTGCATATCCTTCATGCCCCAGGCAGAGTTTCGAGTGTCCGCCACCCGGACAAATGATCACGGCCGTCCCGGTCGACTTCGCGGCCTCGGGAACGTACGGAGTCAATGTTGGATTGTGAACATTGCAGACGTTTTCTCCTGTGAGTTCCTCGGCCTCGTTCACACGAGACTCAAACCCGGGTGCACCTTTGGCCCAGAGTGGAACCGCAGTCGGAATGTTCTTCGGCAACTCGGCCATCGCCATCGTCGTGAAGAAACAAACAATAACGGGGGTCAGGACTGACTTCATGGGATCTCTCGCGTGATGACATTCGAATAGAGCAGGATTAGGTTCAAGGTTGTGTTGAGGCCTCTCTGTTACGCTACCCTGATAAACCTTCGTTGGCTACTGAGCCATGATTTGCTCAAAGGCAGGTGGCAGGCCCGGACGGCTCGCGGTGGGGAAGGGATGGTCGTCAAGCCGATCGATTTTCTCGTTCGAGGCATGCAGGGGTTGGTTCAACCGGCAGTAAAGTGCCGCGGCCAGGAGTACCTGCGGATCATCTATGGCCCGGACTACGCGGCCGAAGAGCATCTTCAGCGCCTGCGACGACGGGGGGCTGGGTGCCAAGCGATCACTCGCCCTGCGCGAATTCGCATTCGGAATCGAAGGACTGGAGCGATTCGTTCGTAACGAACCGCCTCGGCGAGTGCATGAATGTGTCTTCGGAGTCCTGGCACTCGAAAGCGAACCCGTCGACCCGCGATTGTAGCCTGTCGTGCATCACCAGGAGTGCTTTGCCGATCCGCCTATACTCCTTTCGCGAAGACCATCTTGCGCAATCGCTGACACTGATTCCCGGGCTCGTCCGTCGATTCAAAAAATGTCTTTCAAACATGCACTATCACTGGCTCACTACAACTGGCCACTCTATCTGATTGCTTTGAGTGGAGCGATCGTCGGTACAGTCGTCGCATTGAATAATCACTTGTCATGGACTTTGCGATTTACAGGAGCCCTCGGAGCATTGATCGCCGTCTGGTATGCCGTTGCGTCCTTTCTGGCATTTCATGTGATGTTCGATCGCTCGAGGCTGCTCGGCGGGACGTGGCTTCATGAGATGCTGCCTGAGTTACCGGCACGTTGCATTCAAATCAGCGTTTTCCTCGAAGCCACCACGCTGCCACTCGCAAAGGTCTTTCCACAAGCCGAGGTGATTCTGCTGAATCTGTTCTGCCCGGAGTTGATGACAGAACCCGCGGTCACACGGGCTCGTCAGTCCGCAAAGCCGACAGATGCGATCAGTTCCGCCATCGATTCACTTCCCGTTGAAGACGGCTGGAGTGATGTCACTGTCGTCACACTGGCTGCCCATGAAATACGCCTGGCAGAAAAACGTCAACAACTTTTCCGCGAACTTCAGCGTGTCACGTCGGTCAACGGTTCAATCATTGTGGTGGAACACCTGCGCAATGTTGCCGCACTGCTGGCATTCGGCCCGGGCCTGCTTCACTTCTACCCACGCCAAGAATGGCTGAGGCTTGCCCGACGCACAAATCTTTCATTGAAAGATGAAATCGCCATCACACCCTTCGTGCATGTTTTTCAGTTTGCGCCCGAGCAGAAAAGCACGAGCCCCTGAAGCAGCAGCTTCAGGGGCAAGGGATATCACGGCTGCGATGGAAGCTGACTCAACGCTCGAGCAATACGAGCCTGGCAGCGTTCTCGTCCCAGGATCGCTAATGCGTCGAACAGTCCGACCCCCACCGCACGGCCTGTTGTGGAGATTCTGACCGCATGCACAATCTGCGCGATCTTGATGCCGTTTGCTTCCACGAAGTGATGAACCAACGCATCGAGCGTGGGGGCATCGAATGGTTCAACGGTTGCCAGTTGGTTACTGAGAAGTCGCAGCAGCCCTGGTGCTTCAGCGGCATCTCGTAAACGCTGCGTAAACGCCTTTTCGTCGTAGATCAATTTGTCATCCGGGACAAAGAATTCTTTGTAGTCAAGAATATCGCTGAAGACTCGCAGTCGATCTCCGACCGCGGTAATGACCTTGCCTACGAGTGCTCTCAGTGTATCGTCGGCTTCTGCGACCAACCCTGCCTGCTGCAGGAACGGCAGACAGCCCGTCACTTTGTCATCGAGCGGCAACTGGTTCATCCAGTGCTGCTGGTAGCTTTGCAGCTTTTCGGGATCCAGCCCGGCTGGTGCTTTGACGATCCGGTCCAGCGAGAAGTTCTGAATCACCGTCTCCAGCGACATGATTTCCGTCTTGTCGTCGAGTGACCAGCCGAGGCGTGACAAAGCGTTCAGAATTCCGGAGGGAAGGTATCCCATCCGCTCATAGTATTCGACCATTACGGGATTCAGGGTCTTGGAATCGCCCAACCCTAATTGCGGAAAGATTTCGTCAGCACGATCAAACATCTTCTTCAACTGCGGCGAATTACGAAGCTTGTCGACGTCACGTTTGCTCAGCTTCTTCGTCGAACCGGGCGACGTGATAAATGGGATGTGAGCAAAGATCGGCGGAACATTGCCCAGAGCTTGATGGAGCATGGCCTGAACAGCGGTATTCGTCAGATGCTCTTCCGCGCGGATCACATGGGTAATCTCCATGTGAGCATCGTCAACGACCGTCGCAAAATTATAGAGGAATGTTCCGTTGCTGCGCATGATGACTGGATCAGGCATCAGCGCGCCATCCCATTCCACGTGGCCTCGCACGGCATCATCAATCGCCACTTTCTGATCGCGCGGGATCAGGAATCGCACGACATAGGGCTTCCCTTCGGCGTCAAGACGGGCGCGATCGGTGTCGGTCAGGTCGAGAGACCTGCGAATATTGAGGAACGGTTGCTTCGCCGCTTCGGCAGCGGCCCTGTCGGCCTGCATCAGCTCGGGCGGATCGTAATCGCGAAAGGCCTTACCTTCCGCGATCAGTCGATCGACCGCAGCCTTGTAGAGGTCCTTTCGTTGCGACTGATAATACGGGCCAAACGGCCCTCCGACTTCCGGGCCTTCGTCCCAGGTCAGGCCGAGCCAGCGGAACGCGCGGAAAATCGGGGCCAATGCCGCTTCGACATTGCGCTGTTCGTCGGTGTCGTCAATTCGCAGGATGAATGTGCCGTTGTTATGGCGAGCCCACAACCAGACGAACAGTGCCGTCCGCATCCCGCCAATATGCATATACCCCGTCGGACTCGGAGCAAATCGCGTTCGTACCTTCAAAGTCATCTTCCACCTCAAGAGATCGTGAGAAACGAGGCGGGATGATACCGAGGAGACCACCCGAATGAGAATCCAGCGGGCGAAATATCAGAAAACGCAGTAGACGATGATCTGAAACATCAGTGCCAGCCATGCCCAGATCCGCAGGTCTTCGTACCATTCACAGCGTCGGCCGGGGGGCGTCACCTGTGATGCTGGCAGCTGCACAACCCATCCCATCAGGGCCAGCAGCAGACCGATGAACAGACATCGAGCTCCCCACAGCGGAATCTGAAGTAACTGCTCGCGAATGGCGTCACCAATCCAATGTAGAAACGTCATGGAAGCACCTCCTCGGGAGGTTTCCATTCCCAGATCGAGTAGCGACGTTTCTCGGGATCATCAGGACGGGCGAAATAGCTGAAGAGCCACGTCAGCAGCACGGTCGCCAGGAATGCCCAGATGGAATAATAGAGATACGACTGCGAAATCCGGAACAGTGGCCGAACTCCCAGCCAATCGGCAACGAATGACTGATTGAGCAGGAACAGCGTGACAGAGGTCAACACCCCGCCAATGTAGCCAATCAGCGCCCCTTCTGCCGTATTGCGTGACGACAGCATTCCCAGCAGGATCACTGCGAGAGTCGGCCCCACGATGAACGACATCAATGTCTGGAAAATCGTGTAGATCCCCTCATTGAACGCCATCAATTGGAACGCGAAGTAGACCGCCCACAGAACGAACCCGATTGTTGTCCAGCGGCCGACTTCCAGCATCAATCCTTCGTCAGCATTCGGCCGATAGTATCGTTTGTAAAAATCATTGACGTAAATCGTGGTCGCAGAATTCAGGTACGAATCGACACTCGACATCAGTGCCGCCAGAAACGCAGCAACAAACACTCCTCGCCAGCCTTCGCCCAGCATGCTGCCAACCAGCAGCGGTAAAGCCCGGTCCGCATTGTCGTGCGTCAACTCGGGGAATTTGACGAGTGCTATCAGTCCTGGTACGGCAACAATGAACGGGATCAGGTTCTTCAGCAAAGCCCCGCAGACGTACGAGGCTTTCGCTTCGTATTCTGATTTCGCCCCCAGGGATCGCTGGACAATACACTGATTCCCAATCCAGTAACCGGGACTGACGACCAGCGCCAATCCGAACAGAATCGCTGGCCACGGGCCCGGGGAGTTGGAATCGATCGGCTGGACCAATGACAGATGCCCGGATTTGGCATCCTTCGACCGCCGCTGCGGCTTTTCCATTTCCGGTTCGTCTTCTTCGTAGGCACGTTGTCGCGCCTGATCGTTCTCCCGCAGCCGACGTTCGTGGACAGAATCATGGACTTTATCCACGAACGGTTCGAAGCCGCCAAGTTCCACGATCCCCATGACGAGGACCATGAAACAGCCGCCGATCATCACAATCCCCTGCAGTACGTCGGTGTAGACAACGGCTCGCAAGCCCCCCGACCAGGTGTACGCACCGACCAGAAAGGCTGTCACGAGGATCGAAACAGTCATGTCCCAGTTGGCAAGTGTGTGCATGAACTTGGCCGAAGCCAGCAGCATCACTCCCAGATTACACGCCATCAACAACAACCAGCAGGCTGCGACAGCCGTTCGCAATTGTGGGCTGAAACGTCGTTCCAGGTACTCAGGAATCGTCGTGACTCGACACCGCCAGAGATGTGGTATGAAGACGAACGCTGCGACAAGCATGGCCGGAACACAGCCAATCCACTCGAAATTCCCCATCACCAGGCCGTAACGAAACGTATCTCCACCGACCCCCATCAGGTCGGTTCCACCAATATCAGTCGCGACCAGCGACATGCCGACCGCCCACCAGGGAAGGGATCGGCCTGCCAGAAAGAAATCAGAGCCGCTACGTACGTAGCTACCCACCCAAAGCCCGATCACCATCGTCGCACTGAGGTATGCCACGATGACAAGATAATCGACGGGACCAAGGAAATTTGTCATGAGGTTCAGACAGCACGAAGTGGGAGTCGTTGGAAAAACAGACGTTCACTATGTCGCGCAGGCCACAAAAACCCTCCAACCCTCCGACACTACCCGGCCTGCCGAGTCGGGAGCTTACCAATCACCGGGATTTGCTGCTACTGATCTTTGGGAACCACAACCTGCGAACAGGGACTGAACCCTGGACTGGTTCTGCGTGTCTGACCTGCCTGTCTCAGGAAAACAGTAACGCTTTTAGTGCAGTTTCGCGCGAAACATCGTCCCTCGCGGATCTTCGCTCCGAGATCCAGACTGCACTTTGCCAGCGGATTTCCGACGCATCCACAGACGTCGGGCGAAACTGGAAAAGTGCAGTCACAGGCCGGGAAATCCGTTTTGCCCCCCGTACTGTTTTCTTACGGAAGAGAAAATGGGTAGAATTCTTCGCAGCAAATCGTGACGACGTGTTGCGATCCTCAGATGGTCGGTGAGCCGGAATATGTCCGAAGGTCGAGTTCAGTTTCGCAGTCATGATGACGTTCGAAGCCTGTTTGGGACTCGCGACAAGAATCTCCGTCGACTGCGCGATGTACTGCACATCGACGTTGTCTTGCGTGGCGATGAATTGCATCTGCACGGGGATCAGGCACAGGTTGCTTTGGGAACCAAGGTCTTTTCAGAATTGAAGGCCGTGATTGAACGGACCGGCAATCTGGAAGACGAAGACCTTGAGCGGGCACTCGGCCGGACGCTGATCTCAGACCCCGTCGCCGCCGAAGAAGTGATCGACGTTTTTCACAAGGCTCGCAAGATTCGTCCCATGGGGACCGGTCAGCGAGGGTACATCAAAGCTATTCGTGAACACGATCTGGTCATCTGTTCCGGCCCGGCAGGGTCAGGAAAGACTTATCTCGCCGTCGCCATGGCCGTTAACGCCTTACGGTTAGAGCAAGTTCGAAAAATCGTACTCGTACGTCCCGCTGTCGAAGCGGGTGAACGCCTGGGCTTCCTCCCGGGGGACATGCTGGCCAAAGTCAATCCGTTCCTGCGTCCGCTGCTGGATGCCCTGGGGGACATTCTGGACTTTGAGCAGGTGCAGCGCTACCTGGAAAAGGACGTGATTGAAATCATTCCGCTGGCATTCATGCGCGGTCGGACGCTGAACAATACATTCATGATTCTTGATGAAGCCCAGAATACGACTGTCACCCAGATGATGATGTTCCTGACACGAATGGGACATCATTCCAAGATCGTCGTTGCTGGCGATGCGACTCAAACCGACCTTCCAGACAAGGTTGAGAGCGGCCTGGTTGATGCCATCAATCGGCTGCGGAACGTCAAAGGTGTCGCTTCGGTTGAACTATCGGGTGAAGATATTGTCCGTCATCCACTGGTCCGGAGAATCGTGGCAGCCTACGACACCGACCGACCTGAGCGAAGCAACAGCCCCCGTCAACGCTTTGATCGCTCGACAGCACGGCCAACGACGGATCCCTCTGCTCTGAATCTCACCGAACCAGATCAAGTGCCGGAAAGACCTTCCAGCAGTGATTCGGGAACGCCGGAATCCGGTGAGCAGGTCGTAAACTAAATCATGGTGATGCGAATCTTTCCCGCGAAAAAATCGCGTACATCCCGGCTGGTCAACCTGAAGACCGGCACGTGGGCTGAACGTATCGGGGATCAACTCACACACGGTGACGTATCACTTCGGCTGGTGATCTGCCTGCTGTTCCTGATCATTCTCGTACTTGCGATCGCTTCGTGGAGGTCGCCATTCCCACACCGACTGGGTGATGATGCTCCGAATGGAATCGTCGCCCAGATCGACTTCGACCGGGTGAATCTCCGTAAGACCGACCTCGCGCAACTGGAGCGAGAACGGCGTGTCCCGATGGTGTTTCGCTACTCGACCGATGGGCCGGAACTTCGGAACCTGCCTTACGAACTGCGTAAACACCTGTTTGACATCGTCACGGTCACGTCATTCGAAGGCTTGTCGGCCGATACGCGAGCCGCATTTGGATGGGTCGGAGGTGGTGTCGGCGTCCCGTTCGCCCCTGCGAATCCCGAATTCGAAGCGGGCTGGAAACAACTTCGCGACGCCCTGGGAATGGAAACAGCCGAACGAAAGATCGATGAATGGATCGGTGAGTTTTCGCAGCTGACGACGCCGTTGATCACGACAGGAGTTCTCGACCCCGCTGAAATCGCACGTCTGGAATTAAGACTGGAAGCCGAGATCTCGGTAACTTCCCGCGATGACGAACGAAGTGTGACAAATTACAAGGTGGCCGATCTGTTACTGAACGAAATGTTGAAAAGCACGGGAAACCTCGGTGCGCAATGGAAGTCGTTCACAGAACTAAAACCTCATCAGACATTACTGGAACGCTGGCTGCAAAATCGTGTTTCCCCAACATTGAAATACGACCCCACCGCAACGGCTCAGAGAATTCACGAAGAACGTCGCCAAACCCCGCCAGTCCGTGACACGTACAAACGTGGACAATTACTCGTCGCACCAGGTTCGGTCATTGACGAAGAAACGCTCGAAATCCTGCGGGCACAATACGACACCATTGAGCGCCAGGTTCATACGTACGAACGAGTCATCCGCATTCTGACGGTCCTGGGGCTGTTGATTGTCCTTGGCGGAATGAACGGATACCACGTGATTCAGAACGAACCTCGACTGGCGACAAATGTCGGTCGGCTGACGGTTTATCTGGCGGCTGTCACCGTGACAACGATTCTTGGTCGGTGGCTGTCATTCGACCCGTGGCGAGCCGAAGCGGTACCGATCCTGTGCGTCGTCATGATCCTGGCCATTGCCTACAATCAGGTTCTTGCTGCACTCACCGGGTTTTCGATGACACTGGTCGTAACGCTGGCAAACGGACGCAGTGTTGGCGAATTCGTGGTCCTGATGAGTGCTGTTGCAGCTTCTGTCGTGCCGCTGAATCAGGTTTCAAACCGGATGAAGCTGGTCAAGGTCGGATTCTGGGCCGCTGTCGCCTATTTCATTGTGACCTGGGGCGTAAATATTGTCGAAAGCCAGCAATTGGATCGCCTTTGGACCGACCGGAATCTTTTGACGACGAGTCTGCAAGGAGCGGGCTGGTGCTTCCTGACAGGATTCCTCGTCTCCGGGGGATTGCCGTTCATCGAAAACCTGTTCGGAGTCGTCACCGATATCAGCCTGCTGGAACTGAGCGATGTTTCGCATCCGCTGTTGCAGGAACTCGTTCAACGAGCCCCAGGTACGTATAGTCATTCCAACGGTGTCGCCACGATTGCTGAAACGGCGGCCGATGCGATCGGCGCCAATGGGTTGCTCTGCCGCGTCGGAGCGTATTATCACGATGTCGGCAAAATGCTGAAGCCACAATACTTCGTGGAAAACATGATCGCGGGACAGGTCAGTCGACACGAAGCATTGAATCCGGCGATGAGCGCCCTGGTCATCATTGGACACGTCAAAGACGGTGTCGAACTCGCCCAGCAACACAACATTCCCAGACCGCTGATCGACTTCATCGAACAGCACCATGGAACAACCCTCGTGGAATACTTCTTCCACGCAGCCACAAAGCAGGCGGAAAGCAAACCGGACCATCGTTTCGAAGTTCAGGAATCGACCTATCGATATCCTGGCCCCAAACCACAATCGCGTGAAGCTGCGGTTCTGATGGTCGCGGATGCTGTCGAAGGGGCCAGCCGGACTCTGGCCGAACCGACCCCCAAGCGGATCGAGACGCTTGTTCACGAAATTGCGATGAAACGCCTGCTCGACGGACAATTCGACGAATGTTCGCTCACACTCAGCGAACTCGCTATCGTTGAGGATTCTCTGACGAAATCGCTGATCGGTATTCACCACGGTCGAATCAAATACCCTGAACAAAAAACCGCGTAGGCCAATCTGACGCTTCCCATGTTTCAATTCGAGATCGACATTTCCGATCAGCAGTCACTGCTTGCCGTATCCCACGATCGGCTGCGGGAAGTCATTGGCCGTGTCTTGACAGAGGAATCGATCACGACCGGCCAGATCAGCCTGGCTCTGGTTGATGATGAATCCATTCATCGGATCAACCGCGAGTTTTTAGGACATGACTACCCCACGGATGTCATCAGCTTTCAATTGAATCCCGAGTCCGATATCGAATCGGCACACGAGTCGGAATTGAAACAGCTTGAGGGGGAATTGATCGTCAGCACAGAGACAGCTCTTCGCGAAGCTGGTGCTCACGGATGGACAGCCGAGGATGAATTGATTCTGTACGTTGTTCATGGATTGCTGCATCTGTGCGGTTACGACGACCTGACCGACCAGGCCCGGCCGGTCATGCGACAGCGTGAGCGTCATATGCTTGCACTCTGGCACCTGACTCCAACGGGACTGGAAGCGTGACATGCTGATCCTTCCCGTCATCATTTTCATTCTGCTGCTGCTTGCGTTCTGGTCAGCACTCGGTTGCGACTCCTTGCGAGACTTCTCGTACAGCCGACTGGAAGAACTGTGTGAAGACCATGGAGTTCCAGAGCGTTTCGGCAAGGTATTGAAAGAGCAGGGGTCGGCACTGCTGGTGCTGGAATTCATGCTGACTTGCGTGACACTGATCCTTTCAGGGCTGATCTGCGTCTGGATCGGCTGGCCAACGATTCGCGAAGGCCAGTCGGATCTGAAAATTGGATGGACTTTTGTCCTGGAATACGCCGGCTTTGCCATGCTGACATTCTTTTTTGCCGACGTGCTGCCATGGACGATCGCACGTGTTGCTGCCGAACGATTTCTGTTTCGCTGGTGGCCTGTTATCGAAGTGCTGCAGGCGATTCTCCGCCCGGGACTGTGGATTGCAGATCAATTGGATCGATACGCCCATCGAGTTGCCGGTCGGGCAGAACCGCAGGCTGACGATGCGTCAGTCCTCGAAGAAGACATTCGATCGGTTGTTGAAGAAGGCGAACGGGAAGGGGTGCTTGAACAGGGTTCCACAGTCATGATTCGCCGGGTGATGGAACTTCAGGACGAGGATGTCGGAGCGATCATGACTCCGCGTACCGACATGGAATGCGTCCCCGCCGATTGCACTCTGGAAGAAGCCCGCCAGTTACTGATCGAATCCGGCCACTCGCGGATGCCGGTCATTGGAGATTCGACGGACGACGTGATCGGACTGCTGTATGCGAAGGATCTTCTGAAGGCCCTGCAACCGCAACGGACGGGCGGGCCGATCCCGGTCCTGCGCGACATCATTCGCGAACCGGTCTATGTTCCCCTGACAACTCGAATCCCCGCCATGCTGGAATTACTGAAACGTCGCAAGATCCATATCGCGATGGTCCATGATGAATATGGTGGAGTCGCAGGCCTCGTCACGATGGAAGACATCCTGGAAGAAATCGTTGGCGAAATCGCAGACGAATACGACGAAGAACAGACGAGTGACGAGATCCGATCCGAAACGACCGGAATCGTCGAGATTGATGCGAGGACTCGGCTGGACGAAATCAATCGGCAATGCGACTACGATCTTCCGGAGAGCGATGACTTCGACACGGTCGGAGGTTTTGTATTTTCCCAGTTTGGCCGGATGCCAACCGCTGGCGAAGTCCTTGACTGGAATCAACTTCGGTTTACCGTACTGGAAGCCGACGCACGACGAATCCAGCGATTACGGATTGAACAACGGAATGGTCAGGTCGAAGCGGATCCGAGCAAAGCACCGGAGTGACGAACTCGTGAAATCGGACTTTTCAGCGCGGTGAATAGAAGTGACGTCAGAATTGTCGTTGAAGTATCTGCGCTGCTAGCATACGGCCCGCTTTTCCATCGGGCCTTGAGATAAGTTGGAGTTGAAGGATGCTGATCACTTGTGTGATTCTGTACATGGTCGCAACGATTGCCGTGGGCCTCTATGCGTCCATGCGAGTGCATAGCGCGAAGGACTTCATGGTTGCAGGGCGATCATTGCCCCTGTACATGAACTTTGCCTGCGTTTTCGCAACTTGGTTCGGTGCCGAAACAGTCTTGTCTGTCTCCGCGAAATTCGCGGACAAAGGGATGGGACACGTTTCCGGCGATCCGTTTGGTGCATCCGTCTGCCTGATCCTGGTGGGCCTTTTTTTCGCCAGAACCTTTTATCGCCTGGAACTGCTGACCATCGGTGATTATTACCACCTGCGCTACGGCAAATTCGTGGAAGTCGTCACCTCGCTGGGGATTGCCAGTTCCTATCTGGGCTGGACGAGTGCTCAATTGTCAGCGCTGGGCCTGGTCATCAATGTCCTGTTCCCGCAAATCTCACTCAATGAATCGATCATCATCGGCGCAGCCATCGTGACCGTCTATACGTTGTTCGGCGGAATGTGGTCCGTGGCACTGACCGACGTGATTCAGACGGCGGCCATCGTGGTTGGACTGATCATTGTCGCCATGCTGATGGGAAATCTCGCTGGCGGTTTCGATGTCGTCCTGTCTGAAGCTCACAAACAGGGAAAACTGAATCTCTTCCCGCATACAACTGCTACCGCCTGGATGATCTTCATCGGTGAATTCATCACGATGTCGCTGGGATCGATTCCCCAGCAGGATGTGTTTCAGCGAGTCACCAGCGCCAAAGACGAACGGACGGCCTTCATCGGAACAATTGGTGGCGGAATGTTCTATTTCGCGTTCGCATTTGTGCCGATGTTCATCGCCTTCTCGGCGACTGTCATCGACCCCGCCTATGTCGCACACTTCCAGGCAGAAGATGCCCGCGAAGTTCAGAAGATTCTTCCGACACTGGTCCTGCACAAGACACCGATCTGGTGCCAGGTGTTGTTCTTCGGTGCCGTCTTGTCCGCAATTCTGTCGACCGCCAGCGGAACATTGCTGGCCCCGGCGAGTGTTCTCACAGAAAACGTTCTGCAGCAGTTCACCAAACACTTCAGTGATCGAACCATGTTGTGGTTGCTGCGTTCTGTCCTGATTATGGTCGCGATCATTTCGACACTGATTTCGATCAACTCAGAAAGCACCATGTATGAAATGGTCGAAAGCGGCTACAGCGTGACGCTGGTTGTCGCATTCATCCCGCTGGCCTGTGGGGTCTATTGGCGCCGGGCAACGACACAGGGAGCGGTCTTCTCGATTCTGCTGGGGGTTCCGGCATGGATCGGGTTCTGTTTTCTGAACGACGAAAAAAGCCCGGAATTGTGGCGACATATTCCACCGCAACTCGTCGGTTTGGCGGGATCTGCAATTGGCATGGTGCTGGGTTCACTGATGCCACCTTGGATCAAGCACCGCGAGGCAGACCATTCCGAAGTGATCAACAAACGTCGAGTCTCAACCGGTCACTGAAAAACGACGGACCACCGGTCTGAAACATCTCTGGAAGTAGACCAATTCACCGAATCGAGGGAGCTTACAATGGACTCAGTCAGGATTCTCTCGGCGATCATGTTGCTTTCGCTCGCAGGGTTGACGCAGGCGGCTGAGAAACCAGACCGTAGCCCGGTGGCGTTGGCCGTGGCAGAGGGAGGCAAGTACTGCCTGACAGCAAACCACACCAGTGGTTCGGTCAGTCTGTTGGACCTCAGTTCGGGACAACTCCTCAGTGAACTGGCTGTTGGAAACGGGCCCGCCGATGTCGCCTGGATCGATGGAAAGACAGCGGTCGTCAGCCTGCTGCATGACGATCAACTCGCCATTGTGACACAATCCGGCGATTCGCTTACTCTGAATCGAAAAGTGTTCGTTGGGGATGAACCACGTGGGCTAGCCCTTTCGAAGGATCACCGCACCGCGTATGTGGCTCTGGGGGGAGATGATGCGATCGCAGTTGTTGATTTGACATCAAAAGAGGCCCCGGTCACGACCTTGCCCGCCGGAGGAATTCCGAAGACTGTCCGCATTTCGCCAGATGGACGCTGGATGGTGGCCTGTAGCGCCGTGCCTGCAACCGTGTACGTCTATGACCTCGACAATCGACAGCTTGTCAGCGAGCGGCGGTTGTTTGATGGCGCCTTCAATCCCGGGGTTCCAGCAATAACTGCAGACTCCGGATTGCTGGTGATGCCACACGCGGTCAATCGCGAATTCTCGGTGACTCCGCAGATGATTGATATCGGCTGGGTGATCGACAACCGAATTTCGAAACTGCCGCTTCCAGACGGTGAACCAAGCAGTCAGAAGCAACTGGGGCTCGACATTCGAGGTGAAGCAGTTGGGGACGCTTATGCCGCCGCTTTTACAATGGACGGATCGCGCCTGATTGTTTCGTGCGGTGGGACTCACGAACTGTTGATCATCGACTTTGCCTCGATCCCGTGGCCGAAGGGAGATCCCGGAGATTTCCTGCCTGCGGCGATGCAGAAAGATAAATCGAAGTATCGCCGGATCAAGCTGGGTGGTCGCCCGCAGGGAATTGCTATCACAGGCGAACAATCTGTCGCCGTCGCCAATTACCTCGACAACAGCGTGCAGGTGGTCGATCTGGGAAGTGGCAGTGTCACAAAGACAATCGCCCTGGGAGGCCCGGACGAACCGAGTGTTGCGAGATTGGGAGAGGCCATTTTCTATGACGCTGAACGCTCGATGCATTCCTGGTTCAGCTGCCACACCTGCCATCCCGATGGGCATACCGCTGCACAGGTGTTTGACACTCGTAACGACCGCAGTTACGGCACCCCCAAGCTGACTCCTTCGCTGCGTGGAGTTGCCGACACAGGCCCCTGGACATGGCATGGCTGGCAGACAGACCTTCACGACGCGATGAAGCGATCGCTGTCAGAGAGCATGGCGACGAAGCAGCCGATTACCGACGAAGACGCAACCGCCATGGTGGCATACCTGAAAACGCTGAAGCATCCGGTCAATCCGCGAGTCAACAGCAGCGACCCTGTCTTGACGGGAAAGCTCGCTCGCGGCAAAGCGTTATTCGCGGGAAAAGCGGGATGTGCAACGTGCCATCAGGGAAACGAATTTACCTCGGACGAGACCTTCGATGGCAAAGTCGAAGACCGAAAGGATCGCGATCTCAAATACAACCCTCCGACATTGCGAGGTGTCGCATCACGACGACGGTTCCTGCACACCGGAAAGGCTCGCAGCCTGGAAGCGGTCCTGTCCAAGCACCACCGCCCTGAAGACCTGGTCGGTGAATCACTGACCGACGAAGAGCGAGATGCGATCGTCGAATACCTGAAGTCGCTCTAGAAACTTTTCAATCGACAAACGTCGGGTTTCGCACGGCGAACTCTGACGCTTCAAAACCGAATTTTACCGGAAAACTTCGATCCATGACTGACGATCTCCAATTGATCAACAATCCTCTACTTGCGACATCTGGATTACCTGACTTTGCAGCGATCCGTCCCAGCCACATCGTTCCCGCCGTCCAAAAACTGCTATCGGACGCATCAAAGCAACTGGAGGAGATCGAACGCAATCTGGCACCTACGTGGGAAGGGACCATCGGTCAGCTCGAAAAACTGGATCCTCCGTTTGAATATGGCTGGAAACCCGTTGGTCATCTCTTCGGAGTTATGAACTCGGATGAGCTACGCACGGCATACGAGACCGTTCTGCCGGAAGTTGTTCAGTTTGGACTACGCTCCAGTCAAAGCGAACCAATCTACCGAGCCTTGAAGGGATTGAAAGACGGTGCCGCATGGCAGTCACTTTCAGAGCCACAGCGGCGGATCGTGTCCGATCGAATCAAGAGTGCCGAACTGTCAGGAATTGCACTCACTGGCGAAAACCGCGAACGATTCAATGCGATTGAACAGGAGTTGTCGCAACTGGCAACAGACTTCTCGAACCACGTTCTGGATGCGACACGAGCATACGGACTCGAAATCACCGACGCTGCCGATGCTGAAGGATGGCCCAGCACACTGCGCAACCAGGCGTCACGGGCCTGGAACACGGCGAATCCGGAAGCGACAACCAAAGCAACGCCGGAAAAGGGGCCATGGCGAGTCACGCTGGAAGCGTCACTGTTCACGCCGTTTATGGAACACTGCAAGAATCGTGAACTTCGTGAGCAGCTTTACCGGGCGTTCGTGACTCGAGCATCGTTCGGGAGTGTCGACAACAGTCCGCTGATTCCCAAAATCCTGAGCTTACGGCTCGAAAAGAGTCGACTGCTGGGATTCCAGAACTACGCCGAAGTCAGTCTGGCGAGGAAGATGGCTCCGAGTGTCGATGCCGTGCGTCAAATGTTCCGCCAGTTGCGCGACGCCTCCTGGGACGCCGCAGTGCGTGACATTGATGACATCAAGGCCCTGAAAACGTCTCGAGGCGACATGACAGAACTGAAAGCGTGGGATGTCCCATACTGGGCTGAACGATTGCGCGAAGAACGATATTCGTATACCGACGACGAACTGCGTCCGTATTTTCCCTTCGAAACAGTTCTGGATGGGTTGTTCAAGCTGCTGACGCGGTTGTTTGGAGTCACCGTTCATCAGGTTTCAAAAGGAATCAGTGTCTGGCACCCTGATGTCCGTTACTATGAAGTCCACGATGAAAGTGGAGCCAAGATCGCGGCCTTCTTTCTCGACCCCTATTCACGCCCGGAAAACAAACGAAGCGGTGCGTGGATGGACGACTGTCTTGGTCGTCGCAAAATCGGAGATCGAATCCAGCTTCCTGTTGCTCACCTCGTCTGCAACCAGACACCCCCACATGGCGACACTCCGAGCTTGATGTCATTCCGGGAAGTCGAAACCTTGTTCCATGAAATGGGTCATGGCCTGCAGCACATGCTGACCCGAGTCGACTTTGCGGATGCTGCGGGAATCAATGGAATTGAATGGGATGCCGTCGAATTGCCTAGTCAATTTATGGAGAACTGGTGCTATCACCGCCCGACACTACTGAGTCTGACGGGCCACTTCAAAACAGGGGCACCGCTCCCCGAGGCTCTCTTCGAAAAAATCCGTGCTGCGAAAAACTACCGAGCAGGCTCAATGATGCTGCGACAGTTGCTGTTCGGTATGACCGACATCGCCCTGCATACAGAATTCGATCCGACAGGGAATGAATCCGCTCACGACTTGAATCGTCGGCTCAGCGAACAGACCAGCGTCCTGCCTCTTCTGCCTGAAGACCGTTCGCTCTGCTCGTTCCAGCACATTTTCAGTGGCGGGTATGCCGCTGGATATTACAGCTACAAATGGTCCGAAATCCTCAGCGCGGATGCATTTTCCGCGTTTGAAGAGGTCGGTCTGGACAACGAGGTCAAAGTCGCAGAAACGGGACGTCGGTTCCGGGATACCGTTCTCGCACTGGGCGGGGGCTGTCACCCGATGGAAGTGTTCCGAGCGTTCCGTGGACGTGAACCCGAGGTCGATGCACTGCTGAAACATTCCGGGCTAAGTTGATTTTGCCTGGTCACCTGAATCAGTTTACGTGTCGACTACGAAGTTGAAGGCGAAGCTGCTCGCATAGTTCGGCAAGTTGTTCGAAGTCAAACTCGGACAACTGGTCATGCTGAGGATCTGTGACTCCGAGTAATTCCTGAAATGTCTTGATTCGACCGATCAGTTCTCCGCGTTTTTCTCCTTCCTTCAGTCCTTCCTTCAGTCCCGCCTTTAATCCCTCGTCCCGGCCTTTGAGTTCACCTTCCTGAAGAGCTTCAATACGCGTACTTTCCAACCGGGACACTTCATCCAGTTGATACTTCAGGCGCGAAATGTAGTGATCCATTTGTTCCGGTGTGTTCTTGATCACTTCCAATACTCCTGCTGCTTCGACGAACTCAGACCCTATCGGAAGGTCGAGGCGGCGAGGCTCCTGCCGAGCCGCGTGACTGGAACAAAGGTGAATCATTGAAAGACGGCTCGGCGGGAGCCTCGCCCTCCCGGAATACCCACTGACGACTCACTGGTTTTAGAAACCAGCAGCAGGAGCCGTCGTCGCCGGACCGGAGGCCCCCTTATCCTTGGGAGGCGTCCTGGTGATCTGGAAGTGATCCAGCATCATCGCTGTTCGCTCGGGGATCTTTTCCTGGGACGAAACACTTTCGGGAATGGCCAGCAGAATGATTCCCTGAATATCCCCATTGTTCATTTTCCGATACATGGTGAAGGTGTAGTTCACCTTCGCTTCGCGTTCCGCCGTCTTCAGCGTGATGGCCTTCGGATGAAACTCGAAGACGCTATAGGTTGCCTCGGGGATATACGTCCCTTTCTTGGGATGTGATTCGATGATCGGATTCTCAAGCTTGTCGATTGGAATCGGATCCTCCAGCGCATCACCGACCAGTTGCACCATCTGGTCGCCAAACTTCAAGGCATCGTCACCCGGGAAACTCCAGTAATTACTCAGGACGTAGATGTAGCCCTTGCAAACTTCAGTGCTCCCGTCCGCCAGCGGCACTGTAAACGGGGCTTCCCATGCTCCCATCAGTCCGGCCGTCGGAAATACCAGGTTCATGAAATCGGGCTGCCTGGGATCGACCGCCGGAAGTTCCTCGGTTCCGTCCTCTTTCTTGACCGGGACGGGTGCAGGAATTTGCACAAACTGTTTGGGAACTCGCAGGCTCTCCACGATTCCGTTGAACCACTTGGGAGCGACATTCTGCTCAATGTTGTCCAGATACTTGTAATACGCAGCCGACTCTTTCAGCCGTAACTGGTACTGATCCGCACCGCACCCGAAACATCCGAATGCCAGCAACCCCATAAAAACGAATCGTCGAGAGTGAACGGTCGGCTCAAATTTGTATGGCATCGCGGCAATCCTGATTGCGAATTCGGCTTTGGGTGTGGGCGTGAGCGTTCTGGGTAACCCCTGAATTGTCATCAATGCAGTCCGGCAGGTCAATCAGTAGCCACATCGATCTTCCGTGAAGTTTTTGCAGAACACAAATAAAGGATACAATCCAATATCCCGACACGATATCCTACACAGCACGATCTGCGGATCAGGTGGTGCTGATGATGGCTGTTTCTCTGAACATGTCAGCGAAAACGGCTTTTCTATCCCAACTGCGTATCACAATTAATTACTCGACTGGAACTTCACGGTGCGGTTACCAAAATCACCTTGTTTACTCCCTGTACTCTGCGCTATTGCGTCCCTTTTCCATTCCTCGATCGTTTGCGGGCAAGCAAGAGTTTCCCCCGTTGTCGTCGCACCTGTGACGGAGCGATCTGTTGCCACAGCCCAGACTTTCGTCGGAACCGTAATGCCGGTCAAAAAGAGTTCCGTCGGCTCGGCTGTTGATGGCCGTGTTGCTGAGTACCCGGTGAACGAAGGAGACCGGGTCACGAAGGGGCAGCCACTGGCTAAACTTCTGACAGAAACAATCAATCTGTCGATCACAGCCGCCGAAGCGGAACTGCAACTACGACAGGAAGAATTGCGCGAACTCGAAAATGGCTGGCGCAAAGAAGAAATCCTGCAGGCAGCAGCCCGCATGGAAGTCGCCCGAGCCCGGCGCGATTATGCGGTCGCCCGAGCCAAGCGGACGGCACAACTCGTCGAACGAGGCCAGTCAGGAACGCTGGACCAGTTGGAAGAAGATCGTTCTGCATCGGTAGCAGCGGAACAGCAGTACGAGTCCGACCGGCTGGCGCTGGAGCTGATGAAGCAGGGTCCCCGTCCCGAAAAAATTGAGCAATCCCGTGCAAAGGTCGCCGAGCAAAAGGCGATTGTCAGCCAACTGCAGGACCAGTTGAAAAAGCACACCATGATTTCTCCGTTCGACGGGTACGTCGTTGCCGAACGAACGGAAATTGGCGAATGGGTTACACGAGGGCAGATCGTTGCCGAAATCGTCTATCTCGATGAGGTCGATGTTGAGGCTCACGTCCTGGACACCCAGATCGAACATGTCCGTCTCGGTGCTTCGGTCCGAGTTGACGTACCGGCCCTGAAATCAATGGTGTTCGTTGGTGAGATCAAGGTCATCACACCTCAGGCTGACGTCAGATCACGCACATTCCCCGTCAAAGTACGCATCAAGAATGTGATCCGTGAAGACGGTCCGCTGCTGAAAGCAGGGATGCTGGCACGAGCGGCTCTGCCGACCGGTGAACAACGTCAGTCAACACTGGTCCCGAAGGATGCCATCGTCCTCGGCGGTCAATCGCCCATGGTCTGGGTCGTCGGCCCCACCGACGAAGCCGACCTGAAAGGGATCGATCCCAAGGGGCCAAAACCTGCTGGAAAGGTCCGCCCCGTCCCCGTCGAACTCGGTGTGGCACACGGAAACTGGATCGCGGTCTCAGGAGCGTTGACGGTTGACCAACAGGTCGTCGTTGTCGGCAACGAACGTCTGTTGCCCGGCCAGTTGATCAGCGTTCTGGAAACGCGCAAACCTCCTGAAAACGATTCATCGGTGACTCCGGCCAAATGATAGAACCGGCAGGGCCAATTTCCAGCGTCTCCCGGTTCTAAAACCTCGCTCCGGCCTGAAATTCAGCCTGCCAGACTGCCCCACAGAATTCCACGTGATTTGACTCCGGATTTTGGACACTGTTCGATGTCGCTTGTTGAAACTTTCGTTAAGAACCCCGTCAAAGTCACTGTCGCAGTGATGCTGATGGGGCTGTTTGGGGTCATCTCGCTCTTTTCGATGCCAATGCAGTTGACCCCCGAAGTCCAAACCCCGTCTCTGACAATTACAACAAACTGGCCCGGTGCCAGTCCGCAGGAAGTTGAACAGGAAATCGTTCGTGAACAGGAAGAGGCCCTCAAGAGCGTCGAAGGGATCACCAAGCTCTCATCGGAAAGTACGGACTCCGTCGGGACGATCACGCTGGAATTCGCTGTCGGGACCGACATGGACGAGGCGTTGCTGAAGGTCAACAGCCGATTGCAACAGGTCACCGCCTATCCCGAAAACGCCGATCAGCCCGTGATCAGCACATCGAACTCGTCAAACCAGCCGATCGCCTGGTTCGTGATGACTCTGCGTCCACCGTCAGATAGTGAAATCAACGAGTTCATCGAAAAGCATCCCGACCTGAAGTCCCCGTTCGAAAAAGTGCTGAGTGCCGCGAGCAGCGGAGTCCGGATGTATCGGCTGAGGGAACTCGTCAAGGAACACCCGGAAGCCGCAACGTTGCTCCCTCCGAATCTTGAAGTGACCAAGTTACGCCGGTTTGCTGAAGACTACATCGAATCCGCCTTTGAACGAGTTCCCGGTGTTGCCAATGCCGATGTCATCGGCGGGCTGATCGATGAACTTCAGGTCGTTGTGCACCCAGAAGAATTGGCCGCACGGCAACTGACGGTCTACGATGTTCGCAACTCCCTGCGAGGCCAGAACAAGGACACTTCCGGGGGCGATTTCTGGGAAGGAAAGCGACGCTGGGTTGTCCGGACCCTGAATCAGTTCCGGTCGAAAGAACAGGTCGAACGGCAATTGCTGGCAGTGCGAAACGGGAAACCCGTTTATGTTTCCGATGTTGCTGAGGTCGAAGAAGGATTTCGCAAGCCGGATGGCCTGGTCCGCCGATTTGGCTCCGACAGCATCGCCGTGCGCGTCCTGCGAGAAAACAATGCGAACGTGCTGGATGTGATGGAGGGTCTGCGGGCGACAAACGCAAAACTGAATGACAGCCTGCTGAAGCGACGCGGCCTGGAACTGACGCAGGTTTACGACGAAACGGAATACATCCACTCCGCCATCAGTCTTGTCCGCGAAAATATTTTCCTTGGCGGGGCTCTGACAATGGTGGTGCTGATGATTTTTCTGCACCTCAATCGTCGCACATTATTGATCGCCCCGTTGATTCTGGCATCCGGCCTGGCTGCGGTCTATGTTCATACTACTTCGCGGCCTGCCTGGCGCTAATCGTGGTGTCTGGCCTGTGGTATGCCCGCGGGGCACTGATCATCGGCCTGGCCATCCCCACATCGATCATCGGTACGTTTCTGATCATGGCACTCTTGGGACGATCTTTGAACGTCATCAGCCTGGCAGGTCTCGCATTCGCCGTCGGGATGCTGGTCGACAATGCAATCGTCGTGCTGGAAAACATCTACAGCCGCTGGGAGCAGGGGGAGTCGGCCCTTGAAGCCACTGTACGAGGAACTGAAGAGGTCTGGGGCGCGATCCTGGCTTCGACACTGACGACTGTGGCCGTCTTTCTGCCAGTCATCTTCGTTCAGGAAGAGGCGGGACAGTTGTTTCGCGATATCGCGTTGGCGATCTCGGGGGCCGTCGGATTGTCGGTGATCGTGGCGATCGTCGTCATTCCACCTGCCGCAGTCCGCATCCTTGGCAAACGAAGCGATGGATCCTCAGGCGCGATCAATACTGAAAAAGCAAATCACCCAATCACAGGTGGCAGTTCAACCGCGCCAACGCAACTGACGTCATCGGGCGTGGTCTGGTTGATCGAATCACTCGGAAACATGGGATTGAACGGTGTTACAGCACTCAATCGATTCATCCAGCTTCATGTCATTACGCGGTTACTGACTGTCGCAGTCATGCTGGCGGCGTGCGTCGCGTTGACATGGTTGTGGTGGCCTTCCATGGAATATCTGCCAAACGGAAACCGGAATCTCGTCTTCGCAATCCTGATTCCACCTCCCGGTTACAACATGGATACACTGACCGAAATGGGGCAGCAGGTGGAACGAGACCTGAAGCCCTACTGGGATGTTGACCCCGGCAGCGAAGAAGCCAAGAAACTGACAACGCCGATCATCGCTGACCTGTTCTTCGTGGCGCGAGGAAAGGCCGTCTTCATCGGTGCACGTGCCTCGGACCCGACACGTGCGGCGGAATTGATTCCAATTATCCGCGGCGTCGGTTCAAAAATTCCCGGAACATTTGCGGTCGTTTTCCAATCCAGTCTGTTCTCGCAGGGACTGACGGCGGGACGATCGATCGACATCGAAATCACCGGCCCCGAATTGACCAAACTGGTTCAGTTAGGCGGACGAATTCTTGGCGGCGATCAGCCGAGTATGCCGCAGCAGCTTTTGAAGCCGATTTTTGCCCTGATTCCAAACTGCCAGGCCCGCCCCGTCCCCAGCCTGGATCTGTCGAGTCCCGAGTTGCATGTAAAGCCACTCTTGATGCAGTCGGCAGAAATGGGAATGAGTGCCGCGGAACTGGGATATACCGTCGACGCACTCGTCGACGGAGCGTATGCGGGGGACTATTTCCTTGATGGCGACAAGATTGACCTGACAATTCGCGGCCGCAGTGACTTCACGCAGAAAACTCAGGATGTGGCCAACCTGCCGATTGCGACCCCCTCCGGGCAACTCGTACCACTCGCCGCCCTGGCTGATGTTCTGCTGGCCAGCGGCCCGGAACAGGTCAACCATCGTGAGCGTGAGCGTGCGATCACGATTCAAGTGTCGCCTCCACCACAAGTCCCACTGGAAGAAGCGATGAGGATCATTCAGACACAAATCGTCGATCCACTCACCAACTCCGGTCAACTGGAAGGAGGC
This sequence comes from uncultured Planctomycetaceae bacterium, assembly GCA_964609845.1. Lineage (GTDB taxonomy): Bacteria > Planctomycetota > Planctomycetia > Planctomycetales > Planctomycetaceae > Schlesneria. Next base: position 39,001 of record CAZSTW010000017.1, on the reverse strand, counting down.
TACCGGATCGTGCTGGCAGGTACGGCAGACAAGCTGCGAGAAACGTGGAAGGCACTGCAATTCAACGTGATCCTGGCACTGCTGATTACTTACCTGTTGATGGCAGCACTTTACGAATCGTGGGTCTATCCGTTCATCATCATCTTCAGCGTGCCGCTCGGTGCAGTCGGCGGCCTGGGTGGACTGGTGTTGCTCAACTATTACCTGAAGCTGCTGGGCCAACCGCCGCAGATGCTGGACGTTCTGACCATGCTCGGCTTCGTGATCCTGATCGGTACTGTTGTGAACAACGCAATTCTGATCGTCGATCAGGCTTTGCATCTGATTCGCCAGCAGGGGCTGACCGACCGGGAAGCGGTTATCGAAGCCGTCCGGTCCCGATTGCGACCGATGTTGATGACGACGGTCACAACCGTCCTGGGATTGCTGCCACTGGTCTTGTTCCCCGGAGCAGGCAGCGAACTCTATCGCGGCCTGGGAGCGGTCGTCCTGGCAGGTCTGGTCGTTTCGACCGTCTTTACGCTGTTCCTGATTCCGACGATGTTCACACTGACGCGCGATACACAGCGGGCGTTGTGGGCCATGGCGTTTGGGCGCCCCAAGGTCTAATGAGTCAATTTGAAGCGTAGAATGCTCGTCGACGCGGAAGACATTAAGCCCATCAGCCGGAACGCGCTAGCGTCCGGTTTTGAGTCACAACCGGACGTTGCTCCGTAAATGGTTGGATTGATGGCGTTGCTGACGATGGTTTACGTCGCGGGGCCGGGCACATTGTCAGCAACGTACGTCACGTTCGACGTACGTTGCGCATGACGTACGATGATCACAACGTCAATTGGCGTTCGGCGCAGCTCTTGCTGACGCGCCATATCTGAAATGAGAACGGACAAGATCACTCGAATGTCGCGGTGATCGCAGAGATCTCATTGACGCCTTCTTTCACAATGACCCGCATTGACTTCGCGACCCAACCGATTTTCTCTTGCCAGACCTTGAATTCGAGCTCCCCAACCGGAAGATCTGCGATTTCAAACTCACCTTTTTCGTTGGTGATCGCCACATACGGATGATCAAGGACGACCCAGTAGGCTTCCATCCAAGGATGAATGTCACACGTGACTTTGATTGGATACTTTTCTCTCTGCTTTAAATTCTTGAATTCAATCCCATTTTTACGGTCATTCGGGCTTACGATGAAACTGTGAATCGCGTTTGCCTGTAGGTGAGGGTGTATATTGTGGGAAATGTTGTCGTTGCACATCACTTTCACAACCTGATCGGTTCGAACGGACAGGATGTGCGGAACGAATCGACAACCCTTCTGATGAAATTCGACAACTCCCTTTGCCGATTTTTCAAGGTTTGGATGTATCCTGGCCGGCTTGGTTGCCACCCAGATCACAACATTCGCGAGCCCTCTGGTGTCTCTGTCGATGATCTTCGATTCATCAGGAACAATCTCGGCAGCACAGACTTCAGAATCCTTTACGGCATTATCACCCCTCTTGACCAATGGGTCCAAAGGGACCAGATTGCCTTCAGCAATGACTGTACCCTTGATCGATCCCCACTGAGCCTCAGCCGACGTGCAGTAAAGACCAATTACGGCCACAATCATTCCTGCCGACGCCCAGGTCACAATGCTGCGCATGAATTCACCTTCGGGAAAAAACAAACGAGACGTTGGCTCGTACGACTGTGTCAGGATTACTTAACTAACTAACTACAACCCCCGCATCCACCACCACCTCCCCCACATCCTCCGCCGCCACAACCACCTCCACCTCCGCCTCCGCCACCGCATCCAACTCCACTGCAACCTCCTGATCCACTACCACCCCCGTGTGTCGCGGCCTTCCAGGCAGTCTTCAGGTCATCAAACGCAGGTCCATGCAGGGCGGTTGCTCCAAACAATGCGGCACTCAGCGCCACATCATGGTGCGACAGATTTGCAGGGCCACCTGACTTGAGATTGCTGTGAAGAGATTTCAATGACTCCAACAATCGATCGCCAGACAATGAACGACGAACCGACGTCAACATCGCCAGGGCCGTGATCAATGTCACGACACAGCAGGCAACCAGCAATTCAACCGACCGCATTCGCTCGATCCCGATCAACACTTTCACCGTACCCATGATGAGCAGCAGTAACATCACGAGGAAGGGGACCACACGTGCTGAAAACTGACGTTCGGAATCAACCACGTAGCCATAAGCTTGCAGGCGTTCGTCAATCGCTTCCGTCTCGTGAGCTAGAATGGCATGTAATTCAACGAGTGTTCTGTCAGAAGCCTGAACTGAAGCATAGATCACAGTCGCGAACTTGTCGTCCGCCTCAGGAACATTTTCCCCCGCCGAAAACATCACCCGCGCACCGTTCGAAGATATCAGCCATCCTTTGTATGGCTTTGAAATGAGCTGCTGTGCCTGAAGCATTCGAGCAACGGTAACGTTGACGGCTGCGGGACGTCCAAACGACAGACAGGCAATCTCCTCTGCCGTTAACTCCGGGTCTCCGACTGTCGGCACGTCGCGCTGGTACCTGCGGAAGTTCAGTAAACCAATGAGGAGAATCACATAAAGAACTGAATACAAACCGAGAAATTCGGGACCAGCCCAGTCGAAAGGGCCGAGTCCCACGGCCATGACAGGAACAAATGCCAAAGCAAGCCTTCGGTGACGCAATGAACGAGGCCACCAGCCGGGCTTGCGAATAATCCAATGATCCCGCGCGTTCACGATCCGCACACGCGATTGCGGATCAAATCGCTCAAACGCAGGCGGCCAGATGTCGCCGGGAGGGGAAGTGCCAAACACGCGACGGTAACTCAACAGCGTCTGGCGATACATCTCCCAGTGCTTCTGAAGCTCGGCAGTTCCTCCTGCTGTCGGATTGTGGTGTAAATTGGAGCGCAGCGTCTTCTGACACAGATCCTCCCAGTAGGATCTGCTATACGTCAGGTGTTGGTGCCAGACTGCGTCTACGTCCTCGGATGGACAGACCGCATGTCCTGCGATGGCCGTCAGGAACACAAACCGCAGATATTCCTGTAGAACTCTCTCCGTGAACTCCGCGGTCCAACCCATCTCCGCTGTCAGGCGACCAGCAAACGGCTTCTCTGCTGAATTGGGGTTCCACTGGAACTCATTGAGTCTGTGCCAAAGTGCTTGTTGCTCACCCGTTAACGCGGCCAGGAACTGTCGATCTTCAGACATCGAATTATGTCTCCAGCAGTGGGCTGCAGGGTTCGATCAGAACAGTCGTCACGTAAATCTGAAATGCAGAACGCGTGCCCGCAGGTTCTGGATCACAGCGGTGCTGAAATGTACCAAATTATGGCGGATAACCGCACAGCTGGCATCAACTGCTGTTGATGTTTCACGGATTCTGACGATATTCTGGTGTGACGTCATGGCCTGCGAGATGGCACGAACGTTGACATCAAATTGAACCCCTGAACCGGACGCTTGCGCGTTCCGGCTGATGGTCGGATTTAAAAATACTCTGTGACCCGCCAATCACGGATGTCGTAGCCGGTGGCTGGCGATATACAAGAAAGCACGAAAACGATGTTCAGAGTCACAGGACAATCGGGAACAGATTGCGAAGGTTGGTCGCGCCGCAATTTTGTTCAGGCCGGAATGCTGGGACTCGGCGGACTCTCGCTTCCTCAATTCCTGCAGGGCAGGGCTCTGGCGGCAGGCAAGTCGTTTCGGCCGGGAGCGTCAGGAACGAGTGTGATCCTGCTCTGGATGAGTGGCGGGCCGGGCCATCATGAAACGTGGGACCCTAAACCCAAGGCGGTCGATCAGTACCGTGGACCATTTGGCGCGATTCAGACCAGTGTTCCAGGAATCCTGTTCAGTGACATGCTGCCGAAGTCCGCTCAGGTGATGGACAAACTCGCCATTTGCCGCAGCGTTCGACATGGCAGTGGCGATCACACCAAAGGCAACCACTGGATGCTCACTGGATTTGAAGGTCCGGATTTCAATAAGCCAGACAACGCGATTCAGCGGCGTCCCTCGCTGGGATCTGCAGTCGCAGCGGTTCGCGGCCCCAATGTCAGTGGTATGCCGGCCTACGCGGCGGCACCGCATCTGCGTGGCGGGACGGATAATCTCTTCCACTACGCCACCTACCTGGGGGGAGCCGCGAATCCGTTCGTGGTCAATTCTGACCCCAATTCCGCCAGCTACCGTGTGCGTGACCTGACGCTGGCAGGTGGACTGACGTTCGATCGATTGCGAGATCGAAAATCATTGCTGACAACCATGGATCGTCAACTGCGCCAGGTTGAGCAGTCGATGCGCGACATGGATGGTCACTACCACGCGGCATTCGATCTGCTCACCAGCGAACGAGTCCGTGAGGCGTTTGATATCACGGCAGAATTTGAAGCTGTGCGCGATTCCTACGGTCGACACGAATTTGGCCAGAGTGCCCTTTTGGCACGTCGACTGGTCGAACGAGGCGTGACGTTTGTCACCGTAAATACACAGCCGTGGGACCATCATGGCACAGCCAATCGCTACGCCACAGCGGAAGGCGCCAAACTGCTGCTACCTCCGTTTGACTGTGCCATGGCGGCGCTCGTGCGAGATCTGGTGGATCGAGGTCTCTACGAGCGAACCATGATCGTCGCCATGGGCGAATTCGGTCGCACTCCGCGAATGAATGATGCCGCCGGTCGCGATCACTGGGGACATACCTTCAGCGTCGCCATGGGTGGCGGTTCCCTGCGACAAGGAATCACGGTCGGCGCCTCGGACGAACATGGTGCCTATGTCGCAGAACGCCCGCTGTCACCGGAAGACATCGCAGCCACGATCTACCATCATCTCGGCATCGACGGACGTACCACGTCGTTCCCTGACCGGGCTGGACGACCGTTGTATCTCGTTGAAAACGGCGAGCCCATCCGCGAACTGGTCGGGGACGTGTCGTAACCTGTCTCAATAGGACTTCGCAAACACGCCGACAGTGTCCGTATCCTCGCCCGAAAAGACGCATTTTCCTGGCGTCTTCGGTTCATCCAGCGGGGCACAACGTACCGTCAGACGATGCTGCTTCAGCCATTCGTACATTTCAGGCTTGTCGCAGAAGTGGGCATAGGCGAACCCACCGTTTTCCATGGAGCCTTCTTCCGAATCACCCAGGAAGGCCAGCAGTTCGTCACGTGTCTGAACTCGTACGGAATTCGATTTCAGGAATTTCTCGGCTGTCTCGAACAATTCCCGCTGAATCGTCTGCAGCTGTGTCGCGGCAGTCGCGACCAGTTGTTCGACGGTCATGTTTTCCTTCGCCAGTGTGTTCCGACGGAAGACCGTGACGGTCCCGGCCTCAACTTCCTTCGGTCCAACTTCGACTCGCAACGGCACGCCGTGCTTGACCTGGTACCAGGCTCGATCGCCGAACCGCAGGTCGCGATCATCGATCGTGACTCGAATCGTTTCACCTTCATAGCGTTCAGCCATCAGTTGGGTGCGAATCCGATTCGCATACTGGATGACGCCCTCTTTTTCAGAATCGTTCTTGTAGATCGGAATGATCGCCACGTGCTTCGGAGCCAGACGAGGCGGAAGAACGAGTCCGTTGTCATCGCTGTGCGTCATGATCAGGGCACCGATCAACCGCGTCGAAACACCCCATGACGTCGTCCAGGCAAATTTCTCCTGAGTGTCACGATCCTGGAACTTGATTCCCTGGGCCTTGGCGAAATTCTGCCCGAGGAAATGCGACGTACCGGCCTGCAATGCTTTTCGATCCTGCATCATGGCTTCGATGGAATATGTCGCGACAGCACCGGGGAAGCGTTCGCCACTCGGCTTCTCGCCGCAAACGACCGGCATCGCCATGTAATCGCGAGCGAATCGCTCGTACGTCTTCAGCATCGTGTGCGTTTCTTCGCGAGCTTCAGCTTCGGTTGCGTGAGCCGTGTGCCCTTCCTGCCAGAGGAATTCTGCCGTTCGCAGGAAGACGCGGGGTCGCATTTCCCAACGGACGACGTTGGCCCATTGATTGATCTTGATGGGCAGGTCGCGATACGACTGGACCCACTTGGCATACGTCGCACCGATGATCGTTTCACTTGTCGGCCGGACAATCAGCGGTTCTTCCAGCAATCCGTCGGGAACGAGTTTCCCTTCCGAGTTCATTGTCAGACGATGATGAGTGACGACAGCGCACTCTTTGGCAAAGCCATCGACGTGATCCGCTTCAGACTGCAGAAAACTCATGGGAATGAACAGCGGGAAATAGGCATTTTCGTGCCCGGTTTCCTGAAACATTCCATCGAGAACTCGATGAATATTCTCCCAGAGAGCACAGCCCCAGGGCTTGATCACCATGCAACCACGAACAGGCGACACTTCCGCCAGATCGGCGGCTTTCACAACTTGCTGATACCATTCGGCATAGTTTTCGGTACGGGTCGGAGTGATTGCGGTTTTTGGTGCCATTGTGATTTCAACGTATCGTATAGGGTTGGAACGACTCCACAGGTCGAGAGCCGCGAGGATAGCGGAAAGCGTCAAATCATTTCAACGTGGATTGCTGTTGATGGGACACGGAGAACGCGGAAGACACGGAATAGACCATGTTCCAGTAAGTTTTATTGAATGGAACGAGGTACACGACCGCTGTGGCGAAAAACGATTCACCTGAGGCTACTCATGGAGAGCGAGTCACACTGCGGGATCGTGTTTTCTCCACAAATCGCGGTGCAGGAACGGATGTCGAGCTCGGCGATTCCGGGTCGCTGATGGCGATTTCTGCGGGGACTTCATCATTGATTCCCGCAGAGAGGAAGAATCCACGACGCGAGATCGATTCCACGACATCGGCGACCAGAGTCATCGTAGGATGCGAATTCGGTTCGCGGACCGACTGTACCAGCAGCAGTGCAAACCACCGCAGCAGGATGCTCGCGGCAAACATCATCTGGAAGTGACTCATGACGAATCCCCCCACATTCCACGTCCGTCCCGCCAGTTGCGTCATGATCCATCCGGCGCCAATCGAGGTGACCCCACCAACGATTCCCGCCAGTGCCTGGGTCGCTGCGATATACATTGTCCGGTTTTCTGTCGGCGAATGCTTGATCATGAATCCATTGTTGGCGATCAGAATTCCCGCGTTCTGAGCCGCATCCAGCATGAAAAACGGAGCAAGCACCCAGAACGCGATGTCGGGATTATGCGGGGTCAACAACAAAGCCAGCATGTTTGCGGACTTTGAGGCAACGCAGATTACGAGCACCGGGCGAGTTCCATAGCGATCAGCCCAATAGCCGAGAGTCCGCGAAAACATCGCCCCACCGACCCATGAAATGGTCCACAGCAGCAGAACGCGGAACAGGTCCATCTGCACCTCTTCCAGCAGATACAAGCTGATAAACGGAGCCCCCGCCATAGCCGCGAAGTTCCAGTAGCACATGAACCGGATGTACCGACGAAAGTCCTTGTTTCGAAACGGCGCCCCCAGGACCTGCCTCAAGCGAGGGCTGGGAACCTGAGTCACCTCCGGTTCGTGGATTCGATGAAACAACAGGAGATCAAGCACCCCGCAAAGGGTTCCGATGCACGTCAGTACGGCATAGCCGGTTTCAATGCCCAGTTCCGTCTTAAAGAGCAGAAAGGCCGCGACCGCCAGTGACGCAGCTGCGGTGATCTGCATCCAGAACTGGCGATGCCCCCAGAAATGACTGAGTCCTTCATGAGGCAAATAATCGCCCATCCAGCTGAGCCACAAAGGCGAGCTGAAATGGAGCAGTGCTTGATTCAACGCCGTAGTCACCAGCAACGTCACCACCCAGAACTCTTTGGACATGCCGGGGAACAACCACGGACCAAGAGCCGTTGGCAGAAGTAGCAGACGGTGAGTCATCGCAGCCCAGAACCACAGGCGGCGGCGATGCCGCAAGTGATTGACCACGACTCCCGAGATGAACTGCATGAACAGCATCAGCGTCGGGAGTGCTCCCAGGATACCAATATGCAGTTCATTACCGCCGATGGAACGCAGATAGCGAATCGTCGCGGGCGACGTGGTTAATTGGGTATAGGCGGCAGCCAGGCAGCCAGCGATCACAATCGCCCGCTTCGCACCGGTTAAAGACCACACAGCATTCTCATTTCAATACAAATTGCGAAATCCCGGGAGAGCGACCGCGATAACGAAACCGAATCGATTCGGCAGGATCAATTGACCCTCGCCGAAGACGCGTATCTTCTCGAGTCTGTTCTCGGGACAAGTCAATTCATGGGTAAGTTCGGGAGGCCCTCGTTTTATCACAGACAGCCAAACGCGAGAAGATCGATCTGCCATCTTGACCACCCGCCTGCGGATTTCCGTAACACATTGAAAAACAGACACTTGCATCCCATCTGATGTGTTTTAGAGCCACAGTGCCCGCATCACAGACAGAGCAGGGCGATCAATCACTTTTCTCCAATGTTTGACAAACCTGTTGCATACGGTTTCACTTCGGATGCTGGATGGCGTTCGTAACTCTCTACTTGCGTCCGAAGCATCCCCTTTGAAGGAAACGTCATGCTGCTGCCGGATTGTCGTTTTTTTGTTTTCCTGATCATGGCCTGCTCGCTCGCGATTCAATTACCACAGAATATTCTCAGCGCGGCCGAACCTGTGCGACTAATTTTCGATACCGATATCGGAAACGATGTCGACGACGTCCTGGCACAGGGGATGATTCATTCGCTGGAATCGCGCGGAGCTTGTCGCCTTCTGGCAGTCACCATCACCAAAGATAGTGAACTGGCGGGACCATTCGTCGATGCGATCAACACCTTCTATGGTCGGCCGGACACTCCAATTGGAGTCGTACGTCCTGGAAAGACGCCAGAACCCGGCAAGTTCCTGCCAATGGCTGCCGAGAAGAAGGGAGAGGCTTTCCGGTATCCACACGATCTGCTCACCAGCAAAGATGCTCCCGAAGCGGTTTCACTGCTTCGCAAGACCCTGGCGGCTCAGCCCGATGGGTCCGTCAGCATTGCCCAGGTCGGGTTTTCTACAAACCTGGCAAGACTGATCGATTCGAAGCCGGATGCTGCCTCGCCGCTGTCGGGGATGGATCTGATTCGGCAAAAAGTGAAACTCCTTTCCATCATGGCGGGAGCATTCACAGCGATCGGCGATAATAAGCACTATTGCGAATACAACGTTGTCCAAGACATTGAAAACTGCCGGAAGCTGGCGGATGAATGGCCAACGGATGTCGTCTGGAGTGGATTTGAGATCGGGATTGCTTTGCCCTATCCCTCGGAAAGCATCATCAAAGATTATGGGTACGTTGCTGATCATCCGCTGGCCGAAGCCTATCGTCGCTACGAAAAGCCACCTCACAATCGTCCGACCTGGGACCTGACCAGCGTCCTGTATGCAGTCCATCCAGATCGCGGTTACTTTGATCTCTCGGCACAAGGACGAGTCATCGTTGAAAAGGATGGCTTTACGACATTCGAACCGAAGGCAGATGGCAAACACCGTTATCTGAAGCTGAACGAGATTCAACGAGCCCGCGCCCTGGAAGCGTTGGTTCAACTCAGCAGCCAGCCACCAAAGTAATTGCGGTCGAATGTCAGAATCACGTCTTTGTTCGGCGCGGGTCTCCGACCCCGCCGAAACCGACGACCGAAGGTCTCCTCTTCTGTCTTCTTTCTTTACGCCCTGAAGAATCGTTCATGCGATGAACATCAGCCGCCCAATTGCAGACGGCTATCTTCACGCAGGAGCGTGAAGGCTACGCTGAAAAGTCCTGCTCGATATGGTTTGTTGGTCCGTTGTTGATCTCCATTCAGTGGACGGCTGGTGTGACCGGGACTCTGTCTTATTTCTCTCCGTGTCTCCCTGACTCTGTGAGAAACATCCAATCTCTTCCCATGTCCACCCGTGTCTGCCCAAACTCCCCGAGGAGTTGGGCTGGGTGACTTCAGGCATTTCAACGTACTCAAAATGATTTAACCATTCGCCGCAGCCAAACGTACGGGGGTGAAGTGAGAGCAGGTCGTCGGAGAGTTCCATTTCCTGATTGTTGACGACATACTCTTTCGCTGCTCAGACGGAATGCCTTCTCGGTCTTCTGTCTGGGGTCACTGCTCAGTTCGCAACCTCCGTATTCACGGTACTCCTGACCGCAACGATCGCCGGGACGAAATATGAATGATCCAGAATTCAAACTCGCCCGTTGGAATCACCAGCTGAGTCCAGATTTGTTGACCCGTCGGTGCGAAATGGAATCAGGAATGAAATTCCTCTTGATGAAATCTTGCATGGTCTTCCGCAGCATTCAAAAGAATCTTCGACCTCTTTCAATATTCGTTGTGGCCGTGCTGATGTGGCAGGGACTGTCTCGAGTGGCGACCGCCATTGATGTCGAAGAGGTTCGCTGGGGATTTAACGGAAAGGTTGCTCCCAACCGGTTTAATGTTTTGTCGGTCCTGATCAGCAACCAGACTCCCCAGACGTTTTCCGGTGACCTCACGCTGTACAAGCGATTAGGGGGAGGCGGCTACATCGACGCCAAAATCACTGAGTCTGTCACGATCTCTTCGTTTTCCAACAAATGGGTCCAGTTCTATCCCTACGTCAATGGGGGATGGGGGGGAGCGATCTCTAATGAAACATGGCAACTGGTCTATGGACGCGGCAGTTCATTCGATTTACCGCAACCTCGTGCCGCAAAATTCCAGCGCATCATTCTGGACGATCCCAGCGGTGTGGCGAGTCGTACGGGGATTCTGAAATCGATGCCCGACTCACTCTTTCCGTCGTTCGTCTCAGCAACAGACGCTCTGCAAGTGGTCGGCATGGACCGTGAACCACGGTCGTGGATTCCGACTCAGAAGGAAGCTTTTCTCGACTGGGTCCATCTCGGCGGAACCGTGTTGTTGTTCCTTGGACCGACAGGGAAGCATCCGGAATTTGCCGCCCCGTTGTCGGCTTTAAATTCGCCACTGGACGAACTTCGCGTGGGGACTGGTCGAGTCCTGAAGATGCCGATGGAGCGAAACAAGTTTCTGGAAGCGGACGCACGCCGAGTCTTCGCGGGGCTGCCCAGGAATATCCTTTCGCAAGGCGAAAAGGCCGAAGATGTGATCGACACAATCGACGCAGCGCCTCAGCAGGATCAGCAGAATTACAATTACAGCGAAGGGACGGACCCGTTTCCGTCCAGTTCCTTCCTGTCTCAGTTGAAGGAAATGACAAAGCCGGACCATAACTGGCTGCTGCTGCATTTCATGTTCTGGGTCTATATCGCCATGGTTTTCCCCGGATGCTACCTGCTGGGAAAACGCTGGTCCGATTTTCGCGTCGTCTATGCGGCGTTACTCGGCACTGTCGTACTGTTCAGCGTGCTGTTTTCAATTGTCGGACAACGCGGGTACGGCGAGTCGACAGCGGTCCATTCGGTGGCGATCGCTCGCGGACTGCCGGGCGGCGGGTTGGATGTTTCGCAATGGTCAAACGTGTTTGTCACGAGCGGTGCCGATTACCTGCTGAAACACGAGGGGTTCGGCACTCTCTATTCAACAACCAGCGATACCGAGCAGGTGAATGGGATCATCAACAGCGGCATTGATGGTGGATTCATGGTCGATATTCCACCATTTTCCAATCGTGAATTCGCACTTCGCATGAAACTGCCCACCGGAAGTCCGAAGATCACCATCGACAAAGTAGACATCAGTGAAGGGCGACTTAAGGAACTGTTGCTGAGTATTGACGGGATCCAGCCCACTGAGACTCAGTCCATGAACCTGTTGTTCCGCGGCCGGTTTTTTTCTCTTTTCTGGCAGAACGACAAACTGAAGCTCGCGTCAGATACCGGGGATATCAGATCGATGCTGCGAGTCGACTCGATGCAGGGTTGGGCGAACACCAACAACTATGGGTACCCGTACAACAAGCCGAGCCCAAAGCCCGAAGAGCGGTTCTCGTTAATGCTGACGCCGCTGCTGGGGCGCAGCTTCAATGTGACTCGCAATTCGGATGTCGATCAGATTCGACTGCCCGACGATATCGCACGCATCTTTATCTACAGCAAAATGCCATCCGGATTTAACGTCCAGAATAACCGCCTCGGTGCCCAGAACGGCCAGATCCTTTACTGTCTGGATGTTCCCCTGCCAGAGCAGTAAGCCGCAGCAACTGATTTCCGTCACGTTTTTATCACATCGACTTGATCGCAATTCCTTTGCCAGAAATTGGGAACCTTCAGATGAGTATTGGCACGAATTCCTCAGGAACGCCACGACCGGTGATTGAAGTCGATGATGTGGTCCATTCGTTCAAGGGACGCCGGGCACTGGATCACGTCAGTTTTCAGGTCATGCCTAAATCGCTGCACGGATTTGTAGGGCCCAACGGGGCAGGGAAAACCACCTCGCTGAAAATCATCTGCACTCTGCTGCGACCACAATTCGGGGTCGTCAAAGTGTTCGGCCACGATGTAGTGGAAGATCAGAAAATGGTCCGCCGCAAGATCGGATTCATGCCCGATCACTTCAGCACGTACCGCCAGATGACCGTTTATGAGTATCTCGATTTCTTCGCGGCAGCTTATGGATTGTCGTTCGATCAACGGACCCGCGTCATTGACGAAGTCTTGGCACTGACAGATATGGATGGACGGAAGAACGATCTGATCAGCGGCCTGTCACGCGGGATGCAGCAGCGCACCAGCCTGGCGCGCGTGCTGGTGAACGACCCCGATCTGCTGTTGCTGGACGAACCGGCCTCAGGTCTCGATCCCCGGGCCCGTATTGAACTGATGGAGATCCTGAAGGCCCTGAGATCGATGGGGAAAACCATCTTCATCAGTTCGCACATCCTGAGTGAACTGGCCGAGCTTTGCGATGCAGTGACGATCATTGATCGTGGCAAGGTGAAGTACAGCGGTTCGATGCACGGACTGTTGCTCACCAGTGATGAACATCCCGCCTATCGTCTGACCGTCGCAGGAGAAGCCGACTGGACCGAATCTCTGCGAAGTATTGCGGGTGTCCTGAAAGTGGAATCGATTGAAGGACGCCCTGAATACCGCATCGAATTTGACCAGACACAACTCGATACAAACAAGTTGCTGCAGGGGATTCTTGGACTGAATATTCCGATCCTGGCCTTTGCCGAAGACAAGCGTCATTTGAATGAAGCATTCATGGATCTGACGGAGCGCGGGGTGAAATAGTCCGCAGTTCGTACTTTAACACGTTGATGGTCGCGGCCAGATTGAATTGGATGAGTTCATGTTTCACGGTGTCCTCGCACTTCTGACGCGATCACTTCGGCAGGATGCGCGACAGTTGAAGAACCACGTGTTCCGACTGACATTCGTTGCGTTCATTTATCTGGCATTGCTCCAGAGCATGCTGTTTTCCAGTTTTGTCGGGGCCCCCGGACTGCACTTCTTCATTTCAATCGCCGTATTGAATGCCGTCTTCATCACCTGTGCCGGGATCGGTTTTTTCGCGACGGCCATTTCCGAAGAAAAAGAGGAAGAAGTAATCGGCCTGCTGATGATGGCTGGCCTGAACCCGCTCGGCATTCTGCTGGGAAAGTCGACAAGTCGTCTGATTCAAGCCGCCCTTCTGTTGCTGGTGCAGTTTCCATTCATGCTGCTGGCAGTGACCTTGGGTGGTGTCACTCCACACCAGATCGTGGCGGCCTATGCATCGCTGCTGGCATTCATGGTAATGCTCGCGAACATTGCATTGCTCTGGTCAACCGTTTGTCAACGAGGTGGCAGTGCCGCAGCGATGACCACGATCTGCCTGGCAATCTATGCCGCGGTACCAAAAATTGCCGCAGCGATCCTGATAGAAATCAATCGCGCCGGAGCAAAGAGCCCCTCGCCTCTTGTCACGCGGTTGCTCAATTCGTGTGAGAATTCGTGCTCGTACTGGCGGTTGGGACAGATCATGACGACCGGGTTTGCCGAACCGGTAATCTCTGTTCAAGTCATCAGTAATCTTGTGATCGGAGTCGCCTGCTTTCTGCTGTCGTGGCTCCTTTTCTCCCCATTCAACTCGCAGACGACCGGCGCCACCGATAGCCGCGGAATGGTCGCTCATTCGACAGGACGCAGGCGAATATTCAGTCCCGGCCGGGCCTGGGCATTGCCACTGGTCTGGAAGGATTTCCAGTTCATTGCAGGAGGATTCCGTTTCGCGGCAGTGAAACTTACGGGGTACGTGCTGTTGTTTGCAGTGATCGTCTACAGTGGACTGCAGTCAAAAATGACCTGGGTCGAGACGAGTTCCACCTACGCAACTGCGATGCTCTGGGCCGTTGCTATTGAAGCATCGATCCTGGCGTCGCGAATCTTTCATGACGAAATCAGGCTGCAGACGATGTCATCGCTGATGATGCTGCCGCGTGAACTTTCCTGGGTCGGATACTCCAAAGCCCTGGGATGCATGGTGGGCCTTGTACCTTCGATCATCTGCCTGGGTGTTTCGACGCTGTTTCTGCCGGGTCTGGATCTGAAAATCATTTTCCAACTGGCGATTTCGCCGGTGACCTGGGGTGCAGTCCTGATATTTGTCGTCTTTCTGCACCTGGTGGCACTGCTCAGCCTGTTTGTGAAGTGGGGCGCCTTGCCGCTGGGTTTTGTCATGATGGCTCCGATCATGACCTGTTGTCCCGTCCTGCAGCTGATCTTCATGATTTCCGGACGACGCGAGACCGAGGATCTTTTCAGTTCGCTCGTCGGAACCGGAGTGATCTGGACATTGATGGGACTGGTCTGCTTTGTATTTCAAATGATGATCGTCGCTCGTCTGCAGGAAATCGGCTCACGGTAGTGTCACGTCACAGCATTTTGGAATCGGTAAATCAACCGGACAACGACCAGATTCCACAACATCACACTTTGGATCAATTGCCGTGTTTCACGGAGTCCTCGCGCTATTCGGAAGATCGTTGCGAACTGACGCACGATCATTTTATGTCCAGCTGATGCGCGGGTTGCCAATCCTGGTTGTCTACATTTCAATTCTCTTTACCCTCTCTTCGAGTAGCCGGTTTGGGGCACCAGGGCTACAAATGTTCCGGATGCTGGTCTGGCTGAATGCCATCTTTGCAGGGCTGTTGAGTATCGGATATTTCTCGACATCGATCAGCGAAGAAAAAGAAGAGGACACGCTGGGACTGATGCAGATGGCGGGGATCAGTCCGCTGGGAATTCTGCTCGGTAAAGTCGGTGGTCGGGTCTTCCAGACTCTGCTGCTGATTGCAGTGCAATATCCGTTCACGCTGCTGGCGGTCACCATGGGAGGCATCACGCCAGATCAGGTCTGGAGTGCCTATGTCGGCGTTTCGGCCTGCACGTTTCTGTTTTCAGGGATGGGGCTGCTATGCTCAACAGTTGCTTCCAGAAGCCGCACGGCGTCTGCCCTGATGACGCTGGGAATTGTCGCTTATATCGGCATCCCCTTGATGGCGTCCGAAGTCGTCAGGTACCTCCAAAGCCGTGGCATGTTGACAACCTTCTGGGCTGGAATTTTCGACGGAGTTCACAATAGCTCTCTGTACGTTCGAATTGGCACAATCCTCAGTTCAGGTTTCGGCGAATCACCCTGTAGCGTGCAAGTCCTGACGAACATAGCGGGGGGGATTGCCTGTTACCTTCTGTCGTGGGGGGTGTTCGGAGTCTGCACTCAAAGTCCAGCAACAGAACGGACGACCCGAGGCTTGTTGGCACACCCGCGAGGGATGCTGCGCTGGTTCTCTCCCGGTCGCCCAGGACATCATCCCTTTGCCTGGACTGGTTTTTATTTTGTTGGTGGCGGGATCGGCGGCTTCCTGCTTCGCATCGCGGCCTATCTTCTGCTGGTGGCTATCGGCTCGCTGATTGCATTGATTCGCGGATGGGGTTGGGACAGTACTTTTGCAAGTTTGCTGCAGCATGTCGGCACGACATTACTTGCACTGGATGTTGCAATCCTGGCATCGCGAACAGTGCAAGAGGAAGTTCATGGACAGACATTGCAGTCCCTGATCATGCTTCCACGACCTGTTTCACAGGTCATCTATGCCAAACTCGGCGGGGCCTTACTGGTATCGCTTCCCGGAGTGGCTTTCCTGGGCCTGACCTTGTCGTTTCCGCACGGACTTCAGAACGTTAACTGGTATTTCAATGAACACGCAGGCTGGTTCTTTTTCGCCCACTTCGTTCTGGCTCCCCACCTGGCAATGGTCCTCAGCATGTACATGCGTTGGGGAATCGTCCCACTGAGCGTCGGACTGGCCATTGGATCGACTGCCGCCTGGGTCAGCTATTTCGATTCGGTCAGAATCGGGCCCGCGGATCACGGAGTCTGGGTCGGAACGATATCCGTCTGTGCGATCAGCGTCGGATGCCATTTCTGGGTCATCAGAAAGCTCCCTGCAATCGCGGCGCAACGGTAGTCCAACCGGGTGTAATCCCCAACCGTAGCATCTCCTTCGAAATCTGCGTATCGTGTGTTTTCACCTGCACTTCGTCATCAGGTGAAATCTCCATTTTCAACTTCGGAAGGAACAACTATGCGGAGTCTTGTTCGATGTCTGGTTGCGTCATTGATGATGCTGACGACCGTCTCCATGGCCATGGCCGACGATTTCCTCTTCAAAGCGAACGATCGCGTCTTGTTTCTCGGAGACAGCATTACCGAGCAGTATCAATACTCCACCGATATCGAATTGTATCTGACGACACGATTCCCCACCTGGAACCTGACGTTCATCAATGCGGGGATTGGTGGTGATACCGCTCAGGGAGGCAAGAATCGCTTCAAGGACCATGTCCTGGCAGAAAAGCCAACGGTTATGACAATCAATTTCGGAATGAACGACGGTGGTTACGGCAATTTCGATCCTAATCGACAAAAGGCCTACGTCGAAGGAACAGAAGCGATGCTGACGATGGCTAAAGCGGCTGGCGTCCGCGTTGGACTGGTTTCGCCCAACGCTGTCGATCGTCGCGTTCAGGAACGATTCAAGCTTTACCTGGAAACTCAGAAGACCTTTTACGCCCCATTGAAGGACCTCGCCGCCACACATGGTGCGGCATTTGTAGATCAATATACCATTACGCGAGCGGCCCTGGAAAAAATGGAAGCGGACAAAGCTGATGCTGTCCGTCCTTTCGGCGACGGATTCCATACCTCGTCAAACGGCGGCATGTTCATGGCACACGCCATCCTGACCGGATTGAAGGCTCCTGCCCTCGTCAGCCATGTGGGTATTGATCGCAATTCGTTCGCGGCCGGTGCTGGTTCCAAGGTAAAGAATTGCACGATCAGTGGTGAGTCAAAGACCGAAACGGGTGTGGCGTTTGATCGCCTGGATGCCGCTCTGCCGATTCCCGTACAAGGTGACTGGGTGTCACTGCTCCCGTACATGAATGATCTGAAAGACCTGAACAGTTACGAACTTGCTGTGGCAGGACTGGCGGCCGGAAAGTATTCGATCACGATTGACGGAGTTGAAGTTGCCACACACACCGCCAGCGAACTCGCAGAAGGTGTCAACCTTGGCAACGTCACCAAGGGACCAATCTATGATCAGGCTCAAAAGGTCTTCAACGCCATCAATCAGAAAAACGGAATGGTTCACCAGCGATTCCGTGGAGTCGTCATGTTCAATGCTCCCGACTGGCTGGCCGACGTCGCTGCCGAACGGAAGCCCAAAGAACTGGCCAAGCGAACTGATCAGATTCAGGAAAAGCAGGCCGAAATCTACAAGATGGTTCAGCCCGTCAAGCACCGATTCGAAGTAAAGGCCGTCAAGTAACATGACAGATGCTGTTTTTGCAGCGCAGCCGTATGCGGGAATTTCGACCTTTGGACGAGCAACTCATACCACGGACCTGACCGGGGTTGATGTTGCCGTACTGGGTGTCCCCTATGACAGTTCCACCTCGTACCGAGGTGGAACTCGTTTCGGGCCACGTACTATCCGTGAACAATCACTTCTGCTGTGGGGCTACAATAATGCCCAGCAGGTCGCCCCCTTCCGCAGTCTGAAGATTGTGGACTACGGCGATGTCGATGTTGTTCCTCCCGACATCAAGGCGACTCACGCTCAGATCGAGTTGACTGCAAACCGCATTCTCGAAGCCGGCTGCCGGTTATTGACGCTTGGTGGTGACCACTCGATCTCCTTGCCGCTGCTGCGAGCTCATGCAAAAAAGCATGGGCCGCTGGCCGTGGTTCATTTCGACGCTCATCCCGACACCTGGGACTCCGAGTACCCGCAACAACCCTACAGTCATGGAACTCCCTTCGTCCGAGCCATTGACGAGGGACTCATTGACACGTCGGCCTATTTTCAAATCGGCATCCGTGGTCCCACGAACGGACCACAGGATTACGCCGATGCGCTGGCCCTGGGAACGCGAATGATCACGCTCGACGAGTTTCGCACTCGCAAACTTGCCGATGTGTGCCAGGAAGTCCGCACCGTGGTCGGGGCAAGACCACTCTATGTCACGCTCGACATCGACGTTGTTGATCCCGCATTTGCTCCGGGAACAGGAACGCCGGAAGTCGGCGGGCTGACAAGTTACGAAATTCTGCAACTTGTCAGGGGACTGCGAGGATTAAACCCGGTGGGATTCGATCTGGTTGAGGTTTCCCCACCGTTTGATCACGCCGCGATTACTTCGATCCTCGCGGCCAATCTGGCATTCGAGTTCTTATCACTCTGGTCATAAGACAACGGACTACGACAGAGAGAAGCGATCGAATCCATGCTCGTGCAGGCGGAGCTCGACAAGTTGCCGCCGCTCGGGTTCCCTGAGGCCACGGAAGATACCAAACAGCACGCATCCCATCACGATACTGGTGACCGAAACAACGCTCATCGGCAATCCGAATGGCTTCAAGTCCGCAAACAGTTCGTCAGTACTGCAATACTCACCAAATTTCTTGCCGTCGTAAAGCAGTTCCACCCCCCGAAAGTCAGAGCTCCATTCATAATCAAATGGACCGTACCTTCGGCGGCGGTGAATCACCCAGAAGCGGCTGCCATCGATTTGAACACCATGATTGACGGTCACAGGACTACCCCGGGAAGTGGCCGCAGCGGCGAAGCTGACTCTCCGCTCAAGTCGCGGACCGGGGATCATATTGTTTGAAGCCAAATGAACAAGACGGGAATATGGCAAGAAAAAAACCGGCGGTTTTGGTTTTCACTCCACAAACATCAGCTTCTCAACTTGCGGACTTTGATTTCTTACAACCGAAATCTCGACATTTTGTCGGACGATACGACGAGTTATTCAAGTTTTCTTCAGTCGCAGTCCGACACAAACCACGGTAAGAGAACTGCCATAGCGAAAGTTATTTCCGAAACTGAAGGATGCGGTCTGTCCAATCTTCTCCGCAGAATTCGAGTTCTGGTTCAAGTGAGCGCTTGACAAGTTTTCGTGAGTCGACTATCCAGTTGACGAGCCACACGGTAGGTCATTCGCCGATGGCTGTTGATTTGATGAAGTAAATCTGGTCGCATGGCACTGGATTGAGTGTGTCAGCGACAGATCCGATACCGTTTCTGTCACGTTAAGTCCCCTGTCCGAGTTATTGAGGTTTGTACCGATGACCAAAGTTGTGCTCGAAGAAGAACACGCATTGGCCTGCTTGCTTCCGGCCGCTTCCCACGACAGCGTTGTCTCGCCCTACATGGCGGATGAAGAAGGCGGCCCCGAAGGGGACGATGACTTCGGTGAGGAAGATGAATTCGAAGACGATGAAGACGTCGAAGAACTCGATGACGAAGAACTCGATGACGAATTCGATGATGAATTCGAAGACGATGACTTCGAAGACGACGACGATTTTGACGACGATGATGACGATTTCGATGATGACGATGACGACGATGATGATGACGACGACGATGATGATGATTATTGATCGTCAGCGCCATCACGACAGGATTCCCTGATGGTGTCGCCACAGGGCGGAATGGACAGGGCAAGCATGACGCCGGCCTTCGGTCTACAAGTGACCGTGGGCCGGTGTTTGTTTTAGATCAAGTTTGGAATCGCCGTAGTTGGGAGGATTTCCGTGCAAGGGTTGCTCGATCGAATCCAGGAAGCAGTCACGTTCATTCGCCAGTCGTGGCAGGGGAATCCCAGGGTCGGGATGATTCTGGGGACTGGCCTGGGTGGACTGACGGAACAGATCGAGATCCAGGCGACGATTCCGTATGGTGAGATCCCTCACTTTCCCGTCTCGACGGCCCCCTCACATGCCGGCCGACTGGTTTGCGGACTGTTGCGCGGAGTTCCGATCGTGGCCATGGAAGGTCGCTTCCATTACTATGAAGGATATTCGCTGCAGCAGGTGACTTTTCCCGTGCGCGTCATGAAGGCACTGGGTGCGGAAACACTGCTCGTCACAAATGCTGCCGGGGGCATCAATCCTCAACTGGAACTCGCGGATCTGGTCGTCATTGAAGATCACATCAATCTGATGCCGGACAATCCTCTGAGAGGTGTTAATGACGATCGACTGGGCCCACGCTGGCCAGATCTCTGCGAACCCTATAGCCGACGGCTTCTGGGGATCGCACGCGCCAGCGCTCTTGAGTTAGGAATTCACGTTCACAAGGGGGTATTTGTCGCCGTCCCTGGCCCCAATCTGGAGACTCGCGCCGAATACAGAATGCTCAAGGCCTATGGTGCCGACGTTGTCGGAATGTCCACGGTTCCTGAGGTTCTGGTCGCAATTCACGGCGGTATGCAGGTACTCGGATTCTCGGTTGTGACTGACATCTGCCTGCCAGATCATCTGGAACCTGTCGAAATCCCGAAGATTCTTGCCAATGCTGCCATCGGCGGTCAAAAGCTCGCCAGGCTGATTCCACGCGTCATCGAGCAACTCTGAGTCTGAGTCACAATCAGGCCATGCCACGTCGCTTCAATTCGGTCACGACCGCTTGAACAATTGTCGCAACTTCTTCCGGGTTTGAGCCTTTTCCTTCCGGCTTGATGGAGCACCCGCAAACGGGTTCATCGGTGAATCCGTGCTGGGCGAGCAGGCATTGCAACTTGTCAGCCAGCTTTGCCAGTTCTGACTGCTGGTCATC
The DNA here is from genome assembly GCA_964609845.1 of uncultured Planctomycetaceae bacterium. Classification (GTDB taxonomy): domain Bacteria; phylum Planctomycetota; class Planctomycetia; order Planctomycetales; family Planctomycetaceae; genus Schlesneria. The sequence continues at coordinate 17,901 of CAZSTW010000017.1, read as the reverse complement.
CGACAGAGGTTGACGGCCGACGCCGGTTTCGAATCCGCGCAGCCGTACTGCCGTTCGGAACCCATCCGGAAATTCTGCCGTGTAGAGCATCGAATCGAACAACGTCACAATGTCGTATTGCAGATCACGCGCTTCGTCGATCTTGTACGCCGTGGTCAACTCGTAGAGCTTGCGAGTCAGTTCCGGAACGACGCCGGAACTTGCGTTCGTTCCCCCGTCGCAACCGATCAACAGCATCGGCATTAACGCGGCATCCCAGCCGGTCAGAAAACTGAAGTCAGGACGCAGGGGACGAACCGCCTGGATCATCCGGATCATGTTCGGCAGATCCCCGGAGGAATCCTTGATCCCAACGACCTTATCGCATTCTTCAGCCAATCGCTTCACGGTGGGAACATCGATCGGGCTGGCGAACATGGGAATATTGTAGAGCGTCACGTCGATCGGTGTGTTGTCGGCGATTTCCTTGAAATATGCATACACGGATCGAGGGCTGAGCTTGTAGTAGTACGGGGCGACGATGGCGACCGCCGTTGCCCCCATTTCATAGTAGGCTTCGCAGGCACGGACCGTCTCTTTAACGTTGGCTTCGGCCGCACCCGCCAGAACGGGAACTCGACCGCGAACCTGATGGCAGATGATCTCCATGATCCGGATACGTTCTTCGACGGTCCTCGGCCGTGTAACGCACGAATTCGCCCGTTGAACCGTTCGGATAAAGGCCGTGGACCCCCTTCGCAATCAGCCAGTCGACATACCGCCGCAATTCACCTTCGTTGATGTCACCCTTGGAATCGAGTGGCACGATGTTCGGTGTGAAAATGCCCTGAAGTTTGCTGCGCGACTGCATGGTGAGACTCACTGAGATCGAAGCGGCGGGTTGATAAAATCCGGTGTCTGGGAAGACTCTACCGCAGTTTTGACGCTGGGGAAGTGGTCAGCGTGGTGGAAACTCAACATCTTCGACTGCACGGTTGGCGTCGTTGGAACATTTGGTACGACCGGACCCGCGAACATCGATTCGCCATCGCCATCGAAGTCAGGCGTTGGCCGCCGCGGGCCATTTCACTCGCGCCACAGTCGGGCCACCGGTGGGAGATTCGATCTGAATCTCTCCACCATGCATCCGAATGATCTGCCAGCATTTCGGCAGCCCAAAGCCGAGTCCGCGACCTGCCTGTCGACCGGAATAGAAGGGGTCGAAGGCATGCCGTCGTTCCAAGTCAGTGAATCCACAGCCCCGGTCTTCCACTTCAATCTGTATGAATCCCGATTCAAGCCGCTTCGATCGGACGTAAATCATTCCACCTGCTGGCAATAGGGCCTGGCGGCTATTCCGGATGAGTTCACTCAGCACAATTGCCAACTGGGTGGGATCGGCATTTAATTCGACTTCGGTGGCGACAGAACTTTCGACACGACAATTCGCAATGGCGAGAGCATCTTTCAATCCGGCAATGACTTGCGCTGTGATCTCGGCCAGCTTGACGACCTGAAATGCAGGCTGGGGCGGTCGACCAAACAACATGGCGTCGCCGATCATGTCACGGACGCGATAGGCCTGGGCTCCAATAGATTGCAGCATCTGGCGTCGCTGCGGGTCTCGTTCATCTTTCAAGAGCTGCTGTGTGCGGCCGATGATCGTGGCGAGTGGATTGTTAATCTCATGTCCTGCACCGGCAGCAAATTCGGCGAGGGCTTCCAGATGGGCATGATCGGGAATGATGGGGTTTGCGGAAACTGCAGGGACTTGGTGGGGAGGCGAGACTTGAGTGATCTGGAACCCTTCGGCCGACAGTTGCGGCGAAGTGGGATGGCCCGTAGCGAACGACGTCAGAGGTAAAGGTTGGGATTCCACAATTGATTTCCAACACCTGTCTGAATTGCCCAAGACCTTATGCAGTTATTTGCTTTCAAGTGGAGCAGAGCGGTCAGCTTTCAGCGATCAGCAGGAACAACGGTTGTCGATTTGCCTTCATTGCTGACTGCTGAAAGCTGATCGCTGACTGACCGGTGGATCTGAAAATGGAGCGAGGACGATGGTGCCCCACCGTCCTCGTTCTGACTCCCATGACCATAGGTGACTATGCACGGACAGGTTCGACGTCCAGCAGTTTGCACATCCGGTCGATCAACGAATCGATTTCAAACGGCTTCTGCATGAAGTCGTTGGCACCAGACGCTTTCAGGTCAGCAATCTTGTCCGCTTCGACCATCCCGCTGATGCAGATGATCTGGGTTCCGTCCAGGGCTGAATCCATGCGGACTCGCTGGCAGACTTCTTTCCCATTGATATCGGGCAGCATCACATCCAGAACTATGATGTCCGGGCGGTATTCTTTGACCATCATTCCGGCATCGAAACCGTTGTTGGCAATCCGGATTTCGAATCGGCCATCGGCTTCCAGAGCATCTCGGATCAATTCCACCAGTTCCACATCGTCATCGACGATCAAAGCCTTGCGGCGACCGCTTTCGAGAGCATCAGTGGGGATGCCGTTTTCTTTCATGAACCGATACAGCACGTCCCGCGGAATTCGTCGGAACCGCGATCCCGGAACGCGGAATCCGCGTAGTTGTCCGGAATCAAAACAACGAATGATCGTTTGCTGACTGACCTTGCAGATCTTGGCCGCTTCGCCGGTCGTAAACACAGTTTTCATCTGTCTGATCCTATGCAGGGGCTCGGCCGCTGGCCAAACCTGTTTCTCTCCAGACTCCCTCCAGTGAGAGAATGCCGCCGCTGTCGTCAGACGTGGCTCGCACATCAGGTTGTGCGGAGTTTGCCGAATCTGCCGGTTGTACCGATTGTATCTATTCTGTCAAATCGGTCAACGTCGCTTTCCCTCTTTAGCTTTCCTACCAGAACAAATCCTCCAAGACCTCCCAACAGCGCGCGATGGACCGCTCGAACCCGCCACGGCGCTTCATGATGCGGCAAATGGGTAGCAATGACTGAGGTTTGGCAAAGTAGGTAGAATTTTCCGCCAGCAGCAATTCCGCCCGGTGCCAACTACCCAATTCAGTGCCCGCGAGCCAACGGACGTGATCGGCGCGGGGCTCCCGCCCCCGCCGAAACCCACGACCTCAGGTTTCCCTGTTCTTCAGCATTCGAGATCCGCACACGTCTTGCCCGGCTCATTTGTAAGGGGGGCAGAACGATGAAGAATCAGATTGCTTGCGTTTATCGTTCTGCCCCCATCGTTCTGCCCTCACTCCGATTCCTCATACCATTCGATTTCACCAAGTCGTCATCGATCGATGTCGATCCATTCAGCCGAATTCAACCATGGGACAAACGGCCAAAGAATCGGTACGATTGGAATCTGTTCCGATTCATCATCCTTCGTCGTATTTCATTTCAGGGGTTGCTCCATGAACCTGTTCCGTGTCTGCCTGGGCCTGATCGGCCTGTTGATGTTGGCAGGTGACTCGCTGTCACATGCCGAAGACGCAATGAAGTATCCGCTGGCTGTGACCATCGGAAAGGACGCTGCTGTTTACGTGGCAGATCGAGAGTTGCCGGGGATCTGGAAATTTGCTGACAGCAAGTGGTCGATTTATTTCCAGGGGTCCAAGAAGTTTCGGACACCGCTGAACGCCGTCCGCTGCCTGGCAATCGATCACGAAGGGAAACTGCTGGCAGGCGATTCGGCCACCCGCGAAATCTATCGCTTTGACGATGCCGGACAGCCGCAACCACTCACCAAGGGAAACATTGGCATCCCGATGGCAATTGCTGTTGCCAAGGACGGGACCATCTTTGCCTCGGACATCGAAATTCAGCGAATCGTCAAGATTCCGGCCGCTGGTGGCGAACCCGAACCGATCGTGGAAGTCGCCGCAGTCCGTGGTCTGACGTTAGATACGGATGGTTTTCTGATTGCCGTCTGCCATGGCAAGAATGCGATTCTGCGAATCAGTTCCGATGGCAAAGAGCAAACCGTTCTGGTGGAAGGACGACCCTTTCAGTTTTCACATCACGTTGTCATCGGTCCGATGGGCGAAATGTACATTGCCGATGGATATGCCAAGTCGATCTGGAAAGTCGAACCGAAGATGGCCCCGGTTCAATTCATCACCGGCGATCCCCTCAAAAACCCCGTTGGTATCGCGATCCACGACGGAAGCTTGTACATCGCGGATCCTCATGTGAAAGCGATTTTCAAGAGAAACTCCGAAGGGAAACTGGACATTCTTGGCAAGTAACGTGTTGGCTTACACTGTGTTGGCTGACACTGTGTGCTAACGAGTCCACTTCAGCCATCGTTGGAACAGCCCTTTCACAAACGGCGTCAGTCGAGTCTTGTTGTATTGATCGCCGCACTTCCGGATTGCCTCGGCCACCGTCGGATAAGGATGAATCGTGCTGGCAATTCGTCCCAGCCCGATTCGGCTTGTCATCGCCAGCACAATTTCGCCAATCATTTCACCCGCATGATCGGCCACAATCGTCGCTCCGACGATCTGATCGCTGCCGGCTTTGACATGAATCTTCACAAACCCTTCGGTCGCACACTCCAGTTGAGCCCGATCGATGTGCGAGAGTGGTTGGACGAACGTTCGAATCTCGATCTGCCTGTCACGAGCAGTGATTTCGTTCAAACCGACATGAGCCACTTCAGGAGAGGTGTAAGTGCACCACGGAATCGTCAATCTACTGGCGCGGGCTCGACCATAGAACAACGAATTCTGGATCACGATCCGAGCCATGAAGTCGGCCGCGTGAGTAAACTTGTAGGGCGAGCAGACATCCCCCGCGGCATAGACTTTCGTATTGGTTGTTCGCAAGTGGTCGTCGACAACGACTCCTTTCTCATTGAACGTCACACCTGCTACATCCAGATTCAGGTCCGCGATGTTTGGAGTTCTACCAGCAGCCACAAGAATCTGATCAACCTCAATGTCCAGGCTTGCTGTCGAACTCCCCGGCCTCTTTACGACAACCGTTCGGGTTCCTTTCCCTGACTTGACGCTTGAAACACTCGTCTCAAGAAAAACCTGCACGCCATCTCGCTGAAGGGAATTAAAGATGCAGGCGGCAGCATCGTCATCCTCACGTCCCAGTAATTGCCCTGACCGCTCGATCATGATGACCTGAGACCCCAACCTCGCGAAAGCCTGCGCGAGTTCACATCCGATCGGACCACCCCCAATCACTGCCAGTCGTTGTGGCAGTTCAGTCAGTGAGAAGACCGTTTCGTTCGTCAAATATCCCGCTTCGGCCAGACCTGGAATTGGAGGCGTCGCTGCTCGTGCCCCTGTGGCAATCACGGCTCGAGCGAATCGCAACGTCTGCCCCCCAACTTCAACGCAATCCCGGCCTGTAAATCGTCCGTTGCCGAGATAAATATCGACTCCCAAACTGGCGAATCGCGCTGCCGAATCGTTGGGAGCAATCTCTGATCGCAGTCGACGCAACCGACGCATCACCTCTGGAAAATCTGCGGAGACAGTCCCTGCAACCCGGATTCCAAACGGGTCTGCGGCGCGAGTAGCAGCAATTGCTCGAGCGGCGCTGATCAGGGCCTTCGACGGAACACACCCGACGTTCAGGCAGTCGCCTCCCATCAGATCCCGCTCGATCAACGCGACCCTGGCACCCAGGCCTGCTGCACCCGCTGCCGTGACAAGACCGGCCGTACCTGCCCCGATCACCACCAGGTTGTAACGACCGGCAGGTGTCGGGTTCGTCCAGTTTGCCGGGTGAACGAAGTCTCTGAGTTTCTCGTTATATTCGTCGGCGGGTTGCAGGGCCGGATGAGTCATCGCTGAGAATTACTCCTGTACACCGCTGGTTGCTGTCGATCGTCCCGTCACAATGGTCATCAGCCGCCGGATGAGCAAGGGGAACAGTCCCAACAGGGTAAACGCGACGGCGAGGTGCCACGTCAGAATTCCCGACAGACCACGATCTCGCAATGTTTCCAGATTCCCGATGGAGGCTCCTGCGTAAACGTAGATGCAGGTTCCCGGCAGCATTCCCAGCTGGCTGACCCACCAGAACGTGATCGTTCGTACGGGCGTCAGTCCCATCACGAGGTTCACCAGGAAGAACGGAACCTGAGGGATCAGCCGCAGGGTAAACAGATAAAACGCTCCCTCGCGCTCCAGGGCCCGATTGAATGTCACCAGGCGGTCACCAAATCGATTCTGAATCAGATCACGCAGCAGGAACCGCGAAATCAGGAATGCAACGGTGGCTCCAGTGGTCGAAGCAAAGCTGACCAGCAGGAAACCCTGCCAGAACCCGAACAGCCAGCCATAGACCAGCGTCATCACGGCCGCACCGGGGAGCGACAAACCCGTCACGACAACGTACAACAGAAACGCCATTCCGAATACGACAACCGGACGATCAACGGCCGCATGCCGCAAGGCCCCCTGCTGAGACGCCAGAGCATCGAGCGAAAGAGCGTCGCGATTCCTGAAGAACACCACAATGAGAACCGCGATGACGACCAGCAACCCAATTCTTCCCGGCGACGTGCGCGTTTCCGTTGAGACACTCGATTGAGGCACGTCGGTCGATGTCACCATTGAATCCCCGAATCCAGCACGAGATGCTTCGCCTGCATTAGTCGTGGTTCGCTCCGCGAACCAACGCTGCATTTCATATTCCAACGCAATTTGCCCTGGTAGACGCCGATCTACGCAACAAGCGTTGGTTTGCGGAGCAAACCACGACTATCTCCCCGGTGTTGAACCAAATCGACAAAACGAACGCCTACTTGACAGGCTTCGTCTTCTGTTTGGTCACGTCGCTGCTGAATTTCTTGTAGACCGAATCGTACTTCTTCGGAACTGTTGTGCGGCGGGCATCGATCTGCTGGACGTCACGGGTTGGTGAGTTTTCGCCGCTGCGGACTGCTCCCTTGCGGTTCAGATCCATGCTCTTGAGCATCTCTTCGAATTGGGCTCGTCGAGATTGTGATTCGGGCGTTTCATTGCCGGATTTTGATTCCTGAAGGCCCTTGCTGATCCGTTCGTAGAACGCACGCGTTTGTTCTTCGGTCCAGCCGAGCTTGTCCAGCAGTTCGGGATCGACAGTCCCTCGTTCCAGGTCCTTTTCTAATTGCTTCAGGACCAGTTCCGTTGCCTGACGGTTGAACTCCAGATTCGCTTCTTCGCCATCTTCCACAGAGGAACTCGAGGATCCGTTTGCGGGGTTGCTGTCAGGATCTGCTGGACCGCGCGGTCCCTGCTTTCCAGAACCATTTCCACCTTGAGGATTTTTTCCGCCTTGTCCCCCCGCACCTCCTTGACCTGGCTTACCACCGTCCTTTGGTTTGCCCGCCTCTTTGCCCCCTTTTCCATCTGCGTCTTGATCGCCGGGCTCACCCCCTTGAGACTTGCTTGATGGATCCTTGGAATCATTGCCTTCTGCACCAGGAGCCTTCTCACCCCCATCTTGCTTCTCACCCCCTTGAGGCTTCCCTCCACCTTCGGGCTTACCAGCAGAGTTTTTCTGACCCGTACCAGGTTTGCCTGATGGCTTCTCACCACCAGGCTTCTTTTCGCCGCCAGCTCCTTCTTCGCCAGAACCAGCCTGCTTTGAATTCGAGGGATCGTTGTCGCTGGCTTTCTTTCCCGGTTGCTGTTCGCCTGGCCGTTCGGTTTCTGAGCCTTCACCCGAATTGGGGCTGCCCGGCTTGCCGTTTTTGTCTTCTTTAGAGCTTCCTTCCTCGCCGCCACTGCCAGTCTTTGATCGCTGATCCTTCTGGCCGGGGCCTTTCAATTCTTCATCTTTTGCATTTGAATCACCGGGCCGTGAGTCCGGCTTCTTGTTGGAACCCTGACCGGGCTTTCCTTCGGTATCCTGCTCCTGCTTGATCTTTTCTTGTCCCTGCTCGGTTGGCTTGGGGTTCTTCACCTTGGTGTCAGAAGGCGTCTTGGCCGGATTGTTGGGATCATTGGCTTTGGAATTGCCCGGACGGGTTTCGGGCTTTTCATTGGGATCTCGATTGAGATCACCGGGATTCTTGGACTGAGTCGGATCGGCCTTGGGATCACGATTGGGTTTTGCAAGCCCCTTTTCGTCGCCATTCGCCTTCTTTTGCTGAGCGTCCGGAGAATCTTCGGCGGGCATCTCGGTGTCCGTTCCATTAGCGTTCTTCTCCGGGCCCGTTTTCTCTGGGCCTGATTTCATTGGCGACTTGCTATCGGAATTCGTAGCCTCGGCGGGCTTTTCATTCCCCGTTGGCGTTCCTTCCGTCTTGTTTTTTGACGGTTTGGCCGGCTTTTCAGATTCCGTGGGCTCTTTCTCGTTTGCCCCCGGTTTGTTCTCGGGCATATCTCCCTCGGCCCCAGTTCCCTCAGGAGTCTTGGATTTGGGGTTGGTCTTTTCCTGACCCCCTGCGGTGTTCTTTTCGGGTTTGGTACCCGGCCCTGGCTTGTCTTCTGTTCCACTTGTTTGATCAGGCGAACCGGGTTTAGGCGTCGATCCCGGGGCGTTTTCGGTCTTGTCTTCGCTGGATGTATCATTCCCGTTCTTGCCAGGTCCGTTCTTCATCGGATCGGGAGTCTTGGAGCCTTGTTTCTTGGGGTCCGGTTCGTTCGGCTTCGTACCACTGGAAGGATCAGCGGCAGGATCGTCCTTCATCGGATCCGTTGGATTGGGATCCCCCGGTTTCTTGTTCTTCTGGGCAGTATCGGTCTTGCCACCCGGTTCGGTCTCTTCAGACTTCGAATCCGAAGCGTCATTCGGCTTTTTGGGGCCGGATTTTGGCTCGGACTTTGGATCGTTGCCGTCTTCTGACGGTTCCGACTTCGAATCGGAACCGTTCGCCGGATTATTGGGATCCGACTGTTCCGGCTTGGGCCGTTTGTTGAGACTTTCCTTGTACTGCTCAATGATTTTCTTCAGTGCGTTCGGATCGTCATCACCGTCTGGACTGAGCTTTTCTCCGTTTTCCTTTTGACTCTTCTCGGGCGCGTTCCCAGCGCCATCAGCCGGTTTTTTCTCGTTCCCGGTCTTTCCTTTGCCCGCTTCGTTCTTGCCGTCGCTCTTCCCTTGTTGACCTGGATTCGTTTGATCCGACTTTCCTTGTTCAGTCTTGTTCTCCGAATTCTCCTTTGGCTGATCCTGCGCCTGGGTGGCAGGATCTTTGTGGTCTTCGCCCGGTTTACCCTCCTTCGAAGGTTGTTGTTCTGGACGTTCCCCATTCTGGTCGCGCTTGGCTTCTTCCAGCTTTTCATCGCGCTTGACGCGATCTTCCGCCAGCTTCTGCTGAACTTCACGATCCGTCATACGTTCCACAATCTTCAGTTTGATTCCCGGTGTGACTGTGGAATTGGGGCGAGGCTGCTTGTTATCGAATGCCTGCACATGAAATTCGACGACGTCGCCTGCTTTCAGAACCAGTCGGTCGAGATTCAATTCATGCTTCAGCAACACCCGTTGTTGACGCCCATCGGACAACGGCTCTTTGCTGATCGGCTGGCCATTCTTCTTGATGTGCAGGTTGATGTGACTCAATTCAAAGTCGGGGTCGCGAGCTTCAATCAAGAGCGGAAGGATCGCGTTGGCGGCGACTTCCATGTCTCGGACGGGTTCCAGTAAGGCGACTTCCGGTGGCAGATCAGGCCGGATGTTCAGCGAGTACTGAGTCGGCTTCGGATCCGTCATGCCTGCTTCGGTCTTGCACTCAATTTCATAGACTTTGGCAAATCGACCATCGGACCGGAATGCGAGCTTCCAGGATGCCGTCAGCTTCATTCCGTCGCTGGAGACGGACATCGATTCTTCTTCGTGATTCAATTCGGAAGTCGGCTCATCCCGGAATTTGATAGTCGCGGACTTCACCGGAATATTCATGTGGGCAAAAACAGTGACTGTTGTCCCTTCCCATGCTTCGATGTTGCCACCCGCCTGTTCGGTCGGTTCCAGCTTGGTGTACGGTTCAAATCGATAGGCGATCTTGTCGACATTGGCTGAGGGGGGCTGATTGACTGTCACAGTGTACGTCTGGGAAACAGCATCGCCCGCTCGAACGACGTACGTCGTGTCCTGCAGAAGCCCTAAGCCATTCTCACCCAGCAGACTTCCGACGAAGCGAGTCGGAGTTTCAGGCTGCATGGTGACGGGTTCGTTCCGGAACTTCCCGTCGGCCGTTGTGAATTCCAGCCAGACTTTCTCGGGAACTTCGCCCGCGATATCGGCCTTGATTTCAACCGGTTGACGAGCCATCACGGTGACGTTGCCCGGTTCCACTTTCAGAATTTCTGTTCGAGTTGCCACGCCAACTTCCGCAGCAGGGAACAGGCTGCGCCAGATCGAATTGGAAATCTTCTTCGGTGAGAAGAGGGCATACAGGCAGAAGAGCAACACGACAGCCAGCAGGGCATAGGCCATCCGCATCAGCGGCCGATGGTCGATTGCCTGAGTGACATCGATCTTCTGAAGTTGGACTGCGGCGTTCTTCTCAAGAGTTCGCAAGATGGCAGGGTTCACTTCGCGACCAGCCGCACGCAGGTCGACCAGATTCAACAGGTTGCTGCGCAGGTCTGGATCGGCCGCTTCAATCTCGCGGGCGGCAAACAGCTTGTTGACGGTCCGCAAGTAAGGGATGCCGACCTTCCATGTCAGCCAGGCCGCCGTGAGGACCAGCAGTGTCACCAGCAATGTCCAGCGCAGACCAATGCCAAATCCGCCAGGGATGATCCACTGGTCGAAAACGATGAACGCCAGCAGATAGGTAAGAAACATCGTGGCGACACCGGCTGCCGCGATCAGGATGTCGGTGGTTTTGATGGAAGCTCCCGTTTTCTGGAGCTTCAGCTCAACGTACTCGTCAAAATCGAGATATCGTGAAGAATTGGAAGAACCGGGAGTCAGACTCGACATAATGAATTGTCCTGAATTTCTCGCTCAAGCGGAGCCATAAATCCAAGCCCGGCAATGAACGCAGCGGACGCGTCACTCAAATTTCCAACGATACCATACCCATAAATCGACGCCCCGTCAGCAAGAAATGTTCCCAATTTCCGTCTGCAGTTCGAACTATCTGTCTGAAGTTTGGCGACCGGACGGACCATTCCGTCTGGAAAATGTTTTGGGCGAGTTTGCCGCTTGCGGGAACTTTCGCGACACTTGGACGTCACATCCGGATAAGTCGGAGTAGGATACTCACACAAATCTCGCCCTTGCCTTGGGCTACAACTTGCTAAATTTCGCCTTGCGACAGGAGTTACAGATGCGCCGTGTTATGCCCTGGGGAGCCGTCATCTTGGCGATTTCGTCGATTGGTTGGGGTGGAGAAATTGAATTCGTCGAGGATTTTTCCCTGGCACCCGACCGGGCCGTCGTCCTGAAGCAACTGATTCCGGGGACGGAAGATTATTACTACTACCACGCGCTTCATTTTCTGAATACAGAGCAGTTCGACAAGGTTCGCGAACTGACAACGCCCTGGCACCAGCGTCACGGGCAAACTGGCCGTCTGACCGAAATTCAGACCCGCCTGGCTTTATTGAGCTACGAAAAGCAGCCTAACGAGTCGCTCAATTACCTGCGCCAGCGGCTGAATCTCAATTATCCTCATCAGCGCGAGCAACTCGGGGTTGAACCCAACTTTCCGATCCTGCTCGATCCCAAATCAGTCTCACGTGAAGAATTCCTGAAACGGGCCGACGGTCACTCGGTCGATAACCTTGATGCGTTTGAAGACTCCGCCCTCGACTGGCTCGCCAGCGCGGCGATGAACCCAAATCGTCGCCGACAGTTTGTCTCCCGCATTCAGCGACCCGACTACGACACGCTCGTGAAACTCGTCGTGGATGACCTGAATCATCCGAATTCCGGTGGGTTCGGCTCACTTGCCATTCATCGGCAGCTCTTGCTCTCGCAACTGGAAGAATTGCTGAAGCTGAAGGGGGATCTGCTCAACCAGCAGAATTTCGTGAATGCCTACCTGACCAAGCTGCAGCCTAACGTTGAAGAGAACTGGCGACACAATCCCGCGGCGCTCGAAGCCTACCTCAATCGCCTGACCGCTTTTGCGAACCGACTGGCTCCTGTTCATAACTCGTTGAAGGCACACGTGCTTTATCATCGGTTGGTGCTGGGTCAACTGCGTGGCCAGTACGACAAAAATCTGCTGATCGAATACCTGAAGCTCCCTCGCCCGGTCGGGTACATTTCGAAGGTCATGCAGGAATCGGAAGAGATGAAGCGATTCGCGTGCGATCTGAACGCGAATTTCGGCGCTGCATTGTTACCACCGATTGGAAACGATGAACCACTGGTCCGACGCTACCTTGCCCAGTTGCTGATCGATGCTGCCAGCACGAAGGAATTCGAACCGTACGTCAACGATCTCTACCTGCGGCATCTGTTTGCCGAAACGAAAATTGTCAACGGATTGGGCGAACCTGAACAATGGGCGTCGATGCTTCCGCCAGAATTATTCCAGGCTCTCAAGGAACGGATTGAGATCGACTTTGCACCGACGAACAAGACTCAGTTCATGCCGGATGAAGCGGTCAAGCTGGACGTGAACGTCAAGAACGTCAGCACGCTGATCGTCAAAGTTTTCGAGATCAACACTCGCAACTACTATCGCGAACAACTGAAAGAGATCGACACCGACGTCAATCTGGATGGCCTGGTCGCAAACATCGAGCAGACGTACACGTACAATGAAGCCCCGCTGCGTCGCGTGGGAAGGAAGTTCGAGTTTCCACAGTTGAGCAAACCGGGCGTGTATGTTGTCGACTTCATCGGCAATGGACGCAGCAGCCGGGCACTGATTCGCAAAGGGCGACTGCGGCATCTGGTTCGAACGGGCAGTGCAGGGCAGGTCTTTGCAATTCTGGATGAACAAAACAAGCAGGTGAAAGACGCATCAATCTGGCTGGCGGGCCACGAATACACTGCGTCAGAAAGCGGGACAATCACCGTTCCATTCAGCAATGCACCGGGATCTCAACCGATTGTCATTTCGCGCGGAGAATTCTCGTCTCTGGATACGTTCTACCATGAGAGCGAAAACTATGGATTGACCGCCGGTATCTATGTGGATCGCGAATCACTGCTGAAACGCAAAGCCGCGGAAGTTGTCATCCGCCCGAGTCTCACCCTGAACGGGAATCCGTCGTCGCTGAAGCTGTTGTCCGATGTGAAGCTGGTCATCACCTCAACAGATCTGGACGGCATCGCGTCCTCCCAGGAAATCGCCGATTTCGCTCTGTTTGAAGATCGCGAATCGACTCACGAATTCAGTGTCCCCGCACGCCTCGCTTCGATTTCGTTCACGCTGACGGCACAGGTCAAGAAACTGTCTGCCGGCGGACAAAAGATTCCGCTGGCCGCCAGCGAATCATTCACGCTCAACGAGATTGATCGAACCGAAAAAACGGAAGATCTGCATCTGATCAAGACCGCTGCGGGCTATCTGATCGAACTGCGTGGTAAAACCGGTGAAACGCGTGCCTCGCGTCCAGTGAATCTGTCGGTCAAGCATCGTGACTTCCGGCATCCACTCAACGTCACTTTGAAGACAGATCCTGCAGGCCGGATTCTTCTGGGGGCATTGACCGACATCGCATTGATCACGGCGTCCGGACCACAGGGGACGTCCCACTCATGGCATCTGCCAATCGATGTGCACACCTATTCACAGACTCTGCATGGCAAAGTGGGCGAACCGATGACGCTCCCCTATCTGCCACGCGTGGCTGGTAACGCGAAGATCGAGCGGAGTGAATTGTCGCTGCTGGAACTGCGGGGGGATGTCTATGTGGCTGACCGGTTCGAAAACCTGTCCGTTCGATCGGGACTGGTCGTGATTGAAAAACTTCCTGCCGGTGACTACGAGTTGCTGTTGAAATCGACTGGCAATCGAATTCGAATCCGATTGACCGAAGGAGAACGACTGGGCCGATTCATCGTTGGGAAGTCACGCCAGTTGGAAACTCCAGCGCTGGCCCCCGTCCAGATCGAATCGATCACGTCGGCAAACGGCAAGCTGACCGTCAAGCTGCAGAACGCTTCCAAGTTTACGCGAGTCCACGTTTTTGCGACTCGTTTTGTCCCTGAATATTCTGCCTACGGCTATTTGAGTCGCGTGCGTGCGGCCGAACCGTATCTGTTTTCGCAGTCGCCCGCAGAATCAGTCTATCTGACAGGACGTAATATCGGCGACGAATACCGCTACATCATCGATCGCAAGTATGCCAGCAAGTTCCCCGGTAACATGCTGGACCGTCCGTCGTTGCTGCTCAATCCGTGGGCTGTGCGTGAGACTCAGACCGGCGAACAACTGGCGATGGGCGGCGATCGATTTGGTGCGGCTGGTGGTAAATCAGGGAGCGACGCTCAGCGGGCACCGGCCCAGGCTGCAACGGGAGACGTTGCCGGCGGACATTTTGCAAACCTGGATTTCCTCGGTGAAACCACGGCAACCCTGCTGAACCTGATCCCGGATGACAAGGGCTTGATTGAAATCAAGAACGAAGCTCTGGGCGGCCATCAACATCTGCATGTGGTCGCCGTTGATCCACTCAACACCACCAGTCGCAGTGTTGCTCTGGAAGAACCAGCCTTGAAATTGCTCGATCTGCGACTGCTGACGGGGTTGGATCCCAAGCTGCATTTCACGCAGCAGAAGCTGATTACGATTGTTCCCAGCGGCCAGCCATTCGTGCTGGGTGATGTGACAACCTCAAAGTATGAAGTCTACGACAGCCTGCCACGTGTCTATGGACTGTATGCCACGCTGAATCGCGACCCGAAGCTGGTCGAATTCGCGTTTATCATTGACTGGCCGACGCTGAAGCCAGAACAGAAGAAAACCCTCTACTCCAAGCACGCCAGCCATGAATTGAGCTTCTTCCTGTCGCGTAAAGACCCTGAATTCTTCAACGCAGTGATCAAGCCGTACCTGGCAAACAAGAAGGATCAAACCTTCATGGATCACTATCTGCTGGGGCACGATCTTTCCGCATACCTGCTCCCCTGGAACCATGAGCAATTGAATGTGCCTGAGCGAATCCTGCTGGCCCAGCGCATCCAGGACGAACGGCCCAAGACCGCTCGGCATGTTGCTGACCTGCAGTCCCTGCTGCCACCGAATATTGATGGCTTCATTCGACTGTTTGACACGTCCGTCCAGCGTAGTGCTCTGGAGCGAGGTGACCGGTTTGGGACCGCCGCTGCTGCGAATCAGGATCGTCTGCTGTCATTACAACTTCCTGCCGGCGCAGCCGCTGCTGCACCTGCTCCACCAATGGCAGCAAAACCTGCTGCCGAGGCGCGGGAAGCGGCAGCGAAGGGAATGGCTGAGGATTTCGCACGCAAGAAAGTCGCCGAAAAAGCCAAGCAGGATGTCGGCGCCAAAGATGGCAAGGGAGAACTGAAAGCGGCACGTCGCATGGCTGATCGTGACGGGGCTGATAAGAATGCCGCGATGGATGAAAAGAAGCTGCGCGAGGAAGTCTTCTTCGAACGAGCAGAGGCCGAGCAGTTACGAGCCCTTTATCGGAAGCTGGAAAAGACGTGGGAATGGGCAGAAAACAACTATCATCACCTGACAATCGATCAGCAGCATGCCGGGCTGATCACGGTGAATGCCTTCTGGAAGGACTACGCTCAGCACGATCCTGCGACTCCGTTCCTGTCACGCAACCTGGCCGAAGCGTCGCGTAATTTCCCCGAAATGCTGATGGCACTCGCCGTCCTCGACCTGCCGTTCCAATCGGCAAAGCACGAATCGAAAGTGGAAGGGACCAAGCTGACGCTGACCCCCGCGAATTCTCTGGTGGTGTTCCACGAAGAAATTCGCAGCGTGCCAGCAGCCCCCGCTCAGGCAGGCGGTGTTCTGGTCAGCCAGAACTTCTTCCGTCACGGCGATCGTACTCGCCAGGAAAATGGCGAAACGATCGACAAATACGTGGTCGACGAATTCCTTGTGCACACCGTCTATGGGTGCCAGGTGGTCATCACCAATCCGACCTCGTCGCGTCAGAAGATCAACGTCCTGCTGCAGATTCCCCAGGGAGCGATTCCTGTTCTGAACAGCCAGGCGACGAAAACGATTTACCTGAACCTTGAGCCCTATCACACGCAAACTGTGGACTATCACTTCTACTTCCCGTCAGCAGGGCAGGTGGCTCACTTCCCGGTTCACGTGGCTCGGAATGAAGCTCTGATCGCCACGGCGGCACCCGTGACCTTAAACGTCGTGGAAAAGCCGACAAAAATCGACACTGGTTCGTGGGACTATATCTCGCAGCACGGATCCACCGACGATGTCCTGGCGTTCCTCGACAAGAACAACATCAACGGCCTGAATCTGGATAAAGTCGCCTGGCGCATGAATGATGCCGCGGTATTTGATGCCGTGACAAAGAAACTGGCTGCCCGGCACGTCTACAGTCACACACTCTGGTCCTACGCGCTCAAGCACAATGTTGCAGCCGCAGGCCGCGAATTCCTGCAGCACGTCGATCAGATCGTCAACGAATGTGGGGGACGGTTAAACAGTCCGCTGTTAACGGTTGATCTCGTAAAACGCCGGATTTACGAGCACCTGGAATACAAACCGCTGGTGAATGCACGAGCACATTCCCTCGGCAAACGTCGCCAGATCGTCAATGACCGGCAGCACTACCAGTACCACCGGTTGCTGCGTGAGCTGAGCTATCAACGACAGTTGGATGACACCGACCTGCTTGCAGTCACATATCATCTGCTGCTGCAGGATCGGCTGGAAGAAGCACAATCGGTCTTTGCACGTGTGAATGTAGAGAAGGTCAACACGCGACTGCAGTACGACTACTGTGCTGCGTATCTCGACTTCTTCACCGAGACACATGCCAAGGCTCGAGCCATTGCCGCGAAGTACGTCGATCATCCAGTCGATCGCTGGAGAAGCACATTTGCCGCGATTACAGCTCAACTGGACGAAGCGGAAGGTAAGGATGCTGCCGGTAAAGTTGTGAATCCCGATGATCGCAATCAGCAGCAGGGAGCCCTGGCGGCGACCGAACCGTCGTTTGATTTCACGGTCGAGGCAAAGCAGATCAATTTGAACTTCCAGAACCTGAAGAAGGCTCGCATCAACTTCTATGAAATGGATGTGGAACTGCTGTTCAGCCGCAATCCATTCGTTCAGCAGTTCAGCGGCCAGTTCAGCTCGATCAAGCCGAACTTGTCTCAGGACGTGACACTGGAGGCGGCCGCAGGCAAGGGCGGAGGAACCAAGGCAATCCCGTTACCACCAGCGCTGCACAACAAAAACGTTCTGGTGGAAATCGTGGCGGAAGGTCAGACACGGTCTCAGGCCTATTACTCGCACTCGCTGGCTGTTCAAGTGATTGAAAATTACGGACAAGTGAAGGTAACTCACCAGGCCACGGGTAAGCCGGTCGCAAAGGCCTACGTCAAGGTGTATGCGCAGACTGGAAACGGCCAGGTGAAGTTCTACAAGGATGGCTACACGGACCTGCGAGGCCGCTTTGACTACGCGTCGCTAAGCACAAACGATCTGGATCAAGCCGTCAAGTTCTCGATCCTGATCATGTCCGAAGCGAATGGAGCCTTGGTAAGGGAAGCATCACCACCCAAGCAGTAGCAGGTTTAAGACGGGGATTGGGATCCAGAGTAGGGTGGGACCAGCGGCGCTTCGCCGCGCCGGCCCACCATCTTTGCCGTGATGAATGTTACTGTAGTTGCGGTGGGCCGAGCGAGCAGGTCCCACCCGACGTCAGCACAGATGTGATTGTGGATGGATTCCGTTTTCCGAACCCGTTGAGAATCCAGCAGTAATCAACTGAATGTAACCGTCGACCAACCTGCGACCATCAGCCGGAACGTTAGTTAGGGGTGGCTTGGCCTGGACTGGAGCGGCTACGCGAAGTCCCGGAATGTGCGATCCACACGAAGACCGGGCCTTCCTTCGC
>CAZSTW010000016.1:67312-77914 GCA_964609845.1 uncultured Planctomycetaceae bacterium | reverse complement strand
TTCGCTCCGACCCCGGCTACGGTCTGCGACGCCTTTAGCGTCGTGTGCAAGCCATGCTCGTGCAGTGTGATTCGCACCAACCCAACAAACGTTCTTCTCACGAATTCCCGTCCACAAGACAGAAGAAAAACATCGCTAACTGGGTTGGGTGTCACTGCTTCGGAGTCCTCGGAGAGGCAGTGCTTCGCGTCAGCCTCCTACTTGACCTGTTCCGCGAGTTCATCCCAGAAATTCCGTCCGCAGGAATGAGGTCACTGCAGCCTCGGGATGCAGACACCATGAGAATTCACGATCTTTGAGAACGGCATTGGCTCGTAACTGATCACGCATCACGTCGCAACCTGCCTGCAGGCTGGCTTTCGCAGCGGCAGCTTTCGTACCGAGTTGCGAATTGATTTCCGCCAATTGTCGATGTTCGACTAAGGTGGGATGCCGGCCCGCAATTGCCTTGAGGATGAATTGCTTCTGCTGAATGAGGTTTCGGCACGATGCCCGAACGTCTTCCGAAAGGTGCCGGTCAGGGTTGTACAGAACATCTCTCACTTGATGTTCAGTAGATTTCAACAATGTCTCGGTAACCTGAAACGGCGCTGGCAGCGGCGGGTACGCGGTGGCAGAAATCGTCGCAAAACGTGGGGCAACGACTTGTAACAGCGAATGACAAATGGAGTCGGTCATGGCGTCGTACTTTGCACCACCGATCCCATGGATGAACAGATCTGACAGGAAGACGCGAGCAAACAATGTCGTCGTCAATGCCCGGGTTCGGAGTCGAATTTTCTCGTTCGCAAGTTCCTGCAGGACTTCGGCCCCGTGATCCAGAGCGTGGTCCCCCTTCAGGGGAAGTTGAGCAATCACTCCGTGAAAATCTCGCAACTCGATGACGTCACCTGCGCGTCGCGCGAACGGGCGATCTCTTCGCTGATCACCAGCACGCCAGATCCAGAATGGAGCTTCCAGCCATTCACCGTTGGTTTCGAGTTCCGGAACAGGATGCGTTGTACTCCTCAAATGATGCTTGCGGCGGTAGTCACGTACGATCTGATTGTAGCGGCTGTGGAACTGTGGCAGGTCACACAGAATTGCCGCGACAAATCGATGGAATGGACGAGTCGAGCAGACGCGCGACATCGGGACTTCCAGATTGCGGACACCGTGTGAACGTTCAACGGCCAGACGTGCAGCGGCCAGGCAATCACAAACCCTTCGAGAAACGGCGGAATGCCGCGTCGCTGCGGGCCAGCAGGTTGCGATGAGTGGTACGTAGTTCCAGCACTCGTGAATTCGTTCGGTCACTCGCTGGCCAAAACTTTCAAACAATGCCGCATCAGAGATCGTCGCCTCTTCCCATGGTCGCTGTGGGACCGTCGAATCGAACGGAATCCATTCAATGCCCGGGGCTTCCCGTGTCCCGACAGGAACCTTGATCCGTGACGTGGCAACGGTGTCATTGTCGATGATGAGATTCAGCGAAGTTCCGGCAACTCGTTGGGCCAGCCCTGCCGCAGCAAAGTTCTTGGCCCAGACACCGGCATGAAACAACTCCGGCTGATGCCCTGTGACGATCAGCGGTCCATTGCTCGACGGTTCGACGGAATCACCGACTAATGATTCTGTGTAGGCAAGACTTTCCGCAATGACGGCCGCTCGAGTCTCTTCCCGCCAGGAGCGTAGCGAGACTCCGTAGATGGAAATATCGCCCGCTAAGCGCGACTGATTTTCCTGAACAACGTCGATCAGTTGGGCGAGGGGAGGATCGACGAGAACCCCGCGATCATGACGAGGTACGACAAGTCGTGGCGCCACGGTACTCGTAATTGGCAACTCACTACGAAACGAGTTCACGGAGCAGCCGTTCCACAAGTCACGGTTCCGCACGTTTCCAGGTCACTGGCGCATTGACCGATCATTTTCCCAGACGCATCCGTCTTCAAGTGCAGCGAAGCAACTTCGCGCTCAATGACTTCCCGGTAATACGCCAGTCTTTGCTGAGCCTGATCCAGAGCCCCCCCGAACGAACGTTCTTCGTCGAGGTAAATCAGCGGGACAGGAAACTCGACAATTTTCATTTTCAGCGCTGCTGCCTGAACCCAGAGTTGCAGAGGCATCGCGTATCCGAGTTCGGTGATGCGCAGTCGAGCCAGGCAATCGACGCGATAGGCTTTGAAGCCGCAGAATGAATCGGTCAGATTCAATCCAAATTTGTTCTTCAGCTCTTGGGTAATCGTCATATTGATGCGACGACGTTCTTCGGGAGGCTTACTGTCGCCGGGAAACGGCGTCAGGTAACGACTTCCCGAAACAATGTCGGCCGGTCGGTCGTCAGACGCATAGACCGCCGCTGCCAATTCCGGAATCAGCCGAGGTTCGTGTTGTCCGTCGCAATCGATGGTGACCAGAATGTCGTACTGGCCATCGAGGGCATATTGAAAGGCCGTGCGTAAAGCCGCGCCGTAGCCCTGGTTCTGCTGATGGCGAACCATGTAGACACTGCGATCCTGCCGCATCAATACCGGTGTCTGATCGGACGAACCGTCATCGACGACCAGAATGTCCTGTGAGTACTTTTTGACCTCGGTGAGGACATCTTTCAGATGCCGCTCTTCATTGAAAACAGGAAGTGCGGTCAAAATGCGCGGGGTCATGCCATCGCTCCAGCGGACGTATCAATCATGCTCAATACTTCGCATCCGTGCGCCGTGAGAGGTGCATTCTAGGCTGTCAGAGCCGTCTGTCAAAGCCCGCGAGCGTCCTGTCGGGCGACGGAAGCGTTCCCAAGCCTGTTTCGTTGCACCATCAGCATGATTTCCGGAATGAGGAAAAAGAGCAAATATTGTGGAATCGTCAGGGTTTGCCTGCTTGACCGAATGGATTCTAACGCGCAGGATGGTTGTTGGCATGAGGCCAGTTTTACCGGCATGACTGCAAAGGTGTCTGACAGGATGAAATCTCGGAGGGGGGAATGATGAGTATCACACGATTGATGGGATGGGGAATTCCGCTGGCGTGCCTGCTGGCGTTTGGAACGGTTGCACAAAAGGCCGAAGCAGGTCCATTGATGTCACATTCGGCAGTTGTTCAGACAGTTGCACCGGCAACAGTCGGCTGGCATCGGTATGGATGGGGCGGTTATGGTTACGGCTGGGGCGGATATCGCGGGTTCGGATCGTACTACTACGGTCGCCCGGCACTGTATTTCGGTGCGTATCGTCCGATTTACCGAGCCAGCTACTACACCCCACGGTACGTTTCCTACGGGTATTCGAATTACGGGTATTCCAACATTGGGTACTACGGCGGGTACGCCTACCGGCCGGTTTACACCGCTCCTGTCTACACGGCTCCGGTTTACACATCGGTTTACCGACCGGTGGTTTACTCGACTCCCGTGTACACGACGAGTTACTACGTGCCGCAGACTTACGTCTATCCCACAGCGTATTACGGCGGTTACGGAGCTTACGGAGGCTACTATCCCGCTTACGCCAGTTACGGTTACGCGACATATTCTCCCTACGGAGCCTGCTGCGGCTTCTGGTGATATCCATCCGTCGCTTGTTCGGCGCGGGTCTCCCGACCCCGCCGAACCACCTGACCGAAGGTCTCCTCTTCTCTTCACCCGCGTCAATTCGCCAACCCTGCGGACCATCGGCGGGACTGTTCGTCAAACGGACCACACGTTAAATGTGAGAATGAGGAAATGGGAGAATGAGGGCCCCAACAAGGAAATCGGGTCAGCGACGGACACATTCCCGTTGATGTGATTTCGCGCTCACCCGATCCCTTGCATCCTCACCCCACTTTCGCCATGATACGCTTTCCGTCGTCCGCGACGATCTGGCCCGAACAGGTCAGCACTGCAGGTGATGGTTTTCTCTGAGTCTCAGAGAAGGGTTCGCACCCCTAGCTCAATTGGATAGAGCATCGGTCTACGGAACCGAAGGTTGCTGGTTCGAGCCCAGCGGGGTGTATTGGTTCTAACTCCTGCCGAATCCTGCGTTTAGGATACCTGTCTGTGTCGGGCAGTGCGGCCAGAACATCGTGAATTCCTCAGTATTGTACTGAGAAATTCGATGTCGAGGTGTCGCACATGCCACGCAAGCTTGGAAACATTCCCGCCTACTCCCTGCACCGCAGTTCTGGACAGGCGATTGTCCGGATCTCTGGACGAGACCACTATCTCGGTCCCCACAACTCGCCCGAATCGCGGGAAAAGTACGATCGTTTGATCGCCGAATGGTTGGCCAACGGCCGCCAGCCGCTCCGCGATACGCACCCGATTGCAGTTTATTCAACACTCACTGCAGGCAGAGTGCGGGCAAGTCGAATACCGCATGATTGATGACATGTTTCAGGCAACATATGCTCTCGAACGGAAGATCGCGCGGAGCGGTCGAAGTTGAACCATGCTCCACCACGGAGAACACGATCTTCGCTGCCGCTTGCAACACATGGGTCCGTTGTTGTGCCGGACCGCGTGGAATAGATGTTTTCGCAGTACACATCTTCACACCACTCCCAAACATTTCCGTGCATGTCAAACAAACCAAATGCGTTCTCACGGTATGTCCCAGCAGGCGTCGGATGCTTCAATGCCGGATCGCGATTCGTCATTTCGTGCGCAGTATCACTGTTGATGTTTGCCTGTTCCCCGCTGAGCGTGGATCCGAAGTGGAATGATGTTGACGAACCGGCTCGGCAGGCATATTCCCATTCTGCTTCCGTGGGCAAGCGGAAGCCACTGCCACCCAGCACAGTTACGGACGCATTTGAGGTCGAGCCATTCTCACGGTAGATATCCGTTAGCCTGTAGTACGGGTGTTCACCTTCCAGATTACTCAGATCGTTGCAGAATTTGAGAGCGTCAAACCAGGAGACCTGTTCGACGGGAAACATGCTTGTAATTTCGCGTGGAACCTGTTTGAACCGACTCGGATTGGTACCAGTCACTCTTTCGTATTGTGACTGTGTTACCTGGAACGCCCCCATCCAGAACGGCTTCGTGATTCGGACGCAATGTTGCGGCCCCTCGTCTTGCGACCGCCCAACCTCAGAAGCCGGTGACCCCATTGTGAACACCCCTGACGGGATTCGTACAAATCGTATTCCAGTCCTCGCACATGTCAGCTTCTGAGGGCTGGCAGAACCTGACACGCGAAAGGACTTCAAGGAAGTGTTCATATTTTACCTCATGGAAACAGAGTCAGACGGTGTTCCCCAACGAGCTTCGCTACGAGCGACGGTATCCACCACAGGGACGAAAAATCACGCGGCCATTCCTCGCAGCATCAGCGTTCAGCAATTTAAACCGGCAAAAAGAGCCTGCAGCAGAGTGTTGCGTTGCCCGGACTCAAGTCGCAGTAATCGACAATCAACAGGCATTTCGGAGGCGATTAAGCCCAGCGCTGTCGTGGCGGAATCCGGCTGTCTGCTGTTTGCCTACAGGCTGATGTAATCGGACAGAACTTATGTCTCATCGATCGTTTTTCTTTCCAATTCGTACGATTGCGTCAATGCGTAAATCGTGAAATTTACTGCCAACGAATCGCTCGCTCATCAACTGCAGCCCCTCGTCGTCGTCGTCTCTGGCCAATGCTTGAAGAGATTCTGCGCAGACCTGCGGCGAAAGCGCTGCATCTCCTCTGTCAGGACGATTGGTTCCCACCGCTAAAGGCGTCACGAATCAATGACCTGAGATCTCAAGCATCAACGGAGAGGTTCTGTTTTCCGTTTGCTCAATCCGTAACAGCAATAGTTCCTCCTGCTCCCGCTGGGTGCGATGTCGTATCGATCTGAGATGCCAGATTTGTTGTTCCACTTCACGAATACGCCGGACGACGCGAATGAGTTCGCTCAAAACAGTCCACCTTCCTTCATCGAGCATATTTCTCTTCGGGCCGCCAATTCTCCAACATCAAGCCCCTGCAGCCTGAAGTCAAAACATGACAGCCAGGCATGTCTGGCAACGGCAACGGAATAAGTCAGAGGCCCGCAGTAACGGATATCACTGCGGGCGCCTGATCGGACCACGAGCCCCGCCTGTGGAAATCGTCAGTATTCACGACGACTGCGATCGCTGACTGCGCAACTGCTGAAACTGTGCGCGAAAACGCAAGCTGGCAGTATCGACTATGCAGGTCTTGCCGGCCTCGGGAAGCGTCACCGCTTGAACATGCAGTCCGTTTCGCAACCGGCGATCAGCGAGTAGTTCACCGGGCGCAAATAAATCAGGCTCTAGTGCGTGTTGCAGTTCCGTGTCGCGTCGAAACATGGGTGAGACGCTGTCGTTTGATGCCCGCACGACGCCACACTTAAACGAGATGCGATCTCAACTGAGATCATGCAATCGGATCTCTAACAGCAGTCGCTATCAAGGAAAACTTGGATAAGGGTTTCCGATGATTCGCTCTTGACGAAAATTTCCTGAAGCGGCGTCCTGATCGTTCATTGTGGGATGAATTGCTGGCGGCAATGCCGGAGGAACGCCAATGGCCGGAGTCCAAGCGGGGGCTTGTCCGGAAAGTGCGGTGTGAAACGATGCAGCTCGCGCGGCAAGATCATCCTGAAGTGGGCCGAGGTAAGGTTGCGACGCTGGTTGCCCCCAGCGCTGTGATGCGTACTGCTGGTATGGCACCATTCCGTAATTGTATGGTTTGAAATAGTAGTAACCGTGGGCGGCAGGTTGATCCGCAACAGGGGGGAACATATTTCCGGGACTCATTCTCCACTTTGAGCGTACGCGAAGATCGTTGAATTTGTGCGGAAGACAGGGGTACGTGTAGATTGGATACCGCTCAAATGAATACGGCGTAACCGCAACAATTGGATACGCTCCGTATCGGGGGAACACTCTTGGGCAGAACGGAGAGACAGGCGCTACAATTGCTGTCGCAGGTGCGGCGACCGTTGCAACCGGAGCAGGCATTGCTGGCGGAAGCATCGGTTGGCCAAGTGAGAACATCGGGGCGTCGTGTGGACACGTGGGACAGTCGACTCCGGGATATGGAACCGAATAGGGACCATGAGGGGGCGGGACCGATGCGTTGATCGGCGATCTGTCATCCGGATCCGCATAGGCCGGTGCGGGACTGGCGTCGAGCGGAACATCGGGAATGAGCGGTGTTGGGTCGCTCTGTGGCAATGCAGCGGCGAGGAGAAACGTCCAGACTAACATCGTTGATGGCATCCTTTTCCAGAGTCGGGGAAACGAAACTTCGCTTCGGCAAGGATTGGAATCGGAGCGTCCGCTGAGCTGCGAGCTTGCGCGGACTCGCAAATTGGATGAACGGCCAGTTTTTACTCAACCACTCATCGTCCAATCATCACAGATCCGACGCCTGCTACATTCGCGATAAAAGGTCCGCGACGACTTGGGGGTTGGAGTGGAATGCGAAGATGCGCATTTTCACGTTTTTTGCAGGAAATGTTGATCGAACGGGCGCGAAAGCATCGAAAACGAAACCGACGATGCTGATGAACGAATTTTCGCCAAGGACGACTTTCGCAAGAACGTCGCACCACCTCTATCAGGGCGGATCTTGTGCAGCCAGACGTCGCTGAAACTCGTCACGTTCGCTGCGCGTTGCTTTCAAGTCGAATTGCAGATACTTAATGTCGAGCCGCACTTCCTCGAAGGCCTCTTGCAACAACCGGGTCGCTCGAAGTCGCCGGACAAGAGTTTGCAAAAGCTCGTTTACGGGCAATCGAATTCGCTCACGATAGCATGCGGGTAGCGTATCAATCGCGTTTACCAGAATCTTCATTTCGGGAAAACAGCGTTCCATCAGATCTTGTGATTCAGCTTCGGTCATTGCCTAACCCATCGGTGGAATTGGTGTTGTCTGCCTGACATCAGAATCAAATTCGATTTGCAGTGAATCCGTTCGAATCCTGCCGTTCCGCTACTGCGTCACTTTCCAGCGGAACAATGAGTCCTTCAAGAGGGACGATTCCGGACAAGCGAAGAAATTCATCACACTCCTCAAAACTTCCGATGTAAACAGGCGAGTCGTCGACCTCCATCACCGCGAACATCTGAAGGATTTCTTCCCCGGTACACATTTGAGTTTCCTTGAACGAAGTATAAATCTCGCAGGCATTCTGCGGCACGCCGGAAACATACTGCGAGGATAAAGTCAGGAACCCACAGAACGCAGAATTGACGAACAATGCGGACTGGCGCAGGCCATTGCGTTGCCGCTCACCATTGCCGCAGAGAAAGCGACCAGCGAAAAGCGACCCTTGCCTTGTGTTGCTCTGCTGAATCGTACGTGTGGACACGTCGTTCTGGCACTGCTGATTGCTTTGCGACAACCGTCATTCACTTCAATCGGAGGTTGTTTTTGTCAGTCCAGGCTTTGGTGAGCGAAAATAGCGACCAAAGAGAGCTGTTGGCCTGCTCTTCCGTTTCATAGATCTTCAGGAACATTTCGAACCCAGCTGCTTTGACGACTCGCTGGCAATACGGCGACATCGAACAGATCGCGAGAGTCGCTCGCTTTCCCTGGACAACCTTGCGAAGCGACATACACATCGCCAGGAATGTGGAATTCACGTAGCTGACGTTCCCCATGTCGATCAACAGTGCGTGAAACGACAATTCGGAGACTTCGATCAAGAGTGATGGAGCAATCTCATTGACAACTTTCGCGTCTAACTCGGTACACGCCGTGTTGAAGCGAAGCGTCGCGACACCCGTCGCGGACATTTCAAGCTCAAAAGATTCCCAATGTTCGGCGTGACTCATGCTACTGCTCTCTCTCAAGCAAATTGCCAACGGATTTTACAGAAAACCGTGCATCAGCCTGACGCGCGCGGACGATCATCGATCCGCAGTGGTCAGATCAAATGTTAGCAGTCAATTTTGAGAGAAGAAGCGTGAGCCCACGCGACCCTGCGCATGAAACTGCGATCAATCGCACAGACGTTTTGAATGCTCATCGCAGACACACGAAGTACTCGTCCAAACCATCGGAGCATAGACGAAGTTCAACGTGCGCCGGAATGATTACAATGGACTCCTGTAACAGCATCGGGAAATATGGTAGGAATTCCAAAGCTCAAACTTGGGGGCCAATCATTGCGGGCAGGCCTAAGATACCGGTATCCAAGTTGACTGAACTGTTCGGCGTCACAGTCGATGAATCGCGCAGACAAGTTTTGGCCGCTTGGCAGCTTGGCCGAACCCTGATTTTTCCCGTCTCTCGCCAGGTTTGATCTTGCCCGATCCCTTTTTTACCCTATGTTCACACCTTGTTCGGCCGATCACAAACAACAACAGGTTGCCCGTGGCAGCGACCAGTAACTCGAGAAATCAGGTTCGCAGGGGATTTCGCCTTTTTGTAACGTCCGCAAACGACCACCAACGAGAAAGTAGCGATGACAGATTTAGCTGAAGCTGATTTGATCCGTCTCTGGGAACGCCATACCGAACTCGAATTCGCCACCAAGGATGCTGTTGCGACCGTCTCTACGATGACATCGAACAACTACGTCAATCATGTTCCTGTGATGACGGGCGGTCGCGGCACAGATGAAATGATCGAATTCTACGGTAATCACTTCATCCCTAAAATGCCCGCCGACACAACTCTGCGACTACTGTCTCGAACAGTGGGTAACTGTCGGGTTGTTGATGAGTTCGTCTTTTGCTTCACACACGATATCACCATGGACTGGATGCTGCCCGGAATTCAACCAACCCATCGTAAGGTGGAAATCCCGATGGTAGTGGTGGTGCAATTCGAGGGAGAAAAAATCGCCTGTGAACGCATCTATTGGGATCAGGCTTCGGTACTCGTTCAGATCGGCGTGGTAGCTCGTGCCTCGTTGCCAGTCACGGGCGTCGAGCAGGCACGCAAATTTGAGAATCCACAGTTGCCATCCAACGAGATGATGTCGGTTAGGAATTGATTTCCAGTAAGAATCGCACGTGCCTGAAACGATGTGATGCGTGTTGCAGGATGGAATGCGATGGAATCAGGTCGGAAAATTCCTGACCTGGTTCTTCTGGACGGTCGAACGTCGGATTTTTGAGTACCGATGCCCGGCGCGCAGCAACAATCTCGAAACACTCTTCATCATCCGTGACATCACAAATTACTCAACCGCAGCGGTCGATTCCCCTCGCGTTTCAGGGCCCCCTTTCGATTACTTTTCTAAATCGAACGCGGCCCAAACACTTTATGGGCTTCCGAAAAGCGTTACGACGCGAACGGAGATTGATTCTAAGGGAGGTTGTTACGTTCTGGATGTGTGGCACTCCAGTCAAATTACGGGACCTCGCATTGCGATGTCGCGCAGCATTCCGCAATCCGACGCACGAGTCGTTCGATAACGAGTTGTGCAGTTCAGGTGCTGGCAGACTCTGTCTGGTGCAATCCCTGCTCAACCTGCAAGCCTGGCCGTTCGCCCTGTGGGCGGGCTGAGTTTCATCTGCCAATTCTATTCAATGGGCTCGGCACCGCTGAATTGTTTTCGCCTCCCACTTCCTTTCGACAACGTGTCCGGTAGCACCGACTGATTCCACGAATTCAGACAGTGTCAATTCAACTGTCTCGAATTTGAGGCGCCTGGTTTTACGATTGATCAAAGTCGGCTTGC
>CAZSTW010000016.1:28268-67181 GCA_964609845.1 uncultured Planctomycetaceae bacterium | reverse complement strand
TGGGATGTCGTCGAACGATATCTCATCTTCTGTACGAGCCGACACAACCGTTGCAATCTTTATCTTGAATTCACGTTGATCCAATCATCGCTGTGGATCACCACTTGTTACCTGGATTGGAACAATTCCTGTTATCCGAGTCCTGACGTGAATCTGACATTCCTACGTAACCCCGTAAATAGAGTAAGTTTTACTGATGTCTCAATTTTCTCGATTACTTTTTTCGCGAGCGATGCTGTTCGCGACTCTACTTTTCGTCTTGGTGCAAACAGCCTATCCCGTGGACCAATTAACCATTTCAACAACACAAAGCGGTGGCGTTCAGGAAGTGGATGCCTCCAAAACTCGCACATTCGCATTCTCGATCGGTGCCTCGTCAACGATCGTGAACGGATCGTTTGTGATGAAGGTGGGTGGTAACGTGACGGCACCGGTTGTCTTCTCAATCAAAGATTCTGGCGGCACGACTGTCGTGTCGCAGTCTGTTCCTGCCTCCTCTGTGACGGGCAGTTACGCTCCGCTGGTCGTCACGTTCCCGGCAAATACGATTCCTGCGGGGAATTACACACTTGTTATCACATCAACGACGGGTGGAACGAACGGGACCTATCAATACTTTTTGAAAGGCGGAGATACGCAAATCACGAATCTGACGACGGGTACGACGTCGGTATATAACGCGACAACCGGAGCTCCGGCAACGGTTTCGCCGCCTGCGGTCACCGTGACGTCTGCAGTGACAACGACTTCAACATCGCCGATCACTTACACGGTAACGACAACGAATGGCGGGGTTTTGGACCAGACCAAACTGACAACGGGCGGGACGGGTACGATTCAATCTGTGACAGATAATGGTAATGGTACGTACACCGTCACAGTCATCCCCACAAGCGGAACCGTGACCCTCACGGCGCCAACGGGATCCGTGACCAATAGTGCAGGTTCTAACACGGCAGCATCTTCAGCCACCGTAACGTATACAGGTCCGACGGCACCACCCGGAGTGACTGTGACAAGTTCACCCGGTACGACATCGACCTCACCGATCACTTACACCATCACGACAACGAACGGCGGGATATTGGATCCGAGCCAGCTCGTCGTGAGCGGCGGAACGATCGGAACAACAACGAATAACGGTGACGGGACATATACCGTGACAGTTGTCCCAACCGGTGATGGACCCGTCACCTTGACTGCGCCGGCCGGGTCCGTGACGAATACGATTGGGAATAATACTTCGCCCGCCTCAGCAACCGTGACATATTCTGGACCGACAGCCCCCCCCAGCGTGACCGTAAGCAGTTCAACCAGCACGACATCCACCTCGCCAATTACTTACACTGTGACGACAACAAATGGTGGGATATTGGATCCGAGCCAGCTCGTCGTAACTGGTGGTACGATCGGGACAACGACAAACAATGGCGACGGTACGTACACGGTGACGGTTATCCCCTCTGGAGATGGCCCGGTCACCTTAACGGCACCAGCCGGTTCCGTGTCGAATACGCTCGGCACAAACGCATCACCCTCCACGGCAAGCGTAACGTATTCTGGTCCGACAGGCCCGCCTGGCGTGACCGTGACCAGCCCAAGCAGCACGTCTTCCACTTCGCCAATTATTTATACAGTCACGACAACAAATGGCGGAGCATTGGATCCGACCCAACTCGTCGTCACTGGCGGAACAATTGGGACGACAACAAATAATGGTGACGGTACGTACACGGTGTCCGTTATTCCGTCCGGCGATGGCCCAGTCAACCTCACGGTTCCAGCCGGCGCTGTGTCAAACTCTCTAGGCACCAATTCGTCAGCGTCAAGTGCTACTGTCACGTACTCTTCCGGCGGCGGTGGCGGCGGGGGCGGCGGAGGTAGCAGTACGGCGGTTCCGGAACCGTCAACAATCAGCATGCTCTTGTTAGGTGGGTTTGCCACTGTCGCAACAAAATGGCGACGGCGGCGGACCGTACCTGCATAATTCGTACAGATCGCCGCCGCTGGCGATTTTCAGTGAAAGCTCTTGCGAAGGACCGATTAACCCACGCCTGGCTCATCCGTAAAAGATTCTTCTCATGACGCACACTCGTTTGAATCCGGCCTCCATTCCGGTGTATGTCTTATTCCTGCCGCTGGGCGTCAACTGTGTTCTGTCCGCGTTGACAGACACGGTCAATTCGTACAGTGCAATCACAGCGTTGTTTGCGATAGCGTGGTTAGCCAGGGAGGCCTGTGACAAATCCGCGACATCCCCAAAATGCCAGCTGACGTTGATTGACCTTCTCTGTATCGTCTGCGGCACGCTCGTTCTGACACAAGCGTTCTGCGCCGTCTTGATGTGCCTGCTCCTTCCACGCCTTGCAGGAACCAGCTTTTACCAATGGATCAAAAAACCGGGGGGACTCGTCTGGTGTGGACTGGCTGGTGCGTTTTCGATGCCTGAAGGAGTCTCATTTGAAAGCCTGAAGCTGTTGCAGACGATCCCTTCCGTCGCACTTCCCATGGCGTTGGAATTGCTGGGGATGGACTGTACAACGTGTGATTTGGGGATCATGGTTGGAAACAGGTACTATCCGGTCGTCCCGACCTGCGCAGGCACCACGTGTCTCGGAGCTTCGCTCCTGCTGGCCCTCGCAATTATTGGTGTTCGTCATCGTCCACTTTTTCAAGGAATCGTGCTCCTGATTTTCGCTGCCATGACAGCGGTGTTTGCCAATCAGATGCGAGTCTTATCTCTGATCATTCTGGATCAGTTGTGGCGTGGCTCCGCAGAAAACGCGGTGGTCCACGACTTGACAGGCGCTCTGGTCTATCTGGCGGGAACCTGTGCTCTGCTGGCATTCGACACATGGCTGAACGCTGCGTCGTCAACCGTTGCCAGCGATTCCGAAGCTCGCAAAGGCAAGTGTGGACTGCTACTGGATTCTAGATACGGAATCGCGGTTCTGTGCGTGGTGATCCACCTGCTATGTGGCATGTTGGCGCTGCATCAGATCCGCCGCGACGGATATCAGGCGGAGATCGTTAAACGGTGCGAGCTTGAACGATCACACGCACGAACGCTGATCGATTCGACCGTCCGTGAATGCGGGCTGATAGCTTCTTCGACCGGTGTGCGCCCATTTCACGAAGAACCACGAAAAGGAACGTGGAGCGAAGGGGTGATCATTGATCTACCGACCGAACAGTGGATTATTCGGCTCGATGGACTGTTTCAGCAGCCGCATCATCTGGATCTGTGTTACCGACTCCGGGGAGATCGACTGCAAAGCCTGCGGTCAGAACAAGAGGGGATCGAGCTACGTCATTATCGAACAATTGCGGAACAGGATAGATATCTTGCCTATGCTCACGTGGGGACAAAGTTGACCCCGCTCTCTCATTCCAATCTCGCAGTCCAGGCAAAATATTTTACGGAAATGAGCTGGTTCAGCCGCACGGCGCTTTCCGTTTTATTCGGGAGTGAAATCTACGAATCTGGCATCATACAAGTCCAGGCTCAATGCCTGCGCCAGAAAGAATTCGCCGAGAACAGCGCGACGCTTCGACCAGCGGGGCTGGTCGCTCGTCTCAGGCACAACATGGACGTGACTCCGTAAACAACCGAAAGTTGATCTTTGTATGCCGATATCCGGGGACGGCATCGACGATACCAGACATCTATCGTGCCAATGCCGACTGCGCTGCAGCGTAAACTCTTGCATTTCATCGCATTTGCCGCTTGCGAGCCTGACTTGGTGAATCCACGTTTACCAACCTTGCCGAAGATACTGAATAGAGGCGAAACAGCACTCATTACACCCTCGAAAAGAGAGCTCGGCGATGTTTGTTTGGCATCCTCCGCTGGCGAGAATCTGGTTAATTGCAGGAATTGCAACCTTCGGAGCCATGTGTGGTTCTGCGGCGTCTGAAGATTCGAGCGACGTGGGAATTCTGACTAAGTCAGAGTCGCGTGAGCTACCGAGACGGTATGCCACATATTTCACTGCTGCGTGTTCGGTGTTCGAGAAGTTCGGTTTAGGTGTACTTCCGACGGAAGCTCTCAGTGGCAGTTCGAGTATCGAATTCGACGAAGCGGTTGAGGGGCTCAAGCGACGCGCGACTGAACTCCCAGGCAATGATACCCCGGCCGCTCGACTCGAACTCGTTCACCTGGCGTGCTCATCTGGTAACTTCTTACTGGCTGAGGTTCATCTGCGCCGGGCAACTTCAACTGCCACTGCTCCGAACTCGCCAAGCCTGACGCGATGGCGCGCCCTTCTGGCAGCCACGCGTTATCTCACTTTTGGCCGCGAAGCAGACTTGACGACGATGGAGCGGGAACTGTCGATTTGCTGTGATTCGCATCTTGTTGGCCACGTGGTGGAAGAAATTCGCAATCGACGGAACAATCTGAGTGAGCGCGACCGTTCTGCCCGTGTCAATTTGTGAGGCTTGATCATGGGGAATGTTTCTCTTCCGCGCGATGTGCTTCCGCATCAAAGCAGAAACGGCCTTGGTGCAGTGCGGCTTCGTTTCCATGGTGGAGCTGAATCATTGCCAACCAGCGACTGGTCAATCTATGTCGATGATGAGGTCGTATTCACTGGCAGCATCGACAAATGTCGGGATTGGCTCGACTTGTACGAATTCAACTCGCGGGCTTACATGGCTGAAACCGCCAAGGCGAGCGATTTTTCCCACGGCGTCAAGCGAAACTACGCTTGGCGAATCGCTGAATGGTTCTACAAGTTCTTCGGGAAGTGATGAGAACGATCGGCGCGGGACGTCCGTGCAGATGCGCGGCAACTGTGGTCGAGGCCACGCGCCAAGAGAGGAACCTCCCGGGCTTCGGTGTCTGATTCCTGAGGTCAGTCAAGAACCGGCCCCGAAGGTCACGCGGTGCAGCGCACGATAAGCCTGACAGGCAACGAAGTAGGCAGAACTTTCGCTTTGCCGCAATTTCAGCATGAGTGCTTAAAGACCCTCATGCCCGTGGCTGGGAAAACCACGCCACCGTGTCTTGCAGGCCGTCTGACAGCTGAACCTCAGGTTTCCACCCAAGGGTGAATCGTGCCTGATCGGCACAGATGAGATTTGTGCGCAAATCACCCTGGCGAGCCTCGCCGTGAAGACAGGGTGGGACGACTTCATCGCGTCCTGTTGAGTTCCAGATCGATTGCACCTGGGCGCGTACAAGGTTAGCCAGCGCGTTAACATCTGTCGCAATTCCAGTTCCGATGTTCAACGGAACGAAATCCGTCTCATTAGTTAATTCCATGGCCAATATGTTAGCTCTTGCGACATCTTTCACATAAACGTAGTCGCGAACGTATCGGCCATCTCCGTTAATGACAGCGGGTTCCCCGGCCAATAGTTTTTTGCTGAAGATTTCAACCACTCCTGCTTCTCCATGTGGGTTCTGCCGAGGACCGTACACATTGGCATATCGCAATGCCACCGTCTGCATTCCGTGTTCCCTTGCAAAGAATTGCAGGTACTGTTCTCCCGCCCATTTGGCGATTCCGTAAGGCGAGATCGGTTGGGCCTGCCAGTCCTCAGTAGCGGGGGTAGAGACATTCCCGTAAAGCACTCCCCCAGAGGACGCAAAACAAATTCGCTTCACCCCAAGTCGAGCCGAATTCTCCAGCACGCGCAGCCAACCTATGAAATTTACTTCCGCGTCATGGGCCGGTTCACGCATCGAACGACTGACTGACTGACTGACTGACATTTGTGCGGCCTGGTGACTACGGCGGAACATTGTCGAACTTCCCCGAAACGCACCACGCGCTGTTGTTACGAACGGTTCCCTATTGGGAAGACCAGTCCATAATCTGCATCCATGCAAATCTCGAACCGGGCGTGGCATTGGTAGACCAGCAGCCAGAATGGTTACGCTGGCAGCGTCTGACAGGGATGGAGTATCCACATCCATCAGGAAAACTGGTCATTTGTGGTCATCACGGGATCACTGGTGGATTACCAGCCGTCAAGGATGGCTGGGTTTGCCTGGATACGCTAGCCTATCAGGGGAGCTACCTGACATGCCTGGATGCCAGGTCAGGCGAACTGTATCAATCGCAACAATCCGGAAGATTTCGTAGCGGTGTCTGCCTGAACGACCTGCGTTGAGGCACATGAGCATTTATTTTTAGAGCTTATCTCACTTAAGTGTGGCGTCCCGCGCGCATCAAACGACAGCGTCTAACCCATGTTTCGACGCGACACGGAAGTGCG
Organism: uncultured Planctomycetaceae bacterium; assembly: GCA_964609845.1. Classification (GTDB taxonomy): domain Bacteria; phylum Planctomycetota; class Planctomycetia; order Planctomycetales; family Planctomycetaceae; genus Schlesneria. Next base: position 60,956 of record CAZSTW010000016.1, on the reverse strand, counting down.
AAACGCACTAAATAGATAGCGATTCCTGAATACCGTGCGGCTGTTTTCGGTCTTTTGCTCCCGTGGCTCGGCAGGTTTCATGTCGCTACAGGGGGTACCGAACACGTTCGACAAACGATGTTTTTCGGGGTTTGCCGGTGGCAGTCACTCGGCGGCCATCTTCGACTCTAACTTTTCCAGCAGCCCATCAAGGGCTGTGGGGTTGGCCGACTTGACCAGGTGAGCGTCGAATCCGGCGTCTTCTGTTTGCTGCTTGTCAGTTGCTTGCCCCCAGCCGGTATGAGCCACGATCATGATGCGCTGGCCCCACGGCTTTTCACGAATCTTGCGACAAGCCTCGTACCCGATCAGATCAGGCATCCCGATGTCCATCAGGATCATGTCGGGCTGAAACGTCTCGGCCGCAGCAACTCCTTCGAGGCCACCGTACGCTGCCTGACTGTCGTGGCCGGTCATCCGCAGTATCTCGACAAGGCCATCGGCCACGCTCCGATCATCATCCACAACGAGTATGCGGCGTCGGGTATGCTTCGTGCTAGCAGGAAGTTCATGGATGTCTGCCCCGCCATCGGTGGCATTTTTCAGCAACGGAAGGCGTACTTTGAACCTGCTCCCCTTACCGAGGCCATCGCTTTCGGCCACGATATTGCCGCCGTGCATTTCTACCAGATTCCGGGCGACCTTCAAACCAATACCAAGTCCACCACGTGTGTTCGGTGGTGGCTGCTCTAACCGGGTAAACATGTCGAACACCTTGTTCAACATGTCTGCCGGAATTCCGATGCCAGTATCTTCGACGGTAATGACAACATCATCCCCCTGTTGCTCGACGGTCAATCGGATCTGGCCCCCTTTTTCCGTGTAATTGGCGGCATTATTCAGCAGGTTGCCCAGCACCTGGACAAGCCGGGTCCAGTCGCCGTCAACATAGAGGGGCTCAGGTGGTATCTTCCGTTGAAAGTTGTGACCACGTTCGTCGATCAAAGGGCGACTGAGGTCGATGGAATCCTGCAGAAAATCCGTTACCAGTAGCTTCGTTTTTTTCAGAGTGACGATCCCCCGGCTGATGCGTGACAAATCCATCAAATCATCAATCAGACGAGCCATGTGCCCCGCCTGACGATCGACCATACCCAGGGCATTCTCTGCCGCATCGAGATTTCCCGTGGAAAGTGACAGGATTTTCACCGCATAGCGGATCGATGCGAGCGGATTGCGCAGCTCATGTGCCAGCGTTGCCAGGAACTCGTCCTTTCTGCGATCAGACTCCTTCAATTTGTCCTCGAACTGTTTCCTCTCCGTAATGTCAATACCTTCAGCCAACAGGTACTCAACCTTTTCTTCATCATTCCGGATCGCCGATACAATGTTGATTGACCATCGGACTGAACCATCCGGCAGGAGGAAACGAACCTCCCTTCGAGTTGGAGAACGGACGTCGGATAATGCTTCCTCAAATTGCTGCTGCCAAATCTCCTTGACGTCTGGCAATCCTCGAAACCATGGAGCCTCAACAAACGGCATTCCAAGGAGTGATTCATAACTGATACCCGCATTTCGCAATGCTGAACCGCTGATCACTTCGATCCGCCCATCGGGAGTAACCAGTGCAGTGAACTGAAACTGGTGTTTGAGAACGGCCCGAAATCGTCGTTCGCTGGCTTGCAACTGAACATTTATCTCCCGCCGGGTAGTGCTATCGCGCGCACTCGCCAGCAATCGCCCGATTCCTCCCCCCTCCCAATCAGGGACGGGGCTGGTGGTGACCTCCCACCATTTCGGGATCCCTTTCCCGGTGGGGCCAAAAGCTTCGAAGGTATACACACCGCCACCTGCTGCCGTCTCAACTGCGCGCCATGCTTCATCCCTGGCTTCCGGAGGCCATAATTCAGGCCAGTCTTGTCCATAAAGCGATTCAGGGTCATCAATTTCTGCAAGGAGCGTGCCGGGGTGGTTGATCATCATCAGTCGTCCGTCCATGTCGAGTACGTTCACGCAATCAGTGCTTCCGTCCATCAGACTGCGGTTGAATTGTTCGCTTCTTCTCAGCTTCGCTTCAACTCGCTTACGGACATCAATATTCTCGATCACAATGATGGCCCCGATTACTTTCCCGTCGTCATCCCTGAGCGGACTGGAAGCAAAAACGACCCACACCTGCCGACCATCGTCCTCGGTAAACAGGAGCTCTTCGCCGGGAACAACCCGCTCACCTCGTAACGCCCGCATACCGGGCCAATCTTCGGGTGGAAGCGGAGTGCAATCATGTTTCCATGCCTGCCAGCGTTGACGGCGTTCCAGGTCCAGCGCGGCAGCGACCTCGGGAACGTAATGCCGCATGATCGGGTTTTGCAGTACCATCGTCCCATCCAGTCCGACGATCCCCGCGCCAACCGGCAACTGCTCAAGCAGAGACGCTAGCCGTTCCTCGTTCTGCCGCAACTGCTGCTCGGCTTTTCGTTGTTCAGTGACATCCCGCAGGAACCCGATGGCGTGAATCGGCAGATTGCTCGTCTGCTCATCGGCGAGGTGTCCATCGTCTCTCATCCAGATGATGGCACCATCCTTACGGATCACGCGATATTCTGACTGAAAGCTTTCATGGGAGAAGCTGACTCGTTGCAGATTCCGCAGAAACTCAGCACGGTCGTCGGGGTCAATCAGCGCGATCAACTTGGAAATGTCGCCGTTCAGTTCGGTCGCGGTATATCCGAGGACGGCTTCACAGTCACCACCGTAAACCACCTGCTTGCTGATCCGGTTGTAGTCGTACAGGACGCTGCGGCTTGCCTTCACCGCGGCGTTGTACCGCCCCTGCCACAATTCAGCATCACGCCGCGCGCGACTCTCATCTTCAACCGCAACTTCAGCTTGCCGACGGGCTTCGTGCAAAGTCTCGCACAACCAGCTTCCAACGATCCCGCAAAAACTGGATATGATAATCGATAAGAGGTCATTGAAATCGTAGAAGATGACGGTGTATCGCGGCGCAACAAAACAAAAGTAGAAGAAGCATGAACCAACGAGGGTGGTCAGCAGTCCGGCTCTGAACCCACCGTACCATGCTGCTCCAAACGCTGCGAGAGTCACCAGCACGCTGAACGAGTCCGAAGTCCAACCGATCACAGCCTCGATTCCGTACCGAACGACGACCGCTGATGCTGTGAGAAACAGCGTAAGCAGGTAGATGTTCATCCTGCGTCGCTTTTGCTCGTGCAGACTTCGTTTGTTTAAACTCTCTCTCCAGATGGTCCATATCGATGTGCGCACGATATCAACTACTCTTTTCAGCGAGAATGAGGAAACACCGAATAAACCGCCTCGCACAAGGTCAAGCAACTGTGATCGCGACAGCGAATCATTTATGTGAAACGTTTGCTTCGATTGAATTGTGACAGAAATGAAGCCAGAACGGCCGACCTCAACGAACACTGCGCATCAGACGAAGACGAGGGAAGCGACGTCAATGCAGCAGCAATGAAAACTTCCGAACCCGCGACTGGAACCGCGAGTCACAGATCGTTTGCGTTAAGGTCGGCCTTCTGGAGGAAACCGGTACCGTCTTGGGGAGAAGATACTTTAAGAATACAAATCGAGAAAACTGCGGCGGAATTCCCGAGTGTCTGTTGGCTAATTTCAGGATGGTTGTAGACTCACGCACAATGGCTTCGATCGCCTTGTCATCGAACTTCCCGCGTTCAACTGCTGTTCGCAATCGGATGACGCCATTTTCAAAGAGGATCACCGTCGCTTCGTGGTCATCGCTCAGTACGAATTTTGGTCCGTCTGCCGTAATGGTTAAAGAGAGATTCTGCAGCGAATGCTTTGCACCGAAATCTGCGATTCGCTGACGTTGCTTTTCGTCTTTGGGATCGCCCAGAAAATTGATGACACCAGCAGCCTTCCTGTCCTTACGGGCCACGACCATTGCTTCGATCTGTTTGACGAGTTTCACCAGTGAATCATTGGGCTCGCGCGTGAAGACATAAAAGATCGGCTCGTCACCTGCGCGGCAAGTATAGCAAACTGTCTTTCCGACAGGGACCCCGTCTTGAATCCCGCCGCACTTCGTGGAGGCATAACTCGGAACATGGTCCCCGACGACTGGCTTTTTCGTTTCGGGCTCGGCGGCAGTTGCAACTAATGTCACCAAAAGAAAAAAGAAACCAGACACAAAAGACCAGTCGCACATTCGTTTCGTACGCATTTTCTCACCCTCCAACGCAACAACGAAACCATGGAACGCGAACAACCAGCGGCATCAATGAATTCTCAGTCGATAACCTGACCACAATCAGCGGCGTGGTCGTTCGACGTCGTACTTCTTCAGCTTACGATCCAGGGTCGAGCGTTCAATCCCCAGGATGTGAGCAGCCTGAGACTTGTTCCACTTCGTCCATTCCATCATCGCCAGAATGTGTTCCTGTTCGATGATATCGACAGAGACTGGTCGAAACGAAGAATGCGATTTGTCATCAGTTGTTCGCTGGTCACCAGTCCCCAGTCCAGAAAGCTGGATGTCGGAAGGACTAAGTGTCTCACCCGAGCACAGGATTACCGCTCGTTCAATTGTGTTTTGCAGTTCTCGCACATTGCCCGGCCATTGATATTTGACCAAAGCGTTGACAGCACTCGGTGACAGCGAATGAACCGGTCGTCCACTCTTTCTGGCGAAGCGTTCGACGAAATGATTCGCCAGAATGGCGATGTCAGTGCGACGTTCACGAAGCGGTTCGACCAGCAATTCCATGACCTGCAGGCGGAAATAGAGATCCTTACGGAACGTTCCCGCTTCCACGGCACGTTCCAGATCACGATTCGTTGCCGCGATGACTCGAACATCGACGCGAACTTCCGTACCACCGCCGACGCGTTCGAAAGGATGACGTTCAAGAATCCGCAGGAACTTAGCCTGGATCGCCGGACTCATTTCGCCGACTTCATCGAGGAACACTGTTCCTTGATGAGCTTGCTCGAACTTTCCGATTTTCCGATTGATGGCCCCGGTGAAAGATCCCCTCTCATGACCGAAGAGTTCACTTTCCAGGAGACTTTCGCTGAGCGCCGCACAATTCACAGTGATAAACGGCCCACTCTTGCGACCAGAGTGCTCGTGAATTGCTCTCGCGACAAGTTCTTTACCAACTCCACTTTCGCCACGAATCAGGACCGTCGCACCTGTCGGAGCGAGTCGCAGGATCTTCTCTCGCAACTTGCGGATTGAATCACTGTCACCGATCAACTCTGTTTCGATCTGGAGTTGATCTCGCAGCGACTGGTTTTCGGTTTCGATACGAGCCAGGCCAGCAGTCAGGCGTTCACGATCTCGAATCGCTTCGAGGATAATCGCCATCTGGTCCGCGACGGCCAAGGCGAATTCGGAATCTTCCTGATCCAGACGATTGTCGGGATTTGTGGAATAGAGCTGAATCAGACCGAATAGCCGATCATTGCGACGAATTGGTGCGCAAACAATACTTTCTGCCCGCATCGCGTTCAGGCTGTCGCTTTCCTTGAAGCGATCGTTGGCATTGACATCAACGGCGACGACAACGACACGGGTATCCAGAACCACGCTGGAAACATAGTCTGAAATCCGCTGAAACGGCCGGGCATCCAGCGATTTGTAAGCAACAAGTTCCAACTGGCTGGGGATGGGGTGTTTGAGGACCGTGTTCGGTGGCAGCAGCAACACAGCACCAATGTCAGCTGACGTCACATCGAACAAACCATCCAGGACGATCTCGGACAGTGATCGCGCATCGGACGCCGCACCCATTTTCAAGCCCATGCGAACGAGCCGTTGAGCTTCCTGACCAGCACGATCTCGGGATGAAATCGCTTTGTTCTCATCGAGCAGGTAGCGAGTGGTCCCTGATCGATGAACAATTTCCGGACGAGACTCGATTTCCTGATCCATGATCGCATCTGAATTAAAGACGGGAATTTCGGTCGCGGTATCGTCATCGCAAGTTTCAGGGGCGGCAATTCGATCGCGTTCGAAGCTGAACGAAATGCACGTGTTACCAATCTGGAACTGTTGACCTTCCTCCAACGCAAATTCGCCCGTTATCGGTTCGCCGCGAACCAGGGTTCCGTTGCGACTGCCACAATCACGCAGCTTCCAGCGACCATCCTCGAAGAAGACTTCGCAGTGGTTTCGACTGCAGGCCCCATCTGGAACAGCAATACGATTGGTGGTCGCTCGACCGATTGTTCCGTTCTGTCCCGCCTGGACCGGAATCATCGTTCCTTCCATGGGACCATTCAGGATGATCAAATAGGCTGTCGATTGCTGTGTCGCCGATGCGACTTCCTTCTTCGAGACGGTGTTTGTCAATTCAGGTTTCCTCAAAACGTTTCTCCAGCCCCCGAGCCTCATGATCGAAGGCATCAATTACGCCGTGCGCATGTTTGTTTTCAGTTCACTGCCTGTCGCAGCAAAGTGAGTTCCAGTGTGCAATTAGCCTGCGAACGGCCGTGGTCTGGCGTTCTGGCGTTCACTGCTCCCGTCTTCGCGTAACGGAGAATCCGTTACCTTGAACAAAACTTTGGCACGAGAATAAGCCATGCACCCGTAGATTCTCCACGACCCGCAGCCTCGCCACCTCAAACGTGCGCGAACGCGCATAAACTTGCGGTCAGAACGCAACGAGACGAACTCAGGTAGGGTCATCAAACGAGATCTGTGGCGCGAGCCAAGATTCAAGCCTGTTCAGGTTCTTCAGGATCACCCTTCTGTCGGCTACAGAACAGCGGATGAAATCAACAATGACGCGAAAAATGCGGCGAGATTCCGGTCAGTGACGCGTAGCTTCCCGTCCGCTGATGATAAGTCGCCGAAACGCGCCGCTGGACGCTGATGCGATTGGTGGACATACTTCTTTCGTTGATGGACGCGACACCTGAAAAGCCATCCTGGCAAAAGCGTGTCGCCTGTGTGTCTCGCAAGACTTGGGGATCGTCATGTTCGCTTTCGTTCGACCGTGGCTGGCACTCGTGGGGCTGTCACAGCTTTCCATGATGATTGCGTCCACTTCCGCAGCGGAATGCGCGGACATGATCGTCGTCGGATCGGTCATTACGCTGGATTCAAACGATCGACTGGCCGAAGCGATCGCGATTCGAGATGGACGGATTGTCGAAGTGGGCGGTCGGGACGAAGTATTACGGATGGCGGATTCGCAGACGCAGATCATCGAGGCGGCAGGAAAATCTGTCGTTCCAGGATTTATCGAATCTCATTGCCACGCCGTCGGTGTTGCTCGTGGAATGCTGGATCAGACGTATGTCGAGTTGAGCAGTATCGGGGAACTTCAGGAATGGATTCGTAACGAAGCAAGACAACTTCCCAGGGAACGCTGGATCGAAGTTCCTCGTAACGAGATTACCCGATTCAAAGAGAGGCGGTTCCCCACACCGGCAGAACTGGATATCGCTTGTGACACTCATCCGGTCATTTACAATGCGGTCTCTAACAAATACATTTTGAATACGCTCGCCATGAAGACGCTGGGGCTGCTGGGAACCGATGCACGCCTCGAAGGGGGCGAGATCGTACGAGACGATACCGGAAAACCTCGGCTGTTTCGCGGGGGCGGCCCGGCGCTGCGCCGACTGATCCCGCCCCGCCCCGAACATTCGGCCGATGAAATCCGAAGTGCCCTCCAGCAGGTACTGAGAAGGTATAACGAAGTCGGTATCACCAGCATTTTCGAAAGGGCGATCGATCCAGCAAGCCTGGAGTTCTATCGGGATCTGAAACAGGCAAGTCACCTGACAACGCGCGTTACGGCAACCTTTCGTTTCAGTGCAAAGTCGGCTGCGAATACCGAGAAGTATATCGCCAGCCTGGGCCTGAAGCCCAGGGAGGGAGACGACTGGATCAAGGCAGGTCCGCTGAAAATCACGATCGATGGCGGCATCCATTGGGCGACAACCCGTTTATCCGAGCCGTACGGTCCCCGGCGAATTGCATTTTACGAACTGACCGATCCCGATTATCGCGGGGAACAGTACTATTCCGTCGAAGAAATGCAGGCAGTCTTCGCCACGGCCAGCAAACTGGGGTGGCAGATGAGTTGTCATGTGACCGGTGATGAAGGGACGCTTCGCGTGCTCCAGGCGCTCGAACGGGTCGCAGAGTCGAATCCATCAGTCAGGCAGCAGCGATTTACGTTGATTCACGCCTATTTTCCCTCGTCCGAGATCATTCAGAAGTGTCGCGATTTAGGTGTCTGCGTTGATACCCAGGGGTACCTGTATTACAAGGACGCCGACACATTGGCCGAGGTCTATGGGCCGCGTTGGGCGGAACGATTCATTGGCCTGGGAGACTGGGTTCGTGGCAAAGTTCCCGTCGGACTGAATGCCGATCACATGATTGGCATGGATTCCAATCATGCCATGAATTCATTCAACCCGCTGTTGATGATCTCCATCGCCGTGAACCGGCAAACGATCAGCGGACAGGTCTACGGTCCGGAACAGAAGTTATCCCGTCGGGATGCCCTGAGAACTGTGACCCAATGGCCCGCTTACATGAGCTTCGACGAAACGAAAACCGGTTCCTTGCAGAAGGGAATGCTGGCCGATCTGGCCATTCTTGATCGTGACTTGCTGACCTGCCCAGCCGCAGAAATCTCTGGAATCCAGGTACTGCGAACAATTGTGGGGGGGCGTACCGTTCATCAGAAATAAAATCGTCAAATACATGAGCCGGACGCGTCTGGTCACGCACAAAAAGGCTACGGTAACAGAATTCCGACCTACTTCCGCTGGTAAATCGTTTTTCCTTCCTTGATCGTCTCCATGACTCTGATGTCCTTGATAGTCAATGGCGCGACAGTCAGCGGATTCTTGTCAAGGATAACCAGATCCGCCAGTTTGCCGACGGAAAGTGATCCCTTGAGGTGCTCTTCGCCGTAGATCTGTGCCGATCCCAACGTGATCGCTCGCAGTGCTTCCAGTGGCGTGACTCGCTCGTTCGGGCCGATGACATCTCCCTTTTGACCGACCCGATTGACGGCGGACCAGACAACCAGCATCTGATCAATGGGCATGACGCTGAAGTCGGTGTGATTCGCACAGCGAATCCCCAGTTCCAAGGCCGATTTCATCGGACTGATGAATGCTGTCTGGTGTGCTCCACGGTTCCGCGTATGCGTCTCATCGAAGTAATAACAGTGTTCCGTAAAGAATGATGCGATAAACTTGTATTCCTGATACTTCAGCAACTGATCAGGTCGCACGAATTGCGAGTGGATTACGACAGTCCGCCGATCTGCAAACCGGTCGGCTGCAACCTTTTCATGGCATTCCAGCAGCAGGTCGATCGCGGCATCGCCATTGCAGTGAGCCAGCAACTGCAGATTCTGGTCGTACACCATCTTGATCAGTTTCTCAGATTCAGCTTTGGGAAACGTGGGTTCGCCTTGCCAATTTGTCTGGCCTGCGGGGCCTCCCGTCAGATATGGCGTCGTGAAAAAAGCCGTCCGTAACTGTGGTGAACCATCCATGGTAATTTTGATCCCGCCGAGCTTGAGACGGTTGACGTATTTGCCGAATGACTCGGGAGGGTGTTTTTCGAAAACTTCTTTGGCACCGGTCACAAATGGGTAGGCGACGACGTCGATCGACAGCAGCTTGCGGCGAGCGGCCTCATCGAGAAGTTCGATGTCGGCGGGTTGCGAGGCCCCTTCCTGAGCCGTGGTGATCCCGGCGGCAGCGTAGATCTGCTGGGCATCCGGAAATAGCATCATTCCTTTCTCGCGATTCAGCGAGGGAAGCCGGGATACTGCAAGCAGCCATGCCGTTTCCATCAGCAGACCTGCAGGCTCGTTCGTCCCGGGCCTGCGCAGAATCACTCCCCCTTTCGGGGTCGGTGTATCACGAGTGATGCCGAATTCCTGAAATGCGCGAGAATTGCAGACTCCGCTGTGCATGGAGAAATGCTGGACGACGACAGGATTGTCGGGAAAAGCCGCATCCAGGTCAGCCGCTGTCAATCCTCGTTTGTCGCTCAGAGAATCACCGTCATAGCCGTAGCCAATCACGAATTCTCCCTTCGCGATCCCCTGTTTCTGCTGCAATTCGCGCAGAGCATTGATGATATCGGAGATTGATTGGCACGGCCCCCGTGGCGGGCGAAAGCAGTTGGCCTGGGAAGCGACCTGCAGGCTGCTGATGAAATGGCTGTGTCCATCAACGAAGCCCGGAACCAGTGCCTTTCCCTGCAAATCCACCAATCGTGTGACTTCGCCCTTCGACTGGAGTACGTCTCCGCGGGGCCCCACAGCAAGAATCTTTCCGTCTTTCACCGCCAGTGCCTCGGCATCGGGACGTCGGTCATCTACCGTGATGATTGGCCCACCGTGATAGATCGTGTCGGCCGTCTCGATCCCCTGAGCAGGCATCGTCATGACGATGATGGCAACGAAATACCAGCCTGCAAAGCGCAAAGTCGTCATCGGTTGGTTTCCACAAGGAAAGCATAATGAATCGTCGGGTTAGCGTGACCACCGATCACACCATGATCCTGCGAGAGATCAATTCCATGTCCGTATGTTATAATGTTCTGGGTTGTGCCGCGTCCTGTGCAGCAATATTTCAATGGCCACAGATTCCGTATTCAAGTTCAGTTTCTGACAGTTGGCAGACCAGGGTCCACTCCCATCTTCTTCAGCAACCGAGACGTCACAAAATTCCCGATGGCGTATCCGGCTCGCACTCCCTCGTCCGCATCGAATTGCCAATGAATCCCCAGATAAATTCGACTGCGAGCATTTTCGACAGCCGCATCACGCAGGCTGATGAATGCTCGTGGCTTATACGGCCGGACGACTCCGTTCGAGTCCGTCGTGACGCCATTCAGTTCATCGGAAACGAACGTGAAGGGAATGAATTCGGTTCCATAGAACGCTTCGAGCACACTGAAGACCGCTCCACCAAATGCGGCATGTCCAGAACAGTACGAGGGAAATGGCGGGGTGAAATTCTGACAGACATTGGTGCAATTGCTGAAGGGCGCTCCCAGCGGCGTCCAGTTGGGATCGGGCGATGTGGCCGGATTTCCGTCACTCCCCGCACCGCGGATTCCCAGGACAGGGCGCCACAACCGCTGGTCATACTTCATCTTCCATGCGACGATTCCCGCATCGGCCTGTGCAAGGTTGATCAGGGCAAACAGACGCGCGTTTTCGGCTTCTGTGTTCATCTCTTGTTGCGCGATTGTCCGCGCGATCTGGTTATACAGTCGAGGCGGCGTACCAAGGCCAGGACTACCATCATAGGCCCAGTAGATCCCGATTTCGGTTTGCTCGGCGGTCCGCGTCGTCGGTGTCATGATGCCATCTCCACCAAGTGCTTTCACATCAGCAAACGCCTGAGCGTATTCACTGCTGCCAAGTTTAGGGCACGGTTTCGGTACGTAGCTGAAACTATTGTTCAGAGCGAACATTCGGACGCGCCCCCAGGCGGGGTCAAGAAATCCCTGTGTCCGATTCAGCGGATCAACATTATGGTCACCCGGTAAACCCGTTGGCTTATAGGAACCGACGGTTTGCGAACCGTCCGAATAGCGCGACATCAGCATCATATCAGCCACCATATTCCCCACCATAACGCCACGCGCCCGCCGACCGCTGTCCGTCAGTGGAGTCAGATAATCGCTATAGAGCTTCTTGATCCGCGAGGCCTGCTTCGGATAGAGGCTGGTCAGGGTTCGCGAAGCAGCGGTGGCAACTGCAGCATCCAGTGATGCTGACGAAACCGGGATCTTCACCAGGTACGCAGACGCTTGCGTATCGACAGAATTGGCGGCATCAAACATCGCCGCGTGAATGATCGCAAGAGCACGTGCCGTGCGCGTCGGCCCGCGTTCGTCGGCGGTGCCGTACGCCCCTGTTGAATCCAGTGCCACAGTGTTAATTGCGATCAGGTTCCAGTCGAGAATAGAATCTCGTCCAGAAGGATCGCCGACGATTTCACCCGCCGCCGAAAGACTGGACAGGGCCAGTAAGCAACACAGACACAAACCAAATAATCGCGATAAATGCATCATGAACTCTCCCATACTGTTGACTGATCGAATTGGTTCGTGCTCCTTCACACTGCAAGGTTGTCAGAACTTCCGGAACTCATGCCGCCGAAACCCGCTGGCCGGGGCGAGCAGTACAAATCGCCTCGCAAGTTCCTTTAATTCACGAATATTTCCTGGCCAGTGATGATGTTTCATGTCCTCCAGCCAATTGCCGTCGATGGAAACGGTTCCACGCCGCACGGTCTGCTGCATTTCCATGCACAGATCCAGGAACAGCGGGACGATGTCTGCCGGTCGCGTTCTCAGTGGTGGGACAAACACTTCAGGGCAGAAGAATGTCAAATTATCGAACAACGCATCATTTGCGTCTGGCCGCGGCGTGTCGCCGGACGGCTTCACACAGAACGTGACTTTGATCCTGGAGGGTTCATTTGCTGCATCGAGCATCGCCCGCAACATCCATCGCGGAAGCGATTGTGGATCGTCGACGATGAGCCCGGACACGTTTTTCCCAAATGCAATTTCCAGCAAACCGACAGCCGACGAACGATCGTTTGCCGACTGGTTCACGGTTCCCAATGCATCGCTGGTCAAACGAACTTTCGACAGACACATTCCCTGCACATGGCGCGGAAGAGAGTCGATGTCGCGTCGCATACTGTGAAGCAATTTTGCAACGTACGATTTTCCTGCCCCCGATTCACCGCGAACCTTGATCACGGGTGAGTACGACAGGTTCGTAAGGACGGTCCATAATTCCGACGCGAAACTTTCCGATGTGGTGATGACCCGGTGCTCCGAGTTTCTAATCAAGAACCCGTCACCACTTCCCGGGGGAGTTCCGTGAAGCTTGCGTTCCAGCACACACGTTCCGCACGATTCGCGGACGACATCCGCTTTTTCTCGCATAAATGGGACAGGAACAGCCGCAGCTTCCTGTTTCTTAGGACGTGTCACCGTCAGTCTGGTCGAACCCCCGGAAACCGTAAAGAAATCCGAAACGTTTGCGATGAGCGATGAGGTCGCACCGTAGACGACGATAGTGTGATCCGTGCTGTTCATAAGAAGGCACCACCAATGATTCTTTACGACTTGCAAGTCAAAACGCGTCGGGTAACGGTTTCTAAACTTGAGAGACACCGACGACGCGGAACTCGCGTCCCGTCCACGAAAATCCAAACGAAGCGAGCCAATTCGGAACCCCCGTATCAAGGACACTGATCGTGCAGACAACAACCAGTTGACCCGCTGGCGATGTCGAGAAACTCAGTGTCGCCTTGCTGCTTAAATCCGAGATTCCGTGTGCAGAGCAGATCGGCTGCATCACTGCGAATGCCGCATCCGCCTTTGGTACGGTGAGATTTGCGAGGGCCGCCTGACGTGCGCCGGCAACCACAGCCGTCTGCAGGGCAGTCAGCTTCAGGCTGACGATCGTAAAGTTGGCAACAGCCATTACTCCGATCGTTAACACGAACAGACTCAACAACGCTTCAATCGTCAACGCCCCTCGTCGACGTTCCCTGCTGGAACGTCGCACGCGGCCGTTACACGGCGTCGGTTGTGTTCGAACGATGCTCTTCATGACGGATATACTCTCTGGTCACGCATGGACGTCTTGTGTCGAGAAGGACATCCATTTCAAAGGATTGCTGCGATGGCTGCAGCAACGTCGTTCAGTTCGCTGACCAGCGCCGTACGAACCTGTGCGAGGCCGGTCAGAACACCAATTCCGACAATCGTGCAAAGCAACAGGTATTCGACGGTTACAGATCCTCGTCGTTTGCCACGTTGTGTGTTTCCGGGGCGTGACATCGTTGGTTGGACTTTCATTTTGCCGATTCCTGAGACAAGACGTTGAAACAATTCGTTCGGGCGGGTTTATGATGCTGACGGATTGAGCGAATCGTACGTGAGCACGGCTCGGATTCCGTTGAAGACAGCGAGTGCCTGGGACTTTACGGTGTAATCCGAGGCTCCAAGCTTTCCGGTGACGATCGTGGAAAGCGTGATGCGATACGCGCGTTGTGTCTGGGTCGGAACGGCGACACTGGGAGTGAAGACCCCGGCGACATATGCACCGGTCTCGATCGAGACAACAGTTGGCGTGTTCCCCAGTACTGTATTGGCGGCGATCATCGCCATGATCTGTACCATGGCTGCTGCCTGCCCAGCGGCATCGTCAGGTGACGGCCCCCAGGTGCGTGCCCCTGCTAAAGCTGCTGACTCGGCAGCAGTCTTCAGCTCGGTTCGTGCAACATCCAGCCGACCAACCGAAACGACAAACGCGACAGCGGCCAGGAAAACGGGCATGCATCCGATAATCCAGATCACCGCAAAGCCGCGACGACTGTCCTCGCGAGACGACCTGGAAAGGTTATTCGATTGAGTCGAAATGGCGTGTTTCATGACTGGCAACTTCCGGATTCGAATGGACGACAGATCAGGGGTTCAGCGGCATCGTGGCGGTGGCAGTGAATGTTTTTCCGGACAGGCTGAACCCGAATGTTGTCAGGAAGTCAGGACAGGTGTTTTGCAGCGGGACAGTTACAGTTACCGTTGCCGCAGTCGCAGACGAGGTTGTCGAGACCGTGACGCCCGTCGTCGTGATGCCAGCCTGAAGTAACGTCTCGTTCACAGCCGCCTGGACATTGCCGGACGTTCCAAGCGCCGCGGCCACAAGTGCTCCATTGCGGGCGCTCAGTACGACCTGGTTTGAACTCGCCACAAGGTTGCCCATCTCGAAGATTCCGAGGACGGAAATCAGCAGAATCGGAGAGGCCAGCAGCATTTCAATCGCAATGACCCCTTTGCGACGGTGATGGAACCGACTGGACCCGTGTTTGACTGAGACATTCATTTGAAACCTCGCTGACTGATTACTGCGTTGTTATGGATTCGAGGCGTTATCGTCGAGCACCTTGCCAGCTTTGCCGATATGCGACTTCACGAGGTTGGACGAAAGATGTTCTTTCAGCTCGATCAGCGGCGGGCCCAGCAGAATGGCCAGGATCGGCGGCATCAGGAAGAAAACGACAGGAAAGAGCAGTTGCATCGCAAGAGTGTTGGCCCGCGCCTCGGCTTTCTGCCGGAAGGCACGCCGCAGGCTCCCCGCCAGTTCATCAAACCCCTGAGACACACTCGACCCCAGGCGTTCGGCTTGCTGCAACAGCAAACCGAGGGAACGGATTTCGGGAACATCCAGTCGAGTCCCCATACGATTCATCGCCTCGCTGGACGATGTCGCCGCGGCCTGACGGCCGAGGATTTCGAATTCCAGTGCGAGCGCTGGATGGTTAATGTTGGCGAACCGTGTCAAGTGACGCATCGAATCGTCCACTTGCAGGCCGCCAGACAAGCACATGGAAATGATGTCGAGCGAATCCGGAAGTGCACGCATGATTCCATTGACACGTGCGTCTCCCTTGCGATGCAGCAGCAAGCCGGGAATTGCGTACAGGACAATCGAGGCGGTCAACGCCAGGACGATGATCAGAGAACGGAATTCAGGAAGCAGAACGCTGAAGTAGATGGCAACAACCAGCGCCGAAAAAATTCGAGCATTTCGAATCGCAAGATATCGAACCAGTGCATGTGGCTGGTAATCTCCGATTCGCAACAGATCGCGCTGCAGTCGTTGCTTTTCGACAGCTAACTGTGGAATCGCGCGAGCCAGCAGTGCGACCCACCCGGGAACCGGTTCCTCATCCAGAAGATCCAGCGATTCTACAGGTGGCACAGCCGGAGGTCGCGAGACCCGGAAAGCATCGATCATCGCAAAAAGTGCGAATGCACCGACGACTATCGAACAGAATACAATCAGGTCATTCATCGCCGTCCCTTTCCTTTAGTCTTCCTGAGTCAGCGATACGACCCAGGCGATTCCCAGCAATTCCATGACCAGGCCAGCCCAGAACACCGTCCAGCCCAGCTGAGACGAGAAGAATTTTGCGGTGTGCTCCGGCTGGATGATCGACATCAGGATGAATAGCCCCGGGCCGAATGGCACCAGAATTTTCGTGGCGAAACGACCGGCACTCGTAGACGCCAGAAGCTGGCGGCGCATCGTCAATTTGTCCTGCAGCACCGCTGACAAACGCTCCAGTGTCTCGGCCAGCTTTCCCCCCGCTTCACGATGCACCAGCAGGATCACCGCCAGAAACGAGACATCCGGGCTGCGGGTACGAGTCGCCATGGCCAGAAAGGCGTTCCCCAGGCTGCTGCCGATTTGCAATTGCTGCCGACAGATCCGGAACTCGCGGCCAATTCTTCCCGTCAGGGTCTCTTCGGCTACCATCACCGCCTGATCAATACTCAATCCGGCGTGTGTGGATCTGGCCAGCAGGCTGACGGCTTCTGGCAGTTGCTCACGAAACAGGTTCCTGCGCTGACGGCGGCGGATTGCCAGCGCCGCCCCGGCAATCAACGGTGGAAGAATCGCCAGCCCCAGGGTCCACGAAATCGGCAGAGCAAAAATGAAACCGCAAACACCAAACCATGCTGGCATCAGCAGGCCGCCGATGAGTGCAGGTCGGGGTGAAATGGATAATTCGGCATCATCGAGCCAGATCGCCATACGAGATTGCAGGTTTCCCAGAATTCCGAGTGAGGGAGCAGGTGCGAGTTTGTCTTCAACCAGCAACTCATCTGCATCCACCAGCTGGCCCTGTCCCGCCATCATGCTGATGATCGCGCCGACCCCGCAGATCATGGTCAAGAACGGTAAGATTCCGATTAGCAAAGTCATAGACACGACCTTCACGGCTACACATAAAATTTGCGGTATCAGGCGAAACGACAGTCGCAGCGGGCGGGCATCGTGTAATGCTGCTCAGACCTTTCAGGCAGGAGAGTGCAATCCATTGGCAGAGCTCAGGGTCACGGCAGCGTTCGTTGAAGGTGCCGGACTGCTCACCCCGATCATCGTCGTGGGCCCGAACAGTCGCTCGACCGTCCTGGGGTCCGAATGACGCAGTTGCTCGATGCATCGCGGAACGTATCTCGTCGACAAGAACTGTTCGCTGGCAATGTCCCAGCGATAGACGTCCTCGATCTGAAACTCACCGCGTGCCGCGCCAACCAGTTCCGAGATACGCAGAACTTTACGCTGCCCGTTTTTCAGGCGACAGACATGGGCGATCACGTGAATCCCAGAAGCGATGTAGCTGCGAATGACAGGGACCGAGATTTCCATCCCCCCCATCGCCACCATGACTTCCAGTCGCGCAACGGCATCACGCGTATCGTTAGCATGGATCGTCGACAAAGAGCCTTCGTGCCCGGTGTTCATTGCCTGCAACATGTCAACCGCTTCCGGGCCGCGGACTTCGCCGACGATCAACCGATCAGGACGCATTCGCAACGCATTCCGGATCAGGTCACGGTGAGTCAGTGCCCCGCGTCCTTCAGTATTTGCCAGTCGACTTTCCAATCGAACAACGTGGGGATGCAGTGGTCGCAATTCCACCGAGTCTTCCACGGTAATGATGCGTTCTGTCAGTGGGATGGCTGATGTCAAGGCGTTCAGCAGCGTCGTCTTCCCCGCTCCTGTGCCCCCTGAAATCAGGCAGCTTCGGCGAGCCTGGACACACAAGCGCAGAAAGCTGGCCATCTCTTCGTTCAGTGTCTGGTTTGCGAGCAGATCATCGACCGTCAATGGTTCCTGCGGGAAACGACGGATCGACAACGTCGGACCATCGACTGCCAGCGGTGGGATTGTGGCGTTCAAACGGGCGCCGTCGGGAAGTCGCGCATCGACCATCGGATGTGACTCGTCGACCCGGCGTCCCACGCGCGCCGCCATTCGCTGGATGATCCGCAGAAGATGGCGGTTGTCGGCGAAGATCACCGAAGTCTTTTCCAGCAAGCCACGGCGTTCGATGTAAACCTCGTACGGATTGTTGACAAGGATGTCGCTGATGTCGGGAGCGTTCAACAATGCTTCCAGCGGCCCCATCCCCTCGACTTCGTCCATCAATTCCTGTTCCATTCGAGCCTGATCGTCGATGGCCAGGTGCGAAGCACGCCGGCTGACCAGGGTTGAGATGGCTCGTTGAAGAATCGCCTCGCGCTTGGCCTTTTCGGCCCCCTGCAGCGATGACAACTGGATGGCATCGAGCAATTGCTCATGCAGCCTGACTTTCAACTGCTGAAAGCGGATCGCGTCCTGGATCTCCGCAAATCGAGCTGGGATCGCCTGGTCGTCTGGTAACTCAGAGAGTACGGCAGTGAACTGGTCTATTGTCATCTCGTTCTCCTATTAGCAGAATCGACCTGGTAGGGTTTGTGAGCCTTTTTTCAGGGCGCACCTTCTCCGCAGAACGTCATTGATGGGGTTTGCAATCTACCCAGGCTGGCGTTGGGTTCAGCGTCGTGGGGATGATTTAAAGGCTGTTGAAGCCCGCACGATACGGGGATCAGCGGCGGGTCGCATCCACACCGCCGAAACCTGCGGCTGCTGTCCCCTCGGGATGGAAGGTTGCGTTCGGCGATTAGCAGGGGGCGCTGGCTGAGCGGTCACTGCCTTCTGAGCGGGGGCGGTGCCACTGACATGTCGCACTGCTGTGACATTGGCTGCGGGTCGCCCTGCGACTGCCGGTGCAGCGGTACGCGACGCGGTGACTGCCGGTACGGCGGTGCGCGATGCCGTGGCAGTCGGAGCGACAGAGGCCCGGTTGACAGGTGCCATCCGCGGAGCCGCAGGCGCTCCCGTCCGGGCAGAAGCGACTTGAGTCGGTTGCTTGACCATCTGCGAGGGTGACTTGCGAGGAACTGGCGCACCACTCGTTGCTGCCACGGGGCCGGTGCTCGGTAGAGTACTGACACGCACTTTGCCGCCATAGTTTCGCGATGATGACGGTCGTGGCGGGATCGGATCATTCAACAGGGTTGGGTTCGGGGCCGGGGCCGGTGGCGTCGGAACGGGCGTTGGCTGTGGGATCGGTTGTGGAACCGGCTGTGCAGTTCCAGGCTGCGAGGGGGCCATTTGTCCTGAGATCGGCGCAGGAGAGTAGAACGGCTGCGGACCGGAAGGGATAGGATACAGATCCATCGGCACATCACCGGGAATCGGGAGGAGGTACGGATCGGGTCCCCCGGGTGTGGAGGTTGCAATGGGCGAGTCGAGCGGAACTCGCGTAATGACTCCACCCCGGACGAGTTCTATCGTTGGAATCAACACTGGTTCCGGAACTGGCACTGGATCATTCAATCCCAGGATCTGCTTCATCCGTTCCGCATCTGGAATCGCTCCACTTGGCGCCGGTCCGGCGTCGGGAGCAGCAATCAGTGAGAATTTTCCGAGAGGTTCTAGCGATTTCAACATTTCGGCCTGCTCGGGTGTGACCGCCAGTGTGACGCCTCCTCCCCCTTGCAAATCCTGCTGCAGTGCAGGCAGTGTCTGCGAGTACCACTTCTGATTGACCGCCAGGACCTGGGCACGTTCCAGAATTCTTCCCCCTGTCAGCGTGAACTTTCCATCTGATGGAGGAGTTGTCGCAGGTCGGAACAGAACATCCACGTAGGAATCAGGCGTCGTCAGATTCGTGATGCTGGCCGCATCGACAGGAATCATGACGGCGCGCATGCCCGGTCGCAATTTCTCAGAAATCGACGGGCCAGTTCCATCAGGATAGAGCGAATCCAGGGTGAAGTACTTGTTCTTCGGGATCGGTGTACGGACGATCCGACCGATCAAGTCTTTGCCCAGCGAAAAGTGGGCATCCTTAAAGCCGGCGGCCTTCTTTTGCTCGGCGGTCAGCTTCTGCACATAGAAGTCGGATTTGGCAATCAGCCTTCCCACCTGCAGATCGGCGGTTGCCACCGGAACATCGTAGAGTTTCGGTGCCGGAGGTGGTACGGTCGGCTGATTCATTCGCGACGCGATGACACCAAGAGCACCCAGCAGTAACGCAAGACCAGCGAATAGCCCTGTCCGTCCCAGAGATTGGATGTATTTTTTCACTTGTGGCTGCCTGTTATGTCAACGGATGTTTGGTTCGTCACTCATTGTGATTGATCGTATATGAATCACTTCAACGAAGTCTTACTGTTCTGCCATGGGCCCGGATTGGCTGACGGAAACGTCGGTCGGATCAGGTTCAGTGTCGGTATAGCTGACGATTGCTCCACCTGGCAGAGCATAGGAAAAGGATTGATTCAACGAACCAACTGCCAGTCCAAGATCGTTGTATTCAGTGACGACGGCATTCCGATAAGAACTGAGTCCCACGATGCTGCCGATGGCGAGAATCGTCGCCATCAGGATCAGTTCCGAGACCTGGACTGCCCCGTGTTCGTCACGAACGAAGTCCGTCACGATCTTTCGAAAAGAAGCTGCACAATGTGTTGAGACTCTCATTTTCTCACGGACCTTTTCATCAATTCTTATCGGATAACCGTGTCAACCGTCGGCGTGGTGGATGGAAATTTAAGTCTTTCACGGAAGTCTTGCTGATCACATAAACTTTACCACCTCGATCGATGCGCGAAGCTGCGCGAAACGGCATTCTTGAGCTGTCATATGCGAACTACCGCATCGGTAGGACGAAACTTCAGCCCAGAAACACAAAATGGGCGGCGGAATGAATCCACCGCCCAGTTGCCGTTAGGCAAGATAATCAGGGAGTTTCAGCCATTGGGTTGGTGATGGTGACGCTCTGCGAAACGCCTCCTGAAACGCCAGCAGCATCATTTGTATCTTTATTGTCCGCGAAGGTGGAACCCATCGTTGTAATGGGAACGCCACCGACGGCGGAGACAGAAAAACCACCGTAGGTGTAGCTCTGGTTCAGGCTACCGACGGCAGCGGCGATGTCAGCCAACTCTTCGACGACGGCATTCTGAACAGAGTCCAGGCCTACGATCATACCGATGACGGCGATGGTCAGGATCAGGACGAGTTCGCTCGAGACAACAAAACCGTGATCGTCCTTGGAAAAACGCTTGATCAAATTCAACATGTTTCAATTCTTTCGTTATGTCACACACACACACACACACACACATGTTGACAATCCTTCACCAGGTTCGCCTGACCAGGTGAATTCTTGTCATGGAGACTGGCGAGGTATCCGCGATAAAGGCTTTGCACCATGTGTGCCGGAACCCCTTGAAAGAAATTCGTTCCCCTGTTGAAGACTCGTACGTGCGTTGAGAATTCCGGTTATCCCAGTTATCGGGGCAAGCGAACGTGTTGAAGCCTCAGGAACGACTCATGTGACGATCACCCGGCAGGTGATCCTCGTTTGCCATCGCCGTAGTTTCTCGTGTTTTTATGCCAAATCACCCGCTGCGCGCCTCGATTTCCAGTCAACTAGGCGCCTGCTGTCCAGTTCTGTAGGCACAAACACATCGTGACGTCGAGATGATATGTGCCATGACTGTTGCCAGAAGTTTTCCGGTATCAATTCCGTCGACGCGACAATGAGAAAATGGCTCTTGAGCTCACTCACCGTCAGTACGGCCACGGGAACTCGCCCATTCGATCGTGGTCTCCCGCACCTCGACGCATGCATCAGGGAGGAACTCTGGCAAAGGGTTGGACATTTCCGCAGACCCGTCGGTTGCGGCACGTTGGCAGGGACTATAGCGCGGGCTTTAAGATTGCGAGGCGACCAAAGAAGATGGGGGCCGCTCACTGCAATCCCATCGACAACATCACGGCACCGACTGAGACATGATCGGGAACCATCGCAGATCCCCAAGATCTGCGGGCTGAATGTAACGTGATTCCCAGGGACCGTTGATCCATCACAGCCAGAATTCGACGTTTTTCTGCGTGAACGCGCAATTCGGTTCTGGAGCAGTTCACGAAGGTCGTCTTCCTGACACCGAAAACTCAAACTCTCCCCTGTGAGAAAGGTCCATCTGGTACGGAGAGCCGGATGCTCGTCGGTCGTCGCATGACGCCAACGAATTACCGACGACATGACCTCGTCTCCAGCCTCATCACCGAACGCACCCTCGCGATCGGTGATGAGGATTTTTCATGAACGTTGGCTCAGATGAAGCCGGTGGACCTGATCAAGTCCGAATTCTCATCAGCTGGCCCGTGAATCGAG
This sequence comes from uncultured Planctomycetaceae bacterium, assembly GCA_964609845.1. Lineage (GTDB taxonomy): Bacteria > Planctomycetota > Planctomycetia > Planctomycetales > Planctomycetaceae > Schlesneria. Next base: position 38,858 of record CAZSTW010000016.1, on the reverse strand, counting down.
ATCAGCCATCACGCCAGGAACGGGCAAAGCTGCCATCAAACAACGCGGTTCGTGGACGGGCCGGCAGAAATCATTTGCCAACGAATTGCTGCAAGGGAGTCGGGATCGCCTGCGCCGAAAACGAGTGATTCCCCTGAATGGTGATCGTGTACTGATTGATCGACGATGCCACTTTCGGGATCGATGCGACATCCGCAGACAAATTGTACCCGGGGGCGACACGAATCCACGGAATGGTTTGCGAGACCAGGCCATCGCATGCAGTGATCCGCAGGCATTGCGGGAACCCCTGGCTGAGCGTGATCACCGCAGCCTTGTTGTCAGCATCCTGGCCACAGGAAACCTGGCAGGCATGAAGAGCCACTTTGGCGCCTCGAAACGGACTGCGAGTGTTGATGGGAGCGCGATGCAAGATCGGCGCGATGCCAGCCCCTTCACCACTGAATCGAACTCGCTCGGCAACAACAGAACCACCGTTGTCGATCCAATAGGCGTTGACCTGTTTCGGGGCAGATCCATCCTCTGCCGGGACAATCGGCGCTGCAGGAACCAGCGTGACATTGTAGACTCCCAGCGTTCCACCATAGCTGTAGATCCCGCCTGAACGCTGAAAGCCGGCATTTGTCACCCAGGCCCCGTCCTGTGGGATATTCTTGCCACGAAAATGCGATTCGCAGTCATTGAATTGCGTAGTATCGCAATGCGTATAGACGGCTCGGCCGCCATCCCATCGGCATCGATGAAATGACAGTGTCGTTGATAAGTGCCGATCGTCCACGGTGCCATCGGCCACCACGGAGTAATCGGACCATCCCTGAAACGCGCAGTCGCGAAATGTCAGAAAGCTCGAATCCAGGCTGGGGTTGCTGAACAGGACCTGCGATTGCCCGCCAACGAACTACATTGACATGACGCGATTCTGATAGCCGCCATTGAACACCAGGATCGCAGCAGCTGGATCTGCCTGGATCAGAATCGAGTCTTCCCCTCGAACCGATTGGTACGGACAAAGTTTAATGGATTGCGAAATCCGGTACTTGCCAGCGGGAAAGAAGAGTTCCGGACAACTTCCCATGTAACTGCCGCCGGTCGGTTGAATGATCTTCAGTTTCGACTTGCAGTCATCCGCTGCGGCCTGGATCGCTGCGGTATCGTCAGCGATACCATCGCCGACAGCCCCGAAGTCTCTGGCGTTTGCAGTAAATAGAGTCAGGACAAACATCAGCGACTTCATCGTGTGCTCCCCGGATTCGTCATGGATTCTATGCGACATCGGAAAAGTGTGATCGTCGTTCCATCGGGCACTGCCAGGGACATTCGGGCGTCGTCGTCGGACCGTACGCGGCATAGGCACAGACTTGGGAAATGAACCACTCGCCGTTTTCTCAACGAGGACGCCGAAGTGCGTTCAATCAGCCGCAGAGATGTTGCCTGCCAGCGCCGTCACAGGACCTTGGCCCGACGAATGCAGCGACAGAAACTCCGCAGCTGGGCAATCAGATTCAGCAACTGCCGCTAATCATCACGCGCCGCTCCAGCTTAAACGACAGCAATCATCGTAGTGGTCGCAGGCAAACTGGCAGTCCGATAGATCTAGAAGCCTCACAATCGGGCATCTCGTTTTTCAAGAGCTTCACATTCCCATCCGGGCATTAACCGGTGAAGTTCCGAGAGTGCGTTCAGTTCGTCCTGTGAAAAAACGTAGTAGAGCTGCACGACGGAGCCTGTGCGCGGTCGCGTGAGCGTTGCCAGGTACAGATTCTTGACGGGGTGGGGGATACAACTTTCGTCCATGTCACAGGACCTTTATCACGGGGAAGAGAATGATCTCGGGCAGGCAGTCTACTACCATTCAAATTATGAAAATGTGCCGCCGTGGATTGGACTGCCCCGGCACGTAGAGCAACAGAAAGGAACACTTCTCCCGACTCTCACGGCTTATCGGCGGATGAGTGATTTCGTTGGTGCTCAGCCACTCTGGAGGGAATCCGCATCCCTGATGCAGGAACTATGCAACAGGAATTGCGATCCGCTGGTCACACGAGTCGCCAGTGTCAGTGATTGCGAACAATACGAAGCGGCTGCGTCACTTCGCGGTCATCCGGTGATTTGCTGTCTGAATTACGTATGAATCGTGCGTCCCTCATCAATCAAGATTTTCCTCGGGGCAGCCCTTCGAATGAAGTCGTCTCTTGAGTGCGTCATCACGCAGCAGAGTGCGACTTCATGCAAACAAGGCGGTTGGTTGCACCGGTGAATCGGCGCAGCGGCTGGCAATGATAAACTCGGCAAGCGAGGGCACTGATCGTTGCGCCTCGTCAAAGTCATTCACGCTGGAGATGTCGATGTCGTCCGACTCGCTGCACATCAGCCTTACGAACACGTTCATGTGCCCGAAATGTGGCGGGGCATTCTTCGCGTCCTGGCCGAATGATGCGAATTCTGAACGGGAGTACGGATGCAAGAATGATGCGTGCGACTGGTATGGAAACGCAGAACAAGCCTTTACAATCCCCAGAGTTGATCCCTGGCTGCAAAGCATTTTCTGCGAGAATGGCCTGTTTCTACCCGGGATGGATGACCCGGAGACACGCATCCTCCGAGACTCGCATCAGTTGGTCCAGATCTGCCACCAGTTCCGCTAGTGCTCGCACTTCCTCGTCGCGTCGAAACATGGGTGAGACGCTGTCGTTTGATACCCGCGGGACGCCACACTTAAGTGAGATGCGATCTAGCGTTCTGATACGTTGATCCGCGTCGTGGAACGATGAGTTCCGTCGGCAGGCTCTGAAGTCGTGGACGATTGTTTCCTGACATTTCCTGTATCGAGCAAAAGATTGTTCAGCAGGTGGTATCGAAGCTTGACAGTGTCAGATCATACGCGGGATTGGGTTCTCGCGTGCGAGTCGCCCAGTTTCGTTTTCACGGCCCTGCGAATTTCACTCCATGACTGACAACTTCTTCGACGAAACCGATTCGGATCGTCACGTCGATGGCCGTGGCTCAGCGCGCAGTTCGAGTCTGAGCCATTAAGCGGCACGAGCACGAGTTCCCTTTTGTGTCAGAAAGGGAACTCATGCAATTCTCGTTGATTGGGGCGAATACGGATGTGCCCCGAGGATGTTTCAGATACTGATGTTCTCAGTTTCCTCGGGGTTCGCAAAGCTATGGCTGATCAATTCCGAGGAATTCAAGTGCCTGTTCGGCAGCGTGCAGCGCAGCTGGGGCAGCCAGTTCCGGGATGCTGCGGGCCATCGGGCCTGAGGCCGGGTACGATAGCATTGCCTTGCCGTCAGGGCCGATCATTTTCTGGACCAGATAGCCATTCAGGCGGACAAAACAGGAAGGACTCCAGTTGTACAGGATCAGCGGTACATCCCCGATTTCTTCGCCTGTGTAATAGTACTTGTACTGAGCAATGACCTGACCGCTCGAGTTCTTGTACGTGTCTGTTTCGATGACCGTCTCCAGCCATCCGTTCATGGTATCTGCGTCGGTGGCGGCTTCACCGATTTCATGACTGGTCACGGAAGTCAATTCATCACGGGCATTGGCAAATCCCTGGGACGATGAAGAGGGATTCGGCGACCCCGGATAGGGCATCACAGCATAGGCGAAAGAGTTCGTGACCCCACCTGAGGTGTACGTTGCGTAGCTATGATAACCGAGAAATGTGTTGATACTGGTTGCACCACCGCCTGCGTCGATTGCGACCCCGGGCTCGGTGTAGACGACATACAGCGTGTTCGGGCTGGGTGCGATCAGGCTGGAGATGTTTGCAATGAGGATGTTTTGAATCTGAGTGTCGGTCAGATACACGCGATTTGTCCGACTGTAGTGCGGTAATGTTCCCGGGATTACCGTTCCAGGCGCCGCACTTCCTGTAGAAACTCCGTAGGGTGCCAGGACTTTCATGTAGGGCGATGTACTTCCAACCAGATAACTGAGAAACCCATCGAAGTAGGCAACGTCCGAGGCGTTGGACTTACCCGCACTGAATGCGGGTCCGAGGTAGACGGCTTGTACCTGAATGTTCGGCATCACTGACGCGCCAATACTGGGGGCCGTCGGAGCGGTTCCTGTGTAAGTGATTGTCAACGTCGTCCGGGATCGGCCGGCTTGCACGGCCCCGTTCGGCGGAAAACGCATTTCGAACAATTGTGGACGCGGCCGACGTACCGGCGCGTCACCACCAAATGCGTTGTCGGTGAACGCGTAAGACAAAACACAGGACAAGACAACAAACACCGTCGGCTTGCAACACGCGAACATAACTCTTCCCCCAGGTCACTGAACGGTAATCTTGATTCGGGAATGTCAGCAGCAGACTAACGCGCGAGAAATTGCACGCAACAAAAAAACGTGAAATTGCATGATTCTGCGAAGGGTCGCAATCTGCGAAGCGAAGCACGACGAGATTTCATTCGCCATCGAGAACTGCCGAGAATTAGTTCGGCTTTGACTCCACTAACGGGTGGCTGTCCTTGCAGGGTGTGGCTGGCGAGCTCACATCCGGGGCAGCCACCTACTCTTTTATGACGCAGTCTGCTCTTCGTCTCAACTGTTTCGCAGAACTCAGCCAGTCTTTCGCAAGCGACACAACCGCTCGCGGATCTTCCTGAGGGAGTAACCGCCTGAACAGGCCCTGAACAGCGCGAGCGCCATTTCCAGGCATCGCTTCTGCGAACGTATTCTTCCAAGACTTGCAAACAGCATGGCGAGATTCATCAGGTCGATGCCGCGTCGACGAACGTCATGCCTGGGACGCTGACGATAGACCCTGAATAACTGCAACAGGGATTGTCGAGTATCTGCGGTATTGATGACAGCTCTCGTGGCGAGATGATCCAGATCAGACTCTTCCGCAGAAGATGGCGAAGCTTCGATCATGTCGATCAGTGAAGTCGCCAGCCCTTCCTTACCCGTGAGATAGGCATCGTTGGCGACACCCAGCAACTCCTCCAGTCCACACTCTCCCGCAAAAGAAATCGCCAGCTGCTGAAAACGCCTGGCCAGCCGGGGTTCGTCTAATTCCCGGTAGATGCACGCAAGATTGTGCATGGCAATGGATTTTCCACGAAGATCGCTGCTATCGAGGACATAGCAGAACTGACAAATCGCTTCGTGGAATTTCTCCTGCTCGGCCAGACAGATTCCATAAGCAATTCGAATTTCGGGCGAAGGCTTCCCCGAGCAGGCGTCTTCGAACAAGTCATTCGCGTCGCTCCAGCGGCCGTGAAGGACTGCGCTTTCCGCGAGTTCCAGGAGAAGGTTCGTATTCACTGTGAAAGCCATTGCTCAAGGTTGTTCAATCATCTTCGAATGTTTGATGCATTCAAGGCGAATCCCATGCCATTGCCTGATCCTTTGGTTGGGCGCAATACCGCTTCATGATCTGACACCAATTATCAGTAATGTGAGGCCGAGGGAATTGCTGCCGACCGCTCAAAGCGCCCATTTTTTCGGACAGCCAGGCGCCACCTGTCTCGCGAACCAGACACTTTTTCGTGCCAACCAATGGTGCCTGAATTGATATCAGAGAAGAACCGATCCTCATTTTAACCGGTAAAACCGGGAAAACCGGCAAAATAGGAATAATCGGAGCTTTCGGCATACTTGCTGCAATGTCATGTCCCAGCTGTCAAGCCAACAGCAACGAACCGAGGGCGGCGCAAGAGGCTGTTGCGTTTCCGTCTTCGGACTGCTCACCGGACACACACAGTCGCGGGTGATCAGATCTTGGTCCTGCGGTGCTACGCACACACACACACACACACACACACACTTTAAACGACGGTAAATCTATTATGCGAAAGACTTTCACGCAGTTTCTGCGCGACGACGCCGGTTTTGTTATCTCGAGCGAACTGGTCCTGATCCTGACCATCGGCGTTGTTGGCCTGATCGTTGGCTTGAATAGCCTGCAGAACGCCATCACCACCGAACTGGCTGACCTGGCTAATGCTTTTGGCGACCTGAATCAGTCATACTCATATAACGGCTGGATGCAATTGTCGGGGGCTGGAGGCGGTGGAAGCATGCTAACCCTTTCGTACACGAAAGGGTCCTGGTTCCTCGATGCCCTGGACACTGGAGATGAACAGCCGACCGTAGTCGACGGGAACAATATCGTCGTCACCCCTCCAATGTACGAAGGCGGGGTCAACTAACGATGCTCATTTCGGCTGTGGTACTGCACATCGACACACACCGACACACACCTACCACAGTCGTCACACGAATGGGCTGCCGCCTTGGTGGCCCATTCGTTTTTTGCTTTTTGAACCGCCGAGAATTTGCAGTCGTGTCAGCGATAAATTCATCAGAATTTGGAAACACCGCGTACGAACTAGCACGACCTTCTCAAAGACTCCAAATCGTCGCCTCACACAGCTGCCCTGTTCACGTTCCGATTTGAGAAGCCGTATTGCGCGACACAATCGGTACTTTTTGCAGTGCTTCTACAGAGCCAGCGCGCACAGCGCCCCAAAATTCTGGAGCGGTCTCGAAGACGTTCACAATCGTCTTGTTGCTATCTACTTCGAGCGGTACAGACCAACAGCGTACGCTTCCTGAGCAGTACTACTCTCGTGGCCGCTGACGAACTACGATCAGATCTGGGCCGTGTCGCCGGGCGAAGTCGGAACTTACGTTATCGAATTCGGCGTCGGCGTCCCGTGATCACCCAGTTCGACAGTGGCACGCGACCCCGAGACTTCTGCGTCCTGCAGCAATGTCATGATCTGGTTGTAAATCCGAACCGCCTCCCGATCATCATGCTGCTTTCTCAACAGCAATGATTCCAGAAAGCTTGCCATCCGTCCCAGAGCTTGTCTCGTATTTGCATTCATCGAATCCGCCCATTCCGCATTTTAGAGGAGCCACCACCGCAACTGGGTCGTTTATCCGTCGAAGAATGAGGGCGTGACCAATGATTTCCTGGTCACATTCTTGCTCTCATCTCTTGATGACGGAACTGTAATTCGGACGAAGCTGTCGCCTTACGACTCATCACTCGAAAGTATCGTGTGCATCTCGATCGCCTAGGTTATCGGGGCCATCACGAACCCTGCGTTACTGATATCTGATGACATTCACAAACGTGCGTGGAAATCTTAGCGATCCCCACGCAATGCGCATCTGCGCAATTTTATCACATTTTGTGCTTGCCAGCAGAAAAGCGGCGGTTGTGGCAACGGAATACAGAATGGGACCGCCGCGAAAACGCTCGGTGTTGAAAACTTCATGCCCCGTCGGTCATCTCCGTCAGACGGTTTCCGCATGAAGAGGTATGGCGAACCCACAGTCACCGCGTTTCACTCACTGTGCTCATTTAAACGGAAGACCTGTCTTTCGAATCGACTGTTGACGTGGCATACCATCCAGCAGTCGAGCCACTTCTTCCAAGGTTGTCGGTTTGGTGAGGTGAAAATCGAATCCTGATTCGAACGCTTCGCGGCGGTCTGCGGGACTGCCAAATCCGGTGATGGCAACTAATGTCATCTTCGACAATTCCGATGTCTTACGAATGTGCCTGGCCAGTTCGAATCCATTCAAATGGGGCATTCGAATGTCAACAAATGCAATCTGTGGCCGGTAAGATTCCAGCAGCAGCAAGCCCGTCAGTCCATTTTCTGCAACCTCGACTTCGTGACCTTGCAGACGAAGCAGGTTACTCAAGCTGAACGCTGCGTCGCGATTGTCATCCACGATCAGGATTTTAGACGGTGAGCCGGCGCGATTTCTCGACTCAGGCGCGAGTTTGTCTTCTGAGGATTGTTGCCGCGGGACGGGGGCGAGTGGCAGCCGCACGGTGAACTCGCTTCCGCTATCCTTTCCATCACTCATTGCCGCAATAGTCCCCCCATGAAGATTCACAAGGTTTCTCGCAAGTGTCAAACCGACACCAAGACCACTCTGAAGCCGTGCGCCGGAGCAATCGACCTGAACGAAGATGTCGAAGATTGCCGTCAGCATTTCGGGGGGGATGCCAATGCCGCTGTCTCGGATTGTCAAGACAGCATCATCTCCCGCCAGAGTAACAGAGACTTGGATTTCTCCCTGCGAATTTGTGTATTTTGAAGCGTTATTCAGAAGATTGACCGCGACCTGTATCAAGCGAACGGGATCGGCATCGACGTACAACGGATCCTTTGACATGCAGACCGACAACTGTTGCGACAGTGATTCTACCATGGGACTGACACATTCGATGGACCGGTGCACAATCGAGCGGAGGTCGACGATTTCCTTGCGAAGTTCGATTTTTCCTCGCATCACTCGAGAGACATCCAGAAGGTCATCGACGAGACGGATGAGGTGCTCAACCTGACGTTCAATCATCTGATACGAGTGTTCAATCGTCTCTGCATCGACTCCCGGAACTCTGAGAATATTCAATGATGTGCGAATCGGTGCCAGCGGATTTCTTAATTCATGGGCCAAAGTCGCCAGGAATTCGTCTTTTCGACGATCCGTAGCAATCAACTCCGCTTCCAATTGCTTGGAATCTTCAATGTCGGTACACGTCCCTAACCAGTAAACGATGTTATTTTTTTCGTCACGAATCGGAACTCCACGGGTCTTGAACCAGCGGTAGACTCCATCGTGACGACGAATTCGATGCTCCAGCTCATAGGGGGCACGCCCTTCACCTGCGGCCCGCATGCACTCCAGCGTTTTTTGCACATCATCCGGGTGAATCACCTTTTCGTGTCGCTGCATGACAAGCAGATCAGAAATGGGAATGCCAGTGTACTGCTCCCATTGGACGCTCAGCCAATCGCAATCACCCGTCAGCAATTCCGTCCAGACCAGGTTTGGCAGCACTTCCGTCATGGTCCGCCAGCGTGTCTCGCTTTTCTGAAGGGCGACATAGGCTCGATTTCGGTCCGTGATATCTCTGGTGAAGCAACGCGTGTGAATAAACCTTCCATCTTCAAATCTCGCACTCGAATCAATTAGCACTTCCTTGACACTACCATCCTTGCAGCGCAGGCGCGCCGGGTATTCACTAATGCACTGCCCAGATCCCAGTCGCTCCAGAATGTCATTGATCGTGGCATCATCCACATGAAAATCTGAGATCGGGCGTCCGATGTATTCCTCGGGCTGGTATCCGAGAAGCTGAAGTTCGGCCTTATTTGCTTTCAGGATCGTGCCATCATGTCCCACGATGTGCAGGCCGATCGTGGCGTTTTCGAAAAAATCACTAATTTCTTGCTCAGTACTTCGTAAGCGGCTTTCAACAACTCGGCGTTCATTCTGAAGACGTTGTTCTGTTTGCCGACGAAGCAGTTCATTCCTTTTGTACAGATCAGCGAATGCGTTCACCTTGGATCGAACGAGCTCTGGAGAAAAAGGCGCGACGAGATAGTCGACCGCTCCAAGCTCGTATGCCTGCTCCATGGTGAATGAAGGATTGTCCGGCTCCGAGAAAATGAGGACTGGCGTACAAATCTCTTGAATACCGCAAATCATTTCCGCCGCTTGGCGGCCAATGAATTCCGGACCATGAACGCCAATGATCGTGATGGCGAACTCCTGGCTTCGCAAAAGATGAACGGCATCTTCACCCGTCGTTGCTTCTACGAGGTGATCAACCGAGTCCTTCAGCATTTCGCGGAATACCGACAGGATTGCGGGATTGTTGTCTACGAGTAGAACACTGGCTTTGAGTTGTTTGAACTGGCGCATGCTTGGGAGAATCGAAACCTGAAGGGGAAAGCACTTAAAAAGGTCAGATCGACTGTCGGAGGATCTGATTCAGGCGTGCTTCTCAAGCGATTGATGGCAGGCCCGCAGCCTATTACGACCGCAGATCAACGTCGTGTCAAGACCTATGGACTCTGGAGCTTAGATCGCGGGCGTAATCTAAAGAATATCTGAATTGTCGATGAGGCGGCGCGGCCCGAGCCCAGGCTCTTCAGAAGCAAAGCGACACACAGAGTTGGTACCGGGACGGAATCGACGTGATCGTCGATAGATTCCCGGAATTCACGCTCGCAAGGTATGGAAATAACTCTACGGACATGCAGCTGCGTCAAGAATCGCGGAGGATGGCCAAGTGATCAAAAGGTCTCAGTGGAGAGTGACTGGCGATGTCGACTTCAGACACGTGATTCGTGGCAAGCGATGCTTTGGGACACGTCCACCGGAATTCGAATTGTCCAAGTTGTGACTCTTTGTGATCTGTTACCGGCAGCATTTCAGCAGCGCCAGGGATCGGGCCCGTACTTCGGGATCAGGACTTGCTGCACAGCGCCGTAGACGATGCTCTGCGTAATCAGCCCATCCATAGATACGGAATATCGCGAATGACGCTTCGACCGCCTCAAGGTCCGTCGCTTCGGAAGAGAGTTCGAGTAACGTCGGCCCGACAACCTTGGCGTTTGTACCGGCTTCCTGCAAGCATTTCCAGGCCGCTATCTTTTCCGTCGTTGATTGCGATGGCAACATTTCAGCGATCCTTTGGAAGTCCGCATTCGAGCCCCGAGACGATCGCACTTTTTGAATCGCTTCATTCCATGGATCGCGGGGGGAAGGAACCTTCGGGGCAGTTTCGCGATCTTCGTGCGTGACCGGCTGCGT
>CAZSTW010000016.1:23787-28172 GCA_964609845.1 uncultured Planctomycetaceae bacterium | reverse complement strand
GCACCACGCGAGTTCGCAAGTAGATTGTTAACACCGTCCCGGCTACGAATGGGGTTGCGGCGAGTCTCGTTATCGTCTGTCGTCTGCTCGATCAAGGCTGACGGAACTGAGTTTCGACGCTCGGCTGGCGTTGCTTGCGGTGAGTGATTTGACAGCCGCACCCTGCCTGCTGAATAGTCTTCAGTGTCAGGATTCCCATCACTGTTGCGAGCACTCATCTGCAGTCGTCCCGGAGCTTCAGGAACATTGACTTCGGCATCGTAGTGTGACTCTGGCGAACTGTCTCGATCACTCGTTGTCAGGCGGAAGGAATCATGCGAATGCACATTTCCGCGGTTGCCGTTTTCGGAGAGCGGCATGGCGCGATCACGGGTTTGCGAGTAAGTTTCCTGATTCCAGCGAAGACGCTCGTCCTGCTGGCTCGCCAAATCATATTCAGCATTGCCGTCCTGCGTCGACGTATCTGGGTGATTTGAGGGAACGCTGTTACGTAACAACGGATCACGAAGTCTCGATTCTGGATTTGACCTGATCACAAATCCCGAGACGCTCAAGTCTTTCGCTGCTACATTCTCTGCCGTCGCAAGTGCCCCGAGGGCGGTTTCGACCTTTCGTTCCTGGTTGAAGGAGTGTTCGCTCTGGGGCTTGTTGCCGATGATGGTCAGTCCTGTTGTTTCTGTCATTCCACTTCCGTCGCGGACAGCAACTCCAAATTTCGTCAGCTGATTATTTGAATCCACAATGTTATTCGGAACATTTGCCAGCTGAACAAGAGCTTCGGCGGCTCGTTCCTGGTGGGGATCCATTTGAACAGCCTTTTCAAAGGCACGGCGTCCCTCCTCCATTTTCCCGTGCTGAATCAAGGCAAACCCCATGCTTGTGTAAGCATCAGCATCGCTGGAGTTCTGGCGAAACAGTCGATGTGCGGTATTGGGATCTCCTGAAGCCACCAGCGCCATGGCGAGATTCGCCTGGATTCTTGGATGATTCGGATTTAACTCCTGGGCCTGGCGAAACGTATCGACGGCTTGCGGGTAGTTCCCGGCAAGGTATTCCGCGTAGCCAAGATCGCCGAGAACATCGGTGTTCAGCGGCGACAAATCTTTGGCCCTGCGCAAGTGCGCGAGAGATTCGTCTTTGTTCCCCCGTTTTTGAGCAATGACCCCCAATCGCTGATGAACTTCGTACCGGTTCGGGTGACGCCGCGCAAGCCCCTGGTACAACTGCTCAGCACGCACAAGTTCGTTTTGCTGCTCAAGAAGTCGTGCGCTTCCAAATTCCTGCTGGTATCGGCTGTCAGACCACGGAACCATCGCAGCGACGCTGAATGGAACCTGAAGGGTACTGCATCCACTGCAACAGACAGCGCAATAGACCGCGACTGACGTTAGGTAATGATGCGTCCTACCAGCCATGAATGTTTCCTACGATCGAACAGTCAAATTCTCGTGAGAGATTTCGGTAACTTCGATGAAATCCTGATATGCCACGATCGTTAATAGAATCCGCCACCTGCACCTGCACCTGCACCGCCAAATCCGCCTCCACCAGCGCCTGCGTTGCTTCCGCGGCTGGTAGCGGCGTTGTAGGCCCTGTCGGCCTCACCTGCAGTGAGTCCGGCCGTCAGCGCCGGGCCTGAAATCACTCGACCGTGCGCACCTGGAACGCCCATCATCGTCAAGGCAGCAATCACGGCCTGTCGTCGCTGTGCATCCAGGGTCGTACATGGAACGAAGCAGGGATCATCAGCAGAAACATCGGGCGAGACATGCTCGACGATCACAGGAAATGGTGTGTGGGGAGCGCGGACAGCGATTTGACGGAGGTGCGATTCCCCCTCGGGATTCAGCCGAGAAGTCCCCTGCACGAACTCATGTTCGTAGATCACGAAGTCGCTGGCCTCGCCATTCTCTTCCTGCACCTGAAGCGACGGATAAACAGTGGCTCCCAGTTGTGCTGGCGGATTTGGAACGGGTGCAGGGACTGTGATATGGTTCTTGACACACCCGCAGGTGCAAAGACTAATCGCAAGAGTCGTAGCGACAAGTTCGTGCTGAAAGGAATGCATGATACGTTCTTTCCGGGAAGATCTGGAGAAAATACAGTTGATCACTGGACATCATCGGCCATCGGCAGCAGACGGTTTTCACTGCGAGAACCCGATCTTTCCCGTCATGAAATAGTTAGCGCTGTTTTCGAAGCTGTTGAAGTACAACTGTGGATGCAGCAACTGATCACGATAGTTGTCATACACAGTCGTACGATGATGATGCCCCGGGCGTCCCTCGATTCGGTTTCGGAGATAAAAATCAAAGTCTGTCGGTTCGGTGACTTCCATTCCCGGAAGAATGCTGGGGGCCTGATTGGCTTCCATGGGGTGCACAATTTCAGGACTGACGATGACCAGCAACTCAACTTCATCGGACTGAGTCGTTCTTCGATTGAATGCAGTTCCGAGCAAAGGAATGTCACCCAGGAACGGAAGACGTGATTTACCCATGGCCTGCTGACTTTGCGTCAGGCCTGCAATCGCCAGGACCTGGCCCTCACGCAGCTCAACCGTGGTCTGAGCCGAACGAGTGTCGAGACCGAAAATTCCATTGACGGAGGTTGCCGAATTCAATGTGCTGAATTGCGGATTGACTTGAAGTCGAATCCGATCTTTGTCCAGTACCGTCGGCGTGAAGTTCAGCAGTGTTCCGTATCCATGAAACTGCGTCGTTGCGGCTTGCGCACCACTGACACCCACGACCGTTGGAACAGCGAATTCACCACCAGAGATGAAGTTTGCCGTTTTCCCGCTCAGGGTTGTCAGTGTCGGCTGAGCGAGGATTTTTGCCACCTTCTGAGACTCTAACGCCTCAAGGAATACATTGAATCGCCCTTCGTCGAACGTTCCACTGATGAATGCGTTCGGGACACCTGCGAGTGCCGAACCCCAGACGAAATCTTTGAATTCTACGTCGAACTTTGCGCCAATGTTCCTGCCAGCCGACCGCTTGAGCTCGGCAATCTTAACCTTAAGCATGACCTGCTGCTCGCCAGGAACACGCAACAGATCAATAATCTGTTCGTTATCGAACTGCGTTGTCTGGTTGGTGTCGGAAGTTCGGGCAACGGCAGCGTCGGCGGTAACACTGCCACCTCCAACCCCGCCCGCTCCGTTTCCTTGATTACCACCGCGACGCAAGACAGCGAGGATGTTGTTTGCCTCCTCGGCGTCCCTCGCCTGCCCCTTCACGATCACCTTATCCGCCATAGGATACAGCCGAACGGTGCTGTTCGGGAAAAGAAGATTGACCTGGCGTTCCAGTCGCTTCAATTCAAGATTACGCCGACTGGTGGGAGCCTGATCAGGCTCAACCGTTAAAAGAAAACTGAGAATCTGCACATCGTCGCCAACTCCAGTCCAGATACTGACTGTGGTTGTACCGACTCGCTTACCAATGAACTCCGCTTCCTCCTCACGGTACGCGACAAATTCCGCAATCTCAGGGTCCGATATCGACACACGAGCGACAGGGCGACGGAACGTCAGCACTTTGGATCGTCCATGCAATATCGTCAGTTCCCCTTCTGGTTCGGTGACACGCTGGATCACTTTATCAATCTTGTTGGCAACGGCCGGCGGAACGGGAGGTGCCGCAAACCCGGGTGTTCCCGTTGTGACAGCGCCACAAAGGACTAACACCGCAAGCCCTTCAGCCCCGACAGATGCCCATTGTTTGCGGTTCATTGTGTTCATTTTCCTCTCAACAAGAAAAAAGGCCTTACGGGGCTTTCCAGTGATTTTCACAGTGCGACCGCTGAATGTCCTCAAGCGGACTCTGCGACTGTTACTGCGGATAACGGTTGTATCGATTGTTCGGAAACGACGACGCGATGGATTTAGACATCACGTTCATCAAGATGCGAAGATGCGCATCGCGCATCGATGAATTATCAGTGTCGCGCATGCCAAAGACGGTTTTCGTTGACAGCTTCACATGCCGAAGCGCAATTCCAATTGGATTGTGCCCAGACAGAAGCTGTCTTGATGATGGATCGCGTATCAGAAGCGAGTTTCAGCCCCGCGAACCCGCCGGAACGCCAGAGCCAAGGCCTGACAGCGATAACCGCCGCTCAAACGCTGAGCAAATCCAGCAGATCACCACGTCGCCCTCGATCGATTCTGCGGTGAGACTGGCTTTTGGATCGTGTGGAGAAACGGCCAACATCTCACAGCAAGTGCGAAGCACCCACTGGATGACGGTGATTCGAGCCTTCATTGCATCGAAGGTCACCTGGCCTTTTACAGTCTTGAAACCATCTGTCGACAACTGCACGTTATGGCGACTGACACAAAAACGTGCGATCTGGAAGGTCTCTTCGAGAAAATACTGTGC
>CAZSTW010000016.1:14584-23664 GCA_964609845.1 uncultured Planctomycetaceae bacterium | reverse complement strand
GTCTCTTCGAGAAAATACAGTGCGGAGATTTCCCGAGTGCCTGTTGCCGGGGGAAATGCAAATTCGGCGATTTGAGAAAGCGAGGTAGAAATCCGATCCAACGTCGTGCGCATCTCGGACACACACTCACGAAGAAGTCGTGACTCCGGCGCGTCGCCGATCCGATCGACAAGATGCTTTGCCGCAAATAGGTCATTCTGAAGTACGAAGACCGGCTGTCGGGCCTGATGCACGATCGCAGCCAGGATGCAGCCGCGGACTTCCTCAGGTGATTCCGCGTCTTCATCCATCTGGTGTTGATTCCCAAGAAGGTGAGTGAGCAGGCCTGGCAGCTACTTCGATCCGAATGTACCTGACCAGATTGCCGTCTGCATTCAACCAACAATTACGTTGAAATGTTCATAAATGTCACTGTGCAGCAACAAGTACGTCACTGGTCCTGCGCAGAGAAAAAGCTGAAACATTCCCATTGTCGGGATCTGGCAGCAATTCCGCAGTAGAGATTCCCGCCTCCCCGAAGAGCCGAACTAGTTGAATGCTGCTCGCGACTTCCATCTTCTTGAGTACCGCCTGCCGGCGGAGATCGACAGTTCGTGGAGCGATATCGAGAGCTTTCGCTATCAGTTTGTTGGGCGTTCCACTGACCATTTCCTGAAGAACTCGCAATTCTTCATGCGTCAGCAAAGATAAGCGATGACGCACAGCGTACCGCGTTGCGTTGTTCTTGATCGATTTTTCGCTCGCGGCCATTGCCTCGATGATGGAATCCCACAATTCTTGATCGCGATACGGCTTTTCCAAAAGGGTCGCAGCACCGGCACGCAGCGCACTGACAGCGATGCGCACATCAGCATAGGCTGTCACGACGATCGTTGGCAGTGTCCAACCACGATCCGCCATTCTTTCGAGCAGTTGCATCCCGCTCATCCCGAGCATACGAACGTCCGTGATCAGGCAGCCATGTCGCTGCAGCGGGACGGCTTCCAGAAATCGCTCGGCACAATCAAAAGTTTCAGCGTGCAGTCCCATGACCTGAATCATCGTTGAGATGCTCCGACAAACTGCCGGATCATCGTCGACGACAAAAACTACTCCCTTATTTTGCACGTTCAACCCCTAACTATGGTAAGTGATGTGTTCTTGCGTAATCCCGACATCGGCAAGATGCCAGAAATCAACGGCTTCGGCGTGAATCCTGCGATGAAACGATGGAACGCGCTTTGTATTCGCAATTCGACTCCATCGTCGACACCACTTCTGTCAATTTCATGCCAACTCAGCTTAAGCGATCGTCAAATTCGTATCCCCTCGCATTCTAATGCGCCGACAAACGTTTATCCACGGATCCCTTGATGCGTTACCCACGAAAATGCGCATGTGCGCATTCTGATTGTTTGTTTCGCCATTCCACTGACCGCCGCGGCACGCAGACCAATCACGCTGGCAGGATTCCTTGCGACGATTTGTGACCGGCTTTCAAGCACGATCGTCAACGCTCGTTCACCACGCCTCAATGCGGATGAATACGCCCTCGAACCAATCCACTCATGGTGTGTTGAAAACTGAATGTTCGAGTCTCAGCGGCGAACCGGAGGACAGGCAAATCCCTGGTGATTTCTGGCACAGGGGGGATGTCGAATGTGCTGGTGCAATATCGCAGGCACGGAATTTCATCGTTCAGGCTTAGGCACATGCGCGTTTTCGCAAAAATTGCGACCGCTCGCATTCGTTTGTGAGAACGCTGCCATGAGGCCTGCGGATGGGCCAGGCGCACTGCTATTATTTTTTGACCGCCAGGTTGCAACTCAAAATTCTACGACCAGGTGTTTCAAGAGCGTTCGAGGGAAAAGCACGTGTCCATCAATCAGCTTCGGGATGCCTACGGAATTGGGACCGACGACGTCGTAGCCATTCAGGCACTTGGTAATCGATTGAAGCCCAAAGTCTCGGCTTTCGTCAATTCGTTTTACGTCTGGCTCCGAACACAGCCCGAGTATCTCGAGTATTTTTCGGACCCTGCGCGGCAGGCCCGAGCGTCCAAACTTCAAGAACAGTACTGGATTGACTTCCTCACGTGCAATCTGGATGACGCCTACGTGGCTCGCCGCCGGAAAGTCGGGGAAGTACATGCTCACATTGGCCTGGGGTTGCCGGTTTACTTCGCCGCGATGCATTTCAGTCTCGAATGGTTTATCGACAATTCGCCGGCAGATGCAGATCCCGAGGAACATGTCACATCGATTCGCTCGATCACTAAACTCATGCATCTCGACACTGCGGTCGTCGTTGAGACATACTCGCGAATCGTGAACGAGAAGATTGCGGATCAAAATCGGGCTATGATGGAGATGTCGACACCAATCACAAGTATCTGGCAGGGAATCCTGCTGTTGCCACTGGTCGGGATCATCGACTCGCGTCGCGCTCACGACTTGATGACCTCGATGCTGACGAAAATCGCTGAAACGCGGTCCAAGATCTTCATCCTGGACATCAGTGGCGTTGCCGTTGTTGATACGGCCGTCGCCAACCACCTCATTAAGATCACCAAGGCCACTCATCTGATGGGGTGCGAATGCATCATCTCAGGGATTTCGCCAGCGATTGCGACGACGGTCGTCGAACTCGGTGTTGAAGTTGGCGACATAAAAACGACAGCAACTCTTCGGGACGCACTTGAAGAGGCCTTTGGTCGAACCGGCGTTGAACTGCAAACCGCGCAGTCACAGGATCGGTAAGAGCGATTCGGGGTCAATTCTGATGGCTGATGTGATGATTAACGACGATGCTGCGGCTCACCAGACAGGAGTCAGCGTTGCAGTCGTAAAAGGGTACGTGGTTGCAGCGCCGCAGGCGCAGCTGTCAGGTGAAGTGATTGCAAATCTGCGGGATCGACTGCTGACGATGTTGTCCCGCACAAGTGCACGCCATGTCTACATCGATTGCTCTGGCCTTGAAGTCATGGATACGGAAGAGTTCCGTGCACTACGCAACCTGGCAACGATGGCAAAAATGCTGGGTGCCGTTGTGCTGCTTGGAGGCCTACGCCCCAGCGTGGTCGCCGCACTGGTCACGATGGGCGAATCCGGTGCCGGACTGCGTACTGCCCTGAGTCTTGACGACGCTGTTTCTCTCTTTGACGACGAGACCTCATGACCAACCGCCGCATCCTGACTTTCCGAACCGGGATTGCCGTCCCATGACACACTGCGAGTTCGATGATGTTCAACGAAATTTTTCGTGTCGAAAGTCAAATGATCGCAATTCGAAACATCGAGGACGTCACTTCTGCAATCATTCGCGTCAGTGAACTTGCTCGACGGATCGGTTTTAACGTGATTGAAAAGTCGTCCGTCATGACTGCTGTTTCCGAATTGTCTCACAACATTCTGAAGTATGCCAACCATGGTCGCCTCACGATGGCGATCGTCGAATCACGCATTGGGCATGGGATCGAAATCGTCGCGGAAGACCACGGTCCCGGTATTGCGGATATCCAGATGGCCATGCGTGACCATTATAGCGAATCAGGAACACTGGGACTCGGGTTACCGGGTTCCAAGCGATTAATGGACGAATTTGCCCTCTGGTCGGAACCTGGTGCAGGAACCCGCGTCACTGCGAGAAAATGGAAATCATGAAACATCGTGCCCTGGATATCAGCTGGTATCAGCGTCCCTTTCCAGGTGAATCGATCTGTGGTGACAAAGCAGGGGCTTTTGCATCAACGGAAGGCTGCTGGCTTGTACTTGCTGATGGCCTTGGGCATGGACGGAAAGCGAACGAAGCGGCTGCAAAGGCCGTTTCAATCGTCGAACATGTCGCCGAACTGGGGGCTCGCCTGGTGGACCCTCCGTCCGGGACGCCGATCAACACAGCGTGCGTCAGCCTTCCATCGCTATTTTCCGCAATAAACGAACACATGCGGGAAACGGTGGGGGCCGCCGTCTGTATTGCCCATGTTTCGCCGGAAAATGGCGTTGTGCGATCTGCTGGAGTTGGAAACGCACTTCTTCGAAGGATTGGCTCTACGGAAACCCGCATGGTGTGCCGAGACGGGATCGTAGGCCAGATGAACCAGCGTCGCACGGGCCCAAGGCCCGTCGAGTTCGTCCTCGTGTCAGGGGACTTGCTGCTTCTGACAAGCGACGGTGTCGTCGATAGATTTGGTACGACTGAATACCCGGGGTTGCTATCTCAGCCGTCGGCTGTGGTCGCTCGTACTGTTGTCGAAAGGTTTTCAAAAGCGAACGACGATGCCTGCTGCCTGGCACTGAGGTACACCCCATGATGAAAATCGGCAGCCTCCCATTCAGGCTTGCCAACGCTTACTCTGAGGCCCGCAGTAAGGTGTTGGTTTTAGCCCGCGCAATTCAACTTCCCGAGGTTGACGCGGTACGGATCGCAACAGCCGTCTCTTCAATTGTACGTACCGCGCATTCGACCGACCCGCTGGGAAGACTTGTCGTCGAATTTGAAACGGAACCTGATCTGTCCTTAGTCCTGACGATCATCACGAAGACGCCGATTTCAGTGCCACACTGGAGCAATGAAGTCTTTGACCGGGTCACCTTCTCGTGGGATGTGGAGACCGAGCAGTCCAAGACTTTGTTTCTGAAACGGTTGAACGGGCAGGTAAGAAAGTTGCTCACTTACTCCATCACAGACCTCGCTCGAAATTTTGAAACGCGTTCTCGCGATGAACTTCTCGCCGAGTTGCGTGCATCAAATCACATGCTTGAAGAGCATCAGTCGGCACTCGAAGAGACAATCACTCGGCGTACAGGAGAACTTCAGGAAGCGATGCTCAAGGCCGATGCGGCTAACCAGGCCAAAAGCGACTTTCTCGCCACGATGAGCCATGAGATACGCACTCCGATGAATGCGATCCTGAACATGACGGGGCTTGCACTGGAGGCAGAGCTGACGCCGAGACTGCGGCAGTATCTCTCAGTTGCGTACAGTTCGGCAAGGAATCTCCTCGCGCTGATTAACGACATCCTGGATTTTTCAAAAATAGAAGCGAACAAGCTCAACGTCGAGTCGATTCCATTTCATTTAACAGCACTCCTTGACGAAGTGGCCGAGGCATTCAGTTCGCGCGTCATCGAAAAACACATTGAGTTTGTGGTTTACCCGGAAGCGGACGTCCCCGATCATGTCATCGGTGACCCCTTACGCGTCCGCCAGGTACTCACCAACCTCATCAGCAATGCATTCAAATTCACTGACGCTGGCGAGATTACGCTTCGAGTTTCTGTCGACAAAGCCTATGTCACTCTGCAGGAAAACAATGAAGCACGCCCGATTCTGCTTCGGTTTGATGTCCGTGACACGGGCATTGGAATGACAACACAGGAGCAGGACCGCCTCTTCCAGGCCTTCACGCAGGCAGATAGCTCGACCAGTCGCAAGTATGGTGGTACCGGGCTGGGGCTGGCCATCAGCCGACGTCTGGCGAGGATGATGAGCGGTGATCTGACGGTCACGAGCAAATTGGGGGCAGGGTCAACCTTTACATTTACAGCACTCGTCGATATCGCGCCTCACTCTGAACAAAAAAGGAGGGATGTCCCTGGTGAACTGCGTGATCTTCGCGTACTGGTCATCGAGGATGGAGATAGCAGCCGCGAACTGATGGAGGCATATTTCCAGCAGTTTCGAATGGCGGTGTCCGCTGTTACGACTGCCGAGGAGGGACTCGACATGTTGACTGCGACCAATTATCCTGCAGAAGACTCGACAAAGCGATTTGGGCTTGTCGTCGTCGATTGGATGCTCCCTGGTATCAATGGCATCGAAGCCGCGCGAAGAATCCGGAACAATCCATCGACTTGCAACATTCCCATCATTCTGACCAGCGCGTACGTGGGGCGTGACGAGGAATGTCAGGCGACCGCGGCCGGCATCACCGTCTTCCTGCCTAAGCCGATCACTGCCTCGAGCCTTTTGGATGCAGTCTCCGAAGCCGTAGGTGTTGTCGGGCGTAAGGTCGCAGAGACCTCCAAACCAATCGGTCCGATTTTCCAGGGCCAGCGAATACTTCTGGCAGAGGACAATGAAGCGAACCAGTTCGTCGCACGGGAAGTCCTGGGGGCTCTTGGGCTGAAGATCGACATCGCTGAAAATGGCGTCGAGGCAGTCGCAATGGCCCAAGCCGGGGACTACGCTGCAATCCTGATGGATATGCAGATGCCGAAGATGGATGGCTTGCAGGCGACTCGAATTTTACGCGCACCGCCTGTCAGCTGGAAGTTACCGATAATCGCGTTGACAGCCAACGCAATCCAATCTGACATGGATGCGTGCAAGATGGCCGGGATGGATGACTTCTTGTCCAAACCGATTGAGCGCGATTCCCTGGTCCATGTTCTGAATCGATGGATTTCAAACCCAACTGGAACACTACCTTCTATCCCACACGTCAAGCCTTCAGACGTTTCCACCCGGCTGACCGGCACTACGATCGCTCTGAAGGGGATTGATATCCCGGGTACAATTCGACGCCTCGGTTTGCCACTTGATCGTCTCGTACCGATGCTGATTCGGTTTGCCGACAGCCTGCCGAAGATGCTCGCCGATATTCGAAACGCCATTACCGGAAATGAACCCAGTCAAGTTGCCCGCGCTGCTCACGCGCTTGCTGGTGCCGCAGGTAATCTGGGAGCCGACCAGTTGCGACTGGCCTGCCTGACGCTGGAAAAGGCAGCAGCGCGCGGCGCTTCGGGCCTCAACGTTTTGTCAGGCCCCGTCGAAACGGAGGGTCTGGCTGTGATGGAGTCCATCGAAGCCATCCGCCCCAAGGTCGATGGACAAGTCTCGGCAATCAATGCATCACACGGAGACTCGGCTTTCAAAGTCATCGAGTTGCGTGCCGATCTAAAAATTCTCTACGACCGGATATCTGAATCTGACTTCACGGGTGCCTCAGAAGTCATAACCAGAATCGCCAAGCGTGTCGTACCCGCTGATATCTCCAGCATTCTGGCCCAGATCAACTCATCAATTGACAGTTACGAGTTCGATGAAGCACGTGAACAGCTGGAGTCGCTTCTGCAACATTCCATGCTTCGGGAAGTAAAATGATTGATCTCTCTGAATCGCGAGTGCTTATCGTTGATGACACCAAAGCAAATGTTGACGCACTGATCCACGTCCTGCAGCAGGACTACAAGTTGAGTGTCGCTCTTTCCGGTGAGGCAGCACTTCGTGCCGCAGAAAAGTCTCCTCCGGACATGATTCTGCTGGATGTGATGATGCCCGGAATCGATGGGTTTGAGGTGTGTCAGCGACTACGCGAGAAACCCGCGTTTCGCGACATACCTGTTATGTTTCTAACGGGATTGAATGATGTCGCAAACAAGGCTCGCGGCTTCGAAGTTGGCGGCAATGACTACCTCACAAAACCATTCGAGGCATTGGAAGTGCGAGCTCGAGTCAAAGCTCACCTGACCGCCAAAGCGTACTCCGATTCTGTCAAAGAAAAAATCGCCAGTGAAATGCGAATTGCCAGAGACATTCAAGCAGGGATCCTGCAATGCGAAATTGCCAATGACTTAGCCGGAACAGGGTTGACTGTTTCCGCGCACCTGGAATCTGCCCGCGAAGTTGGAGGTGATTTGTATGTCATCTTGCGAAGCAGCGATAAGGTGCTGGTTGCCGTTGGAGACGTGTCTGGTAAGGGGGTTGCAGCGGCCATTTTTATGGCAGTAGCCACAACATTGCTGCGGAGTATTGCCAGACAGGTTCATGCCCCAGATCGCATCCTGTCTCAGTTGAACAACGAATTGGTGAATCAAAACCCACACGGAATGTTTGTGACATTAGCCTGTGCCGTCCTCGATTCAACTCGCAATACAATAAGTTACGCGAGTGCAGGACACCCATCGCCCGTTCTGCTGAGACCCGGCAATCCCCCCACTTGTCCGTTCGAAGCCACTGGCACCATGGCTGGAATTCTGGCGGACAGCGAGTTTACGGCGATTCAAGCCGATCTGCGTCCCGGCGATTGCTACCTGTTTTACAGCGATGGTGTCACCGAGGCGTTTAATTCCGCGGGCCAGATCTTTGGAGAAAGGCGTCTCCTGGAAGCGGCGAGGCAGAACCAGGGACTCAATCCCGAGCAGTTAGTCGCAGCAATCCAGCGAGCCGTATCGGATTTTGCTGGTAATCACCCCCAATCTGATGACATCACACTGCTGGCAATCCAGCGCTAGAGCCCATTTCATTTAAGTGTGGCGTCCTGCGGGCATCAAACGACAGCGTCTAACCCCTGTTTCGACGCGACACGGAAGTGCGACACGCACGAAAGACGAGCTCCAAGCATTCACGGAGAGGTGTCTTGATGCCTGTTTATTCTCTTTCTGTGTCTTCGATGACCAATCGACGACTGAGTATCGATTCTTCGCTACCAAAGACGGTCGGTGTCGGAGATGACATGTGGCCAGCTGATTGCCGTTTACCGATTCGGGGTTCGGCTCAATTCGTCTTGCTCAGGATCGTACGAAAACACGTAATCCCGCAAACTTGTCCATTCAACCAATGCACGCACTCGCGATTGGTCGATAAACAGGTAGGCCGTTGCTGGTGGCAGGTACGATCTGGTAATGATTGCCAGAAATTCCTTGATGGACTTATGATGCAGGTCCAGCACACAACAAGGGGTACAATCCACCGCCCGCATCACTCATGGATCTTGCGTCGTGGGTGATGCGGTTAGCGTGTCCAGAATTATAAGAATCACAGGCCCTCTGGTTCCTCTCGATGAGTTGTCCTGTCGCATCGTTTCACGTTCGGCAGGCATTCGCTTGAGGTAATCGGTTTTTCTGTGTTTATCGGAAGACCGATTTTGTATGCCCATGATTCTGGCGCATCGTTGCGATCTGCTTCTGCTGGTGGGACAGCGACGTAAAAACCGCTGAGGGGATCCCATCAGCATGAGCATTTCTGCTTAGGTGTCGGCGTTGCTACAGACTTTCCATGGTTCACTTGAAACTTGCGAGGTCGTGACCCCGCAGGTTTCACCAAATCACGACGATGGAAGTAACAAAGCCATTCAAGAGCGACAAACAGACGGAGTG
>CAZSTW010000016.1:0-14574 GCA_964609845.1 uncultured Planctomycetaceae bacterium | reverse complement strand
CCGGCGGATCAGCTTTGTCGCGAATACGACGACGCACTGCTGAACCTGGCACGGCGATCTGTTGGCTTCACAGAGAATGCGATGACGATGTTGAAAGCGATAACGCCACTCTCGCTCCTGTCGATTCAGGATGACAATCGTCTTCTGGCGATTTCGAGCGAAAATGTCCTTGATTCGGTGCGGCCTCGTTCCGCGGGTGCACACACCGAATCTTGCCTGACGCTCATCAAATGCGCCACTCGTGATTAATACCGAATCTGGTATCGATATCGAAGCGAGCTGTGGTACGGGCCGTAAACTGCAGGCCAAGGTGCGTAGCCGGAAACTGGAACAACCGGAGTGATCCCATAACCGTATGGGTATGGCACGGGATTCGTGGGAAAGTATGTGGGGGCATATGTCGGGGCGTAATACGCCGAGGTGTAGACCGGAACGAAGGCAGCGTAATCGTATTGATAGTAGGGGATCGGTGAAACGAACGGAGCCTGATATCCGCCGTACACATAGACGGCACCAGCGTGAGTGACCGCGGGTTCAGCGAAACCAACGACGAAAGCAGTCAACCCTGCGACTACAGCTACAAGAAGTCTCTGGAACATTCGTGTCATGTTGTCTCTTCAAAATATGTGAAGTGAGGAAAGTCTTACCTGCAATTCCGGATAGCGAAAACAGGAAGTTTACGTGGCATAGCGTATTTGAGCGACCTGTCCGTTTCGACACTCGACTCCACTCCATTTCCCAAAATGCGACAACACACATTCCGCTGCGCGTGCGAGCATGCCAAGGTACAGGGCGCTCAGTCGCCCGTCATGTGACTCCGTACTCATTCATTTTCTTGTAGAGCGTCGCACGGCTAATCCCAAGGGCCTTTGCAGCAGCGGTACGATTCTGGCGGTTGTCACGGAGAACACGCTCAATCGACGCACGTTCCCATGCGCGACGATCCTGCCTCAGCGTGGCAACTTCGCCCGACTGAACAACGACCTGCGCAGGCGAGTCCGATCCGAGGTCTTCGATCCTGAGCCGCCCCGTCGGAGAAAGTATCGCAGCACGAACGATTCGGTTCTTAAGCTCTCGAATATTGCCAGGCCAGTCAAATCCTCGAAGCTTGTTCATGAAGTCCAGGCTGACCTTGAGCTTCTTTGGGCCGAGCTGCGGAGATGCTTCATCAAGGCAATTGACAGCGAGCATCGGAATATCTTCCCGCCGCTCCCTGAGTGAAGGCAATGCAAGATCAAGTACATTGATTCTGTAGTACAAGTCTGCCCGAAATCGCTGCTGATTCACCGCAGAAAACAGATCAACATTTGATGCAAAAACAAACCTGGCTTTCGTTTTCCGAGTCTCAACAGAACCGACAGGCTCGAATTCTCCGGTTTCGACGGCCCGCAAAAGCTTGGCCTGCTGTTCGAGCTGCAACAAGTCAACTTCGTCAAGAAGCAGGCTGCCACTTGCAACAGCTTCCAGCCTTCCAACTCGATGCTGGTTCGCACTCGTGAATGCCCCTCGTGCATGGCCGAACAATTCGCTTTCCAGCAGTTCGCCTGGAACTGCACCGCATGCGAGTATCATGAATGGCTCTGAAGCGCGATCTGACCAGACATGCAAGTAACGCGCAGTCGTGCTTTTTCCGGTTCCAGTCTCACCCGTAATCAGGACCGGAATCGTCAGCTGGGCAATGGATCGCATGCGTTGCAATACATGGTAATACGACATACTGAAAGTTGTGATCGGATCCCGAGATGCTACAGCGATTGAATATAAAACCGGCCTGGAGGCTTGCGACAAAGGTTCCAGCAGACCGCCAGTTGGCGGCATGCCTTCCAGCAAGTCCCACTCTTGATCTGCGAACAAGACTGCGCTTCGAGCCTGCTGAACAGACATTCCCCCGTCCGTGAAAACGATGATTCGCACATGTGCCGGAATGCGAGCCCGAAAATCAGCTGCGAACGCTGGATCGACCAGCGCACTGTCGTGCGTGCGCAGATCAATCCCCAGTGTCGACAACTGATTCACAGAACTTTCCAGAAGCAACTCTACGCAGCTAAAGACGTCTGGTCGGGTACCAGTTGTGGAGTGGATCAACTCCGTCAGCATCGGGTCAGCTGAGACTATTGCGATTGGTGATTTCATGAAATGCCATTTCAAGAGCGACGAAACGAAATTCGGTAGACTACTCTTCGTCACACACCATGCGACTGTCGGCAAACCTTACCGGAATCCCCTAGTTTGCGCTGTCGCGCAAGCTGACGCTCTGCGGTGCAAGGGCTTCAACGTGGCGTTCGCGCATTTCCGTGCGCCACGGCGCAATACGGGCGTTTCTCTGCTTGACTCCAAATCAAGCCAAGACCTACAAACCGGCGCCGGGGTGGTGGCGAATCACTGATGGCGAAATTACCGTCGGATTCCTTGCAATACTTTATGTTTCGCCCCTCCTGTCAGTTGGGCGGACCTCGCATAGATCGTTCCCGAAGTAAGAATCGAGATTTGGGTCACCAGGGCCAGGCAGTGTCTCATGAAAATCAGAAGTGATTACAAATCGTGCCTCGTGCTGAGTGTTGTTTTTGCCAGTGTGGGAGTTGGTCTGGGGCAGGACGCCCCCCAAACCCCGGCCCTCAAAATACTCGAGACCGCGAGTCGCCTGGCATCGGAGGGGCGTCTGAAAGATGCGTTGAGGATTGTGAGTTTTGTTCAGGCAACGCCTGGGCTGACGGATCGCGAGTCGGCCGAATGCTATTTGTTGCTCGCAGAGTTTGAAGCTCTTGCTATCAAGTTTTATGGGAGCAAGGGGCTTAATCAGCAAGCCCCCGAGCATCGCGTAGAAGCGGACGTTGGGGCAATGCGTTTGGGGGCGAGGCTGGTTGCTCTCGGTAATGAGCTTTCTGTCAACGCTCTGGATGTGTCGGCGATGAATGTCGAGCGGCCAGTTGAGCTTCGCCCAGAACAGTATGGGATTCAATTGAAGCCATTTGAGTGGGTGCCGGTCAACGAACGCGAGTTGCGAATCGATGAGGTGGTAGAGGATCGGGTGGCTGAATCGCAGTCAACTGCAGAGTCGCCTCGCGTATTGCCCCCTGGCTCCGGGCTTCGGGCGGTGTTCGATGAAGCTTCCTCTGTGCGGCATTCTCCGCAGTTTTTGCCAGGGAGGGGGCGTTTATTCGGCGGCGAGGAAATATCCGTGGTCGAGGACGGGTTTACCCATGTCGGTTCCGATGGGCCCTCAGGTGTCCCGGCATTCCCAGCCCCTCTTGCAATTCCTGCTGATTTCGATTTCGCGGAGCCGCTTGTGAAATGTAGTCATGATGCACAACCGAAAATGATCAACTCAGGATCCATCATCGATTTGAAGTGGGTGGTGCTGGTCGCTGGTGTGATGCTTGGTTCACTGCCAGCAGTTGCGGTCAGGCTTGCCGGGTTGGCACGCGAGCGATTTCGTTCGAAAGTGGCAGACTGTGACCACGAAAGTGGTCGTTTTGAGCAGCCAATTCGAACAGATCGCTCCACGCCCCCCCGAAATCTGCGACATGATAGCGACCGCCCATCGGTGGCAAGGGTTGATAGCATTTTTTCGCAAATTGTTCAGGAAAACCAGCGAATACAGGCATAGCAGGTCGCTGCGTTCGCCTTTCGTTATCTGCTTCTTGTTTGAGTGCTGCTTTTCGAGTTCGAAGGATCAATCGCGATGGCTTTCCAGGTTTACGTCGGTATGGATCTTGGTAGCTACAAAACTGCGGTACTGACATCTGAGGGGCGTCGGGCATTTCTTCCGACGGTGATCGGGCGTCCCAAGGATGATCTGTCTCGCCGGTTACTCAAGTCAGAGGCAGTGTTCGGTAAGGCTGCGATCGAGGGGCATCATTCGCTTGAGCTCATTCGGCCGCTTGCTCATGGGCGATTAAAATTCCATGCTCCGGGGACAGGTGACGCGAAAGGCTTGAAAGATGAGACGACGCAACGTGAATCCGTAAGTTTGATTGTTCAGCATGCTCTTGGCCTGGTAGGTATCACGGCAGACGCGAATGCAGCAGTAGTTATTGGCGTTCCGGCACTGGCGTGTTCTGAATCAAAAGAGCTGATTGTTGAGATTGCCAGTCGAACCTGCCGCTCAGTCATGGTTGTTTCAGAGCCGTTCGCTGTGGCCTACGGCTTGGACCAGCTTTCCGGAGCAGTCGTTGTTGACATTGGGGCGGGAACGACAGACATCTGTGCGCTGTCCGGAATCTATCCGCGACCTGAACACCAAGTGACGCTGCCACTTGGTGGGGACGCCATCGATGATGTTTTTACAAATCTCGTTCTATCACAATATCCAAACGCCATCGTCAGTCGAAATATGCTGTGTGATTTAAAAGAGCGATTTGGGAGCGTCGCCGAGAATCCTCCCCAGGCGGATCTAACGGTCGTCGTCAATGGGAGACCGCAGGTACTGAATTTGACCAGACAATTACAGGAAGCGTGCCAGTCATTCGTGGAGCCGGTTTTTAATGGCCTGAAACAGTGCCTGTCGGGATGGGACAGCGAAATGCAGGGCCGGCTTTTGCGAAACGTGATCCTTGCTGGCGGTGGCAGCCGCATGCAGGGGCTCGATATCGCTCTCGAACGTCTCTTGCGCGAATATTATTCCGAACCTGCCCGCGTGAATCGAATTCACGATTCGGTCTTTGCCGGTGCTGCGGGTGCACTCAAACTCGCGATGGAAGCCCGTCCAGAGCATTGGAATGCCATATAAACTAGGCATTTCAGAGGGAACGATGGCGGCACCGGATCCTGCCATCTGGTCGATCAAATGTGTTTTACTCCTAACGGCCTGAAACGGGTACGGTTGCATGGTGTTGCATCACTGGTCACAGTGCATTCGATGTCACAAGCTCGCATGTTTGAACGGTGTAATGTCATCAACCAAATTCAAGTTACGGAACGTGTGAAGGAAAGCTGGAACCAGAGAAAGGTCCGGTGCGTTGTTCGGTTGGCCTCCGAATGAAACGCATCGTTCTCGCGATTGATGAGTGGTGTTCACAGCGGACACCGATACTAAACCAAGATTCAGTTCGAATCCCGGAATGAACGAATTGCAGATGCAAGCATGCAAACCCGAAGCGGACTCACGTTTGCATTTTCTCGAGTAGCAGGTTGTAATCAAGACTGTTCGCCGTCACCGTTCGTTGTTTCGCGATTGAATGTCACTCGCAGACGGCGGTGAGAATTGGGAAGGACTTCGTCGATTACGAAGTATTTCTCAGGCGTCGCCAGATTCAGGTTGAATGGCGCTGGGTCTATCAACGTCAAAACTCGCGGGCCGACCTATTGTTTGATTGATCATGTTGCGGAACTCTCATCAAAGTCATCTCGACGTTTCGGAATTGGCTGACAAGCTCCCCTGGATGGTCTGGTTAAGCGACGACGATCCAGGGTGTCGCTGGATAAACAGGTCATGGCTTGAATTCGGCGGTCTCTCATCTGATGAGCAAGTCGGAAGAGCATGGCTGTCAAGCATTCACCCGGACGATCTGGACGAGTTCGGCCGAATAATTTCAGACGCCTACCGAAACCACGTGTCGTACTCATGCAGGTATCGCTACAAGAATAAATGCGGCAATTACGTTCTGATTCATGATCGCGGATATCCTCGTTTTCACGATGATGGGAAACTAACTGGTTTTGTCGGATTCTGTTCCGATGACTCCGACGTTCAACCCAATCCGCCCACGGAAACGGTCTCAGCTTCGTACTCGGCGCTGCCTGTCGGGATTGTGGTCTGGGATGCAAACCTGAAGGTTCATGAATTGAATCGTGTCGCTGAAAAGTTATTCGCAACCAACGCATCGGCGGCGCGTGGAAAATGTCTGAGTCTCGTGGCGGGGATCGATCGCGAATCGCTGCTGCGTACCTATGACACATTAACGACGTTGGAGCAGGGCGAACAGCGTTCATCCGTCGAGTTTCTGAGCGAAATCCCAGGCCATGGCTTGCGATCTGTTGATTGGCACAACTCCTTAATTTGGGATCAGAAGCCGGAAAATCAACGGGTGATTTCCGCAGTTATCGACACGTCAGACTGTAAGTCCCATTTCTCGGTTTCTTCAGCGGCCGAGGAGCAATTTCACCTGGCAACAGTCAATGTCAAATGTATGGTTTACGAGTGGCAGCGTGAATCTGGCAAAGTTTCTCGATCAAATGGACTTTTCGAACTCGTCGGGTACTCACCGGAGGAGCTGGAGCCGACCGTTGAAGCATGGGAACAGCTGATTCACCCTGAAGACATCGAGTCATTCCGAACAGACTTTTTTCAACAAATCCGCGGACGCAGCAGAATCGTCGATTCTCATTATCGTGTTCTGCATCGAGATGGAAGTATTCGGTATATCTGGGATCGGGCTTCTCTCGACTACGATGACATGGGCATGCCGCGCCGGATATCAGGCTTTTCAACGGATGTTTCCGATCTGATGCTCGCCCAGCTGAATCTCAAGCTTAGTGAAGAGCGATTTCGAGTCGCAACCGAGGCGATTGAAGGTATGATTTACGAGTGGGACTTGAACAGCAACACGCTCATAAAGTCTGCGGGCTTCGAGAGTCTTACCGGCCGGCAAATGACAGAAGTACCAAACACGATTTCGTGGTGGATTGGCAATCTTCATTATGATGACCGCTCGATCTACGAATCGACATTGAATGATGCCGTGAATCGGTGTCTTGAGAGTGTCACCAGTGACTATCGCCTGAAACATGTGTCAAAGGGATATATTGAGGTCAGGGACCGTTCTCGCATCCTCTATGACCGGAACAGGAAACCCGTCCAGATCATCGGATGCGTTTCGCCGCTGAGTTCCCATTTCGAGGAAGATTCGCTGTCAGACACCAAAAAATCAATGGATCCTGAATCGCCAGCAGAGACAAAAGAACGTGGATTGCGGGTGCTTGTTGTTGATGATTATCCAACTTCTGCGGATAGCCTGGGGAAACTGCTTCAGCTGCTCGGTCACGAAGCTGATGTCACCTACGATGGTGATGGAGCACTTCAGCTGAGAAGCGAGAAGGCCCACGATGTCATCTTTCTGGACATTGGACTACCAAAGACTTCAGGTTATGACGTGGCTCGGCAAATACGAACTTTGCGAAAAGACGATGTCATTATCGCTGCATTGACGGGATGGGGCGACGAACAAAGCCGGGCACGTTCCTCAGAGGCCGGGATCAACTATCATTTTACAAAACCGATCTCAGACAGCGATCTTGACCACGTTCTTCAAACCGCATTGATTAGAAAGTCGCGATCTTAAGAGGACCTGTAAACGATTTAAGCAGCTTCGTTGCAAACTGTGATTCCGCGATTGGTTCGTGATGCTCCCGAATTATGAAGTCAGTACTTTCTGTCGGGTCATGCAGATGTCGACGGCGATGGCGTGGATTTCTGATGCCACGGGCTCACGTACCTGGTTCAATCAAAGCTGGCTCACTTTCCGCGGATGTACAATCCATTCGGAAAGAGATTCAGGGTGGACACGCGGCGTGCTTGCGACAAGCCGCGACCGCGTGTTCCGCGCAATTTCCTCCGCTGCTGCCCAGCAATCGCCGTATTGTATTCGATACGAACTCATGAGCCGGGATGGAACCTACAGGGATGTCAACGAACAAGCCGTTCCGCTATTGGATGACTCGGGGATCCTCGTTGGGTACACGGGAACATGCTTCGCCCTGTCGAATCCCTTAGCCGATAATGTGTCCACGCCTTCTGCCATGTTCGCTCTCGAAGAGGGTTGGCCCGAAGGCATCTGGTGTATCGATCTGGATGGAAAGACAACCTACGCCAATTCGACTCTTGTACGCATGTTCGGAAGTACGGAGTCAGAAATGATCGGTCGATCGTTTCTGGATTACATGGACGTAGAACTGCGCCCTGCTGCCTTGAATCCATTCGCTTGTCGAAAGAATGGTGAATACATCTCTCACGAGCTCAAATTCCATAAATGTAATGGCGAGCCACTTTGGGCCGTCATAACCCCCAGCCCGCTGCTGAACGCCGAGTCCACTTTAATCGGATTCAAGGCTACGGTCATTGACATCACAAAATGGGTCATGACGGAGCAGCGATTACGTGAGGAGGACCTACGGAAAAACGAATTTATTGCCATGCTTGCACATGAACTGAGAAACCCGCTGGCTCCCATTCGACATGCATTGAGGATTATTCGTTTGCAACCACGGTTGCCCCAGCAAGTCAACGATGCGCGAGGAATCATCGAACGCGAAGCACACAAGATGTCACGATATCTGGACGACCTTCTGGACATGGCACGGATTTCCAGTGGTCGCATGGAACTCCGGATTGAACTGAGTGATTTGACGACCTGTGTCAATCACGCAGTACAAAGCGTTCAGGACGACCTCGTCGCTCATTCGCACGTACTCAAGGTGGCCGGTTGCGAGAAACCGATTCATCTTCGGATTGACCCTGTCCGAATTGAACAAGTACTCATTAATCTCCTGACCAATGCCATAAAATACACAAGCTTTCACGGGCGTATTCAAGTTTCCGTAGAGAGAGACAACGAATGGGCGACGGTTGAAGTCTGTGATTCGGGGATGGGAATTGATCCTGGGTTTATGCCATATTTGTTCGACATGTATGCTCGTTCCCAGAGTGCATCGTCGACGGGAGTTGCCGGGGCAGGTGTCGGATTAACGCTGTCGCGGCTTCTCATTGAACTGCATGGAGGATCAATCGAAGCGCGTAGCTCTGGCCTGAAACAGGGGAGCGTCTTTACATTTCGACTCCCCATGACACCGGACGAGACTGCGACCGGACAATCGCGAGTTTTGGGCAGTACTGGCGACACAAAAAGCTCGCGCGATGATGCGTAATCGTGAATATTTTTGCTGCAGGCTCTTCATCCGGCTGATAAAGTTCTTTTTCAGAAACTGCGACGCCTCTTCTGTGCCTGCGAAATCGCTGCTGATTCCAGTACCCTGCTGCGCAGCATGATGCGATTCCGCGCAAATCGCCACCAGCCGTGGAATCATTCTTTCGTGTCACTCGCCCTCGCCGATAAATTGCCCGGTTTTTTATCTCCTTACCCGGTAATCACGAAATACGAACACGCGGAGCTAAAACGGTGCTTGTTACCTCAATAGATCCATGAAGGCATTTTTTGCCGCGAGCTTGCATGTTTCGCAAGCTTGGTTTTCGCAAGAGGTACTTGGTAAGGTGGGGTGGAATGACGAGACACCGCGCGAAGAAACAAGCACGAATCACTGACAGAATGGAAGTTCCCCGCGCCGGCCGATTTCTATCGTGCTGGCTGAAAATCTGCTGAGAATGCCTTAATTCCAAGGACTTCGGTCCGATCACCGCCAGCATTTGAGAATGCGCTCATGGAAAGCAAATCGGAATGGTACTACTCGATCGGCAACCAGCATTTCGGGCCCGTAAGTTGGGATGAGTTGGTCAACATGGCCGCAAATGGGACGTTGTCGGGCGACGATCTCATTTCGCGAGAAGAAATGAATGAGTGGCAGCACGCCGAATTGGTCGTCGGATTGTGGGGCGAACCAGACTGGCACTACGCGCAGAATGGGGAGCAGCTCGATCCGGTAAACTGGATAACGCTTAAGCGTCTTGCTCGCGAAGGACGGCTTCAACGGCATGATCTCGTGTGGCATGAATCGCTGCCGGATTGGATCGAGGCCGCCGAGGTAGCGGACTTGTTTCCTGAGAATTCTGGTTCGCGTCCGGCGATGCCGAACGCAATCGCTCACAAAACCGAAGTTCCTCGATCCGAAATGCGTCAAACAGCCGAGACGGGCCAGAGCAACAGTGGTTCCACGGTCGAGAAGAGACGGGCTCAAGACGTTTCGCGTATGGATGTCGATCAATTGAAGTCGCTTGGGGCGACCTTCTTGACGAAGGCGAAAGAAGTCAGCCAGTCGGCCACGAAAGCCGCCGTTTCAAAAGTCACCGAAGTCACGAAGAAGGCTAAGGAAGTTGCTGCAGCTCAGCGGACAAAGGCGGTCGAGAAAGTTGGAGAGGCAGCAAAGTTCGCGCGACAAAAAACAAGTGAGAAACTGGCTGAACGCCGCAGATTCACGTCCAACGGTCAGTCGAAACGCAGTGCCCCAGACGCACCCCGCAATTCGCTCTTCAAGAGCCTGCTCGTCGTGGGCGGAGTATTCATGGCAGCCAGTTTCTTGCTGGCCGCAATTGGGCAGATGCTGGGTAGGCGCGGCGGAGAGCCCGAAGTCAACCAAGTGGCCTCTGAAGACGCCGCCCAGGGAATGAAGGCGCTTGATGCAAGTGCGATCCCTGGTGGTAAGCAGGCAGTCGATGTGAAACAGTTCACAGCGGCCCAGCCGAAGAACGTGAAGGCTTCGCTGGAACATCTACGGGATCTCGAAAAACAACAACGAGAAATTGCGGGCGAGTTCACCGAATGTCGCGTATTCGGCGAGGTCAGGGACCGCAGCAAGGAATTATTACAGCTTTTTGGCCAATCGATTCCAGTTAGTGGCGACATAAGCGCTACGGGTACGATGATCGAGAACGGGAACATTGTGATACATGGGTACGATCAGACTGCAATTGCCGGTCAGTACTACCGCCCAACGCATCATTTCTACATGCAGCGAACTTTCGGCAAGAACGCGTTTGGAGTCGACGTGCCTGTGTTGCACTTTGGCCCGGCTCCCGAGGCAGTCAAGACTATCGCCGCGCAGATCAAGCAGGCACGCACGGACTATGCCAACACACGCAAGGCGGCGACAAGCGCCGCTCTGAAAAAAGTCAGCCAGAAATATTCCACGGCCCAGGGCAAGCCCTTGCTGAGTGCGATGCTAAATCAGCTCCGTACGGTTGACACTGTCGACGGCGTAACTTTGGGAGACTTCCGCACAGCAGCGGACGGTCTGGGGCTGAACACCATGGCCATCGGCAAAGGTGGGTTTCTTTACCTGAAGCCCGAAGAAGGCACGTTGATCGCAGCAAATGCGAATCAGGTAACGGCACTATCGTTCATCGTGCAGCCGGAATTACTGGCTCAATACTTTCCGTGGGTAGAGCAACTGCGATTCGCAGCGACAAGTCTCGCTCTGCCGCTTGATGTGCCACCAACAGTGGACGTCGCAAAAGAGTTGAATTGGGCTGCATCCTCGACCTGGGCAACCCGTTCGGCAGAGATCGTCGACATCACCCTGTCCGATGTCGGCAACAATCCCGAACTCAATGACTATCACCTGCTTTGCCTGACGGACGGTGAGCGGTACTCATTGCTGGCGGTGACGATCTACAACAGCAACGTAACTCAGCCATTGCTGGTGTTCGACACGGGCAATTCGAGCCGCGATCCGCTGCTTGAAAAACAATTCTCGCCGGAGATTGGCTTACCACGTCCCATCGATGGATCTTTGCCGAAGCTGAATGATTCGTTCGTAAAGACACCACGAATCATGAGCAGCCATCGGCAATCGGTGATGGCGCTGGCAGTTTCCGCGAAGGGTACGCGGCTCGTTTCGGCGGGACAAGATGGTCGCCTGGTTTTGTGGCACGTGAAAAGCAGCTCGCCTATTCAAGAGTGGGATATCGGACTCGGACCGTTGTGTTCCGTGGCGTATTCCCCCCAGGGTAAGTCAGTACTGTGCGGTGCTGAGAGTGGTGAGATTTTGCACTGGGATCTCGAAACGGGAAAGAAGCTGAATTCATTCAAGGGACATAAGGGCGCGGTGCTCGGACTTGCGTTTGCCCCCGATGGAAAGATGGCTGTATCTGCGAGCAAGGACAAGACGGCTCGCGTTTGGGATGTCGACACGGCAACGGAACGGAAGTCTATGAGCGGTGCAAGCGACCAGCTGCAGACGATTGCCGTGACGAATGACTGTGAGCGAGTCGTGGCGGGAGGCCGAGATGGCATCGCTTACGTTTGGGATGTAAGAAGCGGGCAGCAGATTGGGACATTCAATGACCACAAGGCCGCGATCACCGGACTTGGGATCTCTGCCGACCAAAAAGAGGTGCTCACGGGCGACGATGTTGGAGTGATGATGATCTGGAATCTTGCCGATTTTCAGCCGTTACGCCGACCAGTGACTCCGAAAAGCCTCGATCATCGTGATCGCGAGAACTCGCTGCGCGGAATTTCCTGGCCGCGTGGTTCGTCACGCTACCTTGTCATCACCGAAGATGGTTCACTCGCTCTCTATGACCGATCTCTGGTGACAGCAGCGTATGTCGTTCAAGAACGAGGTCAGAAGCATCGCCCTCTCAACGCGTTACTGACAAGCGACGGTAGATTCGCATTCTCAGGGTCGGAAACGGGTGCAATTGCGCGATGGCAGTTGCCGAACACATCAGGCGGTCAGAGACGCTTCGTGCCGATTTACAACGACGACATTGAATCTCGCAATGCAGATATCGCGATCGC
This sequence comes from uncultured Planctomycetaceae bacterium, assembly GCA_964609845.1. GTDB lineage: Bacteria > Planctomycetota > Planctomycetia > Planctomycetales > Planctomycetaceae > Schlesneria. The sequence goes on along the minus strand of CAZSTW010000016.1, from coordinate 2,164 downwards.
TTCGTTGGCGTCGTTTGCTGATGGTCGCCGACTGTCAGATCTGCGAACGATGACTCCCGATGGCAGGGCCGTGGTCGTGGCACGAGACGGGGCGTTTCGGCTGATTGACGTAGAGAGCGCTAAGGAGATCGGGAACATCCCCGTGACCGAAGGCGATACCGTGATGTTTTCCCCTGACATGCGATTTGCCATCGTGCATCACAGTCATCGTTCTCCAAAGCGAGACCAGATCGAACTGTGGGACTTCGCAGAAAGCAAGTTGGTGCAGTCGCTCGGTAAGGCAGATTTCGCTCCCAAGATGGCCGTCTCGTCGGGGGGAACGCTGACGGCTGCGTTTGATGGAAGGGATCTGATCCTCGCAGACCGAGCTGGCAAGATCGTAAAGACCCCCAACGCTCTTATCGATGGCCTTCGCTTCCTGCCGGGTGGACAGATTCTCGTGAAGCAGTACGACAAACGCGACTTGCCGCCGTATGTTGTTGTTGATCCCAATCGTGGAAATACCGTAATTCCAATGGCTATTGAAGGTCGTTCTTCAAACCGCGACGGTTGGCATTCAACGATTGACGGCAAAAGGCTTTACGGTGGACGCGAGAAACTGGAGGTTTTCGATATTGCGACCGGCAAGGCGGTGGGAGCGGTTGAAACCGGATGGGTGCCGGGTAGCGGTGCACTTAAATCACACTTTGCTTTCGATGGCAGGCGCGTGATGCTTGTCGGTCGCAACGAAGTCAGGATCCATGACGTCGTCACGGGCCGACTCTTTCGCACATTGAAGCCAGCAGGCAAAGCCGAAAGAAGCAGTAGTTCTTACGAAGTCGACTTCCGTGACGGGCTGTTCTTGAGCAACCCTGACTTCGTGCTTTTGGTTGATCAACGCGGTACCGGCTACGTGTGGAACATTGACACGGAAAAGGTCGTGTTGACTCAGGATGGGTTCGCTGGCAGCAGCCCAATGTGTGAACTCATTACCCTCTCCACCGATGGCCGCCGCCTCTTCGGAAAAACCTCACAGTTCGGAATAACTATTTGGGACGTCCCAGAGTTCTGAGCAAGCCTGAATCGCCCCTGTGCCCCCCGGTACGAATCAAATCATTGGTCAAGGCCCGTCGGCATTTCATCGCATCTGGCGGGCCTTAAGCGGTGCCCGTTCTGTCCACACCTCGATGCCCTTCGAGAGATCAGGGATTTCATGCCTCACCTCACGTTCACGTGAGACGCCGCGTTCTGACGACTGCTATTCAACACCAAGCGTCTCCGCTCCAATTCCTGTTCCGACCTGGCGAGGAGGAAACTCTTTCAAACTTTTGAGATGGTTCAGAAAATACCCAGAAAGCTCGGGGACAACCCAAGTTCTCTCTTTCATCCAGGCAAAGTGCCCCGGAACATCTGGCGTGCGTTCGAAAGGATCGAGCTTGATGTCAATCAGCAGACCACTCGGCACTTTCTCTGCGGGCTTCAGCCACGCGTTTTTTACGGCCAGGTGAACCTTCCAATGCTTTACCCGAAATGCGTTCAGTTCCCGCTCGGCGTAAAAGAAGAACTCATTCCGACGCGACACACCAGCTCCCGTTAACATGTCTGTCTGGTCGTAGCCATCCAGATGGACCTTCCACTGCTTTCCATCGATTTTCAATCCGGTCAGAAGTTCTTGTTTAATCTGAGGTTTTCCGGCAGCTGACATTAAGGTTGGCAACCAGTCCTCAGATGACATCAACTCACCCGTCCAGCCGCCCGCCGGCACATGTCCAGGCCATCGGACCAGGGCGGGCACGCGGAAGCCGCCGTCCCATGTCGTCCCCTTTTCGCCTCGAAAAGACGCACTGCCCGCGTTGGGCCAGTGCGCGAGATTAACACCGTTATCCGACGTGAATACTACAATTGTCTGTTCACGCACCTTCGTTTCGTCAATGGCATCAAGTAATTTACCAACGATCGAGTCCAGGTGTAATACGGCATCGGCATAGGCACCATGCCCGCTGCGTCCAGCCCACTCCTTGGAAACGTGAATCTGTTGATGCATGCGTGACGGATTAAACCACAGAAAGAACGGACGCTTCTGAGCCACTTGATCCTGCATCCAGCGAACTGATCGCTGCAGCACGTCATCGTCGAATGTCTTTTGCCTTTCGGCTCCGAGAGGGCCTTGGTCGGTGATGGCCTG
>CAZSTW010000015.1:66955-78327 GCA_964609845.1 uncultured Planctomycetaceae bacterium | reverse complement strand
AACAGCCAGCGCGCCCGCAACTCAATCGACCCTGAGAGTAAAAGATGTGGGTGACATTGACTCAGCTCTATTCGCCGGGTCGTGCACCACCGCTTCGCGCAACGGGGATCGAACGCCCCGTTGTCGCAACAACTTTCTGTAGCGAAACCGTCAGCAAACCGTCGCGCGTTTCCGCTCGAACGTTGTCACCATCGACCGCTGCGGGAAGTGGAATCGCTCGCTCATAGGATGCCATTGTCCGTTCGAAGATGTGACGACGAGTGGTTTCCGGGAAATCCATCCCACCTCGATTGGCTTTGACAGTCAGCATATTGCCAGCCAGTGAGAGCTGAACTGACTCAGCGGCAACCCCGGGCAGATCGACCAGAACGACGATTTCCGAGTCGAGTTCGATCACATCGATGGCGGGTTGTCCCGGTCGCCCGGCCCCAACCAGTCCCAAAGATTCCAGTGCCTTTTCTCCTGTGGATCGGGCAACTTCCAGCCACCGTTCCATCTCTTGTCGTACTCGATCTAACGGTGGCGTTGTTCCGTCAGCTGATTTCGATTCGGGCATGCTGCTTTCGGACATTTCAATTCTCCTGATAGGCGTTCGCGAGCCGGGTGATCAGCAAACCTTCTCGCGCGGAAATCTGCTTCCGGCAAGCCAGTTACTCGGTCGTTACCTGAATCCTCCGCGGCTCCGATTTACGGAGTTGAGGCAAGAAGACTTCCAGCACACCTTGATTCAGTTTTGCTGTAATTCGCTCGTGGTCAACCTCGTCACTCAAAATGAACGAACGCAAGAAGTGACCAATCGCGTATTCCTGATGAATCATCCGAGCGTCGGGAGGAAGGTCAGGTTTGACTTTTCCGTAAAGTGTCAGCTTGTTGTCCTGCACCTGGAGCTCAAGCGAATCAAGAGTGACGCCCGGCAGGTCGGCGAGTAACACCAGTCCTTCGGGCGTTTCAAATATGTCGATCGGCGGCGTGAAGACAACGGGATCGACCTGCGAACCTGGTTGCTCATCCGCTTCGGTGTATGTCACCTTTACGATTTCGTTCGACATGATTGTTGCCTTCGACTTTCAAAACCGACTTTCACAGGCCGGACCGCCTGTCACGAATTTCCATCGGAAACGGGAATCTGACGAGGAGTCGTTGTTGGTGCCTTGGGGAGCCGGACCTTTAGAACACCGTTCGTGAACTCCGCACTTAAGCGATCTTCCTGAATTCGTTCCGGAAGCGTCAATGAGCGTTTCCAGTCGCCCCGCAGTCGCTCCTGACGGCGGTAGCGATCGTCAGGAATCCCACCTGCTCCGGTCCTCTTTCCCTTCAGAGTCAGTACTCCGTCAGCGACGAGTACTTCCAGATCTTCGGGGCGCGTTCCTGGAAGTTCAGCAGTCAGCAATAGCCCGTCATCTGTTTCGTAGACATTGACCGCAGGGTATTCGCGGCCAAACCGAATCCCAGAAAACGACAATGAGACACTCGCGAGCAGTCGATCAACTTCTCGTTCCAGATCACGAAATGGATCCCAAGCCTGTCCCCATCGAAAGACCGGCATGGCAGTTCTCCTTCACCATTGAATTCTTCGCACCGTTCAAAAGGCTATCCCACGGATGCCGCCTGCTGCTCATCGAGTCAGAGCCAGTGGCCGGATGGCAGTCACCTGATCACAATCCTTGTTTGCAAACATCATACCATCGAACACGATGATCTCGAATCACCGAACCCCAGATTCACCTTCACCGTAAACGTTTGAAGAAAAAATGGTTACAGTCGATTCAGTCATGTCTGGCGAGCTGCCAGAATTGCGGGGTGCCGCAGAAAGCTCAACTGCCAAACAGTCGCGTCAAACGATTTCTGCCAATGTGACAGGGACAGCAACCTGGATTCCACCGGATGCTGTACTTCAACATTCGACCCGCGACAGCCGAAAATCAGTACCATAGCGGCGTCTGAACCAGGCAAACGGTCTGGTTGATGAGACTTGTTGCGCTGCGTTTTACGAGAGTGGTGTAAGGTTCGTCGCTCGGGATGCCAGACTGCCGTTGAGATCATCTGGTCTCCCCGACAGATCAGGCTTCCGCAGATGAATCACGGAGGCTGATCAATGTCACTGAGTTCTCACCATGCGGTCTACGTCGGCAGCTTTGATCCTTTGACACTTGGTCACGTGGACATCATCCGGCGCGCCGCAGCCATTTTCGACCGCTTGACCGTCGGGATCGGTATCAACCCCGATAAGCGTCCGCTCTTCTCCCCGGACGAACGGCTGTTGCTGACCCGAGAAGTTTTGAGACCCTTTTCAAATGTCGAGGTTTTCTGCTTTCAGGGACTGACCGTCGATTTCATCCGGCAGCGCGGAGCCAGGATCCTTGTACGCGGTGTGCGAACGCTGTCAGATATTGAAGCCGAATTCACAATGACCTTGGCCAACCGTGCTCTCGATTCCGAAATCGACACTGTGTTTCTGATGGCAAGCGAAGGCTACACACACATCTCCAGCAGCCTGATCAAGCAGATCGCTCAACTGGGCCAGGGAAACACGGCGACCAAGTTGTGCGACTTCGTCCCAAATGCAGTGATCCAGCCCTTGCTCGCGAAGTATCGCCCCAACGACCCGGCGACCTCGGGTTAGCGATCGGATTCGATGTCATGTTCTGCTTCCATTTGCAATCCGGAAACGTGGCAACGCCATCAGGAAATCTGATGTGACGAATCGCTGTCGTTGAAGATGGCAGACTGAATCGTTCTACTGACATGGCAACCTGAAAGACGATTCGGCAGCGAGGCAATCTCGCATTCGAAACTGGCAATTGATTACTTTCGGAGGTTTGGATTCGTGGTCAAGACGGCGTCAACAATGTTACCACTGGGGACAACCGCTCCCCCGTTTTCACTCCCCAATGTCGATGGCAAAGTCGTATCGCTGGCCAATTTCAGTTCGTCCAAGGGGCTGGTTGTCATTTTCATGTGCAATCACTGCCCGTTTGTCAAACACCTGCGAACAGCACTGGCGGCATTTGGTCGCGCATGTCAGGCTCGCGGAATCTCGGTCGTTGCGATCAGTTCAAATGATGTCACATCGCATCCTGACGACAGTCCTGCAAAAATGGTTGAAGAGCACCGCAGTGCGGGGTACACGTTCCCATACCTTTACGATGCGACCCAATCTGTCGCCATTACTTACAAGGCCGCATGCACCCCCGATTTCTATCTCTTTGATTCCGACCTGGCTTTGGTCTATCGTGGCCAGTTCGATTCGAGTCGACCCAGCAATGGCCAGCCCGCAACGGGTGCCGATCTGCAGGCAGCCCGCGTCGCATTGCTCGCCGGGCAGCCCCCCCTGCAGCCTCAACGTCCCAGTATCGGATGCAATATTAAGTGGAAACCGGGGCATGAGCCGGATTACTTCACGGGTGTCAGCGCCAGTGAATGAACGCCCCCGTCGTTTTCTCCCCTGCATTCTGCACGGATCGGAGTATTGATGCCGTTTGCCGCAGCCCTCTCAAACCGTCCGACTCTCCAAGCTGCCATTGAAGAGGTCAGCCAGCAGATCGCACGGACTTTGAACGGTCAGGTCCCCGATCTGGCTTGCGTCTTCGTATCACACCATTATGCATCACGCTTCGAAGAGGTTGCCGAACATCTGGAGTCGGCGTTGCAGGCGAAGACCCTCATCGGATGCACAGGAGATTCTATTGCTGGTGGCGAACTGGAGTGCGAAGACGAGCCTGCACTTTCCGTCTGGTGCGCAGTTCTCCCTGATGCAACGCTCACCACGTTCCAGTTGGCGTTTGAACAGACGCCCGACGGATTGCTCTGCTCAGGCCTGCCCGATGATCTCAGTGAACGTCTCGCTGAAACTCGGGCAGTCTTGCTCTTGGGAGAGCCATTTTCGTCGTTCCCACAATCGGCCATCGATCTGCTGGCTGATGAACTTCCCGGCGTCCCTGTGGTGGGAGGGATGGCTAGCGGCGGAGGACCGGGAGAAAACCGGCTGTTCCTTTACGATCAGATGATTGACTCCGGAGCCATCGGCGTCGTCATTCAGGGGGGGCCGCGCGTCCGAACAATCGTATCGCAGGGCTGCCGTCCAATCGGAACGACGTTTGTTGTCACACGCGCCGAGAAAAACATCATTTATGAACTGGGCGGGATTTCTCCTCTGGAGCGACTGCAAAAGCTCTACCCAGAACTGCCACCGCGCGATCAGAAACTGGTCGAAAATGGAGTTCATCTCGGTGTCGTGATGAACGAATATCAGGAGAGTTTTCAGCGTGGCGATTTCCTGATTGTGAACGTCCATGGAGCCGACCGCACGACGGGAGCCCTGGCAACCGGCGGGATGATGCGAGTCGGGCAAACCGTTCAGTTTCATATTCGCGATGCCGACACAGCGGACGAAGACCTGCGGCATCTTCTGGAGAGGGCCGTGCCGTCTGCGACGTCGCACCGGGGCGCGCTGCTGTTCAGTTGTAACGGTCGTGGCTCGAGGATGTTTCCTGTATTAAATCACGATGCAGCTGCGGTCCAGAACGCACTTGGTCCACTGCCGCTCGCCGGATTCTTCGCCCAAGGGGAACTGGGCCCCGTCGGCAACAAGAACTACATACACGGGTTCACCGCCAGTATTGTCCTGTTCGAACACGACTGAGATCGGGAGGGATCGTATCAGAATGAGTTTGATGAGGGACTGGCAGGCACTCGATTCAGTTCAAGGGGGGTATGCCACGATTGGAAACTTCGACGGTGTCCATCGGGGACACCAGGCCATGCTGAACGTTCTGACGAGTCGTGCACGCGCCGAGAATGTTCCAGCGATCGCAGTGACCTTCGACCCTCACCCGATTGCACTTTTGAAACCAGAAGCGACGCCGCCAGCCCTGACGACGATTGAACATCGCGCCGAACTGCTGCATCGATTCGGCGTCGATGTCACTCTGGTCCTGCGTACGGATCGAAACCTGCTGGCCCTGACGGCCGAAGAATTCTTCGATACGGTCGTTCGAAGTCAGTTGAAAGCACGTGGCCTGGTGGAAGGTCCAAACTTCTTTTTCGGGCGAAATCGATCCGGGAACATCACAGTCCTGCGAACCCTCTGTAGCCACCACGGCTTGTCGTTTGATGTCGCCCCCCCAGCAACGGTGGATGAACAACTGGTTTCTTCGAGTGTGATTCGGTCGCTGCTGGAAACAGGCGAAATGGCCAACGCGGTCCGGTTACTCGGTCACAACTATCGGATGACAGGACGCGTCAGCACGGGGGCTCAACGAGGCAGAACGATCGGTTTTCCCACGGCAAATCTGGCCGACGTCAGCACGTTGATTCCGTCCAATGGAGTCTACGCGGGTGCCGTTACGATACAAGGGACCCTGCATGCTGCCGCCATCAACATCGGTCCGAATCCGACGTTCGGAGAAGCGGCGCAGAAGATCGAAGTGCATGTGCTCGACTTTAACGGCGATCTTTACGGTCAAACTCTCGATGTCGATTTCATCGAGCGAGTCCGCGATGTCCGCCGATTTTCCGGGGCCGAGGAACTGATTGCACAACTCGCACAGGATATCTCGCGGGTTCGAACTGTCGCCGGATGACGTCGAACACCACGCATTGATCGAGACATACGGCGAAACACCTACGGAGGCAGCGATATTAATTGTTTGCCGAGGACTCGAATAACTTCACAATTAATAAATATCACGTAACAATCAAAAAACAGAAATTATAATACCGGACTACTAGCAGATGCCTGGTGAACTTTTATTTCGCAACTGTAATCGAATGCGGTAGCTTTTCAGTATTCCCAGCGGCATCGATCGACATTGCCTTGATAGCCTTGACTGCCTCGGCGTTGTTTAAGGTGATCTCCCATTCGGCGTAGTTGGACCGAAGAGGTTTTGCGGCGATGCCGTTGACGAGAACCTGCTTGATCTCGCCATTATCTTCTGCGGTGCCACGAACGACACAGGTTGTTCCGGACAGCTGAGCACTTGTGATCACTGTTGCAGGCGGTTGATCGTCGATGGGGTGCAGCAATTCTGGAAACGGAACATTGGTGACTTCGGTCACGCGTGATTCATCCCCGGTGAGCGGCGGTTCGGATTTGTATCCCGATGCTGTCGGTCCCGCCATCTCACCTGACTTGACGCTGACGACCCGGGCGTGTCGACCCGGACCGTAGTGGTCATGAATAATCACGGGAACGCTGGTTGAGCTCTTGGGTTTGGGGCGGGGCCCGCCGCCGAGATTGACCAGGGCCCGGCGACCGCCATCCTTACGGTCCAGTACCTGAACATTCCTCAAATGCGTCTCGGCAGCGCCAGTCGGGTTGTCGTCTGTCATCTGGATCAACGGCATACCGCTGTTCTGATGGCCGACGAACGTCAGGCCATCGACCGTCAGGGAACCATACTGAACCGAATCATCATCGTGCCCTCGATTGAACGGTTCGGCATCGCCGTTCCGTTCCGACTGACTGATCACCAGATTTCGATAAACGTGTCGATCGAAATTGGGATGATAGACTCCGTAAACCGACCGATGAATCTTCATGTTGTCGACCAGCACCGTCGGAGACTGAACTCGAAACGCATAGTGAATTTCCCAGATCTTCGTGTTTCGCATCACAAACGGATGCTTCTCATCGGGACCAACCCGATTGACTCCTTCACCCAGATTGATTCCGTACAGGCCATCGCAATGAGCTTCATTGTCTTCGAATCGCACGAATGGCAGTTTGCGGATGTCGGTGACCTGCGTGGTGCCGTCGGGCTGCATAACCGGTAGATCCATTTTCAGGGCACTCGTTTGAGTCGCCTCAAAGCGATACCCGTAGCGGTTATTTTCGCAGGCGACGTTGCGAGTAAACGTGTTGAAGCTGTTGGCCCACCAGAAGCCACTCCCTTCATTCTGATCAAACGGCAGGACCTGTTTGGGAAGCTTTTTTCCTTCCATCGACTGAACTGCCAGGTTTTGATCGAGGACGTTGTAGACTTCGGTCCCATCTTCCATGAAGAAGCCGTGGCCGACGCTCTTGTAGCCAACACAATCCCGAACGACCAGATAGTTTGTCCCATGAATCGTCAGCCAGCGGTTGTGGCTGTCCCAGATTGAGGCTCCGACGACCGAGCTTCCACGCATGGTGTTGCCAACCAGGTGGAAATGCAGGCTGTATCGTCCCAGCACGTTTCGCTTGCCCAGATGACGGAACTCCGCGTAACTGATCGAGCCTGCGGAGCCGCGATGATACATCGTATGTCCGCGTTCTCCGTTCGGTTGGGCCGACTCAACCACAACGTTTCGACTCAGGTTAGCCACTTCCCCGCGAAATTCACCTTCACCGAGATGCTCGTTCACGAGCGGTTCGTTCAGAGTCACCTGCATACCATTGATGGCCGTAATCAATCGCTCTTCGGTCTGCAGGCGATCGGTCCCCTGCCCGATATCGCGTCCGAGATGAGTCGCGGTAATAATGACACGATCACCGACGCGCCAGCCTGTCACTGCTTCGGAAAGCGTGACGGTGGTGTCACTCTTTTTGGCGGTAGCGCCGAGTTTCACCCAGGCACGACTGAGCGGCGCGCCATGGAAATCCATTCGACCACCACAGCAGACGATGGCAGGACAAGATTGTTTATCCTGCCCTTCGACAGGCGTCAGCCTAATGATTGCGTTGTGACCCGCCGTGATCGGTCTGCCAGGCATCCCGACTTCCAGAGCAGGTCTTGGCTGCCCTTCAGGAATCTCCATCACATGAGCATCGCAATCAAATCCCGACTCGACAGGCGTCTCCGTCGCTTCGATCTTGATGACACCCACATTGAGCTGCGTATCTTTGTCTGCAGCAAATGATAAAACACCTGAAATGCAGATCGCCCGGATCGTTTCCGTCGACTTGATGTCATAGGTGACGGAATGCCCTTCGCGAACATGAACGCGAGTCCCGGCCGATGGAACCGCGGCCCCCTCCCACGTCTCTTTCGCTGACCACGGTCCACTGCGAGCCGTCTGAATCCATTTGGCAGGCTCAGCAGCCTGCAGATCGCTGAAAACGGCTACCGTAATCATTCCCAGAACGAATGCCACAGGCTTGAGTACTCGATTCACGACCGTCTCCCGCATGATGTGCCAATCCTTGAGTGCTAAACGGATCGCAAGTCAGTATGCCCAACGCATCAGGTAATGTGAATCCCACGAAACCCTAAGTGGCATGGTTTCGGCAGCGTCGGAAGCGGAGCAGGTCGGCAGCCGAATGCCACTTCGAACCGTCGTACTACTCGATGCGGTATGGTAGACCAAGGTTCATTTGCTGGTATATCATTGAATTCTGCCGTTTCATACGCAGACCAGCTGTCGCACCTTCTGGAACAATCGATGGCCAGACTTCTTACATCAATCGCTGCAGTCCTATTTGTCGCCGGAAGTATTGTCATGGGGGCGGCAGGCCCGACGGCTGAACACCCGGAACTGGCCAACATCAGAAAGCAGTACCAGGCCGATATGGAACCGGTTCGGAAGCGGTACCGCGCTCGCCTGGAGTCACTTCAGAAGGAACTGACGCGCAAAGGAGATCTGGAGGGAGCGCTGGCGGTAAAAGGGGAACTGGAAGCTTTCGGAGGGAGCGAAAAAATCAGCGTTGATAAACTTTCCACGAAGACCCTGGCATCTCTCAAGGGAACATGGACAGTTCTTTATTCTCCATCAGGGAACACCCGAAAATACGCGATCAGCGAAGATGGACGAGTTGAACTCCTCGGCGAGAAATTGACCGGAAAAATCACGAAGAATGGTGACGATTTCCTGCTGGATTTGAATGATGGCAAACTCGAACGGCTCGCCGTGAAAGAAGTTCTCTTCATCGAACACTACTACGACAAAGCTCGCTACGCGATGGGAGAACGGCCGGAGCAGACCGCAACGGGAGACAAGGCGAAAGTGAAGTAAATCTCACTTCGGACTCTGCCTCTGGAGAACCTGCGCTTCTGAGGCTACTTGCTGTTTTTCGCCTTTCGCGTATAATCCCGGAACTGCGTTCCAGAAGATCTTTTTGTCTCTGCGATCCTTGGTTCAGGAGAGAATTGTCCATGGCCATCATGTTGACCGAAAAAGCTGCCGGGGAAATCAAGCGCGTGATGACCGAGCAGAAGCTGCCCGAAACATCAGTCCTGCGAATCGGCGTTGCTGCCGGTGGTTGCAGCGGATTTCAATACTCACTCGGATTCGACACAACCACTGACTCCACAAAGGATACCGTCAGCGATCAGCACGGGATCAAGGTCGTTGTCGATAAGAAGAGTGATCTGTATCTCGACGGCACCACACTCGACTTCCTCGACGAATTGAATCAGCGCGGGTTCAAGTTCAACAACCCGAACGTTGTCAAATCGTGCGGTTGCGGCAGCAGTTTCTCGGCCTGATTGCCGGAAGGATGAGCGATGGATTTGAAGGGACGCAATGCACTGGTCACCGGTGCATCTCGCGGTATCGGCAAGGGGTGCGCCATCGAAATGGCGCGCGCTGGAGCCAATGTTGCCATTAATTACTTCTCACACGCTGACGAAGCGGAAGCGGTTGCGGAAGAAATTCGCAGCTTTGGGGGGAAAGCCCTCGCCCTGCAAGGGGATGTTTCCAATCAGCAGCGTGTGGAAGAAATGGTCGCTGAAACGGCTGCCGCTTTCGGCAGCCTCGATCTCTTCGTCTCCAACGCTGTCTACAGCGATCGCCAACTGATGCTGGAAGCAGATCTCGCAGGGTTCCGGCGAACGATTGACGTCGGGATGTGGGGAGCCTTTTACGGTCTGCGGGCTGCCTCGATCCAGATGGTAAAGCAGGGCAATGGCGGTTCCATCGTCGTCATTAGTTCTCCCCATGCCGTGATCCCGATTCCAACAGCGATGGCCTACAACATGGCCAAGGCGGCGATCGATCACATGTCAAGAACCGCCGCGATCGAACTCGCGGAGCACCGGATTCGCGTGAACATCGTTCATCCCGGCTGGATCGATACCCCCGGCGAGCGCAAGTTCTTCACTGAAGAACAACTCGCCGCAGGTGGCGCGAAACTCCCCTGGAAACGACTTGGCCGACCCGAAGAAATCGGGAAGAGCGTCGCGTTTATCCTGAGCGACGATGCGGACTACATGACAGGAAGCACGATCACCGTCGATGGCGGTGTCAGCCTTCCCTGGTGGTCAAACCGCTCTGACGGGAATCTTTGATTCACGCCGTGTGAACGTTGTCCAATGGCAATAGATGCTTTGTTCAATCAGTGGGCAAATCGCTGATCGATTCACGCCCATCAGCCGGAACGCGTTAGGGGGTGGCCGGGACTGGAGCGGCTTTGCGAAGTCCCGGAATGTCCGCTCCACATGAAGACCGAGCCTTCCTTCGCAAAGCCTCAGTCCAGCCCAGTCCAGACCCGGCCACCCGACCGATGGGCGAATCGCCGATCGATTCGCGGACATCAGCCGGAACGTGTCCGCGTTCGGGCTATCAAAATCACGCATCGTCATTTTGGGCGTCTCAATCAAAGGAGACCTTCGGTCGGGGGGGCGGCGGGGTCGGGAGACCCGCGCCGAACACGCGACCCGCACCCAACACGCGTTTTCAGAAAACCGGGCCGAAGTCGAGCCGTCCGTCCATCGAGCTGCGTATTTGATGGCAGTGCCAATGGACTCGCCTCGAATCTTGGATTACGATCTCACATCAGCGACGGCTGTTGAATCTGACTGCTTTCAATCAGAATTCAATAGTTCCGATCGGCGTCCAACAGCGAGGGAAAAAGTGATGTCTGATAGTGCAACCGAAATCGCCGTCCGGCAACAGGGGCTGACTCGCCGAGGCGTGCTTCAGGTGGGAAGTCTCGGGTTGGCAGGACTCGGACTCTCATTGCCGCGACTGCTCGCCAACGAAGACTCCGAACAGCGCCGCATCAAGCCCCTGGCCGACAACTGCATTCTGCTCTTTCTGAACGGTGGTCCCAGCCACCTGGATATGTGGGACATGAAGCCGAATGCCCCCGATGGGATTCGTGGCGAATTTCAGCCGATTTCGACGTCGCTGCCGGGATACCAGCTCAGCGAACATCTGCCGCGACTGGCTCAGCAGATGCACCTGGCGACCGTTGTCCGTTCGATGAATCACAGTGTCAACAACTCACACGCGGCGGCGGTCTATGCGTCGTTGACGGGGCACGACAGGGGTGAGCAAGGTGGTGGGACCCGGCCGACGGATCATCCGTGTCTCGGTGGGATTATGGCTCGACTGCGTCCGACGGCGCCAACCGTGCTGCCGCAGGTGCATCTTCCCTACATGACCAAAGAAGGGGCAGGTGGCCCGCCACAGCCAGGTTTTTTTGGAGGGTTCCTCGGACATTCCTACGATCC
>CAZSTW010000015.1:34006-66945 GCA_964609845.1 uncultured Planctomycetaceae bacterium | reverse complement strand
GTTCGTCCTGCAAGACCCGAACGCTCCCGACTTTCGCGTTCCTGAATTGACCCTGCAAACCGAAGTCACCAACCAGCGATTGTCCGCGCGACGCCAATTGTTTGAAGCGACCGGGATTGCAAAAGTCGATGGAAGGTCGGCACAGGTTGAGATGTCCAAAATGCAGGGACGAGCTCTCGACATCCTGTCCTCGGAAACAACACAACGGGCATTCCGTCTCTCGGAAGAAGCCCCTGCACTCCGCGACAGCTACGGTCGAAATGTTTATGGCCAGAGTGCCTTGCTGGCCCGGCGATTGATTCAGGCGGGAACGCGTGTCGTCACGATTTCGTGGGCACCGGATGCCAATGCCACCTGGGACACCCATGGCAGCAACTTCCGTACGCTCAAATCAACCCTCCTGCCACAACTGGACTCGGCCTGTTCGAGCCTGATCACAGATCTGATGGATCGCGGGATGCTGGAACGGACGCTGATTGCCGTCTTCGGTGATTTCGGACGGACCCCCAAAATCAACGCCAACAACGCCGGTCGCGATCACTGGAATTTCTGTTACAGCCTGATGCTTGTTGGGGGTGGATTCCAACGCGGCCTGATCTACGGTTCGAGTGACAGTACAGGAGCATTTCCTGCTACTCATCCGCTGGTCCCGGGTGACATCGTTTCGACGATTTACCGTGCACTCGGAGTTCTGCCGACGACCGAAATCTACGATCAGTTCCAGCGACCGTATCGAGTTGTCCCCGGTGGCGAAATCGTTCCGGAACTGCTTGCGTAAGCCGGTCGATTGCGAGATACGCAGGGTTCCGGGGTTCAAGTATTTTGAGAACCTTCCGGTGCGTTCGTTGCAACGCCTCTGAACCCTGACCACTCTGTTGGAACTACTCGTCTGGGAGTCCACTACGCGTCACGGAACAGCAGCGGCATCAGTTCGCATCCGCGATCCAGGCAGACGGCAGACTTTGCTGCGGTGATTTCATCGTATGTGGATAACTGGTCTGGAACGATTCCAGATCCACACATTGTGAACGGCACGTATCCATGACTGTGTGTTTTCGTCCTAAGGAACGTCGGATGATCAGGACAAACGAGCAGTCGATATTCCCCCTGGGATTTCAGGTAATCATGCAGCGGCCCGACGATATGCCGGTCAATTTCTTCCAGGGCTTTCACTTTAGCTGCGGCGTTTCCTTCGTGCGAAGCTTCGTCTGTCGCCTCTACATGAACGACGATGAAGTCAGTCTGCCCCTGCTTCAGCACTTCGACAGCGGCACGCCCTTTCGCCGCGTAGTCGGTATCGAGATAGCCGGTCGCCCCCTCGACTTCAATGACGTTCCAGCCGAGTAGCCGCCCCATTCCTCGCAGCAAATCGACAGCCGTGATAACCGCACCCCGCTTGCCGAATCGTTCCTGAAATGACTTAAACGAAGGTCGCTGCCCCTGCCCCCATAACCATGTCTGCGTCGCGGTATGAGTTCCCGAAGCGGCTCGAGCCTGATTTGAAGCTGACGCAGCCAGCACAGGCTTGCTCCGTTCCATCAGATCTCGCAGCAACTCGCTTCCCGGGCCACTTGGCAGGTGCGGAGCAATCAACTGATCAGTGATGTCGTGCGGCGGAACGGTATGCGTCTGTGGACCAAACGGAGCGGGTGTGTTGCGAGCACGGTAGACCAGCAGATTGCGATAACTGACCCCTGCATAGAACTTCCAGTGTTCATCACCACACTGGTCACGCTGCAGCAGTTCGATCAGTGATTTAGCCAGATCACTCGGAATCTGTTCTGCGGTGAAGCTGGCCATCCGGCCATCCTCGACAGTGACCAGATTACAACGGATCGCCCAGTCGAGAGGTCCGAGTTCGATTCCCTGAGCGGCGGCTTCGATCGGAGCTCGCCCAGTGTGGTACTCCAGCGGGTCATAGCCGAACAGACTCATCGTTCCAACATCGCTGCCCGAGGGCATCGATGCGGGGACATGGTCCGCTCGACCAACAATCCCGGTGCGGGCAACTTCATCCATGAAAGGGATGTGAGCTGCCTGCAACGGGGTTCGGCCACCCAATACAGGTTGTGTTTCGTCCGCAACACCATCTGGAATAACGAGTGCAAATTTCATGGCGCTGGAATTACCCGTCCTCAGCATTCAATCAACAGGCGAAACGCATCACTCAGCATCCCTGCCAGCTTCACCGTGAAGCGAGCAGCGTCCGCTCCATTGATGACCCTATGGTCGTAGGACAGCGACAGCGGCAGCATCAGACGTTCCGAGATCTCGCCATCAATCAGTTGCAGTTGCTTCTGGCTGCGGGACATCCCCAGGATCGCAACTTCAGGATAGTTCACGATCGGAGTGAACGCGGTTCCACCGACACCACCCAGATTGGTGATTGTGAAGGTTCCCCCCTGCATTTCGCTGACCTGCAGTTTGCGATCGCGAGCCTTGCCAGCCAATTCGGTCAGTTCTGCCGCGAGCTGCATCACAGACTTCTGATCAACGTTGCGAATGACAGGGACAACCAGCCCGTTTGGAGTGTCGACCGCGACCCCGATGTTGTAGTAGCGTTTCAGCACGACTTCCGTACGAGCCGTGTCGTAGCTGGCATTGAACTGAGGAAACTCTTTCAGGCAGGCCACGGCGGCCTTCATGGCGAGTGCCGTCATGGTCACCTTTGGCGAACCCTTAGGTGCCGTTTCGACGAATCGCTTGCGAGCGGCTTCCGTCTCGGTAATGTCCGCCAGGTCATGTTGAGTGACATGAGGGATGATCTGCCAGGCAAGGCTGAGGTTGTTTGCCGAAACCTTCTGGAGCTTTGAAAACGCCTGACGATCAACCGGTCCATACTGTGAGAAGTCTGGCAGAGGCGGTTCTACAACGCGGCCGCCACCACCGCCAGCAGCTGCGCGAGCCACGTCTTCCAGGGTGATTCGTCCACCGGTTCCTGTCCCTGGAATGCTGGCGAGGTTCAGGCCAAGCTCCCGGGCAAGTCGGCGTGTGGCTGGACCAGCGGGCAATGGCAGGTCGCGTCCGCCACTCGCAGGAAGCGGCGATTTCGGGACGACAGGAGCCGTAGCAACAGCGGGAGCAGCGGCCTTGGGGGCCGCTACGGCTGCCGCAGCGCCTGCCTTTGTACCACCGTTCTTGCTGGCAACCGCAGTGCCACTCGGTTCAATCGACAGGACGGGCTGTCCCGGCTTGATCGTCTGCCCTTTCTTCACGAGCACCTGTGTTACAGTCCCGGCATGAGGGCACTGCAGCGGCAGGACCGCTTTATCGGTCTCGATTTCCATCACAATCTGGTCAGCTTCGATCGTATCGCCAATGGCGACCATGATCGCAGCCACGTCTCCGCTTTTCACACCATCGCCGAGGTTATCAGCTTTGAATTCAATCGCCATTCGTCGGTCTTTCGGAATATCAGTGATTCGATGATTTCATGCAGGAGGGGGATCTGTGGTCCCATCAACATCGGCCGGGTGGTCAACGTTCATCAGGCAAACGCGGGGTCAACTTTTTCGGAATCGATTCCCAGGTCTTTCATCGCCTGTGGCAGCTTCTTTACGTCAAACCTGCCTTCCTTCGCGAGGGCCGACAACGTTGAGAACGCCACACATTCTGCGTCGATTTCGAAGTGCCGACGCAGGTTTTCTCGCGTTTCGCTGCGACCAAAACCGTCGGTTCCACAGACAACATACTGAGCTGGAACATACGGGCGAATCTGTTCGGCTACGAGTTGCACGTTGTCGCTGGACGAAATGAAGGGCCCCTTCAAACCACTGAGCGCCTGTTCAATGTAACTGACGCGTGGCTTCTGGTCAGGGTGCAGGCGGTTCCATCGCGTGACGGACTGAGCTTCCCGCTTCAACTCGTTGTAGCTGGTGACGCTCCAGACATCCGCTTCGATACCGTACTTATCGGCCAGCAGTTTCTGAGCACGAATGACTTCGTTCAGGATCGGACCACTTCCTAACAACTGCGGACGTGTCGACCGCTTCTTGGCGGGAACGGTTGGATCAAGCGGATACATCCCCTTGATGATCCCTTCCTGCACACCGGCAGGCATCGTCGGCATCACGTAGTTTTCATTGTAGACGGACAGGTAATAGAAGATGTCTTCACCTTCAGCATACATCCGCCGCAACCCGTCATGGATGATGACGCAGAGTTCGTAACCGTAGGCTGGATCGTAGGCAACCAGATTTGGAACGGTTCCTGCCATCAACTGGCTGTGACCATCTTCGTGCTGCAGACCTTCGCCGTTGAGCGTGGTGCGGCCCGAGGTTCCCCCGCAGAGGAATCCCTTGCAGCGGGAATCACCCGCCAGCCAGATCAGATCGCCAACACGCTGGAATCCGAACATCGAATAGTAAATGTAGAATGGAATCATGTGCATGCCGACGTTTGCGTAGGCCGTACCGGCCGCAACGAAGGATGACATGGCGCCTGCTTCGTCGATCCCTTCCATCAGGATCTGCCCCGTTAGCGACTCCTTGTAAGCTTTCGGCGTTCCTGCATCGACCGGCGTGTACAGCTGGCCTTTGCTGGAATAGATTCCGAACTGTGAAAAGAGAGCTTCCATCCCGAACGTTTGAGCTTCGTCTGGGATAATCGGAACGACTCGCTTACCCACATTCTTGTCACGAATCAGGGCCTTGATCGTTTCTGACAGCACAGTGGTCGTCGATCGATCACGCGTTGATGTGGCTGCTTCTTCGATCAAGTGTTCGACACTCGGGATCGTCAGCTTCTCGGTCGTCGGAATACGGGCTGGCAGGTAGCCACCAAGTTTCTTCCGATGCTCGTGCAGATACTTCATTTCGGGGCTGTCGGCGGGCGGTCGATAGAAGACGGCTGCCTTGGCTTGTTCATCTGTCAGCGGCAGTTCGAAACGGTCGCGAACCATCAGCAACGACTGCTCGGCAAGCCCCTTCGTCTGGTGAGCTGTGTTTCGTCCTTCCGCTTCTGGTCCCAGTCCGAATCCTTTAACAGTATGGGCCAGCACGACGGTAGGAGCCCCCTTGTGCTCGGTCGCCGCCTTAAATGCGGCATAAACCTTGATCGGGTCGTGTCCACCACGTCGCAGATGCTCAATCTGGCTGTCGCTGAGATGCTCTACCAGTTTCAGCAGATCTGGATGGCGACCGAAGAAGTCTTTGCGGACATAATCGCCGGTTTCGACGCTGTATTTCTGGAACTGGCCATCGACCACTTCTCCCAGTGTCTTCACCAGGATCCCGGTTTCATCCTTTTCAAACAGTGGATCCCAGTCGCTGCCCCAGACCAGCTTGATGACATTCCAGCCGGCGCCGCGGAGGATCCCTTCCAGTTCCTGAATGATCTTGCCGTTGCCTCGCACAGGACCATCGAGTCGCTGCAGGTTACAGTTCACGACCCAGGTCAGGTTATCGAGGTGTTCTCGTGACGCCATCGAAATGGCGCCCAGTGATTCTGGTTCGTCAATTTCGCCGTCACCGAGGAATGCCCACACCCGAGATTTGGACGTGTCGAGCAGATTCCGATGCAGCATGTAACGCAGGAACCGCGCCTGGTAGATCGAACAGATCGGGCCCAGCCCCATCGAGACGGTCGGAAACTGCCAGAAATCAGGCATCAGCCACGGATGTGGGTACGAAGATAGCCCAGTTCCCCGTGGCAATTCCCGACGGAACTTGACCAAGGTCTCTTCCGATAGGCGTCCTTCTACGAAAGCTCGCGAATACATCCCGGGAGACGAGTGCCCCTGGAAGTAAACCATGTCGCCTGTGTGATCGGCTGTCCGTGCATGGAAAAAGTGATTGAATCCCGTTTCAACCAGCGTTGCCGACGAAGCAAACGTGGCAATGTGACCACCGACGTTGGTGTTTCGGTACGCACGAACGACCATTGCCATGGCATTCCAGCGAATCACACTGCGAAGCTTGCGTTCGATCGCGCGATCGCCAGGAAATTCAGGCTCGGCTTCAACTGGGATCGTGTTGGAATAGGGGGTCGTCAGCGACGGGACGACGGGAACCCCCTGAGCCTGTGCCCGGGAGTAAAGGCGGGTTAAAAGCTGACTCAATGCGCCTGGACCGTGACGATGCAGGAGATCATCGACAGATTCCAGCCATTCATCGACCTCGGTGGGATCGAGAACGACTACGGGAACGTCGGACACTTCTTCACCAGCCGCAGGTGTGGCAACCGCAGGAGCGGCAGCGGGACGACTGGCGGATGGAGCTTGTAGAACGGTCGCCATCGGTTGGTCAGCCTTGAGCAAAAACGTAATGTGACAAACGAGTTGAAGTCGAAAACGGTACGTTAATTTCCATTGAAAGCGGGATCTCTCGCGCTAACGGGCGGCAAGGTCAACACCTCTCACAACGCTGCTGTGAATTGTGTCGAAAATCCCCCCTCCTCAGAAAATATCCGCACCCCTTCCGGACGGGCATGTTAGCACGGAAGTCCGACGCTGCACAGACTGCCCTCGAAGGACGGCAATCAGCGGCAGAGATTATGACACACAGTGCATCTCATCGCCATAGACGATGATGCAGGAGACTGTTTTTCAGCTCCACACCACCCCAGACATACATTCACAAACGTCGATCTGTTCAGTTTCTAACGATTGTATCAATCAGAAATCGGCCATCTGGCACGATGATTCAAAGCCTTCGTTGAATCGAAAATCCACCGTTCCGCCGAAATCTTCCTCGCCTGGGCTATCATCCATCTCATCGCGCGAAACGAACCAGCTTCGGTCCGATGATAGCGCCACAAACGTGTCTGATGAGAATTTCAGGATGACATCCCCGTCAGCTGCGGGAATTCTGCTCTCTTTTTTTCTGAAAAGAGCCGCCTGAACACGGTCCAGTCTCACGTCTTCGCCGAGTTTTCCGTGTAGTCCGCGTCCAGAAATCTCAAACTATTCCACAGGATTGCCATTCCGCCGGGTACCTGGCCAGATCGAATACAAAACTGCAGCCGCAACTAATTCCGCCACGAACCAGACGATTCGCAACAGGCCCGCTGCGACGATCGCTCGTTCGGTACCAATCGACGGCTGATCCTTCATGATTTCTATCAGCACCCACTCCCGTACTCCCAGGCCTCCAGGTGCAATCAGGACGACGAAACCCAGGAAGGTCGACCCCGCGACACTGGCCAGCCAGACCGGGAACAGGCTGAAATCAATCGGAGAATCAGAAATCGATTGCAGGACACACCCCAGACTCAGGGCATGGCAGATCCACCCGAGTGACGTGATGATCACGCCCTGGCTCACAAGTCGACCGGAAATACTCGTCGGGATATCTGGCTCGGTCGTCCGCGGGACTGCTTTCCTGCCAACTTTCGTAAACAGCCAGGCACTGAGTGGGGTACTGGCGAAGGTGGCAATCGCTACTGCGATCGGGACAAGGTACGGCTGCTGGCGCAGAAAGTGACAGGTGGTCGGCATCTTTTCCCAGAGTGATTCCGGGATCACTGTCGGAGCAAGTGCGACGGCGATCGCAGCTCCTGCGGACATGGAAACGAGTGTTTCGTACGCCGCAGTCAGGCCTGCCAGAACTGGATTGGCACCGTAGTCTTTCAGCAGTGCTCCTCGAATGACGAGGACCAGAGCCTTGCCCGGAACATACTTTCCCATGTGACCGACGAGATAGGCTCGAACGGTGGCGTACCAGTCCGGCGTTTGATGCATGCGGCTCAACAGAGCCCACCAGAACCAGGCAGAGGGGAGCCATCCGACGAGATAAAGAATCGCGGCGGGGACCAGCCACCGGAAATCGACGTGCAGATCGACTGGGGGACTCGATTGCCACAGCGCGACCGCGCGATGTCCGACGAAATAGAGCATCAGCGCGAACAGTGTCCATTTCGCCCTTGGCCACCAGCGTGATGCCGTTGATCCGGTTTTCGCTGCTGTATCATCCGCCATCTAATTCCCGTCTCGCAAGATCTTACGATACACAACGTAGTCATCGCCTCGCGGGACCACAACAATCATGAGCATCTGATTCTGCTGCCACGAATCGAAAATCGGGAGATCCTCAAATTGTGCTCCCCCTGCCGGACCGACTTGAGACGTCAGGCAAAACAATCCTTGTGTCCCGGCTACGGAGTTCTGATACAGCCATCGAAGCATCGCTGGCTGATTCCGAACGTCGTTTGGTAATTCCTGTTGAAGCAGCTGCTCGTCATAATAAAACGGACTGTAAGGATCGGCTGGATTGTGAGAGTATTGGGTGAAAGCAGAGTCCTTCCAGTCGGGCGATAGCTGGTACGAAAAAGCTCCAGCCGGACCAATCCAGCAGACGGCACAGCTGCGGCCGATCTGCTGATGAATGCGAGCCAGGATCCGTTGTTTTGCAGTCTGATCGTTCAGAGTCGATCGAATATCTTCACCTTCCATGATCTGCCCCCAATTGAGCGGAGCTTCTTCGGGCGGACCAGGCAAGTAGAAAAGTCGATTCAGTTGTGGTGTCCATTTCGAAAGTGGCTGGCTCGCTGTGTATTCCGTTGGAATGCGACCAGTGAGTGTTTCAGGGGTGCGATTTTCGTCCAAAGCAGGAATTCGGTTTTGCCGCATCGCTGGACGAAATTGACCGGACGGATCGAATTCGTTTGTGATCGTCGCACCCGTCTTCAATGCCGAGAATATTCCCTTGCGAACGTCAGTCGCCACTGTGCGAGTTGACGCGAGGAACAGTAATTCAAATCGATTGATTCGAACGGTGGTACCGTCATCGCCAAGATCGTGGATGACCAAACCGCGTCGAGCCTCTGCCGTTGACATGTAAGAATTTGTCAGACTGACAGTTAGCCATGTGACCAGAATCGTTGCGATCGGAAACGTCAGCCACGTGTACTTTCGAGCTCGCAGTCGCCCGAGTACAAGATAATCAACGGGGCCGATCACAACGACGAACGCTGTCAGAATCACGACCAGCACCCAGAGCGGAACCATGCGAACACCGGCTGGCTTCAGACATTCGAGCAGTTCCCGAGTACTCGCCGGAAACTTCATCTGAAGCCGACGTCTCGGTTCGAAGTTGAAATTGTTCGGGTAGATGTTCGGTCTTCCCACCATTAATTCAGCCGGTGAGGAGACCTCTTGATTGCGGATCATGCTTGCCTGATCTGCATGAATTCGAAATAAAAACGCGGCGGCTTCTCGCCAGTCTGCAGTCACTTCTGCCTCCACCGCATCCTCATCAATCCGCATCACAATCCGCCCGAGACTGTTTCGCATGCGAATCAGCCGATCGTTGTTTCGAATCGTCCCCGGGACAAGTCTGCCATCTGCCCCCGGTGTGATCACGACATCTGGCGTTGATTTCGCCAGTTCACGTAGAAAGTCGAGATGAAAGGGTTCGAGGACTCCCGTCGGTTCAACATACAGGCTTCCCCCTGCACGAATCCAGGTCGCCATCGCTTCCAATTGCGGCTTCTTCAATGCACGGAATTCGTCTTGAAACAAGACGACCATTTCATAGGCACAATAGGCCATAGGTTCCTGTGGCAGGTCTGCTGGCTCAAGTGACGTCTGGACCGTCTTGGTCGAATCATCCAGATCCGAAATCAGGTTCTCAAACGACAGTCGGCGGATAATTCGATCGCGATCCGGGGACCGTCGCTGGGCGACTCGTGACATTGGCACCAGTACCATGAATGTCTGTGACCGGCTCAGGGCAACTCGCAGAATGTGTCGTCCAAGATCCTGGGTGAGTTTCTTGCCAACGAATCTGATATCCACAGTCAATTGATCGACGGGGTTCTGATCATTGGCACAAGGCAGCATGACGCGAATCCGCTGCTGCGGACCACTCAAGGCCATCTCTTCTGTCACCAGTGTAGACAGGAGTTCCAGATCATTCTTCAGCCGGAATTCAAAATGACCTTCCAGCAAGCCCGTCCCCCGAACTTTCACGTCCCACCATGATGGTATCGGCCGACCGACCTGAATCGGCGGCTGCATATTCGACTGTTCAATATCCAGAGGCCTGTCCGCCCCTGCTCCCTGGCTCGTCATCAGCAAGATGAACACAAGTGCAGAGAACTGCCAACGGCAGCAGCACGTTGCCCATTTTTTGTTCGATCTGCCGGCTCTGCAAACATTCATCCCGGGACACCTGCAGGTTTCTTCTGGAAGAACCACCATTCCACAACAAGCAGCGCCAGTCCAGCGAACGCAAACCAGCCCCAGAGCGGCTGATCCCCTTTCACTTCGGCTTCACCGGCCGTGACAGTCACGTTTTCGGGAAAGATCAGCTTCTCAACACTTGCGAGTGACGTTTCCTGTGACGAAACCAGACTGGCTCCGATCCATTCTGGTTCAGGCGAGCTGATCTCGTACTGGCCGACATAGGGAGCATTCATCCCCATCAGATATCCATGCTTGTCGCTCGTTCCTGTTTCAGAATGACCGTGTGGTCCCGAGACCCGATACTCCCTTTCAGGCTCCAGCTTACGAGCGGGGATTTCACCCGTCGGTATTGCCTTGGCGTCCAGAAGATTTGCACGTGCGAAAGCAATCTGAGTCACGTTTTGAACGAGAATCGGAAATCCCACACGAAAAACCAGGGAAGAGCGGTCGGGATGAAAGAGCATGCACAGATCCAGTCGCCCATCGCCGGGGCGTTCCAGGATCAACGGTCCTGTACGTGACTCCGCCAGGATCTCGTATCCCGCTGCTTCAAAATCGCGTTCCGAAATTCCGTTTGCCAGTTTCGGTTGATCACCAATCTGAACGTCGAGCAACTGAACGTGCTGCAATAAAGGCGAAGTCCGCTGCCAATCGACGATCTCTGCCAATCCTGATTCCAGTTCAACCAGCGTCGAAAGATCATCCGGAACAAATCCCACATTCAAATTGACTCGCGCTTCGGGACCCGTTGAAACTGGCCCCTCCGCAAATTTCAAATCAACGGCGGGCGGAGTCGCGTCACTTCCCGGATAAAGATTCAGGCCGGGAACAATCGCCAGAGCGTTCCGGAAACTTGTCATCTCTTCCGGGCAATAGACTTCCAGTTGTCGCGGACGAGGCAAACTCAGATAGGCAACGTTGTCGACATCGAGGGCGTCAAATCCGTCTGGTTTCAATCTCAGTTCAAGCGTCGCGGCAGCGTCAGTTGACACTTTGAACATCAGACGTTCGCCCGCTGGCTGATCCACCTTTTTGTCCCCATCCCCCTCAACTGCCGCCTTCTCGGGATTGATACGCGGGCCTTCGATTGAGATTAATTCTGATTTGATCACCTGACCGTTCTGGCGAAGCTCATATTCCGCCTGAACTTTTGTGCCTGGAGCCCCCTCAAGCCTGGCGAAGACCTCCCATCCGTTTCTTGATCGCCTTGCATTAAAATCTACGATGCCGACGTTCGCGCCCCCCGGCTTAAGCTTCTGAAAATTCAATTTGAAAGGAAGCTCAAACTCAATGTCCTGCGGCACATTGCCATCCGACATCAGGATTGCTGATTCAATGGAATTTCCTCGTGACAGGGCTTGAGTCAGCCGGAATCCATCGACGAGGCGACTGGGAACATGACTCGGCTCCAGTCGGGCCAGCGTTTCCCTCAGCAGACGTTTGTTGTTCGTGAAGTCGGTCAGGCGACGCGCAGACGAATTGACCGAGATCAGGCAGATCTGCTGATCCGGTAGCAAGTCATCGATCAGTCGTCCAATTTTTGCCTTCGCTTCTGCCAACCGCGATTGACCTCCCGGGGCATCGAGTGCGGCCATGCTGGCCGAGGTGTCGATCATGACAGGCAGGTTCTGCACATGCCGGGCATTGCTGTACAGATAGGGCTGCATTGCCCCGATCACCAGGGCACATAGCAAAAGAATCTGCAACAGAAGTAACAGATTCCGGCGGAACTTCTGGAATGGAGAATTGACACGTTGATCGGTAATGACTTGTCGCCAGAGCGCCAGCGAAGGGATCTCAACACGTGGCCGGCGCAGCTTCAGAAAGTAGAAAATCACCAGTGGAATCAAAAGCAGAAACCACCAGGCATTGATCAGCGCCGAGAATCCGGGAAGAGTCATTGCACCCATCCCTTTCGCTTCAGCACGTCAAACAGAATTTCCTCCAGAGGTTGCGATGAATCCAGACAGATGAACCGGCCGCTTCGCTGGCGGCATAGCGTGGAAAGATGTTCCTGCAATCCATTCAAGTGCTCGTGGTAGAAGCCGAGCAGATCACCGACGGACGAGACATCCAGGGTATGCCCTGTCTCGGCATCGACGAAACGCAAGTCACCCGTAAGGTCGGGATTCAGTTCAATTCCACTGAGCAACTGAACGGCGAACACCTCAAGCCCGGCACTGAAGAGCATGTTCATCGGCCGTTCCAGACCACCAAACGTCAGAAAGTCTGACAGCAGAACGGCGATGCCTCGTCCCCGGTGTTGAACCAATACGGACTCAACAGCCTTTTCAATCGGGAAATCTCCGCCCGGCGGAATTTCCTCCAGAAACTTGAAGATCCGCTTCATACTGATCCGGCCAGTACAAGGGGCGAGGATTAGCGGAGTCTGCGTTGCATGCTGACAGGCAAAGAGGCTGACCTTTTCGATATTCATCAGGCCCATCACCGCGAAACAGGCTGCCAGCTGACGGGCACGCGTAAACTTGTCGCCAAACTGCATCGACGCCGAGGCATCCACCAGAATCACCACGTGCATCTCTTCTTCGTGGCGGTACTGCTTCACATAGGGTCGATTTAGTCGCGAGAAGATGTTCCAGTCGACGTAGCGCATGTCGTCGCCGGCAACGTAGTCACGGTAGTCGTTAAACTCCGTACTGGTTCCCCCTTTGCCAGCCAGATGTTCGCCACGACTTCGATTCGTTCGCCGGCGCATCGGCAGCATCCGCATCCGCTCAGCACGAGCCAGAGTCGCGTTCTCCATGAGTGATGTGAATTGAGTGGTATTGTCCATGACGACTACTTTTCCTGTCGCGACTGACGTGCCAATTCCGCTCGCAGGCAGATGGCAGTACCGACTCTGTACCCGACGAACAGCCCGACGAATGACATCAGGATCACACCCACCAGGCAGCCCGTGGTTGCACGATCAAAAACCTTGCCGACGTAGAACCCGGCAAATGCTCCTGGCATCGACAAAATGGCAGCCCCCAGTACCCCGGCCAGTATTCCGACGAATCGCAGGTCACCAGAGGAATAAACATCCTGCGCAATCACGCTCGCCGCACACTTGTCGCAGAGACGACCAGCGAGACGAGATTCAAACTCGGTTTGACAAACCGGACAGACGGCCATGAACATCACTTTCAATTAAACCAGATTCCAAACGCCAGAAACTGACCGCGAAAGACGCGATTGATCTGTCCCCATGTATCCGGACGAGTGATCTCTCCCTCTTCAAGATACGGTGTTGCCGCCGCACCATGGACCCACATCACCAGGTCGAGCGTCCGGGGTTCCTGGAAGACTTTCCGCAGGTTGACTCCATTCGATAGTCTGCCCCGCCAGAACGGCAACAGTTTCTTTCCTTTCAAGATTGCCTCGAATTCGTCGAGTGCAATGACCCAGTGATCCACCATATCCTGCGTCACACCGACACCCAGAACACTGGCCTGTCCAGGCCCGGGAATCCATTCGTGGTCATTGTCCTTCTCTGCCAGAATCAATTTCCACATGGAACGACTCAGTGCGAGGGTCTGCTCGATATGTCCGAGTGCGGCTGCCATGCGCTTTGGCTCTTTCACTGGAAATCGAATCATATGTATCGCTCCGACGATGTCGGCGATCTCTTCAAAATCAAACCATCCTCCCTTGCCTCTAGGCGGCTCCTTCAGGAACCTGTGGGGAGTCTCCGCATAGGCAAACACCCGATGCGAAAAGACATCGAACAACTCCTGAGCGTCGTAGGCCAGACTGACTTCACAAAAAGCTGCCAGCAGATGGCAATAGCCGCGCATCCAGTCAACGTCAGCTCGATCAAAGTGAATGACGACATCCGCAGCTGATTCCCGACCAAGCGAGTTCAGGAGTGGCACCAGAGTGAGTGCCTGAACTCCATTCCGGGCGAAGTTCAGCGGAACCCGAGCGACATGGATCGGCAATTTGACGTCGTTCGATTCGATCTTTGCGAGTGTCGCTTCAACGCGAGTCAGATCCTGCAGCCATTCATTCATGATCTCCCGCAAACGAGGATACGTCAGGAATTTCTCTGGTTTGGAGGGATTTCCAAAAATCGCATCGAGTTCCGCCGTTCCTCGAGTCTGCGGGCCATAGACGACCAGCTTGCGACCCAGTGATTGAACAGCGTCGACGAATTGCACTGTTGCCAGCCCAAACCGGGCTGAATCATCCTTGGGATTCTGCGTTAAGTGCTCTTCAAACGTTTTAATCCCGTCGGCAAACTTGCCCGAGGCAAGAATGGCGTCGGCGTCCGGTGCTGCGGCCTGCAGCTGCCCGGCCAGGATACTGAGCAGGCAGACAATTACAGCTGCGAAATGAATCATGTCGGTGGTCCTGGATCTGGTGAGATGATTGCCGATTGTTTGACGTGTGAGTCAGGCTCGTTCTGACAGACTTTTAACGCATTCATCAACCAGCTCGGCCAGATCGAGATTCTCGGCTTGGCCATCGTAATTGAGCAGCATGCGGTGCCCCAGGACCTCGCTGGCAAAGTGGCGGATGTCTTCGAAGGCCACATGGGCTCGGCCTTCCGCCAGCGCCCGTACGCGGGCAGCGCGAATCAATGCCTGTGCGGCTCGGGGACTGGCTCCCCACTTCACAAATTGACGGACGCGCGGAGGTGCGAAATCGGTACCAGGATGAGTCGCCAGGACCAGACGTACCGCATAGTCACGCAGAGCATCGGTCACGACCACTTTGTCCAGGGTCTTGCGAAGAGTCATAATCCGTTCGCCGTCGATAATCTTGGGAATCTCGATGGCGGTTTTGAGGATCGTGCGGCTGACAACTTCGTTCAGTTCTTCGCGATTCAGAAACGGAACAACGACTTTGAACATGAACCGGTCAAGCTGGGCTTCGGGAAGCGGATAAGTCCCTTCCTGT
This sequence comes from uncultured Planctomycetaceae bacterium, assembly GCA_964609845.1. Classification (GTDB taxonomy): domain Bacteria; phylum Planctomycetota; class Planctomycetia; order Planctomycetales; family Planctomycetaceae; genus Schlesneria. Next base: position 51,920 of record CAZSTW010000015.1, on the reverse strand, counting down.
TCAATCGGGTTCTGCGTCGCCAGGACGAAGAAGGGTTCTTTCAGTTGATGGATCGTTCCACTGGTCGTGACCGAATGCTCCTGCATGGTTTCGAGCAGCGCGGATTGTGTCTTCGGTGATGCGCGGTTGATTTCGTCGGCCAGCAGCAGTTGCGTAAAGATCGGTCCCTTGCGGAATTCGAACCGGTATTTTCCATGCTCGTCGCTCGACATCACGCTGGTCCCGATGATGTCGGCCGGCATCAGGTCGGGTGTGAACTGAATGCGGCGGAAGTCGAGATCCAGAACCCGTGACAAGGCCTTGACCAGTTCGGTCTTACCGAGGCCGGGAACACCCTCCAGCAGCACATTGCCACCACAAAAGATGGCGGTCAATGCCGCTTCGACTGTTCGATCCTGCCCGACGATCACGCGCCCGACAGCCTGACGAACCGCCTGGAATTCACTCTGAAACTGACGGGCTTCCGCCTCCAGCATTTCGGGATCGATGGATGGAGCAGCGGATTCGGCAAGGCTCATGATTAGACTCCGGCTGGAGATTGGGAATAGTGTTGTTTTGGCATCAAGCACGGCTGGGTCGTGCGAATTTGTTCGATTCGTATTTGTTTCATGACTGTCCGTCTCGCTTCCGTTTCAATGCGAGCAGCTTTTCTGTAGTGGACGTAGGTGTCCCAGAATCAGCTGGAGGCGGTGATGGTGCTGGCGTTTCGGCCCTCGCCACTGGCGTCACTGGTTTACTGGAGGAACGCGGTGCGGTCCCTGATTGCGGAGGAAGTGGTCGTTCCTCACGTTTTGATTTCAGACTGGTACTGACGGCCTGCTTGGTCTGCAGCAACGCACTCATGGTGGCAGTGGCAGGTGCTCGGCGTCGGAAGGTCATTGCCTTCCAGATTGCCTGGAAGTCAATCTGGATTCGGCGAATTGCGACATCGAGCGGGACCAGGATCGCCAGCGCAATCAGGAACCAGTCGAAGATTGGCTGTGAATTCCGCTTGGGCATACGAGCATAGGTATAGACGGCATCCTTGGCTGGATCGCCTGACAGGACTCGCCCGCCCGTTCGATCCGCGATTTCCTGCAATGCCTGCGGGTTATAGCGGAACCGCAGATATTCAGGTGAATAGGAGACGACGAACCCACCGAATGCCATATCTTTGCGAGTGCCGTCGGTCCCTTGTGCGATCGCGTGATATCGACCTTCACCCCAAAGAGGGACAGTCCCCTGGTAGCGTCGTGGTCCGACTTGCTTCAGAGCAATGGTCTCGGACTTCTGATTGGGCCCCGCCAGCCGTGCCTTGATTTCCAGAAACGACTCGGAAGGATGGAAATCTTCGACAACGACCACCGCTTCCCCGCTGGAGGTGTGCGTTGACAACCTTAAATGTCCATCTTTTTTGACGCGACTGATCTCGGTCAGCAACTGTTTGACAAACGGTTGGAAGCGGTCCCAGTTCTGCCATTCGGCCCCCCAGTTGGTACTGAAGTCCGAAGTAAACGCAGCCGTCTTCCCCAAACCGTGTTGCCACGTCGACAGAATGGGGTCGATCGTATCAGACTGCTCAGCATCGGGTGGACCGTTCAGGATCTGCATCGCAGGGTGCCCTTTTGCGGTCGTAATGACATAGCCCTTCAGTTGCGGAATACCGTCGATCCCCTTGAGGACGGGTGATGGAAAATCGACAGTGGGAGTGAAGACCTTGTTTTGAAGCATGCTGCGCTTCAGCGTCTTCGATTCCTTAATGAAAATCGCGGGAAGCTGGTTGGGATCATCGGTTCGATAGTATTTGCCACCAGTCATCCCGGCAACTTCCTGCAACCGCTGAATTTCGATGCCACCGTGCGGAAAAATCGCGACCAGCGAAACACTGATCTTGGCGTCCTGGAAGTCCTTGATCAGGGCTGGTGTTGGGAGCATCGGGTCGCCGTCCGAAATGATGATCATGTGGCGGGTCGCCGCATCGGACTTTTTCAGTCCATTCAGCCCCATCTGCATTGTCGCCTGAAAGCTGGGCATGTCACCGATCGACGCGTTGTTGATCAACGGCACCATCTCTTCGTAGCGTCCGGCGGGCATCAGATCAAACAGCCATTTTTCGCCAGCACCCCCGCCGTCATAGACGAGAACACCAACCTCGTCCTGAGCCCCCAGAACTTTAATCGCCTGCTTCGTAATTCGTTTCCCCCAGGTGTTTCCTTCAGGGAATTCGCATGTATGCAGAATGATCGCAAGTGCCCCTTTGGGGAGAACTTTCTTCTGACTGATATCCATCGAAACAGGCAGAATCTCTTCGATCACGGTCCGATGATATCCCCCCGGACCAAAACTGTTGGCCCCCCCTGTCATCAGGAAACCGGCTCCCAGGTTGTAGACGGCGTCACGAACAGCCTGCATCTGTCGAACATCAAACTCATCATGCGGGACATTACAGAAAATGATGGCATCGTACGGAAGCAGTGATGCTGCATCGTCGGGCAGGTCTTTTCCATTGATGACTTCAACGGCTCGCTCCCCTTCGCGAATCGCTCGCTCCAGTCGATCCCAGTCCCGCTCATCGCCTGTGGAGTCCTTAACGAGCAGGACCTTCCCTTCCCCTTCAACAAAAATGTAATTGACCGCAATGTTGTTCTCGACGCGACGGTCGTCCGCTTTGGGGACTTCGATTGTTGCCCGATACTCATAGTAGCCGGCGCTTCGCAACGTAATCGGAACCGAGTAGCGGTTCTTTCCTTGCTTGTAGTCGACTTCCCGCTCCGCGATCACATTGCCATTTTCTCGCAGAACCAGCTTTCCTTTTCCTTCGCTGAGCGCTGAAAGGACCATCGCCGCTTCGTATGTTTCACCCAGCTTGACTTCCTGAGGCAGGTCGAGACGTTCGAGCCAGACTTCCTTGTCGTAGGAGTACTCGATTGGCATCACATCAACAGCGACACCACGCGACTTCAGATCACCCAGGACACGCGACAGATTTCCTTCGGTCTGGACTCCATCGCTGATCAGAACAATCCGCCCCTGAACGTCTTCCTTGATGACCGCGGACGCCATCGAAAGGGCTTGTTCGAGATTCGTTGCTCCCTTGTCGATTTGCGAGTTCAAGGCTTCCAGCACAAAGCTCTCTGCGGGAGGGAGTTCGACGGCAGGGTTCTTGCCGAAGATCACCAGACTCGCCAGATCCCGGTTCCCTTTCGGGCGATGGTTCTGGACTGTCTCGGTGACATAGGAAACCGCTTTATCGGTACTGTAAATCGAATCGCTGGTATCAAGGGCAAAAACGACTGACATCACGTTGTTTGTTCGAACGGCCCGCGGTTCGGCCAGAACCATCGCGAACAGTCCGAGCAACAGCATTCGGACCAAGAGCGATGCGATCCCGCGACCCTTGGGCAATCCCCCAAAACCCGCCACATGCATCCACCAGAACCACGGGGCGAGCACGATCAGTCCGAGCATCGCAGGCCGGGCGAACATCACGATGTTGCCAAATTCGAGCCAAAGACATCCACCGACGAACAGGATGAGAAAAACTACGAGCGGTACCGCGTCCTTCCAACGTACTGGTGTACGCGGTGAAGGAATCATCATCGCGAATATCCGACGCAGCCGATTCATCAATTCCCTGACTCGCAGTAACCGTTGTACTTCACCGCCGATTTCCGCTTTCCGTCGAAGTCAATTCACAGTCGCAGTTCGACAACCCGGTGATTCCCGGTATCGCAAACGTAGATCCGCCCCTTGCTGTCGACCGCCAGTCCCCATGGTGTCAAAAACTGACCTCGACCCGGCCCAGTTGTTCCATAACGTCCCAGCAGCTTACCCGATCGATCAAATTTCGACACTCGGCCAGCACCGTATTCCACGACGAATAACTCGCCCGACTGCGAGACGGCAATGTCATACGGATAGTACAGATCAGATATTTTGTCTGAACTTCCCAGGATTGCAACCAGTTTTCCATCACCGTCGAAAACCTGGATCCGATTATTGAACGCATCGACGACGTACAGCTTGCCATCAAACCATGCGGCACCACTGGGACGCTGGAATTGACCTTCCTCGGTCCCGTAGGAACCGATCTGTGCCACATACGTTCCGTCCGGGCGAAATTTCTGTGCCCGGTCGTTGTAGTTGCCGTACTCACAAATGTAGAGATTTTCGTCGTCGTCCTGAGTCACCGATACCGGGTAGACAAATTGGCCGGGACCTGTCCCCAGTTCTCCGAATTTTCCAGTGACGTTCCCCTGATCATCGAAAAAGACCACTCGATGATAATGCGTGTCGGCAACTGCAATCCGGCCATCTTTCAGAACGCAAACCCCTTCGGGCTTTCCGACGGAAAAGTCTGGCATCCACCATTGCCGTTTCAGTTCGCCATTCTCGTCGTAAACCAGCAGACGGCCGGCATTATCCAGCACGAGGTACTCACCAGCCGGTGACACCGTCATACCGCGAGGACTGGGAATTCGAGGCCCGTTCGGAGGGATGACCCAGTAGTTTTCACTTTTGACGGAAAGCGTTGATTCGCCACCATCACAACCCGCAAACAATATCGCGCACAACATCAACAGTATTTTGAGCAGCACATGATCGCCAGCCTTCAAAGCCGTTCGACAAACAGGGCGATGAATGAAGGTCCGCCGCGAATCATCGTGCAGATGGACGACATCCACTTCACTGCTGGCCCCCGCAAAACGCGTTGCAGTCACAACTGCAATGCCATCAGGCGAGGGCTCGATTTCCAGCCGCTCCGGCCGAATACATTTATCTCTATCCCCGCGATGATCACTGCCCGCCAGCCAGTGGCGACATTCACCTGCCGACAGCCAATTGCAAGGTCCCAGTAGACGAGCCAGTTCCTGTGTCGGCGGATTCTCGTACAACTCGTCAACCGGGCCCGCATAACTCAATCGTCCGTGATCGAGTCCAATGACAAAGGACGCTTCACGAAGAACGGTCTCCGGGGAATGAGTTGCAAATAGTAATGAGGCCCCCGTCTCTTCGCAGTGGCGGCGGATGGCTGACCAATACGAACCAAGTCGAGCGGAATCGACATGAGCGAGTGGTTCGTCCATCACCAGTACTGCGGCGCGGCTCGCCAGCGCCCGCGCTACGCTCAGTCGTGACCGTTCGCCCAGCGACAATGATCCAGGTCGAATTGAACGGACATGCTGCAGATCAAATTCGTTCAACAACTGTTCAACAAGTTTCTGATCCGTCTCGGTGTTTCCTCGACTGACGGACGACAAGTGTTCAGCAACGGTCAAATGCGGCCACAATCCGTGCGTCGGCGGCGACCAGAAGAGTTGAGGAAGAATTCCTTCAGGCGGGTGGAATGTGACAGTACCACCAGAAATCGATTCGAATTCGACGAGAACATTCAGCAGCGATGTCTTCCCTGCTCCTGATTCACCAAGAACAGCCGTCACCCCGCGCGGGATTTCAACAGAAACTCGATTCAGTCGTAATGACGACCGCCCCCCCAGCATCACATCTTTCAACACCCATGTTGTTTCATGTGAGTCGAATGATGCAGCGGGCGTCGGGAGAGTGTTCTCGCACGGAGCGGGCATTGATGAAGGCCTGAAGGAGTTCACCGAAACTTGCGATTTGCCATTAGCAACAGGAACCAGCCAATGACAGGAGTACCGAAGAAGACCAACGCTTCTGCAGACAGGGCGGCCGAACGGCCAAAGTGCATAAAATTGTAAAGCCGAACCAGGCCAGAAGCCATCCCTGACGGTGCCAGCATGTATGCTGAAGGCAAATCACAATAAGCCCAGTACCATAGTAGACCGATCGCCAGGAACTGCGGCTGGTCCCGCAAATGCCATAACAGTGACGACCGACGCTGCAGATTTTGGCAATTTTGATTGTCCGTCAAAGCGCTACGCGAGTTTAGTTTCGTGGTGCCTAGAGCCAGTTCAGCAACGTGAATTCCCGTGTCATTGCGGAAGGACTGCAGCCAGGCTCTCAGCAGCGCTGCACGCGGTAACAGCCAGAGAGTCAGTACGAGGACCCAGGGGACAGGAGTATCATAAACCGGCCGCAGTACGGGCCATTGAAAGATCGAGACGGCTCCCAGGCTGAGCAACAGCGAACCGAAGAGTCCCAGATACAAGATCGATGAAAATATTCCTCGCAGGCGACTGCTGATCACCCAGGCCATTCCTGATGCGCAGGTCGCAACGGCACTGGAGATCAGGATCTCACGGGCCAATCCCAGTTGCTGAGTTCTCTGCCGCGCGAGCAAGGCAATCCCGTCGAACATGCGCCACCCCATCAACGTCAGCGGGATGATGCAGCCCATGGTAATCGCAACGCTCACACAGATCGCCCCCAACCAGAAGACTCGTAATTTCTCGGGACGCTCGTTCCCAATATCTGTTGCGTCTGCCATCTGTTTCGACGCATTGCGCACCCACCAGAGAACGCCCAGAAGAAGTGGCATCTGCCAGAGTACTGGCCGCAGTGACTGGGTCAGCATTTCGTCACGGTCAAGTCCCTGCCAGCGTGCCGCGACGAACCAGTCGGTCCAACTGAGAGTTTGCAGAAGTGCCGCAAGTTCAAATTCCTGGAATGCAACGATCCCCATTAATCCACAGGCCGGGAGTCCGCGCAGCAGGCTTCGGTGAAAGTAACAGCGGGCCAGTTCGAACCAGTCACGGCGCACACTTAGCCGAGAGCGAGCCAGCAGCAGCCGACAATGCCAGGCACTGGCATCTGGTCCCGAGTACGGTGTTGCCAGGAGTGCAATCGTCCCGACCGGGATCATTCGAATCAACAGCAAGGCCGAACAGAGCCCTTCAGCCAGACCAGGGCGTGCCACGGCAAAATGACGAAAGGCATATCCAACGAGCAACTCGGGAAAACAGGCCGGCGCGAGTAGCCCCGCCAGAAACCACGGACGCCATGTCGCTGACAGGATCGTGAAGGAACGTTCCAGCCACCGACAGACCGGCCACGCCAGCAGGCAGAGCACAACAGCGCGAGCCAGCGTCCACCAGCAGACCGCAGCGAGGGTCAACGCACGTACTCCGACCTGAGCCACTGCAGGCATTCACGCCGGGCATTCAACAGTGGACGTAGATCAACTCCGTCAGCGGCCCAGACTTTCAATTGGCGAACCTCGGCTGGCAACTCTTCGTCACTCACCGGCCCCAAGGGGATTTGACGAGACTTTGAACGTGCCAGCTTGAGCTCCACTTCGGCGGATCCCAGATAATCGATCAGCTTTCGAGCGGCATCGACATGCCGCGACTTGCGGATGATTGCTGCTGTATTCGGGATACAGATCGTCCCGCCACGAGTCGCACCGGAAGCTATTGGAACGTACGACAATGAGAGCAGCGGTGCCTCAACCGGAATTGCATTGAGTGCTGATGCTGGTTCGCCGGGATCGACATCCGGTTCAACGCGGACCGGAAACATTTCCACTGGCAGATTTTCATCCATCGCGACGAACACATCATCGGTGTCTGTGAGCCCGATCTCACAGGTTCCACTGGCCACGACGTCTTTGACTGGACCATTACCGCTTACTTCACGCATCCCACGTGATCGAAGGTCGTGGTGCCAACCCTTCAATCGGTCTGGCCCCCAGACATCCCACAAGACGGTGTAATGAGTCAGCGTCGTGCCAAACAAGGGTTTCGCAGCAGCGACTTTAGATGTTTCCATTGTGACGACGTTTTGGATGGCTTCTCCATCAAAGATCGACGACGATAACGAACTCGCACTGGGAGATTGCTCGCCCGGGATGGAGATTGTCGGGATCCGCGTCGAGAATTGGCGTGTATTGACGATGACGACGCGAAGTCGAGCAGCAAATCCGACCCAATGACCTTCGTCATCACGGTATTTTTCCGGCATGCGCTTCCAGGCCGATCCCGTATAGGGTTCGAGTAACCCTTGCGACTGCAGTTCCAGAGTCCCCAGCATTTCGTTATTCCAGAAGACATCACAACGGGGTTGCCGTCGTTCCTGCTGGATCAGGTTAATCAGTCCGAGCGATTTTGTTGCTTCGGTGTCATAGCGGACATCGACGTGAATTCCAGTCTGCTTTTCAAAGTCTTTGAGGATCTCGTCAGCATAGACGGCATCGTGGGCACAGTAGACCACCAATGAATTGGGATCACGGTTGGCGCGCGGCATACCCCAAAGTGCCGCCAGCAGCAGTGCCGCACAGACGGGCAACAACACTCCCCACCTGCTGCTGGAAGTATTCCGGCTGTTCAAAGGATTCATTGTCACGAAGCAAATTTCCTGTCAAAGGGAACATCACCCAAAGGAAATCATGCCGGAAATCGATCCATAATGCGATGAAGAGCGACTCAGCGCGAGGAACGACTCTGGGGCAGAAGCTGGATCGTCGTGGTTCGCTCCGCGAACCAACGCCGCATTTTCTTGTGAAACTTCGACAAGTCTCGTCCCCAGCGGACGGGGCAACGAAGAAGCGTTGGTTCGCGGAGCAAACCACGACTATCCGTGACCCATCGCGGGTAACGATACTCATAGCTGAATTCGTGAGAATTCAGAGGATTTCAACCATCTCCGAACTCTTACGAGTTCGGCTACCAGTGTTTTATCTGACCAAAAATCGTCACGCGCGTTAACTGCCACCAGACTCACCAGAGCGTATATCCGCCATCGATCACGAGCGCCGCACCCGTCATGTAACGAGACGAATCGCTCGCGAGATAGACCGCCAGCGGCCCTAGGTCTTCCGGTTGCCCGAAATCTCCTTCCGGGATCTGTTCGCGGAATTTCGAAATCACCTCGGGATGCTCACTGGCCCAGCGGACATTCGGAGCGGTCATGAAGCCGCCGGGACAGATTGCGTTCACGGTGACTCGATGGGGAGCCCAGTCTGCTGCGGCTGCACGAGTCAACTGAATGACGGCGGCCTTCGACGTTTCGTAGCTGCGACCACCAATTCCACGATTGGCAATCATTCCCGAAATTGAAGCAACATTGATGATTCGCCCCCCCTGTCCGCGGCGCACCATGGCTCCGCCAAGATGCTTCATGCACAGGAAAGCACTGGTCAGGTTCAGGTCCATCAACTGCTGCCATTGCTCAAGCGTCTGATCTTCCAGAGGAACGTTGATGCGGCGACCTCCAACATTATTGATCACGATGTCAATCGGGCCATGGTCCTGCAGCACTTGCTGGCAGATCGCTTCACATTCTTCAGGAATCCCGACGTCACCTTCCACAGGGATGGCAGTTCGACCCAATTTGCGAATCTCATCCGCCGTCTGATTCAGACTCGCTGCTTCGCGTCCCACGAGAACGACATCAGCCCCCGCGTCAGCAATGGCCAGTGCCATTTCACGCCCCAACCCGCGACTCCCCCCGGTAATGAACAAACGCTTCCCGGTCAGTCGAAACCTGTCAAAGATACTCATCATTAAATGCCTTGATCGAATTCGTGAATCATCGTCCGTCGAACAAGATTCAAAGGATCGGTAATTTTAGGGCGAACGGCAATCGTGCGAGCGGCTTCTCGCCTCCATCGCGGAGAAGTCCACTTCAACATCTAACTCCACTTCCATATCAATCGTGGAGCAAGCCGACCGACGAGCCAGGTGCGATGAAGGCAATACGAAAGCATTTTCATGAGCGGGGGACGTATTTCTGCCCTTCGCTTGATTCCGATCCGAAAGTCACGGATGAGAAGTTCCGCAAGGGCCCCCTGGCATTTGCTTTCTTGCTGACGCCGCAAGGTCGTCTAGTCGAAGATCTGTTGAGTCTTATCGGGCTGTCGTTAATCACCGTTCAGATGCGTCAGGTTCGGTCAGCATTGCCGACCTATAGCAGTCGCGTCCTGTTTGCTGGCATTCTCCGGGGAGATTACCAACGTGCTGAAATTGATCGGCGATGTCGTCTGGTGGCAAATGCCGCTTCCCTGGAAACTGTGGCAGGGGTTGTACCACGTTCTCGGCTGGACGATTTCGGGCACGGTGCTGGTCGATTCGTTGACAAGTAGCGATCAGCCTTGAAACCGCTTCCGTCAGTCTTCACTTCGCCGAGTCGATCGCTGGCTGCTGCGTCCACTGGCTTTTGTGACTCGGCGCGAATCATCGCTCCCCGACGCTTGCGCGATATGGCCAGCCTTGGAATCGTCGCTGATTCCTGCGGTCGATTCCTTGATTCCACCCTGATCGAGGAACGAGGTGATCGACGTCAGAACTTCCTTGCGCTGCGGAATCTCGGTGCCGTTTGGCAACTTGACTGTCATTTCCAGGTATCGGCTGACTTCCGAATGCGTTGGCAGTCCTGTTCGCCGATCAATTGTACATTGACCCGCACAATGTCCGTCCTTCAACGTGATCTGCATGCTTCGCACCCCGTCGTTGTACGAGACTGGGGATGTTGCCCCGGCGATCTTACCGATCAAGCTGATTTCTGCTGATTTGTCGGTCAGATTCTTCAAGACACAGCGTGTCGATACGCTCATCGGAATCGGACCTTCGGAACGACGATTCTTGAGTTCCCAGACGGAACCTTGTTTCACCGCCACAGCGGGATGACGCGGATTATCGCTGTAGGGAAGCAGGCCGATTCCGTCATCGACGAAATTCGCTAATCCATCTTCGCTTTGAGTCCCCTCAAGCTGCCGCATGACCTGGTCACGGTATGCGGGAGGAACATCGCGCAGACATCGCTGCAGGAAGTCCTGGAAACCAATCAACTCGGTCACACGGTTATCTGGACCAATCCAGAACGAGAATCCGTTGTCCTTCAGTCCCGCATAGACAAGTGCTTCTGTTGGAACCGGGTTGCGGCTCTCGGAGTTGTATTCGACAACTCGGCCGGCAATGTTGTGACCATACTTGATCTTATGGTAGCGGACCGAAAGTCGCTTGTTACCGTCACGCACTTCTTCAACAACCAGTGACAGCAGCATTTCCAGCATGGAGCGGTTGGTGAGCATCCCCCCCTGCCCGTCCCCCTGCTGCAACCGCTGATCGATCTTTTTGACGAGTGGAAAGCGGTCGCCAACCTTCAATTTCAGTTCAAGTTCGCCTTCCATGGACTTGGAATCATCAGCGATTTTTTCGCCGGCATCCGTGTCTTCGGACGATTCGTCGCCATCGAATTCTGCCGTTTCGTCATCGGCGTCAGTTTCAGCGGATTGAAAATAACTGCATCCAGGAAGCATAAAAACCAGCAATGCCAGCAGCACTGCAGAACGAAAAACAACATACGGCATCGTGGGACCTTCCATGGTCGGGGACACCCGTCATCGAATCCGCCGCCCCCAAAAACAATCCCGAGGCGATTCGATGAACCTGCAAAGGTTGGAAACTTATCACGCTGACGAAACGGCGCGAAGATGAAGTTTGAAAGGTGAACGAAACTGGTTCCGCCATTAACCGATCGTACAGGACATGTCTCGCCAACGCAGAACCACCACCACCCGAGACGTAACCACAAGAAAAATAACGAGATACTGCGACCCACCAGTCCCCGGCCGTCTGGTCGTTGTTGTGAACGCCAACGACAAACCCTAAACTGTATTGCTCACCGCCTGTTTGCTGACCGCTGACCGCTCTTTCGAGACCCTTGCCATGGTTCCCCAAATTGACATGTCGATGAATCGTCGGACGTTTCTGGAAAATTCGTCAACAGGATTGGGGATGGCAGCCCTGGCATCGATTCTGGGGGGCTCAGCGAGTGCGGGCTCCAGTGTTGCGTTGCCGCATGCGATGGCACGAGCCAAGCGAGTCATCTGGATGTTTCAGTCGGGAGCACCCTCTCAGATTGATTTGTTTGACCACAAGCCTCGGCTGACTGAGTTCCACAAGCAGGAACTTCCCGATTCAATCCGAATGGGACAGCGCCTGACTGGGATGACGTCCGGGCAGAAGAACTTCCCGGTCGCCGCGTCGAAATTTAAATTCGCTCAGCACGGCCAATGCGGCATGTGGCTCAGCGAAATGCTTCCCCACACGGCGAAGATTGCCGACGAACTTTGCCTGATCCGATCAATGCACACGGAAGCGATCAATCATGATCCAGCCATCACATTCATTCAGACGGGCAGTCAACAGCCTGGTCGTCCCAGTTTTGGAGCCTGGGTCGATTATGGCTTAGGAACGATGAATGAGAATCTTCCTGCGTTTGTCGTGATGATCTCCAAATCGGGGACCAAAGGACAAGGCCTGCTTGCCCGTTTGTGGGGAAGCGGCTTCCTGCCTTCAGAGCATCAGGGCGTGAAGCTGCGAGGCGTTGGTGACCCCGTGCTGTATCTCAGCGACCCGCAGGGAATCGATCGCGCCGGCCGCCGCGAAATGCTGGACGGCCTGGCGCAACTGAACGAACTTCAACTGGCAGAAGTTGGTGACCCCGAAATCAGTGCCCGGATCGCGCAATATGAACTTGCCTACCGGATGCAGACATCGGTCCCCGAACTGATGGACCTGTCCGGCGAAACGGCACAAACATTTGAACTCTATGGTGAGGATTCCAAAAAGCCTGGAACTTACGCCGCAAACTGCCTGCTGGCACGTCGGCTCGTAGAACGTGGCGTCCGGTTTATCCAGCTGTATCATCGTGACTGGGATCACCATGGCGGATTGCCAGATCGCATGGTTCAGCAGTGCAAAGAAACGGACCAGGCATCAGCGGCATTGGTCATGGACCTCAAACAACGAGGATTACTGGATGACACTCTGGTAATCTGGGGTGGCGAATTCGGCCGCACAGTCTATTGCCAGGGAGCAATCACCGATACCAGCTACGGCCGCGATCACCATCCCCGCTGTTTTTCGCTCTGGATGGCAGGTGGCGGAGTGAAACCAGGAACCGTTCACGGTGAAACCGACGACTATTCCTACAACATCGTCCGTGATCCCGTCCACATACACGACCTGCAGGCAACGATCCTGCACCAGTTGGGGATCGACCACACGAAATTAACCTACCGGTTCCAGGGACGTGATTTCCGATTGACCGATATCCACGGCAACGTCATGCAGAGTTTGCTATTGTAGGTCCGTCAGAATCTGAAGCTTCTCGATCGATCGGACCTCAGGTTGACGAAGTTGCGCGACCGCAAAGTGATGCGTCTGAAATACAGCCATCTTCAGCCGCGCAAATTCCTCGATAGGACGCGGCCTTCACGTCCCATCACCTCCCGAGTCTCTGTTCCAGTTCGAGAAATTGTTTCTTTGTTTCGGGGCCACCGAGTTCAGGATAAAGCAACTTCGTGACAGCCAGCAGTTTCCTGGCCTCTGCCTGTTCATTCAATTTGACGGAAGCTGAAATGACACCCAGTCGAGCGGTGAACCATTCCGCGGTTCCCTGTTTGCTCAGTGACTCAGCCCGCCTCCAGCATTGTTGAGCGAGGACCGAACATTCTTTCGCGGATGCCTCAGAGAGCAGTCCGGCGATTTCCCGCTGTCGACTGGCATCCTTCGCCGCGGCCGTCGCCATCCGTTCGTAAACCTCCAGTGCCTTCCCCGTTTCTCCTGTGACGAGATAGGCCCGGGCCTGAAACTGTTCCAGGCGATCCTGTTCTTCACGCGACAGTGACTTTTTGTGGGGCAACAGTAACTGGATCGCATGCAGCTGCAATGTCACATACTGTGATTGGCGTTGCCGATTTTGAGAGGCCACGAACGGGGCCAGCCGTTCAACAATCACCATCAGATCGCGCGGTGACGCTTTGGCTAGCGATACGATCAACCGTTCCGCCTCCAACGGATGTCCGTTTCCCGCCATGGCGACCACTCGCAATGCTTCAGACCGCTGCCGCAATCGAACCCAGCGGTCCCGCTGGGGATCGGCTTCTCCAGTTTTCGCGGCAGCATCTACGACATGTTGAAGTTGCCTTTCCGCCTGGTCAAACTGCGGTGGTTCGGCCAGAAGCTGAATTGCTGCCAGGTGCAATGCAACCTCGGATTGAGCCACTGACAATGGTTCAGTCGCTTCCCCGGCAGCAGGGACCAGCGACCGCAAGGTCTTTATGGCAGTCTGCTCAAACTCAGATGTCGGAAGCTTCTTTTCGCGCATCCGCACCAGGATGGTTTCATAACACCTGGCAGCACCCGCTTGAGCTTCCGCTGCACGAGGATGAGTGCCAGCAACCTTCAGATACAGAGGTAAGGCTACCGTTGCCTGCAATCGCTGTTCTTCGAGATAGGCCTTGAAGAAGCGGGCATCGTCAGCAGAGGGATCGTTTGGAAATCGTTCCAGGTGCCGATCCAGGGTTTCGGAATACCGCTCGCGTCGTTGCTGTGTCTTCTGATCATCATAGAGGCGACCCAGACAATATGCCCCATTCAGATGGGCGGAGGGAGCGCGCGGACTTTCTGGGTATTCATCTGCCAATCTGAGAAACTCGGCCCCGGCCGACTCATACTGTTTTTCCTGCAGAAGGATCGATGCCCGGGTGTAACCCAGTTCCAGGGCCAGATCCATCTTTCCAGCCGATCGAGCGGCAAGTTCCCCCCGAGCGTAGCCCTTGAGCGAGGCTTCGACGCGTCCGCCCAGGAAATCAGAACGAGCTTGCTGCATTAGTCCATCGAGTTCCGGACCGTATTTTTCAGAGCTCTGAGTCGATTCCCAAAGATCTCGACAGCGTCGACTCCAGAATCCCCCCACCTGTTCATCGCACCGCTGCAATGCCACTTCCGCTTGCTCACGAAGCTGATTTGCCAGTTCGACGTCCTTCTTCGCCAGGGCGAGATTCCGCATTGTGAGTAACGAACGCGTCTGCAGGAACCAGAGTTCCCCGCTCAGTCGTTGTTCCTGACTCCGGCGTTTGACAATGATTGCCAGGGCATCAGGAGTCTGATGACGCAGCAGCAAGACACGGACTCGTTCGGCAACAAGGTCGTCCATCACCGAGCGATCGCCCGCCGGAACCCCCTTCTCCGGAAGTGCAAGCATCTTTTCTGCTCCGTTCAGATCTCCCCGCAGCCGCAGACAGGAGGCGAGAAGCAGACTGGCGCGAAACGGAATCGGTTCGTCGGCAGCACCGATCAATTTGCGGGCTGTTAACTCGGCATTCACCAGATCAACGGTCCGGTCGCGCGAGTCGGCAGGCATCAATTCTGCTCGAGTCCTCAATGACTGTGCCAATGCCAACCGGACATGATGCAGAGTATTTCGAAGCGTGTGCGTCGCAGGTCGCTCGAGATCACTCCTGGATTTGTCCTTATTTGGAGCCAGAAGATCGCGTTCCATGTCGCTGAGCAACTGAATTGCCTGGCCGGCTTGCTGACGCGTGCGATTCGCCAGGGTGTCATCGAAGGGGTGCAGTTCACATTCCAGCCGCAACCATTCCACCTCGCCAGCCGGAACGATGGCGGATTGTGCCGACAGCAGCACTGCAAAGGGACTCGTCGGCTCCCGAAGGCGTTCTTCATCGACGACAGTTCGAGCCTGCTTCCAGAGTTCCGGCTGTTGCTGTTCGGAGGCAAATTCCGCGTGCGCGGCGAGGGTTCGGGAAAGTTCGATCGTCAGATTAATGCGACGTGCCCTCGGCAGGTTGGCCTGCCCAAGTCTGGAAACGGCATAACTTTCCGCGATCGAGAATAGTCCCCGCTGTCGCAGCTGCTCAAAATAGATTCCGAGCGACTCATCGGCACCCCGACAGTTCGAGGTCCCTGTGTGGAAAGTGCCGACAATGACAATCAGGCAGGCAATCAGGCTGCTGCGGATTGTTCGACGGTCAGAAGGCATCGGTCCGGTACTCATCAGGATCCGTGCGACATACGGTCACGAAATCGAAAACAGAGAGTCGAAGTGTAACGGTGACGGGAAACTGTGTCTCCGGCAGTTCCACTGGAATTTACCCGGGTTCGCTGATGCCTGAATCTGCCGATTGACGATCGCTGTTTATCGCAATACCATACTGGTTTATGTCAAATCACGTTCTCGGGTCGTTGCTCGAATCGGACTGAGGGGATCCCCTCATCAGGACTAGATCTCATGAAATGCAGATCGACTCTTTTTTTGCTGCTCACCGTTTTGGCCACGATCAGCAACGCTGCTGAACCGACCCCGTCCGCACTCACATCAGCCAGGCTCGATCAGGTCTTTCTTCAGTCTGCGAAGCTGGATCAAAAAGACGTGGCGGGAATCGTCACTGATGAGCAGTTTTTACGACGAGTCTCACTGGATCTGATTGGTCGGCAGCCAACCCCGGACGAGCTCGCGGTCTACCTGCTGGAGACATCGGACACCAAGCGGGAAACGGCAGTTGAGCGATTGCTGGCTTCGCCCGAATTCGGTGCAAACTGGGCGAATTACTGGTCAGACGTCATTGGCTATCGAGTTCCTCCACCAGAGCTGACATTTCTGGATTATACGCTGTTTGAACAATGGCTGGCGGGGCGGATTAATGAGAACGCTCCCTGGGATGAAACCGTGCGAATGATTCTGACCGCCACAGGTAAGGTCAAAGATCATCCCGAGGCGACATTCGTCGGGTTTCATGGAGCAGACACAACACGTCTGGCGGCTGAAACAGCACGGGTCTTCCTGAGTCTGCAGATTGGCTGTGCACAGTGCCACGATCATCCCTTTGATGAATGGAAACGCGAACAGTTTCATGAACTGGCAGCCTACTTCGTACGAGCCTCTGCAAAAATGCCGTGGAACGACAGTGGCGAAATCGAGATCAAGGACAAGGGGAAAGGCGAATACGAAATGCCGAACGTCGCGGATCCCACGAAAAAGGGAACCATGATGGTCCCGGCATTCCTGACCGGAACAAAGCTTGAAACAGGAAAAAGTGACATAGAACGTCGCAAGGAACTGTCAGCCGTTGTTACGGGGCGTGACAACCCCTGGTTTGCCAAGGCCTACGTCAATCGCATCTGGGGTCGGCTGATCGGACGAGCTTTTTACGAACCGGCTGATGACATTGGTGCAGGAAACGAACCGCAACTGCGTGAAGTTCATCAGCCACTGACGGCTCACTTCGTCTCATCAGGATTTGACACGAAGAGCTTGTTCCGGGTCATCGTCAACTCGCGGGCCTATCAGCAACGGCTGGCGGAACAGTCATCAACTTCCGAGAGTCCCTATGCGACAGCCCGCACGACCAAACTTCGCGGTGACGAAGTCTTCCAGTCTCTGGTTACGGCAATCGATCTACCGAACGTGACGCCACCTAAGACGGCCCCGACCAAAGAGATCAGGTTTCCTCCTCCGCCCAAGAGTACGAAGGATGTTGTGGCCGAAGTCTTCGGGTTCGATCCCAGCCTGAAGCCAGATGACATTTCCAGAACGCTTGGGCAGGCCATGTTGCTGATGAACAACGATCAGTTGCAGGCCCAGATCAATGCCCGGCCAGAAAGTGGAACGGCCCTCAGCAAATTACTCGCAGCAGAACCCGACAATGCCAAAGTAGTCAGTCGACTGTTCCAACTGGTGCTGGCACGCAAGCCAACGGAGTCGGAATCGAAGATTTCGCTGGAACATATCTCGTCGCAATCAAGCCGCGGCGAAGCGTTTGAAGATCTACTGTGGAGCCTGATCAATTCGGCTGAATTCACAACGAAGCGCTAGGACGACTGGGGAATTGACGATGGCAACACCGCTTCTGGATCTTTCTGTCGATCGCCATGGGCTGACGAATCGCCGCGAGTTTTTGGTAAAACTGGGGGCTGCCTCAGCCGCAGGAGTCATGACTCTCGGCTGGCGTGACATGCTCGTCGCTCAGGCCGACGAACTGCGTCGTCAGGGAAAGGCGATGATCCTGCTATGGATGGATGGCGGCCCAAGCCAGTTTGATACGTTCAATCCGAAGATCGGATCTCCCAACCAGGGGCCGGCACGAGCCATTTCTACGAGCGTTGCCGGTGTTCAGTTCGCAGATTTCTGGCCGCAGACTGCGATGCTGATGGACAAGTTGGCGGTCATTCGTTCCATGCGAACGCCCGAGGCAGAACATGACCGTGCC
>CAZSTW010000015.1:20456-33848 GCA_964609845.1 uncultured Planctomycetaceae bacterium | reverse complement strand
CGTGCCATCACTCATGTCCGGACCGGGTTTCCACCCACACCAGCATTCCGTTACCCGACATTTGGTTCACTCGTGGCTCGGGAACGCGAAGACTTGAGCTACGACCTTCCCGCGTTCGTCAGGATTGGCAAGCCGCGGATCAAGACTCGCGATGTCGACGCCGGGGCACTGGGAGTTCGATTCTCGTCATTTAACGTCGATGAGGCGGGCAAGCTGCCATCGAATGTCCGTCCGGTCGTACCCGCCGATACACTCCGACGCCGACTGGCACTGACGGATCAGTTTGATTCCCAGTTTGCTGCTGCTGGCGGCGCAAAAGAAGTGGCGGACAAGAAGTCAATTTACGATCGCACCGCACGGTTTGTCCTGAGCCCTCGCCTTGAAACGTTTGATCTGGACCGAGAGCCGGAAGCACTGCGCGATGCCTATGGACGAACGAATTTCGGCCAAGGCTGCCTGCTGGCGCGACGACTGGTGGAACAAGGGGTCAGTTTCGTGGAAGTCATCAGTACCGGTGATCGAAACGATGCCGGCTGGGATACACACAACAACGGATTCCGCGATACGCCATATCTGGCTGCAGAAGTCGATCCCGCTTATGCAACGCTGCTGCAGGACTTGTCTGATCGCGGAATGCTCGACAAGACGCTGGTCGTCTGGATGGGCGAATTCGGTCGCACCCCCAAGATCAAGCCAGACGGTGGTCGCGATCACTATGCCAAAGGCTGGCCCGTCGTCATGTCAGGAGCAGGTGTCCGCGGCGGTCAGGTTATCGGTGCCACAGACATCGACGGTATCGATGTGACCGAGCGCCCGATTAGTGTGGCAGATCTCTGTCGCACGTTCTGCCAGGTGATGGGGATGGACGCCAACGAAGAATATCACACCACCGACAATCGTCCGATGAAGGTTGTCGATGGTGGTAAGGTCATTGAAGAATTGTTCGCGTGATTCTCAAGTACACTCGTATTTCGAGTTGACCCGATGTCATCATCCGATGAGGTCCTCATCAAAAAGCTCCAGCAACGGAATGCAGATCGAACGACTGCGACCGACGGGGCATGAACTCGCCTCAAGCTTTCGCTCCTATATCCCGGAAAGACCTGCGATCCGTCGAAGAAACAATTGGCTTCGAACTTCCAGAATTCGTCAGATCACTTTATCTGAACGTCGGCAATGGAGGTTTTGGGCCTGAGTACGGCATTGTTGGAGCGAAAAATGGCGAGAAACTTGACGGATTTGCACTCGAAACCTGCTATGAAAATATGCTGTAGCTCGAAAGCGAAAACCCAGTTTGGTGCTGGCCACGACGCTTGCTGCCGCTTGCAAACTTCGGATGCGGGATGTGGTCCAGCGTCGATTGCGAATACCAGCGACTTTCAATGATTCTTTGGGATCTTAACAAACTGGATTCCGAGTTAGATGCTGCCGAAAGAAACGACTGGGATTTACACTCCCAGCGTAAAAACTGAGTCAATGCGTTGTCCAGAGCTGGCAGCGGTCGGGCAACCATGACAACGTTTTTCGAGAGAAAGCAGTCCTAATCAACAATTCGAATCTGCTGCCTTGTCACGAGCGACCACTCGCGAACCGTTCCATCATAACTGCCCGAGTACAGCCGATCAGAGTCGGGTGCGAATTCAAGGCATCGTACGATGCCATCATGCCCCAGCAGTTTCCCATGTTCACCGGTTTGAAGGTTTCCAACGAAGATTCCTGGCATGGTGTTTGTCGATGCAACCATCCATTGACCATCGGGTGACAGAGCGATCGCAGTGGGTCGATCGGAGCATTCCGATTTGCTGAAATCAAAATTTGCGAGGATCGTTCGGTTGCTCATATCGTAGACGCGAGCGAATCCGGTCCCCGATGCCACCGCGAGAAATCTTTCGTCTTTGCTCCATGCAAACATCGAACATTCCGCTTCAAGTTTCAGTGGTGAGGCACATGAAATCCCGGTCACGGTTTCATGAAATGAAATTGTGCCGTCAGCTCGTGCGACAGTCAGTTGACGACCAGACTGATTCAACCCGATCTTCTGTACGGAGGCTCCCTGCTCCAGTGCGTAACGGAACGCGCGAGGCGCCTGACCTTCACAGACCCAACCGCTGATCGTTCCCGGTGTGGCGACACACACCGAAATGTCACCCGAAGGTGAGACCGCGACATCGATTGGTGTATCCGGGCCGCAAATCCTCAGACTCTCTGCAATTTCCTGTCCATCGCGCCACAGATAGATGGATCCATCGACTGAGCACAGGATTGTGGTATTTCCATCCCCGCTATGTGCAACCCCCTGAATGTCGTAACCTGCGAGCGGAATCGACTGACGGACACCTCCCGCTGGAAGTTCCAACTGAATGAGTTGCTCGCGAGGCCGATAAACCCAGAGTCGTTCGCCCTCGTGGTCCAAAGAGATCCGATAGACAGTGCGATTCGAAACGGCTTTCGAGATACCTTTACCGGACGAGGCAGCCTCTTGCGAGGTGTTGGAAAACAGCTGGGTTCCCAACAGGAATAGTCCTGCCAGGACAGATACAATAACAACCAATTCCGTGACCGCGATCAATCCGTTACGGCCAGAAGAACTGACGCGAATTTCAATTGTCTTGCGTCGAGATTTCATGTTCGAAACATCCCTTTTGTGGGGCAGCCCCGCGTAATGGCGCGACTGTGTCAACAGTCTGCCAGCCACAAGGATCACCCAGGAGCCAAGACCCGGCGACTCTTACAAAGAGTCGCTTATCAACGACCGTCCGACACATTGCTGTGCCTGTTCCGCAGGCCTCTGTGAGCTCATTTCAAACTCTGAACGACTTGGAAGCAGATCGCGTGCCATCCGCCGCAGCAGGGCGACACGAACGAGACGCCACCATGTTTTCCGCCACGCCGCCGCTTGATTGCGACCAGGGAATCGTAGAGACCAAACGTGAAGAACTCGTTTGCGGAACGTGAGATTCGGCTAAGATTCAAAGATCATGATGTTCAGTTGTGGCTTGCCGAAAGAGAGTTTTACGGTGTGTCAAATGAACAAGCCGACGTTCGATTGAACGTCGGCTTGCGCAGGGAACTGGCAAACTTCGGGTTTCCCATTCGGTTCGCGGCCGAATGTTATTTCTTTTCCGGGGCTTTCTTCGCGGCACCTGCCCAGTCGCCGGCGACGACGGTCAGGATCTTCTCGGGATCGATCCACTTTCGCAGAGCAGCCCGAACCTTTTCTGGTGTCAATTCCTGAATCGCTTCTTCCTGTTTTGCATAGAATGCCATCGTCCGATTGGTTACGAGTGTGGCTTCCAGAATCTGCGACAGATTGCCATCCTCAGTACGAGCCACTTCCTGACGCTGCAGGTAGCCCTTACGAGCTTCGTCGAGTTCCTTCTGAGTAATTCCGGTTTCGAGAATCTTCACCAATTCTTCGCGAATCCCCTTCGACAATTTTTCGAGGTTTGCGGGGTTGTAGATCGCGTACAGCGTCAATGTCGCTCGCTTATCCAGCGAACTTGCTCCCAGTGCAGAACCGACACCGTATGACAATCCTTCCTTCTGACGAATACGATCGCCCAGTCGCGAGGATAAGGCCCCGGCACCTAACACGTAATTGCCGATGATGAGGGCTGGATAATCTGGATCATCATCCCGTAGCGGCATGATTCCGCCTGCGAAGTAAAATGCATTGGCCTTGTCGGGCGTTTCAATCTTCACGGTTGAGCCTTTAACTGCGACATCACCGCGACGACCAATCCGTTCATACGGCTGGCTTGATTTCCAACCCTTCATAATGCTGGTCAACGAAGCCATAGTAGACTCTTCGTCGAAATCGCCCACAACAACGATCTGTCCAGCCTGAGCTCCCAGGAAGTCCACGTAGAGTTGCTTGATCGACCCGACATTCAGCGACTCAGTCAACTTGATGTCTTCTTCGATCGTCGGAATATGACGAACGTCACCCGCAGGGTAAGGACTGAGTGCACTCCGTACGGCACGAACGGCCAGTTGCTGCGGGTCTGTCAGAGACTGCTCCAGATCCGCTCGTTGACCCTGTTTCAGAATATCGAGTTCTGACGAGGGGAATGATGGTTCACGCAGGATCTGACGAAGCAATTCGAGTACGGCTGGAAGTTTGTCGCGTTTGGTCTGAATAACGAACGACGCCTCACCTGCGGATCCCGAAGACCCCAGTGACGCCTTGTTCTGATCGAGTTGATCCTGAATCTGCTGCCGTGTCAACTGTTTCGTTCCACGCGTCATCATCGATGGGAGGAAGTCGGCGGCCGTTCCCAGGCCATGAAGTGTTTTTTCGGTTCCATAGCGCAGTGTCATCCGCAGCACGACGGTGTTTCCACGCGTCTTCTTCGACAGCAGCGCGACATCCAGTCCTTCGATTCGGGTTCGCTTCGTTCGGGCTTCGATCTTGTCGGGCGCAACGTCGAAAGCTTCACCCACGCTGGTGTCTTCACGGCCTTTGTAGTCGCCGATCATCTCTTTCAGATCGGGCTTGGGTGGAATCGGTGTCCGCTGAGCTTCCTTGGTCGGAACATAAATCCCGACGGTTCGGTTGCTGGGCTGAAGGTAAGCTGCTGCAACACGGTTCACGTCTTTTGCAGAGACCTGCTCCAGTCGGTCGCGGTAGACGAAGTACAACCGCCAGTCCCCTTGCGCAGCCCATTCGCTCAATTGAATTGCGATCCGGGCGCTGTTCGACGCTTCCTGTTCACGTTCCTTCAGCAGTCGCTGCCGGGCTCGCTCGACTTCTTCGTCCTTCACACCATGTTCAACGACGACTTCGATCGTATCGAGCAGCGATTCCAGCACGGATTCAGGGGCATTTCCGGCGACTACTTCCGCCATGAACCGCAGAATTCCGGGATCGTGCAGCGCGAACGCAGCTCCAGAGATACTGGCGGCTCGCTTCTTTTCCACGAGTGCCTTGTAGAGGCGTCCGGACGGTGCCATTGTCAGTATCGATTCCAGAACATCGATGGCGGCGAAGTCAGGGTGCCCACCCGAGGGGATGTGGTACAGAGCCCCGACGTAAGCAACTTCACCGACGCGACGCAGAGTCACAGATCGTTCGCCATCCTGCGGCGGTTCTTCCGTATAAGTCTGTTCCAGCTTGCGAGTCGGTTTTGGAATCACCCCAAAGTGCTTGCCGATGAATTCGAGAGCTTTATCTTTTTCGAACTTCCCGGCGACGACCACCATGGCATTATCAGGTTGATAATACTTGGCGTAGAACTCACGCAGCTTTTCAACAGGAACTCGTTCGATGTCCGCGCGGTTTCCAATCGTCGATTTGCCGTAGTTGTGCCAGTTGAAGGCCGCACTCGTCATTCGCTGTCCCAGGATCGCATGCGGCATGTTTTCGCCACGCTCGAACTCGTTGCGGACAACGGTCATTTCCGAAGCCAGATCTTCACCCTTGATGAAGCTGTTCATCATGCGATCGGCTTCCAGTCGAATCGCGAATTCCAGGTTGTCATCATTGGCAGGAAGCGTCTCGTAGTAATTCGTACGATCCAGCCATGTCGTTCCGTTAAAAGTCGCCCCACGGGCTTGCAGCAGTTTCGGAACGGACGGGTGATCAGGGGTGCCCTTGAAAAGCATGTGTTCCAGCAGGTGAGCCATTCCTGCTTCGCCATAACCTTCATGGCGGGAACCAACAAAAATCGTCAGGTTGACGGTAACGGTTGGCTTTGAGGGATCTGGAAACAGCAGAACTTTCAGTCCGTTGTCCAGTCGGTATTCACTGATACCTTCGATGGTAGTGATGCTCATGGGTTTAGACGCTTCAGCTCCGTGAAGAGTGGACCAGGCAAGTGGGAGAGAAAACAGGGCTGCCGCCAGTAGCAGGCGTGTGCAGTTCGGCATCGAGTGCGACTCCTTCCGTGAATCGTGCGGACCTGTCAAAGACTGTCACGGAATCCTAGCAGCCGAAAGCCGTGAAGGGAACCCGCAACCCCGTTGTTGTCGCTGATTGAAAGTACGATGGAAAGAAAGTCACCATCAGTGAGTGAAGGGGTGAGTTACCAAGCCATAAGTAGATAACCGGGGGCTGCATGTAACACCCGCAAGTTTTGATGCATCGAATAAAGTCGATTGGAAGCCCTTAGCTTTGTGCTTGCGGGTCTTTAGCCCACAAGAACGAGACGAGTGACTTCATTCTACCCGCAAAGGCAGCGTGAAACCGGTGATGAATTTACGACCATCAGCCGGAGCGCGCTAGCGTCCGGTTCCAGCCCAATCGCGTTGCCCAATGTTCATCGGAACCAGACGATAGCGTGTACCGGCTAATGCCTGTATCACATTCGACGCCACGGCCCCGGTCGGGTGGCCGGGTCTGGACTGAGGCTTTGCGAAGGAAGGCCCGGTCTTCGCGTGGAGCGCACATTCCGGGGCTTCGCGAAGACGCTCCAGTCCCGGCCACCCCCCTAGCCCGTTCCGGCTGATGAGAGTATCGCATTCAACGCCTTGGCAACCGAACATTCGATCATCATGACAACGGTAGTCACCGCTGCCTGAGGAAATGAATTCGATCACCAAACATCAAGCCGCTTTTGTTTCAAACGCAACCGGATTCTGCAGCGGCTGCTTGAGAAATCTTTCCCCGCGCGCATTGTAGAAATAGACCTGATTCTGTTCCGCCGTCCAGACGGCCCCCAGGCGAACACTTCGCGGACCTCGCAACAGGAATTGCAATCCACAGCGGACTCCTAATCGAGTCAACGCAATCGTCTGCAGTTCAAACTGTTCAGCGACGAGGTTTTCCTGTCGGCAAAGTGTGTCGTGGACATAGGATCGAAGGTTGTCCACAGTCCAGACGGAAGTTGAATCATCCATCAGCAAGTGGCCTCGCGTTGTTGCAGCGGTGTCGATCACTGGTAGCAGTCTCAGGTGTCAGCAGCGTTGGCAGGATGTTCTGATCGGCAGTCCTGACGCAGACCTTGGAATCCTCCAGACGATTCCCCCCGACTGGCAGAGTTCGCGTCTCAGGAGCATTCCACGTAACCGTTAAATTCCCGAGTTCACTCAAGGTGGCTTGAACCTTGTTCTCACAACCCTCATTCTATGACCCGCGCGGGGCAGTCAAACGAGTGACGCAGTACCGGTCGGTAAAGACCGATGCGATCACGACGCTGAACGTCACTCGAAGTTTGACCGCTTTTTGTATGCCCCAGAACGTGAAGGGAAGGTTGCCTTGCACGTTTCAATTGACCTGAGAAAGTACGACGATCATGGTGGAAGTTTGTTCGTTTCGCGGCTGGCGTTTCGATGTCGCTCAAGTGGGGGATCTCTCGGATGTCGTCACGCCACCTTATGACGTCATTGACAGCAAGCAGCAGGATGCGCTGTTCAAAAAGCATCCCTGCAATTTCATTCGACTGGAATTGAATCGCGAAGAACCGGGAGACCCGACCCCCGAAACCAAGTACGAGCGAGCGGCTGGCTTCTGGAAGCATTGGCGGCTGGACGGAATCATGCGTCAGGAGCCGGAAGATGCCATCTATGTCTACTCGCAGGAGTTTGAATGGGAAGGACAGAAGTATGTACGCAGCGGATTCCTGGCACGAGTCCGGCTGGAAGAATTCGGTGCTGGAAACATCTTCCCTCATGAACAAACTCTTACCGGGCCCAAGGCCGATCGCTTAAACCTGATTCGAGCGACCAAGGCCAATCTTTCCCCGATATTCGGTCTCTATCCTGACGAATCCGGTTCGGTCCAGCAGATTCTCGACGACACTTGCCTGACGCTGACTCCCAGTGTTGCAACAGATCATCTGGGAGTGATCCATCGGACATGGGTCGTGACCGATCATAACGTGATCAGTCGAGTGAAGGCGGGCCTGCGTGACCTGCCAGTCTTCATTGCCGATGGACATCACCGTTATGAAACGGCGCTGAACTATCGCCGCGAATTGCAGGCCAGCGGGAAGTTGAACGATGACCTGGGGGCTCCCAACTTCGTGATGATGATGCTCGTAGGAATGCAGGACCCCGGACTTCAGATTCTGCCGACTCACCGACTTGTCTCGGGACTTCCCGAGATCACTGCTGATCAATTGCAGGAATGTCTGGCGACCTGCTGCGAGGTCGAGCGACTTGGAACAGGCGACCAGGCCGCTCGTGATGCGTGGGATCTGATCGAAATTGATGGAGGCCAGAACGTTTTCGCGTTTGGAACGGCGGCCGACAATAACTGGCTGCTCGCTCGCGTGACCGACAGCAGTTCCATGGCACAACTGGCATCTGAACACAGTGAAGCGTGGCGGTCACTCGGTGTCAGCCTGCTGCACAAGTTGCTTCTGGAAGACCTGATCTACAAGAAGTTCGGTGGCGATCCCAAGTTCCAGTATGTTCATCGCGTCGATGAAACAACGGCCGCATTGAAAGCCAGGACGCATCAGTTAGCCTGCCTCGTCGCTCCGGCAACGATCGATGACGTGAGCGAAATTGCTGCCGCTCGTGAAACGATGCCACCCAAGAGCACGTATTTCTATCCGAAACTGCTTTCAGGACTCGTGGTGAATTCGTTGACATAGCATGAGCGGTTCTCGCTCGGTTGATTGGTAAATGAGCGGCGAACGAAGTTGGAGCAATACGATGGCAGTCGTTCCTGCCGGGCAACGTGCCTGGAAATGTCCTGATTGCGGCAATGAAGTCCTGCTGCCAATCACGAAGCTGGACCCGCTGGCCTGTGATGCGTGTCTCGCAAAGCTCAAGGGGGCGGCGAAGGCGGATGGTTCGTCTGGTTCAGTTGCTCAGATCGCCTCAAGCGGACTCGTTCGCCTGATCGCCGTTGGCACAGGAATGCTGATCACAGGTCTGCTGATTGGGTTCATCGCTGGTCGATGGAGTGTCCCGGCACCGACCGTCATACGGCCGACCCGTCCCGATGATGATCCCCCATCGCGGTCTGTTCCAGTACAGGTCAAGGAAACACACCCGGCACCCAAAGCAGATTCAGAAGTGCCCGACGAATCGACGCGACCAGGCCCCGGGTACAAGTGGGTTCATGGCTACACCCGCAAAGACGGCGTGAAAGTGAAAGGCTATTGGGCCAAGGACTCTAAGCGATAACTCTGGTGAAGTCAGTCACAGGTACCACGCCGCGCTGGCAACGATATTTGACACGGAAGAAATCGTGCAGTTTGCGTTTGTCGCCTGGTGGCGGCACCAGGTGCTCCAATCTGTCATTAGAGCGTATCTCACTCAAGTGTGGCGTCCCGCGGGCATCAAACGACAACGTCTAACCCATGTTTCGACGCGACACGGAAGTGCGACACGCACTAATCTTGATCGCGAAGCGATCCCAGACCGTAGTTCCCCAGCACCTTAGAGTGCATACGTAGTGGAGCTCTGGTAAATGATTGGGAACGTTCGCGGGCGCCTCGACCGATTCGGCATTGATACCGACATGATGTTCCTCAGGAGCCAGGGGGAGGCAGCGAAGCGGAACCCCCCGGAACGGAATTGCTCGGCAAAACGCATCCCGGAGGGATGCCAGAAAACTCAACCTCACCGGCAGGGTGGCCATCTATTAAACACGTGAACCTGTGGATTCAATCTCATCGAGCTGGCGGACGGCGTTGCTGACAAACCTGAGTTGCCCGAATCCAAACCAAAGGATTCCCAGAGGAAGCAGGCCGAAGAACAAGCCGAATACGATGTACTTTCCGCCGAATCCGCGTCGGACGATGACGTCCCCCGGATTGCCCGGGTCGTACCAGCAAGCAATGGTTTTGCCCGCCTCCCATTCGTTCATCTCGGCCTTGCCGAGGATCTGACTGCCGATAATCAAAGACGGTCCAGTTTCGAACCCGGATGAGATGACTTCGCGTTCGCCCACCTGGTACTTCAGCGCGAATTCGGGTGTCCGAGTCACGCCGGTTCGAGTTCGACGACCATCTTTGTGATATTCCGTTTCTCCGCCTTGCACGATTTCCCGCCGGTCCAGAATGGTCGCCTGAGCTTCCTTCCAACTCGTCAGCGTTTGCAGATCACGCCAGGCCATGCCTCCCAGCACCATCAGGAACGCCAGCGGAACCATGACCAGCGTGGTGATTCCAAACGCGGGGATTCGACGAACGGCGGCTGGCAATATGTTGGATTTTGGGTGCTCACGAACCCATTGCAGGCGAGCACGTAACCAGACGAACAACAATCCGCCGCCCGCCATCCAGCCTAGTAACCAGCCTGCTGCAGGATGAAATCTCAACCCGCCGATAACAATCCCCGCTGTAGACGGAGCGTTGGTGATCCTGAGGGAAGATTCCGAGTTCCAACGCACTTGATCCAGGAGATAGACAACCTCGATGGACGGTGTGAGATGATGTCCGACCTCAGTGCGAGACGCCAGCAGATCGAACGAAAACCGAAACTCCTCCCCTGCGGGAATGTTCACCGTTGCCGTGACCTCACGCTCCTTGTCGTCCCGCTTCAACCCCGGCAGTTCGTCGATCCGGACGAAGAACCCGCTGTACGGAAGCCTGATTCGCACATCCGTCCCGTCCGCCAGTTTGTCTCCGGAGTTCTTGAGAACCACATTAAAGGTCGCCACCGTCCCCGCGGGAACCTTTTCCAAGTTTGCAGAGAACTTCGACTGACTGAATTCAACCCCGGCCACCGCGACTCGGGCGAAGAGGAGAACAGTCGGTATCAACATCGTGAGAAGTCTGGTCATGATGAGTATCTTTGAATTGCTTACGGGTGGACTTAACAGCGCGGAGGGACGCTTGCCAAGTCTGAATTACCGATAAAAGGACAGCACCAACCCTTGGCGCGGCGGCACTTCGCCGGCGGCCAGGCGAGTCCATGCGGCTTGGATGGCGTCGCTGCCAGTGCCGCGATTGACATCAACGAAGGCGTGCGAAGCTCGATAAAACTTGCAAAGGTCACGCAGCATGGCAGGGCCTAGTTGCGGATCGGTTTTGCGGCGTTCGGCGGCGTAAGACGGCATAAAGAAAAACGCGGGCGTCGGACCCGGCAATCGTTCGCCCGGCGCGGCCCGCGTGGTCCGCATGGCGGCCCAATCGGTGACGCCCACGATGAAACTGTGCGTGAGCTTACAGCCGAGGATGCGGTGAATGGTGGCGGTGAGTTCGGGACGACCAAGGAAATCCACGAACGTAACCGGCTCTTGCACGGCGAGCGAACCAGCCTCGTCGTAAACCGCCGTGCGATGAAAGAGGCCGCTCTCGCGCACGAAGTCGGCATTGGCGGGCGACGTCAGGCCGACAACTTCCACGCCACCAAGACTGCGCAATTGATGCGCGGTGGCGAATGCTGTTTTCGAGGACGCGCTGGAGAGGACGACAGTACGCGATTGCGCGCGCCGCACGCAATCAGCGACCCACCAGCCTGTGCCATAGAGCGGGCGGAAGAGTGTTTGCTCGGGCTCACAGTCTGCGTCGTACGCGGTGTCGGCCCCGGTCTCGGTATAGATGTTGTAAAGCATGGCTTTGGCAGCACGGTGTGGCGCAGTGTCGATAAAGCCGGCCGCGGTTTTGCTCGGACTGACGTCAACAGTCTCGGCCAGCGGATAATAACCATAATAGCGCGAGCCGACGGGGACTTCGGGCGTATTGGAGGCGATCACGGTGGCAAAACCCCAGACCGGAACTTTGCCCCAGCCTTCAGGGCCCGGGAAGAAATCCCAGTAGCCAAGCATGCTTTCGCCCATCACGGCGTAGGTGATGTTATTAGCGGTCAACGCGAAGAGGTCGAGCTTCAATCGCGCATCGCCCGCAGCCAGCGGCGGGGGTTCGACATTCACGAATCGTGTGTCGCAGATATCGCTCTTGTTGATGTGAAACTCGCGCATGGTCTTTCTCGGGCAGGAGTCATACCCGCTCTCAGTTGTTCGGTGAGGCTCAAACTTCAAGGCTATCCGCTTCGCTCCTGCCCCCTGCCTTCCGGCACCATTTCCCAAGGATGATCACGAACATTTTAAATGGCGTTCAATGAATCCGGTGCCGAATTGCCTGTCTCGTATTCGCCGCACCCATCGGACTTTATATGGAGAAAATCAACGTACACGACGCGACAGAATGATGTCGTCATCAGAGAATTCTTTCAACATCCCCTCATGGGCAACATGCACCATTATGGACGATCAGGATTCACTCAATTAGTTTGCTTCGTGGTCACGCTTACGGTACAAGACGCCTAACGAGACAGTAACGCCCGAAAGAGACAGCCAACAGGAACCGGAGTGCTGTTCGCGGTACCTTGAATGTTCGGCGGCAGGCGGATGACCATACAGGCCTCAGGCTACCGAGGTCCTTTTCCCCGGAGACAGTCAATGCTTTTCATTCAGTGTCCGTACTGTCATCAACGTGTCCTTCGCTTCTTTTATTCCGGACATAAGGCAAAACATCAGGAACTGCGACCTGACGGGCAGCAGAACGAGTACGTCACGCTCCATCCAACCGGCCGTTACTAGGGGACGCTGGCCGGCGTCCCGCAGTGCTACCGCCACCCGAAATGCGGCGTCGTCACGCGCATGCCCGAGGAGATCATCCGCAGCTATCTCGTGAATCCGTTCCTCTACGGAGCTGGTTCGTTCTGTTGTGGCTGTGGTGAGCACATTCCAGAGGAGGAGTTATTCTGGATCGAGACGGGCCAGAACATGGCAGAATATACTCGCGAGTTGCGAGATGCATATCTCCAGAAGCACGGCACCCCGCCGCCTGCCCAGCGTTGATTGACCCCGGCATTGGCGATGCGCGCCAGCCCGACGGAAGGTATGAGGGTGATTGGTTGCATGCGGACTTGATGTCGCTGGACGCGGTCGGCGCGAACCTCAATTCGGAATCCCATTTCATGTATGAGCAAATCGAACAGAAGGCCGCTCAAATCGCCATCGCGATCCCGTCGGAGGCTGCGGCCGACTTCGCCATGGAGATCATCAATGCCCGCGGTCCAGACTCACCGGAATCGAGTCTTGCAAAAGGGTTGGGCTCGGATGGATCGCTGACTCCACAATTGTTCTCGCGTCTGGCCACCTCACCTCGTACCGAACATCGTCATTGGGTCCTGCGACAGGTTCGAATACGTCCCGACAAAACAAGCCGCGTCGTCCTGACCCGACTGCTCGACGACGAAGATCAATCGATTCGAGAATCGGCAAAAAACGTTGCCGACGAACTGGAAAAACTCCGCCAACGCCCGCTGCCACATTTCGAATAATGAAATCAAGCCGACAAGCCAACCCTCCCCGCCAAAACGTTGTTTGTTTTGAATTCAACTGGCGGGGCTGATTCTGGCCGTTACGACTCCGTTCATTGCGACTGCGGATGACACGCCGGGCACTGCTGGTTCGCAGTTGGGGTATGGCCGTAGTATGCCATCCCGCGGCTGATCGACAGGCTCGCCCGCGTCCAGCTCCTCGTCCTC
>CAZSTW010000015.1:0-20446 GCA_964609845.1 uncultured Planctomycetaceae bacterium | reverse complement strand
TATCACGCAGGCTGCCGCCAGCCGGAATGCCGACTGTCTGGCCGAGTGTGACAGCAGCGATCCACCGCAGCCCGTCAGCATCATCAACGGTCCTGTTCCCGCTCCGAAGACAGCCATCAACAGGGCTCCTTGAGCTACCGTGCCGGAACTGGCGGCCAGGGCGAGGTTCGCGTAGACCAGGACACATGGTAGAAATCCTGTTAGCACTCCGGCCAGGAACGCGGAACTCCATCCCGGGGCTGTCAGAAACGTACGGAAGATTTTTCCCGCAGCACAACCACTACTACCCTTTACCTGTCGCCAGGGCCAACGAAAACCGAGTACCGAGGCTCCCTGGATGACCAGTAACAGTCCGGCCAGAATCGATAAAATCGACTGGAAATCGATCCCGCCGATACTGGCGAACTGCCGCGTCAAACGGACTCCTGCAAACGCAGCAACTGCGCCGGCGAACGAGTATGTAAACATCCGGCCCGCTGTGAACAGTCCCTGACGCGCCAGGTTCTGCTGCCAGTTGCGTGCGCCGATTCCGATCGACAGCGCGAACCCGCCGCACATTCCGATGCAGTGCGACGAACCCAGCAGGCCACTCAAGAAGACCAGCGGCAATTCCATCATCGAACGGTCTCCAAGGGCGTCGAACAGGTTGCTGAATTCAAGGCGAATGTCTTATTTAAACAGAGATCTGTTATTTCACCACGAAGAATGCGAAGAGCACGAAGGAATCGGAGATCAACCCCCCCCGGTCCTGATGTCAGCCAGATTCATTGATTAGCTCAGAAGTTGAGCCGTTGTCGAATTCCACCTTCGTGAACTTCGTGTCCTTCGTGGTAATCCCATCCCACTGAGGATTTGAATCGGAATGGGCTCTTTCCGTAATTCGATCGCACATCGTCTTTTCACCGAATCGCGTCAGGCGCAGTGAATTCGTAATCACAAACAGGCTGCTTCCTCCCATGATGACAGCTGCCAGTGTCGGGTTCAAATATCCGGTACACGCCAGAGCGACGCCCGCAGTATTATAGGCAAAGGCCCAGAACAAATTCTGGCGAATCACAGTCACCGCTCGCCTTGAAAATGTGATTGCCCATGGAAGTCGACTGAGGTCGTTGTTCAGCAGACAAACCCCGGCCACATCTCGCGAGACATCGGTACCGGAACGCAAGGTAATTCCCACATCACTGGCAGCCAGAGCGGGGGCATCGTTGACTCCATCACCGACCATGGCCACGGGACCAATTCGCGATCGCAATCGTCGGACTTCGTGAACTTTGTCATCGGGCAACAGCTCGGCCGAATAATGCATTCGAAATGGCTTGGCGGAACCAGGCGGCCCGGCTTCTGAAACCGACGACGTAATCTGCTCAACCAGCCGTTCCGCCCGACGGAAGTGGTCGCCTGTCAATAACTGCTGCTCGAACCCCTGCTCGTGGAATTCGCCAATCACCGATACCGCTTCGGGACGAAGCTGTTCTTCAAACAGGAACAGGCCGCGAACTCGACTTTCCCATCCGACCAGAGCGACCGCGAGCCCCGACTGTAAGCCATCATTCAAGGCGATCTGCATCGCCTGGCTGAACTCATATTGCTGCTCGTGCATCCAGCGTGCATTTCCAAGACAGATCGTATCACCGTCGGGAGTATTCATGAGCAACCCCCGCCCGGCAATCTGGCGGACTTCTCCCGATAACTCGGGGACACGGTCCCCCACGTACGACATGATTGCACGTGAGAAAGTGTGTGTTGACGATCGGGCGATCGCTGCCGCGTTGCTGATGACTTCATCTTCCGAGGAGAGCGGATCCGTGATGAGATCGACGACTGTCGCATCACCACGTGTGATTGTCCCCGTCTTGTCCCAGGCGATCACTTTGACGGATGCCAATCGCTCAAGGGCTTCGCCGCTGCGATACAGGACCTGCCGTCGAGCCGCCGTTCCCAGTGCTGTCCAGACTGCCAGTGGCGTGGCCAGACCCAAGGCACAGGGGCAGGCGATCAGAGCGACCGACAGACCGGTCATCACACCCCGTTCCAGTCCGGACTGCCAGGCATGCCACGATCCCGCCATAATCGCGACCAGCGAAACCGCCGGTAGAAAGCCCGAGGCAATACGGTCAGCAAGTCGCTGATACCCACCGCGCGCGGTACGAGCCTCGCGGAGTGCTGTCAGCAGTCGCGACAACGCCCCTTGTGCGGCATCAGCACTCACGCAGATTCGCAGCTCACCATCGAGGGCCAGCGATCCCGCCAGTGCCTGATCATTAGAATTTTTAACGACGGGCCAGCTTTCCCCGGTCAGCAGTTGCTGATCGACATGTGATGTCCCCTGCGTGATCACTCCATCCGCAGGGATTCGCTCACCCGGCAGGATTCGGACGATGTCACCAATCTGCAATTCGTTCAGTGGCACCTGCAATTCAACATCACCACGAACGACACGTGCCGTCTCGGGCAGCAGCTTTTCCAGTTCCGACAGAGCACTGGTTGCCTGTTGTTTGCCATGAGCTTCAAACCAGCGTCCCAGTGTGATCAGAACCAGGACGACGCAGCCGACTTCGAAGTAAACGGCACCGTGTCCCCGTGCCACCGAAACGGCTGAGAATCCATAGGCAGCGAGGACTCCAACGCAGACCAGCAGATCACTGGCCGCGATCCCTCGCCGCAAGTCGCTGATCGCGTTTTCCAGTAATGGCTGACCGAGCAGCAACAAAACCGGCAGCGAAAAGATCAGACCCAGGTACCGGAAAAGAGACTCCAGCGGTGCCGCCAGTCGGTCTGGCGAATCGACAGGGAAGAAATCCTGAGACCACAGCGCCATCGTGAACGCCACAACGTTCATCGTGCAGAATGTGGCGGCCCCCAGTTTCAGCAACAGGGTGCGATTGGCCCCTTCTTCTCCTTTTGATCGAGTGACCTCGGCGGCAAATCGGCAACCGTAGCAGCAGTACTGAGGCTCGGTATCGTCGCTCGATTTCCATCCAGAAACGGGCAGGCCGCAGTAATCGCAGTTCATGGCGTCGCCGATGCTACGGGGCCTGATCCAGGCGAGCTTCGTTGTCCAGCATCACCTGCTTGGGACCTTCAACGTTGTGAAACATCCCCTGCATCATGGCCCAGCAGAACAGACAGAAAAACCCGACACTCGCCAACAGATAATTCAAAATCGGCGTAATCGCAAACACGCCGTCCGATTCCCCACGGTAGATGTGAATGAACTCGATGAACTTGCCAGCGAATCCGTACAGGCTGGGGGTCAGGACAGCCAATGCGAGCAGAGCCGTAATCAGATGATGACGGCGGTTCTTCTGGACTGCGGCTGTGGACATCGTTGATCCCCTTTCCTGATCAGCAAGACACTGGCACGGCTTCGGCAAGTGTCACAATTCTCTCTTTATTTGGCCGCGGCATCATCCGGCTTTGTTTCCGCAACGGGAATGTCCTTGAGCGGCGATTGTTCATATTGTTCGAAATAGGGGTAGCTTTCCAGCCACGAACCGAGCCATTGCACATAGGCAATCAGCACCAGTCCCCGGCGGTTCGGTTTATCGGGCGAGCCATCGAACAACCAGGGATAACCCGGCATTGGCGATTTATCAGACAGCCGTTTGGGTTCGAAGAAGTGGACAGCATGCCAGTCGTTGGACCGGCGTCCCCCTTCACGACTGAGATCTGGACCGACACGTCGCGTTCCGAACAGAACCGGCCGCTGCAGTTCGTTCTGGTATTCTTTCGATTCAGAAACCGGACCCCAGCGTTTATCTTCGTTGGAAACAGGACGGACGAACTGGCTGTGGCAGTGCCAGCAACCTTCACCGACGTAAATCTTGCGGCCAGCCAAGAGCGCTTCCGCACACTTTTCGTTCCACCACTTCTGCTGTTCGGTTTCGCTGGCCGGTGGTTCACCAAACGCCTTCTTGAATTCATCGGGATAGCGCCGGGCGAGGTCTTCAAACTGGTACCGCAGATTGCCATTCACGACTTCCAGTGCCGTCTTCTCTGGCAGATCGCGGTACATGATGACCGGCACCACAACGTTCGATACGAACGCCAGCCCGAAGAAAAACAGCCCGGCGATCAGCAGGACACCCGACTTACTTTCAAACATGATTTGATCCAGTCATCACGAACATTCGGAAACGTTGTCGTTACCGCGTTATTTCCAGTCAGGCTGCACTCGTGGTCGCCACACGCTTCGACTTCAGCCACGTCTGATAGATATTCACGACGAAGGCCAGGAACCCGCCCACCATCGACAACCCGGCGACCAGGCGCAGAATCCAGAAGGGCTGCGATCCATCGACCGAGACTTCCCACGTTTCCAGCGAAGCCCACCAGAAACCCTGGAAGACCCCCAGCAGAATCAGGTCGGCGGCCATCACAAACAGGCCCACGGCCGACAGCCAATAGTGGTATTCACAAAGCTTCTTGCTGTACCAGTCTGTCTTGAAGATACGTGGGAACAGATAAATCATGATTCCCTGCAGCCACATCGAAAAGACGCCGAACATCACCATGTGAGCATGTCCGACAACCCAGTCGCTGAAGTGAATCAGGGCCTGGAATGGCAATGTCGTCTGAAACGCACACTGCAGACAGGTCAGGAAGTAGAAGACCATTCCCGTATAGAACCATCGCAGCGGCATGTTGTCGTAGAAGGCCCGCCCGGTCCCTTTCAGTGTCACGAAGAAGTTGATCACAACGGTCATGACCACCATTTCCACTGCGATGGTCGAAACGATCGCACCGTGCTGCAGAAACATTGGAATCGGGGTGTACAGGAAGTGGTGAATCCCCTGCAGCGGATAGAAGAAGGCGAGTCCCCAGAATCCGACCAGCGACAATCCGTGGCTCCACATCGGCTTCTTGAGCAGGATCGGTACGAAGTAGTACATCAATCCCCAACCGAGTGGCGTGACGAACAGGCCGACCAGATCGTGGATGAACAAGCCCCCGACGGCCCCGGCACTGGAACCGCACAGGAAGTATTGAGGGATAAAGTTCCCCATCGCATACGTCAGAAAGGTCCAGATGAATGCCGCCATGAAGTACCACAGGGTGACATACATCGGCCCCTTCATCTTGACGATGGGAGCCATAAAGTTGATCGCCACCAGCAACAGGCCAAGCTGAGCAACCGGGTCAATCCAGACGGGGGTTTCACCCCATTCGAGGCCTTGAGCTTCACCGAGCAGAATTCCGACTGCAGTGCTGAGGACAACCAGTTGCCACGCCCCGTAGATCAGATACGAAAGTCCTTTGTGAAAGACCGGCCGCAGCGTCAGACGGGGAACGGCCCAGTGCAGGGCACCGAGAAACGCGTTCGCCAGCCATCCGTAGGCAACCGCATTCGTATGGATCATACGCCAGCGGCCTGGTGACATCAGTTCGATGCCGCGCAGCGGATTCATGTGCACCAGTTGCAGTGCCATCAGAAATCCACCCATCATCGAGATGAACAGATAAGCCAGTGCCGTGACGAAGTACAAGCTGACCAGTCGTTCATCGACCAGGTCGTCGTGTCGTGGCAATGGTGTTGAAACCGATTCCGTATTCATACTTGCTCCAGAACCCAATCAGTGGTTCGTGTCATTCAGCGATTCGTCTCACGTCCGCTCAAGTCTCTGAAACCCAATTCTCACGCGTTTCAAGCGTCGCCAACTCGACGGTACGGGGTGTACTCACCCAAAGGTGCCAGCAGCGCCATCGCCCATCCGAAAATCAGATGTGTTCCCACAGCCACCCAGATCGGCAGGTGGGTGGGGTCGACGATCCAGTTCCCCCCGAACAGCATTGGCTGCAGCCAGCTGAGGATTCCGTAGAAAGCCACGGCCCAGACAACGATTGCCAGCACAGACCCAACAACGAGCCGCTTGGCGAGAGTTGGCGGTTGCGCGAATTTCTGAATCGCGAGCTGAAACAAAATGCCCAGGATCATGCCGGTTCCGATGTAGAGGCAGCAGCCAAAAATCAGCAGCAGGTTGTCGTCAACAGCCTGATTCTTCGCACCCGCTGTTGCCAGCTGCAGCGCCTTCTCGCCCAGCGGAAAAGTGAGATAAACGCGAATCAGCTCCAGCGGATGCCGTCCAGCCAGCGGAGCCCCGAGCATATTGACCAGCAGAGCAATCAGCGCGGCCACGCCACCCAGCAGGAAGCCCGTCGTCGCATAATATGCAGCGTAGAACTCCGTCGGCTTCCAGACCACTTCGGACTGAGCTTCTGATAACTCGCGTTCAAGCTGCGCCACTCGCAACTTGAGCTCTTCGAATTCCTGCTGTTTTGCGGGCACGGTGTTATGATCCACGGTTCGGTTACCTCGCGCCAGTTATTCCGGTTGATCCGACTTGGGCTGAGCAGTACTCAGGGTCGTAATGTAAGGAGCAATACTGCCAGATGGGGGCTGTTCACCAGCACGGCGACGGCCAGAGACATGCAGGACGTACGCAACCAGGTTCCATGCCATCTCGGGGTCTTGAGCCAGTTCCCGTCGGAACTCGGGCATCGGCGTCCCGTTGATACCACCAAAAATCCGGCGGTAAACTGCCAGCGGTTGCTGACCACCGCGAAGCATCCCGGACGTCAGGTCAGCAGCACGGGTCGGGGTGCCCCAATCCTTGTCGACCAGTTTTCCGCCCAGATTGTCGGGCGTCTGGCCTCGCCCATCCTCTCCATGGCACTTCGCACAACCCTTGGTCAGGAACGCAGCCTTGCCCGCAGCGATATGCTCGGGTGTGAAGACCGGCTGTGGCGACAGCGGATTGAAAACGAGACCCTGCGCTTCCGCCCAACGGCCCTTGATCAGCGTGATGGCTTCTTTGCCGACTTCAGGATCGAACTTACTTTCCGATTCATGATCAAGAGCCAGCTGATACTCGAGTTCGCCGCGATGAGTGAGCGCCAGGACATAATCGACCACTGCTTGAATCTCAGGATCCTTCAACAGGTGGAATGACGGCATGGATGTCCCTGAGACCCCCTGCTTGATCGTCCGGATCAGATCTTCGCGGACCGGCTTGTTGCCGTAACCAGTGGTAATGAACTTGAAGATCCCCTTGCGATAATCACGCGGACGGGGATACAGGTAAGCGGCCTGAGGCCCCGCTCCATCGCCCGACGTCCCGTGACACTGAACGCATCGTCGAGTATAAATCTGTTTGCCAAGTTCCAGCCGTCGTTCCGCCTTCGTGTCGGGAACCCCTTCGACGTAGTTACGCGGATGCGAAGGTGTTCCGCAATGTTCCAGCAGGAATTTTCGAATCCCATCCTGAATCTCGGCAGGAAGAGATTTCATCTGCGGATTGTCGACGAACGAAGTGATTTCGGGTGCCTTATGGCATCCCACCACGAGAACCAGCCCCAGAATTGGGACCAGAGAACGGATCGACGTTGACATGAACTTCCCCGACGATGGAAACAAAAAACCCCTCCGTCGCACTGAATGCAGCGTGGGGCTTTCGTAGCTCCTGAAACATCATTGCCACATCATGAGCAATGCACCGAGAACTCTAGGAAGTTCGTGACAAGAGTGTCAAGCAATGATGTTCGCACCAGGGAAAGTTCTCAGAAACAGGAAGGACGGAACCACTTTCGCTCAGCGGATTTCTCGCGATCGGAAATGGTCGACGGCCGTTTTCTTCGGGCAATAACAATCACTGAACTTCGTTTCCCGCCAACCGTTCATGACGGCAAAGCGGGCCATCGCAATCTGTGCGGCCATCAGTAGGAACGATGAACTCGCAAGCCCACGCCTGGAATCACCAGTTGAAGTGGCGGATAGGCGTAGCCCAGTCCTCCATAAACATAGGGGACGCCATAGCCGCTCGGATAATGGTGATACACGTTCGTCGAACCGCGATGAATCACGGTCGGTCGCATCTTGCCGAACAGAAACTCCACAGCAGTGTCATGCCGATAGCTGGGGTTTGCATCGTATTCCGCTCGATTGAATGGAATGGAACGATAAATCTCGGAGTACATTTGCGAGAGATACCGGGGATCGACCATTCCCGCAGGTGGCATCACTGTCGGGGTCGGATCACAGCAGTCTGATGATTCCCCTGGCGAGATGGATGGCAATCCCTGGATCGCAACGGGTGCTGCGGGCTGGGGCGAGAGTTTAACAACCGGATCAGGTCCGGGAAGCGGTACAGGCTTGGCCGGTGCGGGTTCCTGGATCTGCAGCAGTGCTGCCATTTCGATGGCACCTCGATGAACCTCGGACTTGATCGTAGGAGGAGGAGGTGGAGCCAGTGGAATTGCGGCCTGTGCCGGGACTGGGGCAGGGGGTGGGACAATTTCCGCCTGACGCTGGGCATCGGGCCGAATGACAATTTTCCAGCCATCGAAGTCCTGAACGAGTGGCTCAGCAGCAGATCCGACCGAGATGGACAGACACACCACCGCAGCCGCCATTTTCCAGCAATTCGTCCGTACCAGCATGACTGAAATCCTCTTACTCAATCTCGCATTTCCTGAATGCACATGGAATGGATTCCACATGCTTCGCTTGCCCGACAACGTCCACGCTAAGGACGGTGTGGGACCGCTGTCAATTGGCGATTTCGAATGAGCAACGGATTTCCGTCGACAGTATCGATTCTGACGATGTTCGCAATTTCACTCGCAAAAGTGATGCAGAAAGATTCCTGCGGCGACGGCCACATTCAAGGAATCTGTTCCAAGCCGCATCGGGATCGTCAGGCGACGATCACAAAGCCCCTGCCAGTGACTGTCGAGACCATCCGCTTCGTTTCCGAACAGCAGACCAGTGCGCGGTCCGCGTGTTGCTTTCGATAATGGCGAGGCCGATTCATCGAGAACCGTGGCGACCAGTTCGACGCCCCATTCCTCGCGTAACCGCACCACATCCCGTTCGAGATCAGTCGACTCAATGATCGGCAGCCGAAAAGCGGTTCCCATCGAGACTCGCAGCACCCGACGGGAAAAGGGATCACAACAACTGCGGCCCAGCAGCAGTCCATTGATGCCGAACGCACTGCCGATTCGGATGATCGCTCCGAGGTTTTCCGGGTTGTCACAATTCGGACAGATCACCACCGTCAGGGACGTGTTGTCGCGCGGTATCGTTTCATCGATCGTCCGGGGTGGTTTTCGAACTCCGCAGGCGAGCACGCCGACGTGGAAGTTAAACCCCGTCAATTGTTCGCCAACCGACTGCGGGATGACGTACAACGGAATGTGGGCAGGGATCTTTGGCCCCCATTCTTCTTCGCGACGTTCCGCGATCAAGACCGATTCCGTCTCGTAATCACTGGCCAGCAGCCGTTCGACCAGGCGAGTCCCCTCGGCGATGAACAGATGTCCATCGCGCAGCAGGTTACTCGCCTTCAGGTGTCGATACATCTGCACACGAGGATCGTCGAGCGAATCAATTGCGATTCGGGGCATTGTCCTCGGGCCTTTCTGCCACGTTGTCAACCGCTTCGTCACGGGCCAGCACGACGACGTTGCCACCCCCATGAATGCTCGCGACGGACGGATCGTACATCGACGAAGCCTGGATCGGCGGCCATTCAAACCGGCCAGGCGTCGTGACGCGAACCGCATAACGGTAGAACTGCACATGACGATGAACGGTCGTGAACAGGACTGCTCGATCATCCAGAAACTCGAAGTGGTCGGCTCGTCCAACACTGGGGGCATCCGGTGTGGCGGATGTTGCCAGGCGTGGGTTTTCGATTTCCAGTCCGCCGGGCAAAGCATCGACAATCGCCACATTCGGGATCGAATTGCCTGCGTTTGTCGAAACCTGAATTTCAACAGTCACCAGGTCACCGACCTTCAGTGTCGCTGGGTCAACGTCTTTTCCGGTCCGATCCAGCCACTTACGGCGCACTTTCAATTGACGGTCGTAAGCAACAACCTCACGCTGAGTCCTCAATCCTTCGGTCGTTCGCACGACGTAGTACTCGCCGCTTCCTTCTGTTGTGATCGTGATTGGTTCCGCTTCACCGGACCGTCGCTCAAGCAGTGTGGAATTGTGAGTGAACGGCTTCTTGTCTGTCCCCCATTGCACAGTACCTGCGAAGTCATTCTTCGGAGGAGCAATTGCTCGATAGCGAGACAACGCGGTCACAGCCGATGCGTTTTCGAGAGTGTTCATCCAGAGTTGGTTCTTGCGCGTCGATTGAATTCGAGCGACAAGGCCAGGAATCATCGCATGCTGCGGGTCCAGTTCCACCAGCACCTGCAGCAGGCTGGCATCCTGTCGAATCGGAGATGTGATCCGGCCTGCTGAGTTTGAAACGGCGGTCAATCGGAATGTCTCAGGGGGAAGAACGCTGAGGGCACGATCCTTACGTCCCAGCCGAATCCATGCGGCCGCCAGATGACTGCGCCCTTCGGCGTCAAGGAATTCGATCCGGTCCGAGAGTCGCGACATCCAGCCGTGCTTCGGTTTGTCGATGGATGCAAGAATGCGGCAGATGAAGGCCCGGCTGTTGTCATCGATTTCGATGCCACCCTGACCATCCAGGGCACTCTCCAGATATTTCCCCAGTTCCCCAAGGAACTGTGGATCGATCGTCCGTCCGGCATCACGTGCGGCGACGACAGCACCTGCGGCATAGGCCGAGATCCAGGCTTCGGTCGGACCGCCATTCCAATAGCCGATCCCGCCATTGCGGTTCTGCATGGACCACAGCCGAACAATCCCTGCGTCAATCAGTTGAGAAACAAACTTTTTGCGCGAGGCATCGACGTCTGAATTCGGATCGGCGTCCATCCAGCTCAATGCCGCAACCAGTGCATAGATCCGACTGGATGTCTGCTCGCCGCATCCATACGGATAGTCGATCAGGGAATCGACCGCAGGACTCAAGTCCATGGATGGTAATCCGCTGATCGCGAGTGAAACACGCGTTGATTCTTCCTGGAAGCCCTCCGCAGGCTTCAGCGTGACGGGCTCACCCACCCGATGCCGCTCGACGGTGGTTTCACTATCCAGCGGCGTGGCAGATCGAATGGGCAGACTCGACTCGGAGTACGCTGTCAGTGACGTAGTGTCAGGGGCAGTCGCTGTTGCGTCAACACGAACAGTTGCCGTCCCCAGTCCCAGGCCTGTCACATTCAACCACTGAATGGTCGATGAATTTGCAGGGATCTTTACCGTCACCGGCTCCATGGCATCGGCCTTCGCCATTTTTACGCTGACAGGACCAGCGACGACGGTGGTGAGATGAACATCCAGCGGGTCATTCGTAGTATTGAATACTTTGACCGGGACACGGAACTGATCATTCGGAGCTGCACAGCGTGGCCAGGTCGTTTCAACGAGCAGAGGAGAAGTTACCGTCACGCGCTGGTCGATCGAACCATATCGATCCCCATGTACGGCGACCGCCATCAGTCGCAATCCGCCAGTAAATTGCGGAATGGGGATGTCGATCTGTAGCGAACCATCATCCCCAACGGTTTGAATAGTACGCCAGACAACGGTCGGAGCCTTACGTGGTGTATCTACAGGGCCACGTCGATTCGCATCGACTTCACCCTCTTCGTCATCACCTTTGTCTGCCCCGATCCGGGTCATGTTGGCGGGACGCAGATGATCAGGGAGCAAACTGCTATAAATGTCGGAGGAACTCACCCCCAACTTGCGCGGGGCATGAAAGAAGTCCAGCGGCTTCGGTGTGGCATAGCGAGTTGTCAGCAGTATCCCTTCATCGACTGCCCACACGTGCACGACTGGAGCGGCTGTACCGCCCGTTTGAAACTGTCCGGCAGCAGGTTCTGGCTGTCCCGGTTCAGCAGCCCAGTCGACCTGGGCGCGTACTTTCAATAGTGATCCAGGCAAGGCAGTCGTCGCTGCTTCAAGCTTGATCGGCAATGAGCGTGAATCTCGATCGATGACAAGTCGAGCCAGTCCATAGGCACGATGAGGCAACCAGTCGGCGCGCTTGGGATCAATTGCCCGAATCACGGTCGCGGTGACATAGGCTCCCCCTCGTAATTCTGCCGGGATCGGGACTTCGATCAGTTGCGAGTTGGTTTCAAGCAAATGCGTCTGCTGGTCGTAAACTCGATCACCCTCCAGCGTCAGTAGTAATCGCCCGGCAAATGGAGATCGTACGAGGA
This sequence comes from uncultured Planctomycetaceae bacterium, assembly GCA_964609845.1. Lineage (GTDB taxonomy): Bacteria > Planctomycetota > Planctomycetia > Planctomycetales > Planctomycetaceae > Schlesneria. Next base: position 8,353 of record CAZSTW010000015.1, on the reverse strand, counting down.
CTCGCGCCATTTCGCCCGGCTGGTATTTCGCCCGGTCCAGAACAAGATCGATTTGCTCTGGTTGCTGTAATGGAACATCGATTCGGTCAGACCGGTTTGTCGTGGCATAGAATTCGACTTGCGTTGCAGATCGCGATTCCGGATCAACCAACCGCAGCCGGTATCGCCCGGGATTGGGACAGGTCAGCTCCACTGTCCCTTCAGAAGTGTCGCCAGCGATTTTCGGCGATTCGATCTCAATCAACCGTTCAATCGTCTTCCAGACGGGACGCCCGTTGATCTGTTCGATCGCTGTGTCGTAATCGACTCGGACGAGTGAAAGTTCCAGTGACCGTGAGTCGGCCTGTTCGTCCGTGGCGTCAAGAACGACCCATTCCATCTTCGTCGGTTCACCAACAACGACAACGCGGTTTTCAGGCAGTTTTACTCCCAGGTGGATCCCTGCAGTATCTGCTTCGACCGTCGTTGCAGTAGAGACAGACCGCCCCCCGATCTCTGTGACCGTTGCCGTGACGTGCGCTGACCAGAGGCCGGGATGAGGATCCTGTGGCGGATCAAACGACAGCGTCGCTTCCCCGGCTTGATCGAGAGTTCCGCTGACTTCAGTAATCGAAAGCTGGTTCCGACCACTGAAATCTCCAAACTGGTATCCCGGATGTTTTTTGGATGTGAACGGCTTTCGAGACCATGTGCCAGTGGCGATCGCATTCAGTCCCGCCGCAGGCTGTCCGAACAGATAGCGGCCGGATACCTGAACGACAGGATTTTCCTGAACAAAACGTGTCTTAATCGGTTCCGCCTTCACGGCGATCCGGACTGGGACAAACGTCTCAATCTGAGCTGTCGTTGAGCCGAGGATTTCACGCGAGCCAGGGATCGTGACGTCAAACCGATAAATACCCGTCTGCCCCGTTGCACTCGACGGAAACTCGACGTGGAAAGTTCCCTGCAACTCCGCACCAGGCTGACATGGCAGGTCGGCAACGACACGTCCATCCGGTCGAATCACTTTGACGGTCAACGGGAATGGAGGTGGCCGATGGCCCAGTCGATCACGCAAGATTCCTGTCAGATGGACCGTGTCACCGGGGCGATAGACACCTCGTTCGGAATAAAGCATCGCTTCATAGTTGTTCGGCCAGGGGCGTCCCGACTGGTCGACGGAGTCATTCATCCAGGCGTGCTGGTCTGGCAACAGATAATTCAAATCACCTTCGCGCTCTGCCGTCAGCAACCACGCCTGTCCATCCGGATGATTATCGGGAATGTTCAGCGTCGCGATTCCATGAGCATCGCTGGTGGTCTGCGCGAGGATCTGGTTGTTATACGAGCGGGCCGTGACTGTCACGCCTGACAGCGGTGTCGCCGTCCGCAATGAGAGCACCCAGACCAGCCACTGATTGCGACCTCGCTTGGCGGTCAACCCCAAGTCAGAGATTGCAACCGTCGCGGTATCGCGATTCCAGTACTGATTTGTATCAGCAACGGCAATCCGATACAGACCGGTTCGTGGTTCAGGATGGAGTGGCCCCGACGAGTCCTGTGCGGGTTGATCCTTATTTGGTCCCAGGAGTTGACGCAGGTCGAGGCCGATGGTTTGCGGTTCATCTTTCGTCAGGTCGAGACTGCGGACCCGCTCCTGGACAATACTTCTCATCGTCGCGGCATCGTTCCGTCCCTGCAGAAATCCTGCGAGGTTGTTCGCATGCAGCCGCGAGGCACTCAGTCGAACTCCGTCGATATTCACACATTTCAGGTCGAGTGTCAGATTGCCGTCAGGAATGAGAATTCCTTGCCCGGCAGCGATTTCCAGATCGGCCGGTCGATGCGGGATTCGAATCGTTACTGGAGAAATGTTTCCCAGTGTCTGACCATTGTGGGCCAGCAACGTCGGTGGAAGTGTCAGCGAATACTGCTGTCCGCACAAGAACTTGCCACGCACGACGATTCCCGGACCGTATGCATACCGATCAGCCCCGTCCTTGTTTGGGGTGAATTCGACGTGAAAGTCGTCAACGGCTGGCGTGACTTTGACTTTGGGACGTTCCTGATCTGCCGACAATCCCGAGGAGAAATAGAGCTGAACGGTGGCATCGCTATTGAAGGAGCCCATTTCGACGTGGCTGCGGACGAATGTGAAATTCTTTGGCAGCGCGATTTGACGAGTTGTGACCTGACCCAGCGACAGATCGGCACCGGCGCCCGTCAATGTTGCATCCAGAACAATTTTGAGTGAGCCTGACGAGTTCGCAAATGAAATCCGCTTCGTTCGCACGACCATTTTCGTCGAAGCCTCTTTCGTCAAGACTTCGGATTCAAAGGGAATGGCTTTCTCGTCAGAGCTTTCGAACGGATTGAGTTCTTCAGATCGCGAATTGATTCTTCCCGATCCCACCGGGAACCTGGCATCCGTCACCAGCATCGCTCGCATCAAGTCGGAGGGAATCACAGGCTGATTGAACTGCAACTCCATGGTCGCCCATTCGCGATCACTGCTCTGCAACGTCAGACCAGTCCATTCGAGCGCCCGGGTTTTGAATTGGAATGTGCGCGAAGCAGCATCAAGTTCTGCGGGGATTTGTGTGCTGAAATCGACGGCCGCGGTGATTTCAAACTTGCGACCTGCGGGCAGCGGATTGTCGAGCACAAACGCCAGGCGGTCGGTTGACGTCCAGCGCCAATGCCCTGCGACTTTCGGTTGAATGTGAAAAGGGGACCGTTCCAATGGGCGATTGAGTTCCGCTTCGTTAACTATCGGCCGATCAAACACCGCCAGCAGTCGTTCGGCGGAATCGAAACTTGCCGAGGATGTCCGCTCAAAGCCGGGGACGACGTTTTCGGGAACCAAAGCACTCGTCTCGTTCGAGACGGGTAACCAGTCCACAACATGTGCCGTCCGCACAGTTTTGGGAGACTCGACTGGTACGACCTTCGGAGCATCTTTGACCGCCGGGACGGCAGACTCGTTCGACGTCTCTGCCACTTTGGAATCGGCAGCAGAATTCGTAGCGGTTTTCGCGGGGGCTTGCGGCGTCACATCCAGCGTGACAAGGCGCGTTCCTCGTGGATCCCAGGCGTGGCGAATCCAGACCAGCCCTCCAGCATTCAACGTCAGAAACAACCCCACCACCAGCCAATAGCGGCTCGATCCCTGCTGCAACATGTCATCCTTCCGTGGATATCGACGATGCCTTTTCCGTTTCCCGTGACAGGATCTGTGTCAGCCTCGGGTGCCACGGTCTTGGAGACTTCGACAAGGCCGTGCAGAATGCCAATCATTCCGAACCATCACACAACGTTGTCGAAGCCCCGCCCCAAACACCCTGCCAGACAGGGTAGACTTGGGCGATTCGGTAAGTAATCTCCCGCCACCCCACTGGAAACTGGCCCTCGAATGGGGCATCCTGTAGCAGAATCTGCCGATTTACGGAACAGGAATTGTCCCAAACCGATGTCCGACACCTCTTCTTCGCTGGTCGTCCGTGAATGTCTGGTCAAAGCCCGGGCCGGGGATCCTGCCGCGCGCGAGCGTCTGTTCGCGGCCTGCCGCAGCTACCTCGGTTTGATCGCTCGAGCGAACGTACAGCCCTGGTTGCGTACCAAGGTGGATGCGTCAGATCTGGTTCAGCAGACAATGCTCGACGCCCATCGCGATTTTCACAGGTTTCAGGGCGAGAGCGATCAGGAATGGCTCGCGTGGCTACGGCAAATCCTGAACCACAACGCCTGCGATGCCGCACGTCACTATGGAACTGCAGATAAACGGGCCGTCCGGCGTGAAGTTTCACTGGCAGGAAACCTCCACGATTCAGGCCCAGGAATAGATCTCCCCGCGCCCGATCAAAGTCCGAGTCAGCTGGCCATTCATAACGAGAACGAACTGCGTCTGGCCGAGGCGATCGATCAACTTCCCGAAGATTACCGTGAAGTGATTATTCTGCGGAACCTGCAGCGACTTCCGTTTGACGAAGTGGCTGAACTGATGGGGCGAACGCGCCCCGCAGCCCAGATGCTTTGGGCCAGAGCACTTGAGAAACTCAAATCGCTCCTCGACCGGGTCGAGTGAGTTGCCCCGGTCGAATCTCAAATTCGGCTTTTGGGGAAGGGAAATCCAAAATCGCCCCGTTGGTAGAATCAACAAAAACGGGTTGACGTTTCAAAAACGGCGACCCGCATGAATCGGATTGCTGGCTTTGTTGCAATACCGGGGCGATACGGGTAACTGTAGTGCGTGATGCGAACTCGACGATTCTGGCAGACCAGGCTGGTGCCAGGCTACGTGAGTTTGAGCAAATTTTCATGGACAGAGCCGACCGGGGCCAATTGGAGAGACAGAGGAAAGGCCGAGAATGCGTCAGGTCAAATCGTGCGGAGTGCTGTTGTTTCGCAGGATTCCTGAATTATCGTTCCTGCTGATGAAGCATTCGCATCGTTTCGACCTGCCCAAAGGTCATATCGAATCGGGTGAATCCGAAATTCAGTGTGCCTTACGGGAAATGTGGGAAGAAACAGGCGTCGCGATCGACCGGGTAACACTGGACCCGGAATTTCGTTTCGAAGAAATGTACTATCCGATCGAACCGCGTTTTGGTTCGGAACGAGTCGAAAAGACTCTGGTCATCTTTCTGGGCTGGATTGATCGCGTCGACCAGATTCAGGTGACTGAACATGGCGGTCACGAATGGCGAGCCTGGAAACCTCCACACAACATCCAGAAGTATACGATTAATCCTCTTTTGACGGCAGTTGAGCAGCATTTTGCCAAGTCGCCCAGGTCGTAAACTCAGTCTTCGTTCCAATTCGAGCAACCACTCAAAACAGGAATGCTCGACGTGTTTGCTCGCATCAGATTCAGAAGGAACCTGATTCTCGGAATTCTGGCACACGCTTTTAAGGTTTGGCGGAACATCCGCCGATACCACTTTGTTGGGAAGTTTCGTACCAGACAAGGATTGCTGTATGCCGCCGCGTAAACGCCCTGCTGGCCCTGCCGCATCTGCGAGTGAACGTCCCGCAGACCCTGGTGTGCATCTTGCCGGATTTATGAATTATCTGCGGGCGGAATGCGGCCTGAGCGACAACACCGTCATCGCATACCAGCGAGATCTGACGCAATTCTCAGAATGGTACCGGACTCACGGCCCGGCCCGAATTCAGCAGATCGAACTTAAGCTGTTTACTGATTACCTGGAATTCCTGCGAGATCGCAACTATGCCGCTACGTCCGTGGCACGGCACCTGGTTTCGATCAAGATGTTTTTCCGATACCTCGTACTCGAAGGAGTCATTCCCGAGAGTATCGTGGAACTGGTCAATTCTCCCAAGCTCTGGCAGCATCTTCCGAAGGTTCTGAGCCCCGAGAAAGTTGATGAACTGATCGCCGCACCGACACGACAGGACCGTTATCCGCTACGGGATCGAGCTTTGCTGGCGCTGATGTATGCGACGGGATGCCGAGCCTCGGAAGTCTGTGCCATCACGCTGCGGGACATCCGGCTGGAGGAAAGCTATTGCCGTTGTCACGGTAAGGGAAACAAAGAACGCATGGTATCGCTCAACCCTGTCGCCCGAGCAGCCGTGGAAGCGTACTTGACGCATGAGCGTCCCCTGTTGGCGCGCGAAAGCGAACAATCGTCACCACTACTGGTCTCTCGCGGTGGAAAAACGCTGAGCCGGATTACCGTCTGGAAACTCGTCAAACGTTATGCCGCCAGGATCGGTGGCAGCAGCGAAATCAGCCCGCACACGTTACGGCACAGCTTTGCAACCCATATGCTGGCTCGCGGTGCAGAAATCCGAGCCCTGCAGGAATTGCTTGGTCACGCCAGCATTCGCACGACACAGATCTACACACAGGTCGAACATAGTCGCCTGAAGACAATTCACGAACGCTGCCATCCGCGCGGATAGTCACGGATCCGTTCGCGATTCACCTGTTGAAATCTCGGGTGACCCCAGCGACGTCAGCAGTGGACCAAGGACTTCGTGATTGGAAACGACATCTTCAGAGCGACTCGTGCACCGCAACTTGAAGAACGTGTTGGCATACGACCAGACGTAGATATCTGACACAACTTTGAGTTCGTCGATTGTCAGATGGTATTGAGCCCAAAGTGCCTTCCGGTTGGAGTCACCCAGCGCCACCGTATCGGATGTGTAGAGTTTCGCATACTGGTAATACCCCAGTTCTACAGACTGCTCGATCCCTCGCCTGGCTCGATTCATTTCTTCCCGGACCGGTTCAGATGTCACGTCGTCAGGAATCGAATTCAGTCCACGCGTGAATTGATACAAAGTCACCGCCGCTCCCGATTCATGTTCGTAAGCAACGGTGAATCCGTGGTCGTCGGTCGGTAACGGTCTCGTCTCAGATTTCGTCCATCCGGGCGGAGTCGCAAGTTTGATTACTGGCGTAGGGGCCGTAGGGGCCGTGGCTCCGTTCGACTGGTCGTCGATGGCCGGCCGCAGCGCCTGCTTATCCGACGGAAACGTGGCCGACGATTGCGATGGTAACGGGTCTGACTTACCGCAACCCAGGCAACACCCAAGCATGCTCAGGACCAGAACCAGTCGCACGGACAGGGTTTGATGCCACGTCATGCATGATTCCTTTTCGCGAAGATCGTAGTGACTTAGTTGCCTTCAATCCTGATGCACCGACCAGAAATTGAACTGACAATGATCCAGCCATTTATTCTTCCACGATTGTTTCCAATCTGAATCGCATCCCTCGAATCGCCTTGATCAGGAGAAAGAATTCCGCACCATTCACTTCGCATAGAATCGCGTCGCACTTCGCATCGAACGGTGTCGCCACCACTCAGCGAGGTCGAATTGAAGTCGGCATTATAACGAGGCCACCTTCCGAGTTGTCCGAGCCCATCGTGTCCATTCTCGCACAGTTCCGATATCAGCCCCCCCCCGCAACTAACTGACGGCACGTGATCGCATCAAAGTCTTTTCACATTCAGTTGCGACCTGCGTGAAAATTGGCCAGACTAGCGAACTGGTGGTTCTTGATTCCCTCCCCCCAGCTTCCGCATTGGCGGTACTCGGGCGTTGAGTGATTTCACAGAAGATGGAAAGTTTTCGATGCGAATTCTGGTGGGCTGGGACAACCCCGAGCAGGCAGATCTGCTCGGAATGTATTTGGGAATTGGCGACCATGATGTCACTGTCGCGCTGGGTTGCGATGAGTTAACAGCCCAACTTGATTCTACACTTCCGTGGGATGTCCTGTTTCTCTCGATCACGCTACCCGATGTCGAAACGGGATTTGAGACGTTCAAAAAGATCAAGCGGAACTGGCCTGACCTTCCGATCGTTGGCGCCTGCCAGAGCGGGGATGTTTATCGAGTTGTCCGATTTATGACGAACGGCATGAGTGCCTATGCGATCCGCGATGAGCAGGGGGACTACATGTTCATGCTGCTGGCCGTCCTGGAAAGTGCTGTCGATGCAGTCCGGGCGATGCGAGACCAGCAGGTTGCCGAAAAGCTTCGCGAAGAAGTCCAGTCGGTGCGCAAACTTCAGGAATCGATGATCCCGGCTCAAATTGATGCACCGGAAGGGTGTACGATCGTTGCTCGCTATGAACCATCACAGATCCGGGTGGCAGGCGGGCGAGTTGTGACCATGGCGGGTGGCGATTACTACGATGTTTTCACACTCGGCGACAACCATATTGTTCTTCTGGTCGGCGATGCTTCTGGCCATGGAATGAAAGCTGCCATGTCGATCATGGTGATGCACACGCTGGTTAGAATGATCAGAACCCAACGCTATAAGAATACGGCTGCGTTCGTCGCTGAAATCAACAATCAGCTCTGCCAGCATTCTGTTGTGAATGAAGAGGGTGGATTCATCACGCTTTGTTACGGGCTGCTGCAACTCGACACGAACGAACTCCAATGGACATCGGCAGGCCATCCCATTCCACTCGTTCAGGACCTTGTTACAGGCGAAATACGGGCCCTCGAAGTCGACTCTGCAGCCGGGTTGCCGCTGGCAATCTATCCCGATATCGAATACGACACCTTTGTCCACAAGCTGCCCGAAAAATACCGCCTGTTGTTCTACACGGATGGATTACAGGAAGCCTTCCCGGAACACAAACCGACCAAAACCGGCGAATTCGGTGTTGATGGCATCACACAGACGATGTTTTCCAGTTCGGGCCTCTCCATACAACAGGCCCTTCAATCGCTGTTTGACGACTCAGAAGCTTATACGGAAGGATCGGGGCGGCACGACGATACTTCCGTCGTCCTGTTGGAACGCGACCTGGCTTTCACCCCGAGTTAGTGCGTGTCGCACTTCCGTGTCGCGTCGAAACATGGGTTAGACGCTGTCG